>NZ_CP095078.1:4287307-4899779 GCF_022919075.1 Nocardioides sp. W7 | reverse complement strand
GCAGCGGCCGACCCGACGTACCTCCCCGCCGAGCGGGCGATCGCGAGCACGGTGACGTTCTCCTACATCGGCGCCGAGCAGCTCTTCGTCGTCCCCGACGGCATCCACGAGCTCGAGGTCGTGGCGGTCGGCGCTCCCGGTGGTGCCGTCGGGGCGGTGGACCCGACCACCGGCGGCGGGCGGGCCGCCCGGGTCACGGCCGAGCTGTCGGTCGAGCCGGGCGACCGCCTCCACGTCCGGGTCGGCGGCGGCGGCTTCGCCGGCGGGGCCGGTTGGAACGGCGGCGGCCAGCCGGTCGCCAGCAGCACGGCGACCGCCTCCGGCGGTGGCGGCGCCACCGACGTGCGCACCTGCGGTCAGTCCGACACCGGGTGCTCGGCCCTGGCCTCCCGGCTGGTGGTCGCCGCGGGCGGCGGCGGGGCCGGCCTCACCGCCGACGGCACCACCAACGTCGATCTGGCCGGCGGGGACGCGGGCGCGTCGGCGCCCGACTACGCCGGGGTCCGCGGGACCTCGGGCGGAGGCCGTGCGGCCAGCGAGACCGCCGGCGGCGCGGGTGGCGTCGACAGCTCCTACGTCAACCCCGGCCGGGGCAACGGCAACGCCGGCACGTACGGCGCCGGTGGTGCCGCTCGCTACGTCGGAGCGCCGTTCCGCGGTGGCGGTGGCGGGGGCGGCGGCGTCTACGGCGGTGGCGGGGGTGGCACCGGCCAGTACTACGGAGCAGGCGGTGGTGGCGGTTCCAGCCTGGTGCCGGACGGCGGCACGATCTCCCTCGCCGACCGCACCGTCGCCTCGGGCGTGACCATCAGCTACGACGCCGGACCGGTGACCCAGGTCGCCGTCGGCGTCGCCGACGCCACGCTCGTCTCGACCGGCGAGGACTCGACCACGGTCACCGCGACCGCCACCCTTGCGGACGGCACCAAGGTTCCGGCGCTGGAGGTGCTCTTCGACAGCACCGACCCGGCCCAGTCCGTCGGGCCGGTGACCGACCACGGCGACGGCACCTACTCCGCGACCCTGACCGGGTCGACCACCGTCGGAGCTGCCACGGTCACCGCGACGGCCCGGGGCAGCCTCCGCGTCCACGACGTGTCCGGGACGACCTCGGTCACCACCGAGGGGTACGAGCTCCGGGTCGCGCCCGTGACCGACCTGCTCGTCGGCACGGGCACCGACGAGGTCACGGTCCGAGCGACGGCGATGACCGCGGGCGACGTCGGACTCGACGCCCTCGACGTGTCCTTCACGAGCACCGATCCCACCCACGCCTTCGGCGCCGTGACGGATCACGGCGACGGCACCTACTCGGTGACGCTGACCGGGTCGACCACGGTCGGCTCCGCGACCATCGGCGCGAGCTCGGCCGGCGCGACGTCGTACGGCGCCGAGGTGACGACCGAGGGCTACGCCGTCACCGTCCAGCCCGTGCTCACGTCGCTGGTCGCGACCGGGGACGACTCCGTGCCCGTGACGGCAACCGCCCGCTCCACGAGCGGCCGGCTGCTCACCGATCTCGACGTCTCCTTCACCAGCACCGACGCGGGTCAGTCCTTCGCCGCGGTCGTCGACCGGGGTGACGGCACCTACACGACGACCCTGTCCGGGTCGACGACCCCGGGCAGCGCGACCGTGGAGCCCGCGGTCGCGGACGCGGGTGCCCCGACCCTGGTCGGGACCGACGTGACCACCGACGGCTACGAGGTGAGGGTCCGCGCGATCGACCCGATCCTGGGGACCGGGGCCGCGACCACCGAGGTCCTGGCGGTGGCCCGCCGCCTGGGCTCGACCGAGCCGTCGCTGCCGGGCCTGACCGTGTCGTTCGCCAGCACGGATCCGTCGCACCTGTTCGGGCCCGTCACCGACCACGGCGACGGCACCTACTCGGCGACGCTCACCGGGTCGGCCACGCCCGGTGTGGCGAGCATCCACGCCGTGGTGACGGGCGCAGGCACGCCCTCGACACCGGCGGTCGAGCTGGTCACCGACCCGTACGCCCGCCCAGCCCTCAGTGCAGCGCTCGGCTCGTCGGGCCCCGCGCGCGGTGGGTGGTTCCGGACCCCGGTCACGGTGACGTTCGTGTGCACCGGGACGCTGCCCCTGACGACGGCGTGCCCGGTCCCGGTGGAGCTGGCCGCGGACGGCCGAAACCAGGTCGTGACGCGCTCGGTGACCGACACCCTGGGCTCGGTGGGGTCCGTCACGACCCCGGGGGTGAACATCGACCGGACCGCCCCGAAGGTCGCGGTCCGGGGCGCGCGCTCCGGCGCGACGTACCCGAAGGTCCGGCGGCTCGCGTGCCGGGCGTCCGACGCCCTCTCCGGCGTCGAGTCCTGCAAGGTCGTGACCACCAAGCGGAAGTCGCGCAAGCGCACGGTCGTGACGTGGCAGGCGACCGCCGTCGACCGGGCCGGCAACACGACGACCACCCGGGGGAAGTACACGATCCGGGCGAAGAAGCGCCGTTGAGGCCGGACGAGGGTCAGTGGTCGTGACGCCCTCGATCCTCGGGCGGTGGTGGGCGGGTCGCGTTCCTTGTGGGTCCTTCCTCGCGCCCGAGGGGATCGACGACCCCCCTAGCGCGGGGAGGCTCCTACCCCGGCCAGGACAGGACGGTTCCACCTGGTTAGAAACACTCGGTCAGAGTCGCAGCCGCAGGTCGAGCGCCCAGGACGGGAGGTCGACGTCGTCGGCGTCGACTGTGGCGAGCAGGCGTACGCCGGTCGGGTCGGTCGAGTCGGTCGAGCGCACCGCCAGTCCTTCGACCTTGGCCACCCGGCCGTCGAGCTCGGGCAGCAGTACTCGGTCGGTGAGGCGGCCGTCGACCAGGATCGCGAGCGCGGAGGCGAGGACCGCGCCGTCGTCGTAGGCGTCGGGGCTGTCCTCGAGGGCGGCGCTGACCAGCACGGTGTGGGCGTCGAGGGTCACGGCGTCGGTCACGGCCAGTCCGTCACCGAGGTCGAGCAGCTGCGGGACTGACAGCGGGACGGCGGTGGGGTCGAGGTCGCCGTGGACGGCGGCGAGCAGCGCCGCGAGAGGTACGTCGATGGCCGCCGACGGGAGTCCGGCCGCGGGGCGGCCCCGGTGGAACCAGCGCAGCGCGGTCCCGACCCGGCACGCTCCCTCGAGGTTCAGCTGCTCGGGATCGACCGCGAGGGCCGCGCCGATTCGCGCGTAGAGCCCGGAGAGGTCGGCCGTCAGCGGCTCGGCCTCCGGCCGCGCCAGCAGTACGCCGCGCATCCGGGCCGGCGTCGATCCGGAGCCCAGGATCAGGGCGCCGGGGCCGACGGCGCAGGCCGCTTCCAGGTCCGGCTTGAGGTGCTTGGTGCCGGCCGCCTCGTCGAAGGAGTCGTGACCGTCGACCGGTGGCAGCAGGCGCAGCGGGGTGCCGGCAGCGGTCGGCGTCGTCAGCAGGCAGGCGTGGGTCGCGTCGTCCTGGACGACCAGCCAGCCCGTGTCGTACTCCACCACGCCGGAGGCGGCGCGCACCGGCGTGCCGTCCTCGAAGCGCAGCGCGGTCCGGGCCGCGACCTCGACCCGCACGACGCGGTCAGCCCCGGACGTACCCGCGCCGGACGGTGCGGTCGAGGATGCCAAGTGTGCCGCGCAGCGCGCCCTCGGAGATGACGGGGAAGATCCCGGCGGCCGCCCAGTCCGGGTGGATGTCGGCCCAGTCGTAGAAGGACGTGACGACGGTGCCGTCGCTCCCGTCGGGGTCGGGCGCGAGGCGGTAGCCGTAGACGTGGCCGATCTGCGGGCGGATCCGGCCCAGGATCGTCCAGGAGATGAGCCGGTCCGGCTCGAAGTCACGGATGGTGACCGTGACGTCGTACCTCCCCATCTCGGGGAAGTCGTTGAGCGACTCCCGGTCCATGTGCACGACGAAGCTGTCACCCGCGGCTGTCACCGGCTCGCCGGTGGCATCCTGGAGCATCCCCGAGGAGTCGATCGCCACGTGGCCTTGCGGGTCGCACAGCAGCGCGAAGACGTCCGCGGGCGGGGCGGCGACGAGCCGGCTGGTCTCGATCCGTGTCACGGCGTCGGTGATGGCGTCGGTCATGGGTCGATCGTGCCACGGGTAGCGTCCGGGCATGCGCCGGCTCGTGCTCGCCCTCGTCGCCCTGCTGCTGCTCGCCCCGGCGCCGTCGTACGGCCTGCAGGAGCTGCCGGTCGGCACCGGTGTCGACTACCAGCTCGGTGGCAACCGCGGGGTGCCCGCGCACGTCGGGATCGTGGTGCGCGACCGCACCGCGCGACCCGCGGGACGCTACGACGTCTGCTACGTCAACGGCTTCCAGACCCAGCCGGGCGAGAAGCGGTTCTGGCAGCGACGCCGCCACCTGCTGCTCCAGGACGGACGCGGCCGGCTGGTCGAGGACGAGGCCTGGGGCGAGTGGCTGCTCGACCTGCGCACGCCCGCCGAGCGCCGAGCGCTGGCCCGGATCGTCGGGCGCTGGACCGCAGGGTGCGCGCGTGACGGGTACGAGGCGGTGGAGTTCGACAACCTCGACTCCTTCACCCGGAGCAGTGGCCTGATCCGGAGGCGGCACGCCGTCGCGTACGCCCGGCTGCTCATCCGCGCCGCTCACCGGGCCGGCCTCGCCGTCGGGCAGAAGAACCTCGCGGGCCTGCGGGGCACGCGGCTGGGCTTCGACTTCGCGGTCGCCGAGGAGTGCGGGAGGTACGACGAGTGCAGTCGCTACACCGCCGTCTACGGCCGGCGGGTGCTGATGATCGAGTACCGCCGTCCGGACTTCGAGCGGACCTGTGCGGCGTACGGCGCCGCGGCGGCGGTGGTGCTGCGCGACCGGGACCTGAGCCCGGACGGCGTGCGCGCCTACTGCCCTCGATAGCCTCGACCTCATGCCGGCCCTGCACACGACGACGCTGGGGGAGTCCGGTCCGCTGGTCGCCTTCTGCCACGGCCTGTTCGGCCAGGGCAAGAACTGGACGACGATCGCCAAGGCCCTCGCCACCGACCACCGGGTGCTGCTGGTCGACATGCCGAACCACGGCCGGTCGGCCTGGCACGATCGCTTCGACTACGTCGACGTCGCCGACGAGGTCGCCGCTCTCTTCAGCGCCGACGATCCGGTCGCCCTGGTCGGCCACTCGATGGGCGGCAAGGCGGCGATGGTGCTGGCGCTGCGTCACCCCGAGCTCGTCGAGCGGCTCTGCGTCGTCGATATCTCGCCGGTCGACTACCACGGGCTCTCCGAGTTCGGCGGGTTCATCGCGGCCATGCGGGGGATGGACCTGGACGCTCTCGAGCGGCGCAGCGACGCCGACGAGGCCATGGCCGAGGCGGTCCCGAACCGGACCGTGCGGAGCTTCCTGCTGCAGAACCTGCGCCGCGAGGGCGACGGCTGGACCTGGCTGCCCAACCTCGCCGTCCTCGACCGCGACCTCGCGCTGCTCGGCGGGTGGCCGGAGGACGAGCTGGCCGGCGCGGCGCCGTACCCCGGCAAGGTGCTGTGGGTGGCCGGGCAGACCTCGGGCTACGTCAAGGACGAGTACGCCGCAGCCATGGACCGCTGGTTCCCCCAGAACCGGAGGGTCACCGTGAAGAACGCCGGGCACTGGGTGCACTCCGAGCAGTCCGAGGTGTTCCTCGAGGTGCTGCGGCGGTTCCTCGCCTGACCGCTCAGCTGCTCGCGGCCTGGCGGGCGCGGTAGGCGGCGACGGCGTTGCGGTTGCCGCAGGAGTTCGAGCAGAAGCGGCGGGAGCGGTTGCGGGACAGGTCGAGCACGATGCCGAGGCAGTCGTCGTCGGCGCAGACGTCGAGGCGGGACAGCTCGTCGGCGCGGATCACGTCGATCATGGCCATCGCGGTTTCGACCAGGAACCGGGTGGCGAGCGAGGCGTCGTCGGGGACCGCGTGCAGGTGCCAGTCCCAGTGGTCGTGGCGCACCAGCCGGGGGAGCGCCCGGGCCTCGGCGAGCATCCCGTTGACGAGCTCGACGGCACGGTCGCGGTCGGCGGTCAGCAGGTCGTAGAGCCGGGGTCTCAGGGCGCGCACCTCGTCGAGCTCGGCGCGGGTGCGCTCGTGCCGGCCGGTGTACTCGAAGCGGCTGAAGAGCTCGTCGAGGTCGGCGACGGACTCCAGCGTGTCGGGCTCGAGGGCGCTGTTGGCCAGCGTCGCGGCCGCCTGCAGGGCCATCTCGGTGTCATGGGCGAATACCACGTTGACAGGTTACTCCACGGCCCGTAGCGTCATGTTCCATGACCGCATTGACTCATGACGGCGTCCCGGTGGTCCCGAGCGCGGCCCAGGGGTCGCGGCTCGCCTCCGGGCTGGTGTTCGCCGTCGTGTCGGCGATGTCGTTCGGCATGTCCGGGGCCCTGGCCCGCGGGCTGCTCGACACCGGCTGGACCCCGGGCTCGGTGACCCTGGTCCGGGTCGCGCTCGCCGCCTCGGTCGTGCTGCCGTTCGGCGTCGCCGCCCTGCGCGGACGCTGGTTCCTGGTCCGCCGCAGTGCCCCGACCATCGTGCTGTACGGCGTGCTCGCGGTCGCCGGCGCGCAGTTCTGCTACTTCTCCGCCGTCCAGCACATGCAGGTCGGGCCCGCGCTGCTGATCGAGTACACGGCCCCCGCGGCCGTCGTGGTCTGGCTCTGGCTGCGCCACGGCCAGCGTCCGGGGCCGGTCACGCTCGTCGGGGCGGGCCTGGCCGCCCTCGGGCTGGTGCTGGTGCTCGACCTGATCTCGGGCGCCGACCTCAGCACCGCCGGGGTGCTCTGGGCGCTGGCGGCGATGGTCGGCGCGGCGTCGTACTTCCTGATCTCGGCCGACGAGTCCAACGGCCTGCCGCCGATCGCGCTCGCCGCCGGCGGGCTGGTCGTCGGCTCGACGGCGCTCGGCCTGCTCGCGCTGGTCGGCCTGCTGCCGATGGCGGCCAGCACCGACGCGACGTCGTACGCCGGCCGCGAGGTCGCCTGGTGGGTCCCGCTCGCGGTGCTCGGCCTGGTCACGGCCGCGATCGCCTACGTCACCGGCATCGCAGCCAGTCGCCGGCTCGGGTCGCGGCTCGCGTCCTTCGTGGCGCTGCTGGAGGTCGTTGCCGGCGTCGGCTTCGCCTGGCTGCTGCTCGACGAGCTGCCCCGCCCGATCCAGCTCGTGGGCGGCCTGCTGATCCTGGCCGGGGTGGTCGGAGTGAAGCTGGGGGAGAGCCGCGTGCGCGCCGAGGAGCCGGCGCTCGGCTGAACCGCTGGGAAAGTCCGGGGTCGGCTGCAACAACCTCGCCCGCCGGGGCGTGTGTTGTGCATGGATGTGGTGGTGACCGACTTCGAGGCGTGGGCGGAGGCCCGGGTCGCCGGGCTGCTCCGCTTCGCCTACCTCGTGACCGGGTCGCAGCACGCCGCCGAGGACGCGGTCCAGGCGGCGCTGACCCGCGCGTGCGAGAAGTGGACGCGGGTCAGCCGAGCCGACGACCCGGACACCTACGTGCGCCGGATGGTCGTCAACGAGCACGTCTCGTCGTGGCGTCGCTCCGGCCGCCGCGAGGTCGCGGTCGCCGAGGTGCGTGACACGGCCGTCGATGCGACGGCCGGGGTCGACACCTCCGACGCGGTCTGGCGGATGTGCTCCGCGCTGCCGCGCCAGCAGCGCGCGGCGGTCGTGCTCCGGTTCTACGAGGACCTGGAGTACGCCGAGATCGCGGCGCTGCTGGACTGCTCGGAGACCACGGTCCGCTCCCACGTCCACCGGGCCCTCACCTCGCTGCGGGCCACCCTGACGAGCCAGGAGGAGCGGTGATGGACGACCTCGAGCAGCTGGTGCGCGACGGCCTGCGGGCGCGCGCGGACGGCGTGGACACGACCGCGCCCCTGGTGGCTCGCGCGCAACGGGCGGCCCGCCGACGGCGGGGGACCCGCGCGGTGTTGGCGGCGGCCGCCGCCGTCGCGGTGGTGGTCGGGGTGTCGACGGTTCTCGACCGCCCGCAGGAGGTGACGCCGGCCCCGGCGCCCGCTCCGACGACGGCGCTCGACCCCGTCGAGCCCCCGACGCCGATGGCGCCGGACGGCTGGCGCACCGAGCGGTGGCACGACCTGGCCGTGGACGTCCCGGCGGACTGGGGCTACGGACCGGCGCCGCTGCGGACCGCTGGGGCACCCTACGTGTGCGGCTACTTCCCGGAGGCCCCCTACGTCGGCCGCCCGGTCCGCCTGGTCGACGAGTGCATCGGCGGCGGCCAGCTCCGCGCTTCGTCGGCGCCGTACGTCTGGCTCGGCGCGGACGTGGAGCCCGGCACCGTGCAGCTCGACGACGGGACCGTCCAGGAGACCGTCGAGGTCGCCGGCGCCATGCTCACGGTCGCCGCGGACGAGCCGCTGCGCCGGCGGATTCTCGCCTCGGCCCGGGTCGGTGGCGCCTGCCCTTCGGAGCTGCTGCGGGCGCCGAGTGCGAAGCTGCCCGTCGGCGACACCGGTGACGGCCTCCTGGTCTGCGGCTACCGGCAGGACCAACACCGGTTCCGGCTGGTCGGTGGGCAGCTGCTGGGAGCCGACCGGGCGCTGGCGCAGGCGGGGGCCTACGACGCGGCGCCGCCGGTCGGCAGCTGCAACGAGCCACTCGACCTGGAGCAGGTGCTGCTCCAGGCGGGAGACCGGCAGTGGGTCTTCGACCTCTCCTGCCCCGCGATCACCGAGCTCGGCGAGCCCGGCGACCGGCGGTCGCTCACCGTCGCGACGCTCGAGCCGTGGACCATCGGGTTCGTGCCGCAGACCCTCTACGGGCCGCGTACCTCCGGCATGACGGGGATGGTCGGCTTCATCGGCTGGTGGGGCCGACCTACCGGGCGTCCTGCCGTCTGACGTAGACCTCGCGCACCAGCATCAGGATCGCCGCGGCGGTCGGGATGGCCAGCAGCGCGCCGACGACGCCCAGCAGGGCCGCGCCGACCAGGGCCGCGATCACGGTGACCGCGCCGGGGATGTCGACGGACTTCGACATCACCCGCGGATAGATCACGTAGTTCTCGAGCTGCTGGTAGACGATGTAGAAGATCGCGCAGATCAGCCCGGTCTTCACGTCGGTGGCGAAGGCGATGGCGGTGACGATGGTCGCGCCGATGGTCGCGCCGATCATCGGGATCACGTCGAGCAGGGCGACCACGAACGCCAGCGCGACGGCGTACTCGCCCAGGCCGATGACGAACAGGAAGATCAGCGAGGAGATACCGGCGCACAGGGCGACGACGAAGGCGCCCGAGACGTAGCCGCCGATGCCGGCGATCACCCGGTCGCCCAGCTTGGTGACCCGCTCGCGCCGCGACGCGGGGGCCAGGCTGTAGAAGGCGTGCGTCGTGGTCTTCATCGAGGCGAGGAAGTAGAGCGTCAGCACCAAGATGATGAAGGCGTTGAACAGCGCGCCCAGCACGGCCAGGCCGACACCGAGGGCGCCGCCGAAGACGGCGCTCGCGAAGTCACCGTTGGCGACGTAGTCCCGGAGCTTGTCGAGGATCTCGTACTCGTCGTTGAAGTCCTGCACGCGGCGGTTGCGTTGCAGGTCGTCGAGCCAGTGGGGTGCGTTCTCGGAGATCTTCGAGATCTGGTCGGTGATCACCGGCACGATCGCCACGACGAACAGGGCGAGCGCCCCGAGGAAGGCCACGATCACGGCCATCACCGCGACGCTGCGTGCCAGTCCTCGCCGCTCCAGGAAGAGCACCACCGGGTTGAGACCGGCGGCGATGAAGAACGCGACGATGATCAGGACCAGCGTCGAGCCGATCTGCTCGAACAACCCGAAGAGCCACCAGGCCAGGGCGAAGCCGATCCCGCCGACCAGGCCGACGAAGAACGGCGCCCGGTGGTTCAGCGGTGGGCCGGGCTCGCCGAGGTCGTCGGGGTCCTCGGTGGTGATCGCGGCCTCGTCGCTCGGCCCCTCCGGGTCCGCGGGTGGGACCGCCGTGGCCGGGGCCTGGTCGCTCAAGCGTCGTCCTCGCCGAAGCCGGCGACCACGTCGCGCAGCGAGGCGAGCTGGGCGGTGATCGCGTCGCGGCGCTTGCGCAGTCGCTCGAGCTCGGCGCGGGTCTGGGCCAGCTCGCGCTCGGCCTCGGCGTTGCCGGAGGAGCTGATCGACTCGGCCTGGGTGCGCGCCGAGGTGACGATCTGCTCGGCCTCGCGCCGCGCCCGGCTGAGCAGCGCCTCGGCCTCGGTCTGCGCCTGCTGGCGGTGCTGGGTCGCCTGCGAGGTGGCCTGGCGGGCCCGCTCCTCGGCCGCGGTCGCGCGCTCCTCGGCCTCCTGGACCAGCTTGCGGGTCTCGGCCGTCGCGCTGTTGTGGAAGTCGGTCGCCTCGCGGGCGAGCCGCTCCTTCTCGACCGCCAGCATCCGACGGGCCTCCTGGACCTCGCGGTCCGCGGCCGCGCGGGCCTGCTCGACCTCGCGCTGCGCGGTGGTGCGCAGCTCGGTGGTCTCCTGCTGCGCGGCGAGGCGCAGCTGCTCGGACTCGCGACGCGCGGACGCGCGCAGGTCGTCGGACTCGCCGCGGGCCAGGGTGCGCTCCTGCTCGGCGTCCGCGTTGGCCCGCTGGCGCTGCTCGTCGAGCTCGGCGAGCTGGACGGTGCGCATGTCCTCGGCCTCGCGGGCGGCGTCGGCGCGGATCGCCTTGGCGTCGCGGGTCGCCTGCTCGCGGATCTCGGTGGCGTCCCGGTCGGCGGTGTCGCGGATCTCGTTGGCCTCCTCCTCGGCCAGCCGCAGCATCGCGCTCGCGCGGCCACCGAGGCCGGCGTACGACGGGTTCGCGTTCTCGGCCAGCTCCTGGCGGGTCGCCTCCAGCTGCTCCTCGAGGGCGACCGCCCGGCGCTCGGACTCGGCCAGGCTGGCGCTCAGGCCGGCCTTCTCGGAGGCGAGCTGGGTGAAGGCTCCGTCGACCGCGGCGGGGTCGTAGCCGTTGCGCCGGATCACGGGGAAGGACGGCGTCGTCGAGGTCGCGCGCGGGGCGGCGGACCGGGACGGGGCCGCGGGGGGACGGGCGGCCGGAGGGATCACCGGGCGGCCCTGCGCGGGTGCCGCCGGCTTCTCCGTGGGCTTCCCGGCGGCCTTCGCGGGCGCGGTCTGCGCCGCGCGCTTCGGGTCCACCGCGGGGATCACCTGGGTCTTCTCGCCGTCGACCGGCTCCCGGTCCGGCTCGTCGTCGAAGATGGACAGGCCCTGGTCGCTCATGGTCGAAGCATCCTTCTTCCGGTCGGGGAGTCTCGCGGTCCCATCCTCCCCGATGACGCCTAAAAAGCTCCCACCCCGGTGCCGGCGATTCCGGGACCGGGGTGGGCGGACGCTGGAGCGAGCGGGCCTCAGACGCCGCGGAAGCGGTTGATGGCGCTCTCGTGCTGGGCGCGGAGCTCGTGGTTGCGGACGCCGAGTCCCTCCTCGGGGGCCAGGCAGAGCACGCCGACCTTGCCCTGGTGGGTGTTGTGGTGGACGTCGAGGGCGGCCTGGCCGACCTGGTCGAGGGTGTAGGTGCGCGACAGGGTGGGGTGGATCTTGGCCTTGGCGATCAGCCGGTTGGCCTCCCAGGACTCGCGGTAGTTGGCGAAGTGGGAGGAGATGATCTTCTTCAGGTTCATCCACAGGTAGCGGTTGTCGTACTCGTGCATGTAGCCGCTGGTGGAGGCGCAGGTGGTGATGGTGCCGCCCTTGCGGGTGACGTAGACGCTCGCGCCGAAGGTCTCGCGGCCCGGGTGCTCGAAGACGATGTCGATGTCCTCGCCGCCGGTGAGCTCGCGGATCTTGGCCCCGAACCGCTTCCACTCGCGCGGGTCCTGCTGGGTGCCCTCCTCGTTCCAGAAGCGGTAGTCCTCCGCGGAGCGGTTGATGATCATCTCCGCGCCCATCGAGCGGGCGATCGCGGCCTTCTCCTCGTTGGAGACCACGCAGACCGGGTTCGCGCCGCCGTTGAGGGCGTACTGGGTCGCGAAGCCGCCGAGGCCGCCGGAGGCGCCCCAGATCAGCACGTTGTCGCCCTGCTTCAGGTCGCCGCCGTTCTTGGAGACGAGCTGGCGGTAGGCGGTGCAGTTGACCAGGCCGGGGGAGGCGGCCTCCTCCCAGGTGAGGTGGGCGGGCTTGGGCATCAGCTGGTTGGCCTTGATCAGGGCGATGTGGGCGAGGCCGCCGAAGTTGGTCTCGAAGCCCCAGATCCGCTGCTCGGGGTCGAGCATCGTGTCGTTGTGGCCGTCGGGGGACTCCAGCTCGACCGAGAGGCAGTGCGCGACGACCTCGGTGCCGGGCGGCCACTTGGTCACCCCGGGACCGGTCTTCAGCACCACGCCGGACAGGTCGGAGCCGACCACGTGGTACGGCAGGTCGTGGCGCTTGCCGAGCGGGGAGAGCCGGCCGTAGCGCTCCAGGAACCCGAAGGTCGAGACCGGCTCGAAGATCGAGGTCCACACGGTGTTGTAGTTGATGGCGGAGGCCATGACGGCGACGTACGCCTCGCCCGGACCGAGCTCGGGCAGCGCCACCTCCTCGACGTGCAGGGACTGGCGGGGGTCCTTGTCCTTCGAGGCGATGCCCTCGAACATGTCGGCCTCGTCCTTGTGCACCGTCACGGCACGGTAGGACTCGGGGATCTGAAGGTTCGCGAAGTCCTCGCTGGCGGTGTCACCAGCGAGAATGGCGTCGAGGATGTGCTGCACATCGGCTCCTACAGGTCAGGGTCGTCGAGGAGTGCCCAGAAAGTTGACCGAGTATTACCGGTCGGTAACGCTGCTGGCGACCACGTGTGACCTATCTGGCTCTACCGTGGCCCGGTGGACCTGACCGTGGACCTCAACAGCGACGTCGGCGAGTCCTTCGGCCGCTGGGAGCTCGGCGACGACGAGGCGGTGCTGGCCGTGGTGACCAGCGCCAACGTCGCCTGCGGCTTCCACGCCGGCGACCCGCTGACCCTCCGTCGTACCTGCGAGGTGGCGGCCGGGCACGGGGTCCGGATCGGCGCCCAGGTCGGCTACCGCGACCTCGCCGGCTTCGGGCGCCGCTACATGGCCTACGAGCGGGCCGAGCTGACCGCCGACGTGCTCTACCAGCTGGGGGCGCTCGACGGGCTCGCGCGAGCGGCCGGCAGCCGGGTCTCCTACGTCAAGCCGCACGGTGCCCTCTACAACACCGCCGTCCACGACGCGGACCAGGCGGCGGCCGTCGTCGACGCGGTGACGGCGTACGACGCGAGCCTGCCGCTGCTCGGCCTGCCCGGCTCGGTCCTGCTCGCGACGGGGGAGCGGGCCGGGCTGCGCACCGTCCGTGAGGCCTTCGTCGACCGCGGCTACACGCCGGCGGGCACGTTGGTGCCGCGCTCCCAGGAGGGTGCCCTGCTCACCGACCCCGGAGAGGTCGCGGAACGGGTGCTGCGCCTCGTGACGGAGGGCACGGTCGTCGCCGTCGACGGCTCGGTCGTCGAGGTCGAGGCCGACTCGGTCTGCGTCCACGGCGACTCGCCGGGCGCGGTCGCGATGGCGCAGGCCGTCCGCGACCGGCTGACGGGCGCCGGGGTGCGGGTGGCGGCGTTCGCGTGACGCCCGCCCCCACCCTGCTGCCGTACGGCGACCGCGCGGTGCTGGTCGAGCTCGGCAGCACCGAGCGCGCGCTGGCCTGGGCCGATGCGCTGGAGGCCGACCGCCCCGCCGGAGTCGCCGACGTCGTGCCCGCCGCGGAGACCGTGCTGGTGGTGCTCGCGGAGGACGCCCCCGTCGACCGGGTGCGCGAGGCGCTCCGCGCGGTCCGCCCGGCAGCGCAGGACCGTGGCGCGCCCGGGACCGTGACGGTCGAGATCCCGGTCGTGTACGACGGCCCGGACCTCGCCGACGTCGCCCGCCTCACCCGCCTCAGCGAGGCCGAGGTCGTGGCGGCCCACACCGGCACCAGCTGGCGGGTCGCCTTCGGCGGCTTCGCCCCGGGCTTCGGCTACCTCGTCGGGGGCGATCCCCGGCTGCGGGTGCCCCGCCGCGACCGGGCCCGGACGACGGTGCCGACCGGGTCGGTCGGCCTGGCGGGGGAGTTCAGTGGCGTCTACCCGCGCCCCTCGCCCGGCGGCTGGCAGCTGATCGGCCGCACCGAGGTGCGCCTGTGGGACCTCGACCGCGACCCGCCCGCGCTGCTGCAGCGCGGCGCGGAGGTCCGCTTCACCGAGGCCGGGTCGTGACGCTGCTGCGGGTACGACGCACCGGTCCGCTGACTCTGGTGGAGGACCTCGGCCGGCCCGGTCACGCCGCGATCGGCGTCGCGCGCTCGGGCGCGGCCGACCGGGGCGCGCTCCGGCTCGCGAACCGCGCCGTCGGCAACCCCGAGGGCGCCGCCGCCCTGGAGGTGCTGCTGGGCGGGCTGGAGCTGGAGGTCGTCGGCGGGTCGGTGACGCTCTGCGTGACCGGTGCTCCCGCGCCGGTCCGGGTGGGCGGGCGCGACACCGGCCCGTCGTACGTCACGACCGCGCGGGCCGGCGACGTCGTACGCCTCGGCACCCCTGCGGTCGGGCTGCGGTCGTACGTCGCGGTCCGCGGCGGGATCGACGTGCCGGCCGTGCTCGGGTCGCGCAGCCGCGACGTGCTCGCCGGCGTGGGGCCGGAGCCGCTGGCCGAGGGCGACGAGCTGATCGTCGGTGCCTGGACGGGCGAGCCGCCCGTCGCGGACCTGCTGCCGCCGCCGCGCCTGCCCGACGTGGTCGAGCTGCGCGTGGTCCGCGGTCCCCGCGACGCCTGGCTGGTCGACGCCGACCGGCTGACCAGCACCGCCTGGACCGTCTCCGGCGAGAGCAACCGGGTGGGCATCCGGCTCCTCGGCGAGCCCCTCCACCACCGCGACCCCGATCGCCAGCTGCCCAGCGAGGGTGCCTGGCGCGGTGCGGTGCAGGTGCCGCCGGGCGGCGAGCCGGTGGTCCTCCTCGCCGACCACCCCGTCACCGGCGGCTACCCGGTCGCCGGCGTCGTGGTCGACGCCGATGTCGACCGCGCCGCCCAGGCCCGCCCCGGCCAGCAGCTCCGCCTCCGCTGGGTCCCCGCCCCCCGTTGAGTCCGGACTCCTGACCGTTGAGTCCGGACCTGGGGACGCGACGTGTCAGCCCGACTCCCGACTCAACGGTCAGGAGTCCGGACTCGACTTAGCGGGCGGGCTGGACCAGCTCGACGAGCACGCCGCCGGCGTCCTTGGGGTGCACGAAGTTGATCCGCGAGTCCGACGTACCGCGCTTCGGGGCGTCGTAGAGCAGCCGCAGACCGCGCTCGCGCAGGATCGCGCTCACCTGCTCGACGTCCTCGACCCGGTAGGCGACCTGCTGGCAGCCGGGGCCGTTGCGGCCGATGAACTTCGCGATCGTCGAGGTCTCGTCGATCGGCGCGAGCAGCTGGACGCACGAGCCGGAGTCGCCGACGGCCATCATCGCCTCGCGCACGCCCTGCTCCTCGTTGACCTCCTGGTGGGCCAGCGTCATGCCGAGGGTGTCGCGGTAGAAGGCGATCGCCTCGTCGAGATCGGGCACGGCCATGCCGACGTGGTCGATCGCGGTGAACAGGTGCTGCGGAAGGTCGGTCCCGGTCGTGGAGGCGCTCATGGCGCCATGGTCGTACGCCGGCCCCGGGCCCGGCGACCGCTTGTGAGATGTGCCTCATGAGCCCGGGTGCGGACTCCCTCGCCACCCCTGTGACTCGTGGGTAGGGTCCGAAGCATCGGCCCGTCCGTCTTTCCATCCGGAGGAACCATGTCAAGCGTCGTCCCCAGTGTCATCGTCGCCGGGGCCCGTACCCCGATCGGCCGCCTCTCCGGCGGTCTCAAGGATCTGACCGCGGCCCAGCTGGGCGGCCACGCCATCGAGGGCGCGCTCGCGAAGGCCGGTGTCTCCGGGGACCAGGTCGACTACGTGATCATGGGCCAGGTCATCATGGCCGGGGCCGGCCAGAACCCCGCCCGCACGGCCGCCGTCGCCGGCGGCATCCCGATGAGCGTCCCGTCGATGACGATCAACAAGGTCTGTCTCTCCGGCCTGAACGCCATCGCCCTGGCCGACCAGCTGATCCGCGCCGGCGAGTGCGAGATCGTCGTGGCCGGCGGCATGGAGTCGATGACCAACGCGCCGCACTTCCTGCCGAAGTCGCGCGAGGGCATCAAGTTCGGCGACGTGAAGCTGGTCGACTCGATGGCCTACGACGCCCTGTTCGACCAGTTCACCACCCAGGCGATGGGCCTGCTCACCGAGGAGTGCAACGCGGCGGCGCAGAACCTCACCCGCGCCGAGCAGGACGAGTTCGCCGCCCAGTCGCACCAGAAGGCCGCGGCCGCCTGGAAGAACGGCGTCTTCGACGCCGAGGTGGTGCCGGTCTCGATCCCGCAGCGCAAGGGCGACCCGGTCGTCATCTCCACCGACGAGGGCGTGCGCGGCGCCACCACCGCCGACTCGCTCGGCAAGCTGCGCCCGGCGTTCTCCAAGGAGGGCACCATCACGGCCGGCTCCTCCTCCCAGATCTCCGACGGCGCCGCCGCGGTCGTCGTGATGAGCAGGGCCAAGGCCGAGGAGCTCGGCCTGGAGTGGCTCGCCGAGATCGGCGCGCACGGCCAGGTCGCCGGCCCCGACTCCACCCTCCAGCTGCAGCCGGCGGCGGCCACCGCGAAGGCGTGCGCGAAGGAGGGCATCGCCCCGACCGACCTCGACCTGGTCGAGTTCAACGAGGCCTTCGCCGCGGTCGGCATCGCCTCGGCCCGCGAGCTCGGCCTGGACGACGCCAAGGTCAACGTCAACGGCGGTGCGATCGCGCTCGGCCACCCGGTCGGCATGTCCGGCACCCGCGTGGTGCTGCACCTGGCGCTTGAGCTCCAGCGCCGCGGCGGTGGCGTCGGCGCGGCCGCTCTGTGCGGCGGCGGCGGCCAGGGCGACGCGCTGATCGTGCGTGTCCCGAAGAAGTAGCGCCAGCGCACCGGACCTCGTCGAGCGCGCCCGCGCCGGCGAGGTCCGTGCCGTGGCGCGCCTGGTCTCCCTCGTCGAGGACGAGTCGCCGCTGCTGCGCGAGGTGATGGCCGCCCTGGCCCCGCACGCGGGCCGGGCGCAGGTCATCGGCGTCACCGGCTCGCCCGGCGTCGGCAAGTCGACCACCACCAACGCGCTCGTGCGCGAGCTGCGGGCCGCCGGTAGGCGGGTCGGGGTGCTGGCGGTTGACCCGTCCTCGCCCTTCTCGGGCGGCGCCCTGCTCGGCGACCGGGTGCGGATGTCCGACCACGCCTCCGACGACGGCGTCTACATCCGCTCGATGGCCGCCCGCGGACACCTCGGCGGGCTGGCCTGGAGCACCCCGCAGGCCATCCGGGTCCTCGACGCCGCCGGGTACGACGTCGTGCTCGTCGAGACCGTCGGCGTCGGCCAGAGCGAGATCGACATCGCCGCGCAGGCCGACACCACCCTGGTGCTGCTCGCACCCGGCATGGGCGACGGGATCCAGGCGGCCAAGGCCGGCATCCTGGAGATCGGAGACGTGTACGTCGTCAACAAGGCCGACCGCGACGGCGCCGACCGGGTCCGCCGCGACCTGCGCTCGATGCTCGATCTCGCGCAGCGCCCCGAGGAGGCCTGGCGACCGCCGGTCCTGGCCACGGTCGCGCAGGCCGGCACCGGTGTCCCCGAGCTGGCGGCGGCGATCGAGGAGCACCACGCCTGGCTGGCGTCGACCGGCGAGCTGGCGCGGCGTCGTACTCGCCGGGCCCGACGGGAGATCGAGGCGATCGCCGTCACCGCGCTCCGGTCGCGGTGGGCCGACGTCGGCGGGCGCACCGAGCTCGACGAGCTCGCGGCGCGGGTGGTCGCGGGGCAGAGCGACCCGTACGCCGCGGCCGACGAGCTGCTGGCCGAGTCGTAGGCCCCGGCGCCCCGAGCGTCCTTGCTGGTCTGGACCGGCGCGCCTGCGTGGCGCGCGGCCCGGTGCGCGGCATCCTCGGGGCGAACCAGTCATGACTTTCGGGTGTCAGAGGATGGTGTCGTCGTGAAGAGGGCTGTCGTGCCGCTGCTGGCGGTGTTCCTGGGCGTCTGGCTGGTCTCCGACCCGCGGGGTCTCGCGGACACGGCGGGCTCGGGCGGGGACCGGGCCTGGGCCGCCACCGGGGACGTGCTCTCCTCGGCCGTCGCCCTCATCGACGAGCTCTGAGCCTGCGCCGGAGTCGGACGTCGTCCGATCCGGCGCCCAGGGCGACCAGGTCGTACGACGTCAGAAGTCCCGCCGCGGCCCGGGGCGAACGTCCTCGCCTGCGGTGACCCGGGGCCCGGGCCACCCCCTTGTCTGCTGTGATGGGATCGGGACGTGGATCTCGCCCGTGCACTCGCGACCCTGCCCGCCAACCCCCGTGTCGTCGTCACCGGCAACCACGCGACCCCGTGGCACACCCTCGGTCTGCTGAACGCGGCGCTGCCGTCGTACCGGCTGTGGGCCCTCAACGGGCAGCCCGGACTGCCCGACCGGGACGGGGTGATCCTGGAGTCGTCCTTCGTCGGCCCGGGGCAGCGGCGCAGCCCGCGGCTGCGCTACGTGCCGGCCCGGCTGTCGATGGTGCCGCGGCTCTTCGCCGACCAGCTGCCGCCCGACGTCGTCGTCCTGCACACGACGCGGCCGCGCGACGGGAAGGTCTCCCTCGGGGTCGAGGTCAACGTGCTCCCGGCCGCGGTCGAGGCCTGCCGTCGACGCGGTGGCGTCGTGGTGGCGCAGGTCAACGCGCGGATGCCCTGGACGTACGGCGACGCCGAGCTCGACCTGGACCAGATCGACGTCCTGGTGGAGGCCGACGAGGAGATGCCGCACGCGCCGCAAGGGGCCGTGGACGAGACCTCGGCGCGGATCGGGGCGCTGGTCTCGGAGCGGGTGGCCGACGGATCGACGCTGCAGGCGGGGATCGGCGCCGTCCCCGACGCGACCCTGCGCGGACTGGTGGGCCGCACCGGGCTGCGGGTCTGGACCGAGATGTTCTCCGACAGCGTGCTCGCGCTCGAGAAGGCGGGGGCGCTGGACCGCAACGTCCCGATCACGGCGTCGTTCATGTTCGGCTCGTCCGAGCTGCTCGAGTGGGTCGACCGCAACGACCGCATCGTGATGAAGCGGACCGAGGTCACCAACAGCCCGGCCCGGATCGCCCAGAACCCGCAGATGGTCAGCGTCAACACCGCGCTGCAGGTCGACCTGTTCGGCCAGGTGAACGCGTCGCGGATCAAGGCGCGCATCCACTCCGGCTTCGGTGGGCAGACGGACTTCTACGTCGGGGCGCTGCACAGCCAGGGCGGGCAGGCGTTCATGGCGCTGCGCTCCTGGCACCCGAAGGCGGACACCTCGACGATCGTGCCGCTGGTCGACGAGCCGGTGACGTCGTTCCAGATGAGCGCGGTCGTGACCGAGCAGGGGCTGGCCCAGGTCTTCGGCGTCGACGAGCGCGAGCAGGCCCGGCAGATCATCGCGGTGGCTCACCCGAGCGTGCGCGACGAGCTGCTCGAGGAGGCCGTCGAGCTGGGCCTGGCGTGACGCGTGTGGAGCGATCCCTAGGATTGGGCCCATGAGCCAGCAGCCGTTCTCCCGTCCCGGTGCCATCGACCTGTCGGCGCTCAAGCGCACCGCGCCGAGTGCCCCTCCGGCTGGTGCCGGAGGCCCGGGTGCCGGCGCCCCGGGCGCGCCGGCGGGTGCCGGTCCCGCTGCGGTCGGCGGCTCGTCGTACGCCGTCGAGGTCACCGAGGAGAGCTTCCAGGCCGTCCTCGAGTCCTCGATGACCGCGCCGGTGCTGCTGGTCTTCTACTCCCGCACCCGGATGCCCGAGAGCGGCCGGCTGGCCGACGACCTCGCGCTGCTGTCGGCGGAGTTCGAGGGGCGGTTCCTCGCGGGTCTCGTCGACATCGACGCCGCACCCGGCATCGCGCAGGCCATGCAGATCCCGTCCATCCCGCTCGTGGTGGCTGTGCTCGACGGCCGGCCCGCGCCGCTCCTGCAGGACGCGCTGCCGCTGGAGGAGCTGCGCACCGCGCTCACCCAGGTCGTGCAGCAGCTCACCGCGCAGGGCATGACCGGGCGGCACCAGCCGCGCCAGGGCGGCCCCGCGGCGGTCGAGGGCGACGACGCGGAGTACGTCGACCCGCGCTACGCCCCCGCCCAGGACGCGCTCGCCGAGGGCGACGTCGACCGGGCGGTCGCGGAGTACCAGAAGCTCCTCGCCGCCAACCCCGCCGACGCCGAGGCGGCCGCCGGGCTGGCGATGGCCAAGGTGCTGCAGCGGGCGCTGGGTGCCGATCCGCAGGCCGCCCGGGCCGCCGCCGACGCCAGCCCCGACGACGTCGAGGCGCAGACCCTGGTCGCCGACCTGGAGCTGTACGACGGGCAGGTGGAGCAGGCCTTCACCCGGCTGGTCGAGCTGATCCGTCGTACGTCCGGCAAGGAGCGCGACGCCGCCCGCGAGCACCTGCTGGGACTGTTCGCGGCCGTCGGCAACGACGACGCGCGGGTCCTGAAGGGCCGTCAGGCGCTGGCCTCGGCCCTGTTCTGACCGCCCCAGGAACGAGCCTGCGAGGTCCTGCAGGGCGGTCAGGTCGAGTAGCCGCGCGAGCGACGAAGGAGCTCGCGACCGGCGTATCGAGACCTCGATCCGGTGACGGTCTCGATACGCCCCTCGTTCCTCGGGGCTACTCGACCAGCGAGGGGAGGGTCTCGATACGCCCCTCGTTCCTCGGGGCTACTCGACCAGCGTGTGGTCTATCGACGAGGTAGCCAGGGCCGCCAGCACCGCTGAGACGGCGGGGGAGTCGGCCATGCTGCGCCGGTGCACGGCGACGACGTCGCGGGTCGGCACCGGGTCGTGGGCGCGGACGGCGACGACGCCGTCCAGGGGCTGACGGCCGAGCCGCGGCACCAGGGCGATGCCGAGCCCGGCGCGCACGAGCGCGAGGTGGGAGTCGAACTCCATCGCGGTGTGCGCGATCCGCGGGAGGCGGCCGGT
Source organism: Nocardioides sp. W7 (assembly GCF_022919075.1). NCBI lineage: Bacteria > Bacillati > Actinomycetota > Actinomycetes > Propionibacteriales > Nocardioidaceae > Nocardioides > Nocardioides sp. W7. The sequence goes on along the minus strand of NZ_CP095078.1, from coordinate 4,878,846 downwards.
GCCGTCGTACATCCGGTTCAGCCACTGGCGGCAGATCGTGCCCTCGGGGGTCGCGATCCAGTCCTCGTCCACGAGGTCGGCGGGGGTGACCCGGTCGCGCCCGGCCAGTGGGTGCTCGGGGTGCACGACGACGTCGGCGACGTCCTGGGCCACCTGGGTGGTCTCGAGGTGGTCGGGCACGGGGATGGCGACGTCGCCCCAGCGGTGCACGACGCCGACGTCGGTCTGCCCGGTGGCGACCAGGTCGACGGTGTCCCAGGGCTCGCGCTCGGTGAGGGTGACCGTCAGGCCGGGGTGTGCGGTCAGCAGGTCGTGGACGACCGGTGCGATGAGCCCGCGCATCGCGGTCGAGAACGTCGTCAGCCGCAGGTGCCCCGAGATCGCGTCGGCCTGGCGGTGCAGCCCCGCCTCCAGCTGCTCGAGGTCGGCGAGCAGCCGGCCGCCCTCGTCGACGAGGTGCCGGCCGTGGCCGGTGAGCATCACGCCGCGGCCGACCCGCTCCAGCAGCGGGACGCCGGTCTGCCGCTCCAGCCGCTTGACCTGCTGGGAGACCGCGCTCGGGGTGTAGCCGAGTGCGTCGGCCGCGGCGACCACGGAGCCGTGGGTGGCGACGGCCCGGAGGGCAGTGAGCGCTGCGAGGTCGATCATGCAGCGATGCTACAAGGAACTGCGTATGAGGATTCGCTGGTGCTTCATGGTTGTCGTCCGGGAGGCTGGCCGGGTGACTCGCCGTGACTGCCTGCTCGCCGCCCTCGTCGCCGCCGTCTGGGGGTTCAACTTCGTCGTCATCGACTGGGGGATGGACGGCGTCCCGCCACTGCTCTTCCTGGCGCTGCGGTTCGTGCTGGTGGTCTTCCCGGCGATCTTCCTGGTCCGGCGCCCGGACGTGCCGTGGCGGACCCTGGCGGCGGTGGGCACCTTCATGTCGATCGGCCAGTTCGGCTTCCTCTACGTCGCGATGGACGCCGGGATGCCGCCGGGTCTGGCCGCCCTGGTGCTGCAGGCGCAGGTCGTGTTCACGATCGTGATCGCCGCCGGGGTGCTGCGCGAGGTGCCAACCTCCGCCCAGGTGGCGGGCGTGCTGCTCGGGGTCACCGGCCTCGTCGTGGTCGGGCTGGGCCGCGGCGGGCAGGTCCCCGCGGCGGCGCTGCTGCTCTGCCTGCTCGGTGCGCTCTCGTGGGGAGTCGGCAACGTCGTCTCGCGGGCGGCGCGGGTGCCGGGTGGGCTGTCGCTCACGGTCTGGTCCGCGACCGTCGTACCCGTGCCGCTGCTGATGCTCGCTCTGGTCGTCGACGGCCCGAGCGCGGTGGCCGACGGTCTCGCGGCGTTCGGCTGGCAGGCGGCCCTGTCGACGCTGTACACCGCGGGACTCTCCTCGTTGGTCGGGTACGGCATCTTCAACTCCCTGCTCGCCCGCAACCCCTCGGCCGCCGTCGTGCCGTGGGTGCTGCTCGCCCCGGTCGTCGCGATGGCCTCGGCCTGGCTGCTGCTCGACCAGGTGCCGAACGGGGCCGAGGCTGGCGGCGGGCTGCTGCTGGTCGGTGGCGTGCTGGTCGCGCTCCGGTCGGGCCGGCGGCCCGGGGGCAGCGGTGAGCGGTCCACCGAACCGCGTCCAGGAACGGTGGACGGCCCGCCGCTGGTCGACACGGCTCCGCGGCGGCGGTGAGCGGTCCACCGAAGAGCGTCCAGGAACGGTGGACGGCCCACCGCTGGTCGACACGGCTCCGCGGCGGCGGTGAGCGGTCCACCGAAGCGCGTCGAGAAAAGGTGGACAGTCCACCGCCGGACGGCGCAGCCGGGGCCGAGCGAGCCGGCTACCGCCCCGACTCGGTGTACGACGAGCCGCGGCCGTCCAGGTTCGTCAGCGCCGACCGCACCCGCCGTGCGGTGAAGTCGGCGCACCGCTCGTCGACCTGCTCGAGGGTGCAGAACTCCGCGGACCGGATCTCGCGCTCCTGACGCACGACCTGCTCCAGGATCGAGGCCGGCCGGACGCCACCGTCGAAGACCAGGCAGAGCGCGTCGTCCCAGCCGCTCCACGGGGGCAGCCAGTCGGTGAGCACGAGCGGGCCGGGAGTGATGACGAGACCGAGCTCCTCCTCGACCTCGCGGCCGACGGCGACCTGCGGCGACTCGCCGACCTCGACGACGCCGCCGGGCAGGTCCCAGTCCTGCTTGTAGGTCAGCTGGCACAGCAGCACCCGCTCGGACTCGTCGCGCATCAGCAACTGGGAGATCGCGCGCTTGCGGGGGAGGAACGAGTTGAGCAGCGCCCGGAACCCCTCGGGCTCGTGGGTCGGGAGGTCGCTGGCCAGCCGGGCGTAGACGATCCGGTCGGCCGGGGCACCGTCGACCGGGACACCGCGCATCACGCCCTCGCGCCGCATCCCCGACCACGTGGCGGTCCGCTGCGCCGCCTCGTCGGCGGGGTCGACCAGGGCCTCGACCCGGTCGTGGTCCAGCAGCGCGGCGACGACCTCGTGGCGGACCACGTCGACCGGCTGGCCGGCGTCCCAGGAGATCCGGGCGACGCCGACGGCCACCGTGGTCACGGTCGTCGTCATCGTCGTCGGCTGCTCGCTCACGCCGCCAGGGTAGTGGGTGGGTGCGCGCCGGCCGGCGTGGGTGAACGCGAACCAATCACGGTATGCAGACGAGTCGGCACATTCCACGGCGTACCCACCGTGGGGAGTGCGAACTGGCCTGCATACCGTGATGAACCTGGGGTTCCTGGGCCTCCTGAGGCACCAGGCCCCCAGACTCAGGCCCGCTTGCGGAACCACACCGTCGCGAGCGGCGGCACCACGATGTCGGCGTACGCCGGCTGCCCGGACCACTCGCCCTCGACGCCGGTGATGGCGCCCAGGTTGCCGACGCCGGAGCCGGTGTACGCCGACGCGTCGGTGTTGAGGATCTCCTCCCACTCACCGGCCTCGGGCAGGCCGAGCCGGAAGTCGAAGTGCGGGACGGCGGCGAAGTTCGCCACGCAGGCTACGTCGGGCGCACCGGGGGAGCGGCGTACGAACGAGAAGACGTTGCGGCCCGCGTCGTTGGCGTCGATCCAGGCGAAGCCCTCCGGGTCGTGGTCCTGGCCCCAGATCGCCTCCGAGGAGCGGTAGGCGGAGTTGAGGTCGCGCACCAGGGACTGCACGCCGCGGTGCTCGGGGTGGTCGGTGAGCCACCAGTCGAGCTCGCGGGACTCCGCCCACTCCGACTCCTGGCCGAACTCCGCGCCCATGAACAGCAGCTGCTTGCCGGGGTGGGCCCACATGAAGCCGAGGTAGGCGCGCAGGTTGGCCAGCTGCTGCCAGCGGTCGCCGGGCATCTTACGCAGCAGCGAGCCCTTGCCGTGCACGACCTCGTCGTGGCTGATCGGCAGCACGTAGTTCTCCGACCACGCGTAGACGAGGGAGAAGGTCATCTCGCCGTGGTGGTAGGCGCGGTGCACCGGCTGGTGCTGGACGTAGCCGAGCGAGTCGTGCATCCAGCCCATGTTCCACTTGAAGCCGAAGCCCAGGCCGCCCTCGGACGTCGGCTTGGTGACGCCCGGCCAGGACGTCGACTCCTCGGCGATCGTGGTGATGCCGGGGACCCGCTTGTAGACGGTGGCGTTCATCTCCTGCAGGAACTGCACCGCCTCGAGGTTCTCGCGGCCGCCGTTCTTGTTCGGCGTCCACTCGCCCTCCTCACGGGAGTAGTCGAGGTAGAGCATCGACGCGACGCCGTCCACGCGCAGCCCGTCGGCGTGGAACTCCTCCATCCAGTACAGCGCGTTGGCGTAGAGGAAGTTGCGCACCTCGTGGCGGCCGAAGTTGAAGATGTGCGAGCCCCACTCCTTGTGCCAGCCGCGCTGCGGGTTGGGGTCCTCGTAGAGCGGGGTGCCGTCGAAGCGCGCCAGCGCCCACTCGTCGGTGGCGAAGTGGCCGGGCACCCAGTCGAGGATGACGCCGATCCCAGCCTGATGCAGCCGGTCGACGAGCAGCCGGAAGCCGTCGGGGTCGCCGAAGCGTGCGTCCGTCGCGAAGTACGACGTCACGTGGTAGCCCCACGAGCCGCCGAACGGGTGCTGCATCACCGGCATCAGCTCGACGTGGGTGAAGCCCAGGTCGGAGAGGTACGCCGGCAGCTCCTCGGCGAGCTGCTCCCAGGTCTTGTCGCGCCGCCAGGACGCGAGGTGCATCTCGTAGGTCGACATGGCGGAGGTGATCGGCTGCTTCTCCGGCCGCGCCGCCATCCACTCCTGGTCGCCCCACACGTAGGTCGACTCGAACACCTTCGACGCCGTCTGGGCGGGCGTCTCAGACCAGGCCGCCATCGGGTCGGCCTTCTCGCGCCAGACCCCGTCGGCCCCGAGGACGGCGTACTTGTAGGTCGCTCCGGTGCCGATCCCGGGCACGAAGAGCTCCCACACGCCGGACGTGCCGAGCTGGCGCATCGGGTGCGCGCGGTCGTCCCAGGCGTTGAAGTCGGCCTTGATGCGGATCGCGCGGGCCGAGGGGGCCCAGACCGCGAAGGAGGTGCCGGTGACCGGGCCGATCGCGCCGTCGTAGCGGTGCACGCGGGCCCCGAGCACCTGCCAGAGCTGCTCGTGGCGGCCCTCGTTGATCAGGTGCAGGTCCATCTCGCCCAGCGTGGGCAGGAAGCGGTACGGGTCGTCGACGACCGTCGGCGGGCCGTCGTACGCCACGGCGACGCGGTAGTCGGGCACCTCGGCGACCGGCAGCACGCCGACCCAGACGCCTTCGTACTCGTGCTCGAGGCGGGTCTCGCCGTCGGCGTGCTGGATGGTCACCGAGGAGGCCAGGGGCTTGAGGACCCGCACGGTGACGCCGCCGTCGTGGGGGTGCGGGCCGAGGACGGCGTGTGGGTCACCGTGCTCGCCACGCACGATCTGGGCGAGCAGCTCCTGGGCGACGGGCTGGATGGTCGGGATGCTCATCGGGCTCCGATCCTCGCGATGGCGTCGAGTGGGATGGCCACCCACGTCGGCCGGTTGCGTGTCTCGTACACGGTCTCGTAGACGGCCTTGTCGGCGACGTAGGCGTCGAGCAGCACGCGCTGCTCGTCGCTCACCTCGCCGCCGGCGTAGGCGACGAGGAAGTGGTTGCGGTTGCGGTGGGCCCACTCCTCGGCGCGGTAGGCGCGCTGGGCGGCACCCTCGGGGTCGTCCTCGTCGTGGCTGCGCTCGACGACGCGGGGGGCGTAGTCGAAGGAGCGCAGCATGCCGGCGACGTCGCGCCACGGCGAGTCGGGCAGCTGGCGCTCGGCCATCGTCTTGGCCGGCTCGCCCTCGAAGTCGACGATCTTCCACCCCGTCGACGTGCGCAGGGTCTGACCCAGGTGCAGGTCGCCGTGGATCTGCTGGACGGTGATCGACGGCAGGTCGGCGACCCGGTCGTACGTCGCCCGCAGCGCCTCGGCGTGCTCGGCGAGCTCGGGGACGACCGCCAGCGCGGCGTCCAGCCGGGCCCGCATCGCCTCGGCCAGGTCGCGGGTGGCCTCGGGGCCCCGGTCCGCGCTCGGGAAGTGGGCGGCCAGCGCGTCGTGCACCTCGCGCAGCGCCTCGCCGAGCCGGGAGGCCTCGCCCGCGAAGTCGCCGCCGACCTCGTGGGCGTGCAGGTCGGCCTCGGCGAACAGGTTGCGGACGCTCGACAGGGCGAGGTCCCAGCCGTCGGTGGCGGTGCGCAGGAACTGCTGCAGCATCGCGAGCTGGACGACCTCCCCGGACGCGGGGTCGCGCCAGTCGACCCAGCCGAACAGGGCGGCGACGTGCTCGGAGCCGGTCCGGGTCAGCACGTCGTGGACGGCGATGTCGGGGTTGCTGCCGGGAGTGACCTTGCGGAACAGCTTCATCAGCGAGTCCTCGCCGAAGAGCACCGAGGAGTTCGACTGCTCACCGGAGAAGAGGGCGGAGTGCACGTCGCTGTCGAGCGCGTGCCCGGGCAGCCGGTGGAAGGCCAGCCCGCTGGCGGGATCGACGAGGGTGCCGTCCGAGGCGGCCTCGGCCTCGACGAAGCTGCGCAGCCAGCTGGCCATCGCCACCTTGTCGTGCAGCGCGTCGTAGGCGTGCACCCAGCCGTGCTCGGGCTCCTCCCACCAGCCGACGAACGCGTGGTCGAGCCGGCTCTGGGCCTCGATGTAGAGGGCCAGCGGGACCTGGTAGTGCTCGGTCCCGCCCTCGGTGTCGCCGTACGTCAGCTCGACGAGGTGTACGACGACGTGCGGGCCGGCGTCGACCGCACCGGGGACCACCCCGATCCGCTCGACGTCGGTCACGTCGAACGGCCGTCCCTTGCCGCCGAACCAACGGGTCTTGCCGAGGTAGTCGGCGAAGACGGTCGGGTCGATGTGCTCCACCTTCACAGCAGCTGCCCCTCTTCCTGCGACTCGGGCGCGGTCAGCCGGAACCAGTAGAAGCCGTAGCCGGCCAGGGTCAGCAGGTACGGCAGCTCGCCGATCACCGGGAACGGCACGCCGCCCAGCAGCTCGATGGGGCGCCGACCCTCGAAGCGGCGCAGGTCGAGCTCGACGGGCTGCGGGAAACGGGAGAGGTTGTTGACGCAGAGGATCACATCTTCTGCCGCTTGTCCTGAGCCTGTCGAAGGGTCCTCGTCGACGTGCTCGCGGACGTAGGAGAGCACGGTGGAGTTGGAGCCGCCGAGGTCGGTGAAGGTGCCGAGCCCGAACGCCGGGTGGTGCCGTCGGGCGTGGATCATCCGGCGGGTCCAGTGCAGCAGCGAGGAGGAGTTCTCCAGCTGCGCCTCGACGTTGACCGACTCGTAGCCGTAGATCGCGTCCTGGACCACCGGCAGGTCGAGCCTGCCGGGGTTGGCCGAGGAGAAGCCGGCGTTGCGGTCGGAGGTCCACTGCATCGGGGTGCGCACGCCGTCGCGGTCACCGAGCCAGATGTTGTCGCCCATCCCGATCTCGTCGCCGTAGTAGAGGACGGGCGAGCCCGGGAGCGAGAGCAGCAGCGCGTTGAACAGCTCGATCTGGTTGGTGTCGTTCTCGAGCAGCGGGGCCAGGCGCCGGCGGATGCCGATGTTGGCCTTCATCCGGGGGTCCTTGGCGTACTCGCCCCACATGTAGTCGCGGTCCTCGTCGGTGACCATCTCCAGGGTCAACTCGTCGTGGTTGCGCAGGAAGATGCCCCACTGGCAGTTGTGCGGGATCGCCGGCGTCTGCTCGAGGATCTCCGAGATCGGGAAGCGCGACTCCCGGCGTACCGCCATGAAGATCCGCGGCATCACGGGGAAGTGGAAGGCCATGTGGCACTCGTCGCCGCCGACCTCGAAGTCGCCGAAGTACTCGACGACGTCCTCGGGCCACTGGTTGGCCTCGCACAGCAGCACCCGGCCGGGGTAGTTGTCGTCGACGAACCGGCGCACGATCTTCAGTACGTCGTGGGTCTCCGGGAGGTTCTCGCCGTCGCCGCCCTCCCGCTCGAAGAGGTACGGCACCGCGTCGAGCCGGAAGCCGTCCATGCCCATGTCGAGCCAGAACTTCATCGCGTCGATCATCGCTTCGAGAACCTTGGGGTTGTCGAAGTTGAGGTCGGGCTGGTGGGAGAAGAACCGGTGCCAGAAGTACTGCTGCCGCACCGGGTCCCAGGTCCAGTTCGACGGCTCGGTATCGACGAAGATGATCCGGGCGTCCTGGTACTTGTCGTCGGTGTCGGACCAGACGTAGAAGTCGCCGTACGGGCCGTCCGGGTCGGACCGGCTGGCCTGGAACCAGGGGTGCTGGTCGCTGGTGTGGTTCATGACGAAGTCGATGATCACCCGGATGCCGCGCTCGTGCGCCTGGTCGAGGAAGTAGCGGAAGTCCTCGATGGTGCCGATCTGGGGGAGGACGCCGGTGTAGTCGGCGACGTCGTACCCGCCGTCGCGCAGTGGGCTCGGGAAGAACGGCGGGACCCACAGGCAGTCGATGCCGAGCCACTCCAGGTAGTCGAGCTTCTCGACCAGACCCCGGAAGTCGCCGGTGCCGTCGCCGTTGGAGTCGCGGAACGAGCGGACCAGCACCTCGTAGAAGACGGCCGTCTTGAACCAGTCGGGCGTGGAGTGTGCGGCCGACCGGGCATCGACGCCGGAGTCGGTGTGGCCGTCGACGATCGGGTCCTCGCCCAGCGGGGGTCCCTCCGGGACGGGGGTGGGACCGTCCTCGGCGGTGGTGGGGTCGGTCTCGGTCTGGCTCACACAGTCCTCCTGACGCTCAGCACGTGAGCGGGCTCGTTGTAGGGGTCGAGACGGACGTAGTTGTGCTGGCCCCAGCTCCAGTCCTCGCCGGTGATCTCGTCGTGGACGACGAGCGAGTCGGTCCAGTCCAGACCCAGCGCGGGGAGGTCGAGGTGGATCATGGTCTCCCGGGTCGCGTGCGGGTCGAGGTTGACCACGACGATCACCAGGTCCTCGCCGGTCTGCTTGGAGAAGCACAGGACGTTCTCGTCGTCGCTGCTGTGCACGGCGACGTTGCGCAGCTGCTGGAGACCGGGGTGGCGGCGCCGGATCTCGTTGAGGCGGGTGAGGTACGGCGCCAGGGTGCGGCCCTCGCGGGCCGCGCCCTCCCAGTCCCGGATCCGGATCTGGTACTTCTCCGAGTCGAGGTACTCCTCGCTGCCCGGCTTGACCGCCACGTGCTCGTAGAGCTCGTAGCCGGCGTACACGCCCCAGCTCGGCGACCCGCAGGCCGCGACGACGGCGCGGATCTTGAACGCCGCCGGGCCGCCGTACTGGAGGTAGGCGTGCAGGATGTCGGGGGTGTTGACGAAGAAGTTCGGCCGGAGCAGGTGGTCGGACTCGTGGGAGAGCTCGGTGAGGTACTCCTCGATCTCCCACTTCGCCGTGCGCCAGGTGAAGTAGGTGTAGCTCTGGTGGTAGCCGACCGCGCCGAGGCCGTGCATCATCGCCGGGCGGGTGAAGGCCTCGGAGAGGAAGAGCACGTCGGGGTCGGTACGCCGGACCTCCTTGAGCAGCCACTCCCAGAACGCCAGCGGCTTGGTGTGCGGGTTGTCGACCCGGAAGATCCGCACGCCGTGCGACATCCAGTGCCGCACCAGCCGGAGCACCTCGCGGCAGATGCCGCTCGGGTCGTTGTCGAAGTTGACCGGGTAGATGTCCTGGTACTTCTTCGGCGGGTTCTCGGCGTAGGCGATGGTCCCGTCGGCGCGGGTGGTGAACCACTCCGGGTGCTCGGTCACCCACGGGTGGTCGGGCGCGGCCTGCAGAGCCAGGTCGAGGGCGACCTCCAGGCCGAGCTCGGCGGCGCGCGCGACGAAGGCGTCGAAGTCGTCGAAGGTGCCGAGGGCGGGGTGGATCGCGTCGTGGCCGCCGTCCTTGGACCCGATCGCCCACGGCGAGCCCGGGTCGTCGGGGCCGGGGGTCAGCGTGTTGTTGGGCCCCTTCCGGTTGACCTCGCCGATCGGGTGGATCGGCGGCAGGTAGATGACGTCGAAGCCCATCTCGGCCACCGCGTCGAGGCGCTCGGCAGCGGTCGCGAACGTGCCGCTGGTGACCTTGCCCGTCTCGGGGTCCCTGGTCGCGCCCTCGGAGCGCGGGAAGAACTCGTACCAGGAGCCGAACAGCGCGCGGGGTCGGTCGGCGTACGCCGGGTAGGGGCCCTCGACGGTGACCAGCTCGCGCAGCGGGTGGGCCAGCAGCAGGGCCTCGAGGTCGGGGGACTGCAGCACCGCCAGCCGGGCCGGGGCCGGCCGGGCGCTGTCGGTGCAGGCGGCGATCGCGCCCGCGAGCAGCTCGTGGGCCGCCCGGTCGGTGCGCGCGACGTCGGCCTGGACCCGCTCCAGCAGCAGCCGGCCCTCGGTGAACATCAGCTCGACGTCGATCTCGGCCGGGATCTTGATGCCGGCGGCGTGCTGCCAGGTGCCGATCGGGTCGGACCAGGCCTGCACCTCGAAGGTCCAGGCACCGGGTGCGTCCGGGGTCACCCAGGCGGCGTACCGGTCCGGGACGTCGGGGTCCTTGCCCATCCGGACCGGGTCGCGTCGGACGCCGGAGGGGTCGGTGAGGACCACCTCGGCTCCGAGCTTGTCGTGGCCCTCGCGGAACACCGAGGCCGACACGGGAAAGGGCTCGTCGACGGTCGCCTTCGCCGGCAGCCGACCGAGGTCGACGACGGGCATGACGTTCATGACGGGGATGCGTCCGACCATTTCACCAACCTAGCGAGAGCATGGGGCGGGCCGGCAAGGCGGATGCCGGCCCGGGATGCTGATCGAGTACCCACTGCTCACCGATGGAACCGGATCCGAGCGTGGAGGTTGGATCGTTCAAGCAGAGCCGCTAGCGTCGCTCCGGTGCGCGCGATCCGACGATTCACCGTCCGCCCCGTCCTTCCTCCCGCCCTTGCGGCGCTCGGCGACCTCGCCGGGAACCTCCGGTGGTCCTGGCACCCCGAGAGCCAGGACGTCTTCGCCGAGGTCGACGCGGACCTGTGGGAGTCGACGGGCCACGACCCGGTCCGGCTGCTCGGTGCCGTCGGCCGGGCGCGGCTCGACGAGCTGGCCGCCGACGAGGGCTTCCTGGAGCGGCTGGGCGTCGCCCAGGCCGACCTCGACGCGTACCTGACGCACGACCGCTGGTACCAGAGGGTCTCGACGAGCTCGACCACCGAGTTCTCCGGCCCACGAGCCATCGGGTACTTCTCACCCGAGTTCGGCATCACCGCGGTGCTGCCGCAGTACTCCGGCGGGCTCGGTATCCTGGCCGGCGACCACCTCAAGGCCGCCAGCGACCTCGGCGTGCCGATCGTCGGCGTCGGCCTGCTGTACCGGCACGGCTACTTCCAGCAGGCGCTCTCCCGCGAGGGCTGGCAGCAGGAGACCTACCCGGTCCTCGACCCCGACGAGCTGCCGATCTCGCTGCTGCGCGAGGCCGACGGGTCGCGGGCGATGATCTCGATCGCGCTGCCCGACGGTCCCGAGCTGCTGGCCCGGATCTGGGTCGCCAGCGTCGGCCGGGTGCCGCTGCTGATGCTCGACACCGACGTCGAGGGCAACCCCGACCACTACGTCGACGTGACCGACCGGCTCTACGGCGGCAACTCCGAGCACCGGCTGCGCCAGGAGCTGCTGCTCGGCGTCGGCGGCGTCAAGGCGCTGCGGGCCTACTCCCGGATCACCGGCCACCCCGAGCCCGAGGTCTTCCACACCAACGAGGGCCACGCCGGCTTCCTGGGTCTGGAGCGGATCCGCGAGCTGACGGTCGCCGAGGGCGGCCCGCGCCTCGACTTCGACACCGCGCTCGAGGTCAGCCGCGCCTCGACCGTGTTCACCACCCACACGCCGGTCCCGGCCGGCATCGACCGGTTCCCGCTGACGCTCGTCGAGCAGTACTTCAGCGACGCGGGCGCGACCCCCGGCGTCCCCGTCGAGCGGATCCTCTCGCTCGGGCGAGAGGACTACGACGGGGGCGACCCGTCGGTGTTCAACATGGCAGTGATGGGCTTCCGGCTGGCCCAGCGGGCCAACGGCGTCTCGAAGCTGCACGGCGAGGTGTCGCGCGGCATGTTCAACGGGCTGTGGTCGGCCTTCGACGAGGCCGAGGTGCCGATCGGGTCGATCACCAACGGCGTGCACGCCCCGACCTGGGTGGCCCGCGAGATCTTCCAGCTCGCCGCCGGCCAGGGCGCGGACCCCGACGGCGACGACACCGAGACGTTCTGGGCGGCGGTCGACAAGGTGTCGGGCACCGACGTCTGGTCGGTCAAGCGGCAGCTGCGCGAGCGGCTGGTCCTCGACGCCCGCCGCCGGCTGCGGCAGTCCTGGGAGAAGCGCGGGGCGGCCAAGGCCGAGCTCGGCTGGATCGACTCCGCCCTCGACGCCGACGTGCTGACCATCGGCTTCGCGCGCCGGGTGCCGTCGTACAAGCGCCTCACGCTGATGCTCCGCGACCCCGAGCGGCTCAAGCGGCTGCTGCTGCACCCCGAGCGCCCGGTGCAGCTGGTGATCGCCGGCAAGTCGCACCCGGCCGACGACGGCGGCAAGCGGCTGATCCAGGAGCTGGTGCGCTTCGCCGACGACCCCGAGGTCCGGCACCGCATCGTCTTCCTGCCGAACTACGACATCGCGATGGCCCAGCCGCTCTACCCCGGGTGCGACGTGTGGTTGAACAACCCGCTGCGTCCCTACGAGGCGTGCGGCACGTCCGGCATGAAGGCCGCGCTCAACGGCGGTCTGAACCTCTCGATCCTCGACGGCTGGTGGGACGAGTGGTACGACGGCGAGAACGGCTGGGCGATCCCGTCGGCCGACGGCGTCGAGGACACCGACCGCCGTGACGACCTCGAGGCCGAGGCGCTCTACGACCTGATCGAGCACGAGGTCACGCCGCGCTTCTACGACCTCGACGGCGAGGGGGTGCCGACCCGCTGGGTGGAGATGCTGCGGCACACGCTGAAGTCGCTGGGTCCGAAGGTGCTCGCCACCCGGATGGTGCGCGACTACGTCCGCCAGCTCTACGCGCCGGCGGCGGTCAACGCCCGCCGGCTCAACAGCGACTACGCCGGTGCCGCCGAGCTGGCCGCCTGGAAGAAGCGGGTGCGCGCGGGCTGGCCCGGCGTCCGGGTCGAGCACGTCGAGAGCAGCGGGGTCGGCGACGCCCCCGAGGTCGGAGCGACCCTGCACGTCCGCGGCTTCGTCGCACTGGGCGACCTGGCTCCCGACGACGTGATCGTCCAGCTGGTGCACGGGCGCGCCAGCGGCGAGGACGAGATCGTCGAGGCCGCCACCCTCGAGCTGACGCTCGCCGAGTCGTACGACGCCGGCCGGCACCGCTTCGACGGCGACCTGGTCCTCGACCACTCGGGCGGCTTCGGCTACACCGTCCGCGTCGTACCTCGCAACGAGCTCCTCACCTCGGTCGCCGAGCTCGGCGTGGTCGCCCTGCCCTGAGCGCGACCCGTCACTTTCTCGGCACTTTTCGCGGTGTGGCGGCGCAGCATTGACAGGTCGGCCGACCGTCGAGCGCGTCACTGGGAGAGATCACCGGCGCCGCCCCGCCCGTGGCCCCTATGCTGGCGCCCGCTCCGGCGACTGGGCCGGGCCTTCTGTGCTGGTGGCTCGGACCGGCCGACCTGAACGGGGTGTCCTCATGTCCGCCTGTCTGCGGATCGCCGTCGTGGGATCGCTCCTGGGAGCGGCGCTGACCCCGTGGGGGCTCGCGGCGCCGGCCAGCGCAGCGGTCGCCGTCGCCTACGTCGACGAGGACGGTGCCGACACGGGCAACTGTGCCTCCACCGCGACCGCCTGCGAGACGGTGTCGTACGCCCTCGCCCAGGTGGACGGCGAGGCCACGGTCAAGGTCTCCGGCACCATCCACGACAACGTGCAGGTGCCGGGGGAGCTGCCGAGCATCACCATCACCGGCGCCTACGCGCCCGCAGGGAGCCCCGCCGTACTCCAGGCAGCCGCCGACGGCACGGTGATCACCACGCAGTCCGCCCTCACGGTCGACCACCTGACGGTCCGCGGCGGCAACGGCGGCAGCGGCGGCGGCATCCACGCCAGCTCCGCGGCGCTGACGATCTCCCACAGCACGATCACCGGGAACGAAGCCCAATCCGGGGGCGGTGTCTACGCGTGGCAGGGCGAGAGCCTGCTGATCACCGACAGCACCATCAGCGACAACACGGCGAGCGGTGCGGGCGGGGGCGTGTGGGCGGGCGGCGCGGCCGTGACCATCGCGCGCTCGACGCTGTCGGGCAACGCCGTCGCCAGCGGTGACGGAGGCGCGGTCTACCAGTACGGCGCCGCGGACGCGCTCAACATCGGCGACAGCACGATCTCGGGCAACAGCGCGTCCAGCAAGGGCGGCGGCATCAGCAGCGTCAACCTCGCGATGGCCAACAGCACGATCACCGGCAACAGCGCTCTCTGGGGCAGCGCCGTGGAGAACCGGACGGGGACGATGCTGGTCCGCGGCAGCACGGTCGTCGGCAACTCGACCCGGGCCATCCACACCAGCTCCGGCAAGATCCGGCTGGCCGGCACGATCATCGGCGCCAACGGAGCCGTCAGCTGCTACGACTCCATGATCGTCAGCCTGGGCTACAACACCGACGCCGGAACCGGGTGCGAGCTGGACCACGCGACGGACCTCGTCGGCACCGACCCCGCACTCGGCAGCCTCCTGGACAACGGCGGGCCGACGTCGACCCACCGTCCGGCCACCGGGAGCCCCGTCGTCGACCGGATCCCGGCGGGCGCCACCGCCGACGACCACCCCTTGTGCGAACGACTGGACCAGCGCGGCGTGGCCGGTCCGGTGGCCGGGGCGACGGGCTGTGCCATCGGCGCCGTCGAGCCCGCGGACTGGGTCGCGGTCGAGCAGACGCCGCTGCTCGTGACCTCGACGTCGGGCAGCGCCGGCACCCCGCTGACGCTGGTGACGTCGGGCGGCAGCGGGTCGGGCACCGTGACCTTCGTGGCCGGGGACGGTACGGCGTCCGGGTGCACGGTCGGCGGCTCGCCGGCGCAGCTGAGCGCCGACAGTGCCGGGACCTGTCTGGTGACGGCGGCCAAGGCGGCGCACGCGACGTACCTCGCGACCTCGTCGGCGCCGACCCCGGTCTCGCTCGCCGCCGTCGACCAGGAGCCGCTCGTGCTCGTCGCCGGGTCCGGTGTCGCCGGGGCCACCGTGGCGCTCGACACCAGCGGTGGTTCGGGGAGCGGTGCTGTCGGCTACGAGATCGTCGGTGGCACGGCCTCCGGATGCGCGTTGCTCACCTCTCCCACCCGGGTGAGCGCCACGACGGTCGGGACGTGCCAGGTCCGGGCGACGAAGGGCGCGGCGGGGATCTACCTGCCGGCGACGTCCGAGACGGTGCCGGTCACGTTCGGGCCCGCCGAGCAGGCACCCCTCCGGGTGCACGCGGCCGACGGCTCCGTCGGGACCCCGGTCGAGCTGTCGACCACCGGCGGCTCGGGCTCCGGTGCGGTGAGCTTCGCAGTCGTCGGTGGGTCCGCGGCCGGATGCACGGTCGTGGCCGACCGGCTGAGCGCGACCGGCGCCGGCGGCTGCGTCGTGACCGCGACCAAGGCGGCCGACGCCGTCCACCGCGCGGTGACCTCGGCGGGGACGAGCGTGTCCTTCAGCGCCCGGGCCGTGATCACCTCGGCGCCCGGTCCGGTGCGGAGCCTCAAGGTGGGTGGCAAGGCCCGGTCGGCCAAGCGGGTGGCGACCTGGAGGGCCCCGGCCCTCGACGGTGGCGCTGCCGTGACGGCGTACCGCGTGCTGGTCACCAAGGGCGGCAGGACGCTGCTCTCCACGTCGGTGCGCTCGACCAGGCTGGTGCTCCGGGCGTCCAGGCTGCGGCAGGGCAGGCTGCGGATCACCGTGCGGGCGGTCAACCGCGTCGGAGCCGGCACTCCGGCTCGGGCGGCGTTCACCGTCCGGTAGCGCGCCGACCGCGGGCGGACGCGCCGACCCGTCAATCTTGCACCGACACACCGCAGAAAGGGCCGACTGAGTGACGGGTCGGCGCTAGACCTCGCGCAGGACAACCACGGTACGGCGGCCGACGGTGATCCGGTCCCCGGCCTTGACCGTGGTGCCGAGGGGGAGCTTGGCGTCGGTGGAGAGGACGACCTCGCCGGCCTGCACCCAGTCGTTCTCGGGGACGTGGACCGGCTGGGGGAGCCAGCCGGAGTTGAACCACACCATGAAGGACTTGTCGACCTGCTGCTGACCCTGTGGCCCGGGTGCCCGGAGCGGCTGGCCGGAGACGAACATGCCGACCGTCCGCAGGTCGGGGTCGTGCCAGTCGTCGCCGGTCATCTCCCGGCCGGTGGGGTGCAGCCAGGCCAGATCCTTGGGTCCGCCGCGGATGGTCGGCCGACCCTCGAACCAGTGCCGCTGCCGCAGCGCGGGGTGCTCGCGGCGCAGTCGCAGCGCCAGCTTGGTGATCTCGTAGACGTCCAGCCAGGCGTCGTCGGGCCGCCAGTCGATCCAGGAGGTCTCGTTGTCCTGGCAGTAGGCGTTGTTGTTGCCGCCCTGCGTGCGCCCGCGCTCGTCACCGGCGGTGATCATCGGGACGCCGTTGGAGAGGCACAGCGTGGCCATGATGTTCGCGGCCTGCCGGCGGCGCACGGCGATCAGCGCCGGGTCGTCGGTCTCGCCCTCGGCGCCGTGGTTCCAGGCCCGGTTGTTGTCGGTGCCGTCGCGGTTGCCCTCGCCGTTGGCCTCGTTGTGCTTGTGCTCGTAGGTCACCAGGTCGCGCAGCGTGAAGCCGTCGTGCGCGGTCACGAAGTTCACCGAGTTGTACGCCGACCGGCCGTCGTCGGCGTACAGGTCGGAGGAGCCGGCGAGCCGGGTCGCTACGGTGCGGATGCCGGAGGTGTGGTTGCGCCAGAAGTCGCGGATCTCGTCGCGGTACTGGTCGTTCCACTCCACCCACGGCGGCGGCATCCGGCCGACGAGGTAGCCGTCCATCGAGGCGTCCCAGGGCTCGGCGATCAGCTTCACGTGCCGCAGCACCGGGTCCTGGCCGATGGCGACCAGCAGCCGGCAGTTCATGTCGACGTCGTAGCCCGTGCGGGTCAGCGCCGACATCAGGTCGAAGCGGAAGCCGTCGACGTGCATCTCGGTGACCCAGTAGCGCAGCGAGTCGAGGATCAGCCGCAGCGCCAGCGGGTCGTTGGAGTCGACGGTGTTGCCGCAGCCGGTGACGTCCCAGTAGCTGTCGTCGAAGACCGACAGCCCGCTCGCGGCGTCGATGCTGGGCTTGACCCGCTTGTAGAAGCCGCGGTCGTCGAGGCCGCGGAAGGAGATCGTGGGCCCGAGCGCGCCGCCCTCGGCGGTGTGGTTGTAGACGACGTCGAGGATCACCTCGATGCCGGCGGCGTGCAGGGACTTGACCAGGTGCTTGAACTCGCGGACCTGCTCGCCCCGGTCGCCGGCGCTGGAGTAGCCGGCGTCGGGAGCGAAGTAGCTGATCGTGTTGTAGCCCCAGTAGTTCGTGGTCCCGCGCTGGACGAGCGCGGGCTCGGAGAAGAACTGCTGGATCGGCAGCAGCTCGACCGCGGTCACCCCGAGGTCGCGCAGGTAGTCGACGACGGCGGGGGTCGCGAGGCCGGCGTACGTCCCGCGCAGCTCGTCGGGAACCCGGTCGTGGAGCTTGGTCATGCCCTTGACGTGCGCCTCGTAGATGACGGTGTCGCGCCACCGCCGGCGCATCGGGGTGTCGCCCTCCCAGTCGAAGGACGGGTCGACGATCACGCTGCGTGCGGTGTACGGCGCGGAGTCGCGCTCGTCGCGCACGGTCGGGTCGGCGAGGTCGTAGCCGAAGAGCGGTGGCTCGGGGCGGATCGTCCCGGAGGTGGCCAGGGCGTAGGGATCCAGCAGCAGCTTGTGCGGGTTGAACCGGAAACCCTGGGTGGGGTCCCACGGCCCGTCGACTCGGTAGCCGTAGCGGGTGCCCGGGGCGATGGCGGGCAGGGCACCGTGCCAGATGCCCAGGGAGCGCTCGGTGAACTGGTGCCGGGTCTCGACGTCCTCGTCGTCGAAGACGCACAGCCAGCACTCGGTGGCGTTGGGGGCGTAGACCGCGAAGTTGGTCGACTCCGGTGACCAGGTCGCGCCCAGCGGCCAGTTGCGGCCGGGCCAGACCCGGGCCTGCTGACCGAGATGCGTCCAGATGCCAGGGCTCACGGACGTCATTGTCGCCGATGCTGGCAGAGTGCCGAGCAGCAGCGTCGACGTACGGTCGCCGCACCGTCGTCGAGAAGAGGCACAGCAGATGGGTGAGCACGTCAGGCTCGAGGTCGCGGACGGCGTCGGCACGATCCGGTTGGACCGGCCGAAGATGAACGCCATCAGCCTCCAGGTGCAGGACGAGCTGCGAGCCGCGGCCGCCGAGGCGACGGAGCGCGACGACGTCCGGGCCGTCGTGGTGTACGGCGGGGAGCGGGTCTTCGCGGCCGGCAACGACGTCAAGGAGATGGCGGACATGTCCTACGCGGACATGGTCAAGCGCTCCGGCCCGCTGCAGGGCGCGGTCACCGCGATCGCCCGGATCCCGAAGCCGGTGGTCGCGGCCGTGACCGGCTACGCGCTGGGTGGCGGCTGCGAGCTCGCGCTCGCCGCCGACGTGCGCTTCGCCGCCGAGAACGCCGTCTTCGGCCAGCCCGAGGTGCTGCTCGGCATCATTCCCGGCGCCGGTGGCACCCAGCGGCTGGCCCGCCTGATCGGCCCCGCGAAGGCCAAGGACCTGATCTTCACGGGCCGCTTCGTCAAGGCCGACGAGGCCCTGGCGATCGGGCTGGCCGACAAGGTGGTGCCGGCCGAAGACGTGTACGCCGAGGCCGTGGCCTGGGCCGCACAGTTCAGCGGGGGAGCGGCCCTGGCCCTGCGTGCGGCCAAGGAGAGCATCGACCGGGGCCTCGAGACGGACCTGGAGACGGGGCTGGAGATCGAGCGCCAGCAGTTCGCGGCGCTCTTCGCCACCGAGGACCGCGCGGCGGGGATGAGCTCCTTCGTCGCGAACGGCCCCGGCAAGGCGACCTTCACCGGCCGCTGAGGTTTGGGCCGACCACCGCTGTGCCATCCTCCCGACGTGGCAAGAGAGAGCAAGACGGCGGTGTCCGGGTCGGCGCGCGTGCGGGTACGTGCCGCCCAGGCGGTCTGGACGGTCGCGGCCCTGATCGCGCTGGTGCTGGCCGTGGGGGCGCTGCTGGTGGCGATCGACCAGACCAACGAGTCGAACGGGCTCGTGACGTTCGTCCTCGACCTGGCCGACAGCCTCGACCTCGGGGTCTTCGACCGGCAGGACGGGGTGATGACCTTCGACACGGAGGCGGCCAACGCTCTGGTCAACTGGGGCCTCGCCGCCATCGTGTGGCTGGTGATCGGTCGGCTCCTGGAGCGCCTGATCCGGCCCTGACCTGCTGAGATCCGACCGCGGTCGGTCGCGTCACGCGGCCCGTCGCGAGAGTTCAACTGTGAGGTATCCGACCATTCGGCGCGGTTACAGGTCCGGTGACCGACCGGTAGCCTCACGGACACATTCGAGTGCACAGGAGGGGCCTTCGCGGCCATCGCCATGAACATTGTTGTCTGTGTGAAGTACGTGCCCGACGCCACTGCCGACCGGCAGTTCGAGTCGGACAACACCGTTGACCGAGTAGGTGTCGACGGGCTGCTGTCCGAGCTCGACGAATACGCCGTGGAGCAGGCGCTCCAGCTGAAGGAGAAGGCCGGCGACGACACCACCGTGACCGCGCTCTGCGTGGGGCCGGAGAAGGGTCTCGACGCGGTGCGCAAGGCACTCCAGATGGGTGCCGACCAGGGCATCCACGTGATCGACGACGCGATCGCGGGCTCCGACTACGTCGGCACCTCGCTGGTGCTGGCCAAGGCCGTCGAGAAGGCCGGTGCGGAGAAGAAGGTCGACCTGGTCATGTGCGGCATGGCCTCGACGGATGCCTCGGGCGGTGTGCTGCCGGCGATGCTCGCCGAGCGGCTCGGCCTTCCGCAGGTCACCTACGCCTCGGTCGTCGAGACCCAGGGCGACCAGGTCCGCGTGAAGCGTGACTCCGACACCGCGACCGAGGTCATCGGCGGCACCCTGCCGCTGGTCCTCTCCGTGACCGACCAGACCGGCGAGGCTCGCTACCCGTCGTTCAAGGGGATCATGGCGGCGAAGAAGAAGCCGCTGGAGACCTGGTCCCTGTCCGACATCGGCGTCGACGCCGGCGAGGTCGGCCTGGACGCGGCCTGGACCGCGGTCGAGGAGACCTCGGCCCGCCCGCCGCGCACGGCCGGCGAGATCGTCAAGGACGAGGACGGGTCGGGCGCCACGGCCCTGGTCGACTTCCTCGTGTCGAAGAAGTTCATCTGAGGTCGGGGAGAGACATGTCTGAAGTTCTGGTGGTCGTCGACCACGTCGACGGCGCGATCCGCAAGCCCACCTACGAGCTGCTCACCCTGGCCCGCCGTCTCGGCGAGGCGTCCGCGGTGTTCTTCGGCTCTCCCGACAAGGGTGCCGAGGTCGCGGCCAAGCTCGGCCAGTTCGGTGCCGAGAAGGTCTACGTCGTCGACGACGCGCAGATCAAGGGCTACCTGGTGGCCCCCAAGGCCGAGGCCCTGCAGCAGCTGGTCGAGAAGACGTCGCCGGCCGCCGTGCTCTTCGTCTCCGGCTACGAGGGCAAGGAGGTCGCCGCCCGCCTGGCGATCAAGGTGTCCTCCGGCCTGATCACCGACGCCGTCGACATCGACGCGAGCGGCCTGGTCACGCAGAGCGTGTTCGCCGGCAACTACACGGTGACCGGCAAGGTCACCAAGGGCACGCCGCTGATCACGGTCAAGCCGAACTCCGCCCCGGTGGAGGAGGTGGGCGCCGCGGGCACCGTCGAGGAGTTCGCAGCGACCATCTCCGACGGTGCGAAGACCGCGCAGATCGTGGCCCAGCAGCCGCGCAAGGCGACCGGTCGTCCCGAGCTGACCGAGGCCGCGATCGTGGTCTCCGGCGGTCGGGGCACCGGCGGCAACTTCGAGCCGATCGAGGGCCTGGCCGACGCGCTGGGCGCCGCGGTCGGTGCCTCGCGTGCCGCCGTCGACTCGGGCTGGATGCCGCACAGCTTCCAGGTCGGCCAGACCGGCAAGGTGGTCTCGCCGCAGCTCTACGTCGCCAACGGCATCTCGGGTGCGATCCAGCACCGCGCGGGCATGCAGACCTCGAAGACCATCGTCGCGGTCAACAAGGACGAGGAGGCGCCGATGTTCGAGCTCGTCGACTTCGGCGTCGTCGGTGACCTGCACGCGGTCCTCCCGGCCGCCACCGAGGAGATCAACAAGCGCAAGGGCTGACGAGGACGCGTCAGCGGACTCGTCGATGGTGGTCGAGCGAGCGGCACGGCTGAGCTTGCGAAGCCGTGACCCGCGTGTCGAGACCCGCTGACGTGACCAGCGCGTCCACCCCGCATCCCCAGGCCCGCCTGTCGTCCCCGGACGGCAGGCGGGACTTGCGCTTCACTACGCTGGAGGCATGACCTCGCACGACCCCCAGCACGACGTCCTCCAGGTCGCGGCCCGCGCCCGCGCCGCCAGCCACGGCCTCGCCCTGGCGACCCGCGCCCAGAAGGACACAGCCCTGCACGGCATGGCCGAGGCGCTGCTGGCCCGGTCCGCCGAGCTGCTGGCGGCCAACGCCGAGGACGTCGAGCGGGCCGAGTCCGGCGGCACGCCGCCCAACATCGTCGACCGGCTGCGGCTCACGCCCGAGCGACTCGAGGGCATGGCCCAGGGGCTGCGCGACGTCGCCGGCCTGCCCGATCCGGTCGGCGAGGTGGTCCGGGGCAGCACCCTGGCCAACGGCCTGGAGCTGCGCCAGGTGCGGGTGCCGTTCGGGGTCGTCGGGATGATCTACGAGGCCCGGCCCAACGTCACGGCCGACGCCGCGGGCATCTGCCTGAAGTCCGGCAACGCGGTGCTGCTGCGCGGCAGCTCCAGCGCCCGGTCCAGCAACGCCGCGATCGTCGCCGTACTCCGCGACGCCGTGGCGGCGGCCGGTCTGGAGGCCGACGTGGTGCAGCTGGTCCCCGGCGACACCCACGACAGCGTCAAGGAGCTGATGCGGGCGCGCGGGCACGTCGACGTGCTGATCCCGCGCGGGGGAGCGGGCCTGATCCGCAGCGTGGTCGAGGAGTCGACGGTGCCGGTGATCGAGACCGGGGTCGGCAACTGCCACGTGTACGTCGACGCGGCGGCTGATCTCGACAAGGCGCTCGCGATCGTCCTGAACGCCAAGACCCACCGCACCAGCGTCTGCAACGCCGCCGAGTCGCTGCTCGTGCACGCCGACATCGCCGGCGCGTTCCTCCCGCGGGTCGTCGCGGCCCTCCAGGAGGCCGGCGTGACGATCCACGGCGACGAGGCATTCGCGTCGTACGACGGGGTCGTGCCGGCGACCGAGGACGACTACGCGACGGAGTACCTCTCGCTCGACATCTCCGCGGCCGTCGTCGCCTCGGTGGACGCCGCGATCGAGCACATCCGGCGCTTCTCGAGCCAGCACACCGAGGCGATCGTGACCGAGGACCAGCGCGCGGCCCGGCGCTTCACGGCCGCCGTCGACTCCGCGGCGGTGCTGGTCAACGCCTCGACCCGGTTCACCGACGGGGGCGAGTTCGGCTTCGGCGCGGAGATCGGCATCAGCACCCAGAAGCTGCACGCGCGCGGCCCGATGGGACTGCCGGAGATGACCTCGACCAAGTACGTCGTGACCGGGGACGGGCAGGTGCGCTGACCGTCCGAGGCGGACGGTAGGCTCAGCCCATGCTCAGCACTCTCACGACCGCCGTGCTCGCCGCCGAGGAGACCCACCACGAGGTCAACCAGCTCCTGGCCTGGGGCATCGGCGCGCTCACGCTCGGGATCCTGTTCGCCCTGGTCTTCGCCCTGATCGCATTCGGAGCGGGCCGCGAGCACAGCTGAGGTCGCCGCCGCCCCCGTGCCCCGCCGCGTCGGGGTCATGGGCGGCACCTTCGACCCCATCCACCACGGCCACCTGGTGGCCGCCTCCGAGGTCCAGTCCTGGTTCGACCTCGACGAGGTGGTGTTCGTCCCCACGGGCGACCCGTGGCAGAAGTCGGACCGGCACGTCTCGCCGGCCGAGCACCGCTACCTGATGACGGTCATCGCGACCGCCGCCAACCCGCGGTTCACGGTCTCGCGCGTCGACATCGACCGCGACGGTCCGACGTACACCCGCGACACGCTGCGCGACCTGAAGGCCGCGATGCCGGACGCGGAGCTCTACTTCATCACCGGCGCCGACGCGCTCACCGAGATCTTCACCTGGCGCAACCCCGACGAGCTCTTCGAGCTCGCCCAGTTCGTGGGGTGCACCCGGCCCGGGTACACCATGGACGACGCGATGCTCTCGGCCCTCCCGGCCAACCGGGTGACGGTGGTCGAGATCCCCGCCCTGGCGATCTCGTCGACCGACTGCCGGGCGCGCAGCCAGCGCGGCGAGCCGGTCTGGTACCTCGTCCCCGACGGCGTCGTCCAGTACGTCAACAAGCACCACCTCTATCCGAAGGACTCTTAGTGAGCACCCCACGAAATTGCGGGATTCCCCCGCTTCGCTCCTCCGTCCCGCGATTCCGCAGGGACCCCGCATGACTGCCACCGAGCACGCCCAGGAGCTGGTGACCGCGGCCGCGCGCGCCGCCTCCGACAAGCTCGCCACCAAGATCGTCGCGTTCGACGTCAGCGAGCAGCTGGCCATCACCGACGCCTTCCTGCTCGCCTCGGCCAGCAACGACCGGCAGGTCAAGGCGATCGTCGACGCGGTCGAGGACAAGCTCCGCGAGATCGGCGCGAAGCCGATCCGCCGCGAGGGCGAGCGTGACGGCCGCTGGGTCCTCATCGACTACGGCGAGATCGTCGTGCACGTCCAGCACGAGGAGGAGCGCGAGTTCTACGCCCTCGAGCGGCTGTGGCGCGACTGCCCGACCATCTCGCTGCCGGCCGACGTCGTCGCCCACGAGCGGTGACGGCCCGGCGCCTCGTCCTGCTGCGTCACGGGCAGACCGCCTGGAACAAGGCGCGCAGGGTGCAGGGCCAGCTCGACGCCGAGCTCGACGACACCGGCCGCCGCCAGGCCGCCGAGGTCGCTCCGCTGATCGCGGAGCTGGCGCCGGTCGTCCTGTGGTCCTCCGACAGCGTCCGGGCGCGCGACACGGCGGCGTACGTCGCCAAGGAGACCGGCCTGGACCCGACGTACGACGCCCGGCTGCGGGAGTACTACCTCGCCGAGCGGCAGGGCCTCACGCACGACGAGTACGCCGCTCTCGCGCCGGAGGAGTTCGCGGAGTTCCGGCTCGGCGACTTCGACGTCGTACCGGGCGGCGAGCGTGCGGGCGAGGTCGCGGACCGGATGAGCGCCGCGCTCGGCGAGCTGCTCGTCACCCTCGCCCCGGGGGAGACCGCCGTGGCCGTCTCGCACGGCGCGGCGATCCGCGACGCGGTGCCGGCACTGCTCGGCTGGCAGGCCGCCCGGCGCAGCTCCCTGCACGGGCTCGACAACTGCGGATGGGTCGAGCTCGACCAGCACGACGCGGGCGCGCCGCTGCGGCTGCGGGCCTACAACCGGGTCGCGCCGCGCTGAGGCACCCCCGATTTCGCATCCGCGATCGGGGTTGGCTAATATTCCGCAGGTCGCTCGCCACCACGGGAGCAACGAGATGGGGCTGTGGCGCAGCTGGTAGCGCATCTGCATGGCATGCAGAGGGTCAGGGGTTCGAGTCCCCTCAGCTCCACCGAAAGTGCAGGTCACAGGCCATGGGCGAGCCCGTTTGAAAGGGCAAGCTCATGGCTTGTGTCCATTTACTGTCCAGTTCGCCTCGGCCGGTCGAGTCCGCGCGACAACATCTCGGTCCGTTGCGACCGACTGCGGCCCGCTCCGCGCACCTCACCGGCATGGAGACCTCCCGCGACGCCGCTCCGGACCAGACCACCTCAGTCGTCACCCTCGCCCAGCTCGCCGACGAGCTCAGCGTGCCGGTGAAGACCCTGTACGACCTGCGCAGCAAGGGACGTGGCCCTCGGGGGTTCAGGATCGGACGTCAGCTGCGCTTCCGGCGTGCCGAGGTGGAGGCCTGGCTCGCGAGCCTGGAAACCGACGACGCACACCGCCACCCGCGCCGGGAGCGGGGATGAGGGGCGGTCGCCCCCGGACTGCCATCGGCACCTTCGGGACGATCACGGTCACCAAACTGGCCACGGGCCGGTTCTGCGCCTCCACCCGTCACCGAGACCTGGACGGCCGGCTGCGCCGGGTCCGCGCGACCGACCGAACCGAACGGCTTGCCGAGGCGGAGTTGAAGCGCCGCCTCGCCGGCCGCCGCGGATTCGGGAGCGGGGGCACCCTGGGGATCGAGAGCAGCTTCACCGCACTGGCCGATCAGTGGTTGAGCGACCTGGAGACGCGCACGATCGGTGAGGGCACGAAGGACAACTACCGCGACGACCTGCGACTGCACGTGCGTCCCTACTTCGAGCACTTCAGTCTCGCCGAGGTCACGACAGCACGGGTCGAGACCTTCCTGAAGGCAGAGGCCGCGGTGTCCTATTCGCGGGCGAAGCACTCCCGCACGGTGCTGAACCAGCTCTTCGGCTACGCCCTCCGCAAGGACGCGCTGTCTCGAAACCCCGTCGAGGGGACCTCGCCGCTCGCCAAGCCGAAGGGTCGCGTCCAGGCGATGAGCTTGGAGCAGGTCCAGGCGATCCGGAAGGCCGCGGCGGAGTGGCGAACCGGGCCCGGAGTGATGGGGCCGAAACCGGACGGTCAGGTTCGTGATGCGTGTGAGGTGATGCTGGGTACCTCGGT
The DNA here is from genome assembly GCF_022919075.1 of Nocardioides sp. W7. Classification (NCBI taxonomy): domain Bacteria; kingdom Bacillati; phylum Actinomycetota; class Actinomycetes; order Propionibacteriales; family Nocardioidaceae; genus Nocardioides; species Nocardioides sp. W7. Next base: position 4,853,502 of record NZ_CP095078.1, on the reverse strand, counting down.
CCGCCCGGGCGAGGTCCTGGCGCTGCGTGGCTGTGACGTCTTCGACGGCCGCAAGGGCATGGTCATCGCCGTTCGCGGCACGGTGGTGTACCGCAAGGGCGACGGGTCCTTTCGCCAGGACCACCCGAAGACGGACGCCTCGGTGCGGATGCTCCCTGTCCCCAACTTCGCCGCCGACATCATCCGAGTTCGCGTGAAGATGCTGCAGCCCGATCAGCGGCAGTGGACCATCTTCCACAACCGGAGTGGTGCGCCGCTCAGCCTCCACAACTTCCGCCGCACGTTCCGCGAGTTCGTGACACTCGCCGGCCTGGCGGACTCCGGGATCACGCCGCGGTGGTACCGGCGTACCGGGGCCACCGTCCTCGCGCGGGGATTGAGCGTCGAGGCAGCGGCGGCCCACCTGGGTCACACCTCCACCGCCGTCACCGAGGGTCACTACATCGAACCCGAGCGGGCCATCGACTTCGTCGCCTCGAACACGCTCGAGACCGCGTTCCGGCCCGTCGATCCGGACGGATCCCTGCTGGGCAGGACCGGAAGCGACGATGAAGAGGAGATGTTGGAGCGCATCGATCCCCTCGGAGACCGGGATGCTGATGACGAGCAGGGCGAGGCGTGACACACCGGTGCGCAGCGGCGAGAGCGGGCCGCGGTCGATGCGTTGTGACCATTGGCCAGCCCGAACGAGGCTGGAACTCCAGGGTCATCGGGGGAGTCCTGCGGGACATGAACGCGCATCGAGACCCGCGTCGGGTGGTCCGGTGCACGGTCCAGCAAGAGCAGGGTCGAGGTTCGCCGCCGCCGCAGTGCTTCCACGCGCCGTTCGTGCTCGGTGGCGGAAACTCTGCTCTCTCGGCGGCTGGGTCAGAGTCCTGATCGCGGCGCCAAGTTGGTCCCGTCTCGACGAGGAGTGCTCCGAGCAACGCGTGGTGCCGGTCTCCCTTCCCAGCACTCCCAGATCGCTTCCGGCCGGAGCTTACGACGCGGCGACCCGCGGTGCTCGGCCGACGCTTGTTCTCCGATCCGGCCCGTAGCTATCGCGGTTGCGGACAGATGCTGTCAGGCGTAGGGGAAGTCATTGGACCGCCGTTGGAGAGGCCGATGGATCACGGCGAAGTGCAGGTCGACGCGGGACGGGCCGGGGGTGGCCTCGGCTCGGGCGGTGGCGGCGGGGCGTAGTCGTTCCCGCACGGTGCGGACCACGGCGAGGTCGATGCCGGCCGTGATCGGGACGAATCGTTCGCGGACCGGCTGGACGAGGTCCCCGCTGCCCTCGACCAGGCGGGGCAGGGTGACGCGTTGGACGAAGGTGCTGCGCTGGATGCCGTGTTCGATGACGTCCGCGATCCGGTGGTCGAGGCGGTGGAACAGGAGTTGGAGTCCGGCGAGGACGCGGGGCTCGATGATCGTGTCCGCGGGCAGCGCGCGGACCCGGGCGACGGCGTGGGCGCCTTCGGCGGCGGCCAGGCCGCCGTTGCCGATGAGGCTGCTGATCTCGCGGAGCTGGCGCTGGAGCAGGGTGTAGGTCGCGGCCCGGTCCGCCCACGCGCCGGTCAGGCGCGGATCGATGCGGGCGGCGAACGGGCCCAGGTGGTGGGTGAGGAGTCGTTGGGAGTCCACGACCAGGCGCAGGTTGGGCACCGAGGGTCGGGCCCGCATCCGGATCACCAGGTTGTGCTCGGCCTGCAGCACGCCCAGGATCCCGGGTCGGGCCGGGCCGGTGATGACCTTCGTCTTGGGCCGCCAGCCCAGGTGGTCGACGGTGTAGTCGGGTTGGCGGAGGCCCACGTCAAGCGCGGCCGCGAGGGAGGCCCAGCCCAGGCGTGGGCTCTCGGCCAGGGGCTCCCAGCCGGGCACTCTCGTGTAGCGCCGGTCGAGCACGACCAGGGCCTGGGTCAGGGCGGCGATGTCGCCGACCAGGGCCTGGGCCTGGGCGGTCGTCATGGCGACGGCGACCTCGGGTGCGGTGTCGTGCTCGGCGAGGGCCGCGGCCCGGGCGGCCCGGCGCCAGTGCTCGACCATCGCGTTGGGGTGCGGGGTCGCGAGTGCCTCGCTCGTCGCGAGGTGGGCCGTCGAGTGCTGGGTGGCGAGGTGGACCGTGCGGGCGAGCTCGGCCGCCGCTGTCAGGGGCCCCGAGGACCCGACGGAGCGGAAGGGGTTCGGGTCCGCCGGCGGCAGGTTGGAGAACACGACCGGCCGAGCGGCGTGCATGGCCTGGTTCATCCAGACGAGGACGCTCTGGCGGTACTCGCGGATGAGATTCCCGAGCTCGACGCGGGCCTCCCGGGTTGGCCCGCCCAACTGCTGCTGGACCCGGTGCTGGCGCAGTAGGGCCGCGAGTTCGTGGCGCATCGCGGCGCCGGTCTCGGCGTACATCACGTCCTGTCCAGGGACGCGGCGTCGACGAGCATCGCCAGGACGAGCTCGACACTCAGGGCATCGACGCCGTGCTGGTGGAGGTTCTCGATTGCCGACGTGGCGTGGGCAATCAGCAGGGCCGGGTCGGCGGGGACGTCGTCGGGGTCGATGGCGGGGCAGTCGTCGGCGTGGAGGCGGTCCAGCTCGATGAGCACGTGCTCGTAGGCCGAGGAGGCGTCGATCGAGGGCGCCTGATCGGCGAGCGCGGCCAGGCACGATCTCGCCCGGGTGAGGGTGCGGGCGTGGGGGAGAAGCACGATCGGTTCCTTCCGTGAGCGTTGCTTCGAGGGTCGCGGGCTCCGCCCGGTCGGGCCGGTGTCTGTCACGCGGTTGTGGAGACGGGGCCGCGAACCGGGGCCACAGGGCTCCTCTGGATCACTCCGGAGGCGAGCCGGTGGTCAGCGTTTCGATGCGTTGACGGCGCAGGACGTCGGCGCGGACGAAGTCCTCGAAGTGCCGGTCCCGGTCCGGGATCTCGACCTCTGGAGCCTGGGGGAGCGGGGTCTCGTCTGGCCAGGCGGTGATCCGGGTCGGTCGGTCCCGGTCGAGCCGAGTGCCGCAGAGCGCGACCCAGTCGCGCAGCCGGCGTCGGGCGTCGTCGAAGTCGCGCCGCCAGGAGATCGGCGCGGAGGGTGAGGCAGTCGGGTGGTAGCAGCTGAGCCAATGCGTGTGCAGGGCCGAGAGCTCCCAGACCAGCTCGTCGTGGAGGTAGTAGAACGGCGGCACGACGGAGGGCGGGAGTCCGTGGCTGTCCTTCAACCACCTCACCCACCGGTCGAGGTCATGCCACTCGTAGTCAGCCTCCTCGCCGGTGAGGAGGTTCCAGTTGATCGGCGCCGGCAGGTCCTCACGAAGGGGCCCGGCGGGCGCGAACGGGTCGGGGGACTCGTCGTACCGCGAGTGGGTGTCCACGACGGGCGCTGGTCAGAGACCGACCGCGGGTCGCTGTTGCTCGCTGGGCGGCAGCGGTGTCGGTGTGGCTGGGTCGAGGCGGTGGCGTTGGACCTCGTAGGCGGTCTGGGTGACGTTGTGGCCGATCTTGCGGGCGACGAACTCCTCGCGGATCTGACCGGTGCGCTCGGCCTCGTACTCGTGGATGTGACCGCTGGCCACGAACGAGTCACCGCGGCGGAACCGTGCGTAGATCTCCCGTGCGGTGTTCTCGAACGCGACCATGTCGTGGAAGGTCGGGTCGAGCTTGGTGAAGCTCCCGTCGACCTCCTTGCGCCACTGCTCCACACCCACCCGGAGACGACAGCGCTCGGCGCCGGCGTTGGTGAAGTACAACTCAGGCGACGAGGCGACGAACCCGACCAGGCTCATCTGGGTCGGAATGGACATCAGCGGCTCCTCCCGGCGAGCAACCCCGATTCAGGGCTGCGTTCACCAGGTAGGTGCTCCCCCAGGGCCGCTCCTTCGATCAGACAGCAACTGATTCCGATGGGCGAGACGCGGCAAAGGCGGGGGAAAGACGCGGGTGGCCCACGCGCGACTCGCGGCATGACCGGCGTCCACAATCGAGGTGAACTGCACAGCTCGACGTATGTGCGGAAACCCAGGTCGGCTCGTGCTCCTGGCCACCGCGGATCAAACGACCTCTTCGGCGGCCCTCAGGACCGCGCGCCCGAGGTCCGTAAGGGGATAGGCGTTGGCTCCAAAGACGGAGGTCAGCGTGGTCAGTCCACTGTTCGCCAGGTTCAACAGGCAGTGCTCAACCACGACCTCCGACATTGCCGCTTTCGTAGCCACATAATCCGCCACAAATTGTCCAAGGTTGTCGCCGCCGTCTTGCTGGGTTACGACGACGCTGTCAGCGAGCACAGCCAGCACCCTGAAATGCAGAGGGCCGAGATCGGTCATCGCTTGCAGTGCCAACTCAGCGCGGGTGAAACCCTCCTCGTCCTTTCGCGCGGTCGCGCTGGCGGCCTCACCAAGCACGGCACCCATCGCGCGGAGAGTGGCGTCATGACCGTTCATCCCTGCAGCCCACAAGACTTTCATGTAGAGCGGAACGGCCCGAGGCTCCGTCTCGACCCAATCCGCGAACTCCTCGCGTGTCAGGCCCGAGCGCTCCTCGGCAACTTTCAGGGCCCGTGATGTGAGCCGAGCCCACTCTCGACGAACCAAGCCCGCTGCCTTCTCGCCGATCGTGTTGGCACCTGGGACAAGCGTCCCTAGCGCATCACCGGCAAGACGATCCGCAACGTTATCCTCTGATCCCACGTCGCCACCCTAGCTAGAAGCTCACCCGACACGATCCTGCCGACTTTCCGGGAAAGTGTCGGTGGCGACCCGTATCTTCGGGCCCTACGAGATGGATCAGGCGTGGGGCCTGGGTCCGGGGCAGCTCGTGACCGGCTTCGGCTAGCAAGCGGGGGAACATGACAGAAAGCATGAGGCTGTGGGACGACAATCCCACAGTCACTGATCTTCTCGGAATTGACACCGTCGTCGACGCGGTCGCCGCAGCACTCCTCGCCAAGGATCTCGACCCGGTCACCGTCGCCTTGCAGTCACCGTGGGGTGGCGGCAAGTCGTCTGCGCTCGACATGCTCGCAGAGCGGTTCGAAGCCAACGAGCGTGTCCTGGTCGTTCGGGTCGATCCGTGGGAGTTCGAGGATAGCGACGACGTACGCGCCACCCTGATCAGTCACCTGCTCACCGAATTGCGCACTCAGCGTCCGGCCTGCTTCGCCGAGAAGGTCGGCGACCTGTTGACGCGTATCGCTTGGAAGCGCGTAGGGGCCACGATCGCCAAGAGCGCCATCACGATGTCGGCTGATCCACTCGCCATCATCAAGGCTTTCACGCCTGACCCGAAGGAGCAGCCCACCAACATGGCGGGCTTCCGTGACGAGTTCGACAAGATGATGGACAGCGCGAAGGACATCGACAAGGTCGTTGTGCTTGTCGATGACCTCGATCGTTGTAAGCCCGCGTCGGTGGTCGCGTCCCTCGAAGCGATCAAGGTGTTTCTTGCGGTGCCGAAGATGGCGTTCATTCTCGCCGCCGAGGAGGACATGATCCGGTGGGCCATCGCTCAGGACATCCACGCGGGCGGCCGAAGTGAGTTCGCCGACCGCTACCTGGAGAAGATCGTCCAGTTGCCGGTCTCGCTGCCGCGGCTCACTCCGGAGACGACCGAGGACTTCGTGACGCTCCTGCTCTGCCAGAAGCGCTGTGAGGCCAACGATACCCAGCCCGCGTTCAAGGCACTCGTCTTGCACACCGCCGAGCGGCGTCGCGAGCGCCAGTACCCGCTGCTCCACGACGGCGACTACCCGGAAGCCGCCCACCGTCCTGACGTGGCCGACCGGCGTATGGCCGCCCTGGTGGCGCGCGGACTGAGTGGTGACCAGTGGTCGAGCCCGCGAGCGATCAAGCGTTTTCTCAACGCTTGGGGTGTGCGTGAGGCCATCGCGAACGCCCGCGAGGTCACCATCAAGCCGGACGTGTCGCTCAAGTTGTATCTCCTGGAGCAGCGGTTCCCGGAGGACTTCGAGGCCCTCCAGCAGGTCGACCCCAACGACCGGACGGCGTTCGTCAGCGCATGGGAGGCCTGGGGCAGGGGAGATGAGCACGCCGAGAAGCCCGACGATGTTTCTGGCGCCTCCAGATTCTGGGCCGGATCGGATCCCTCGATCGCAGCGGCGATGGACCAGTTCGACCGGTACGTGAACCTTGCGGCATCGTTCACTTCGTTTAGCGCTGGCTCCGGTCTCACCGATGCTGAGCTCGCGCTCCTCGCTGAGCTGGCCCACGCGTCCGAAGCCACTCGCATGGGCGCCGTCGAGCAGGTCCTGGCCGCTGAGGCGGCTGTTCGGCGCGTCATTGTGGAGCGCCTCTTCAGTCGCCTCGTCGCGATCGACAACCCGTCCTACTCCATCGAGTCCGCGTGCCGCATCGCCATCGGAGACCCGTTGCTGGCGGCCGAGGTGTGTGGGTGGTTGCGTCGCTACGGTCTCACGAGGATCGCGGTGATCGACGTCTTCGAGATCTCGCAGGTGCCCGGAGGTGCGGTCGACCAACTCCTCCAAGACCTCGCCACCAACCAGCAGGTGTCGTCCGGCGTCCGCGCGACCGCGCAGGAACAGGCCGATGCGCGAGCCGGAGTCGGTGCCTGATGGGCACGTCCGGGGCTTACGGAGGCAGCGGTTCGCAGTCCTGGGGTGACGCACACGAGGCGGTGAGTGCCCTCCCGGCATCGGGACCGGCGACACCGACGCAAGTGGCGACCACGGTGCAGCAGATCGCCAATGCGGTGAACCGTCTATTCCCGGTGCCCCGCACGCCCACGACCTACGACTACGACCCTGGTGTGCTCCTCGGTCGACGGACTGGGGCCGACGGATCACCTAGCAGTGGTCGCAGTCGTCGCTCCGGTGGCGGGATGTCGTCCTCGAACGCCGCCCGCGGCGGCGCTGCGGTCTACGCAGGGCATGCAGCGCTCACAGGGAGTCAGACCGACCTTGATGCTCTCGGCGTCGGCATACGGCTCGAAGACATGCGTGACATGTCGATCAACGACCGCTGCAATTACATCCTCGACAAGGTGCTGGGCGCGCCCGGGTCACCCGACGAAGAAGTGTTGCGGCGTGCCGCCCTTGAGGCGCTCAAGGAACTCAGCTACGACCCCACTCGAAGCACCGAAGATTCCATCACCGCGTTCATGTCCGCCTACATCTACCAAACCGCCCTCGTCGAGCTGACCTCACACAAGGCGTCGCTCAAACTCACCCCCGACCAGGTCCTCAAGCACGAGAAGGACCTCAAGCAGTACATCCGGGGAACCGCCAAGTACAGCGGCGTCACCGACGGCCCCCGTATCGGCGTGAAGGCACTGATGAACAAGGTCGCTGAGTACCGCGATAAGGCGCTGGGGTTCCTGCGGAAGGCAATCGGATGACTGACCGGACGCGACACTTTGAACTCCTCGCACCCGACGAGGCCATCACTCTCCCCACCTCCACCGGCGTGCAGCGGCTCTGGTGGCCTGCGAAGGGCCAAGGAAGCGCCGTCCGCACCGCACTGGAGTGGGACCTCACCAGCTATGGAGACGTAAGCGCCGCCGCCGCCGACCTCCTCCACATCGCCGCAGTGGCTTACGTCGCCGACCTCCGCACCCGACGCCCTGCAACCTTCGGACGCCAACTGGCCATGACCGTGCACGTCCACGACCCCAAGGTGTGGACCGGCCGTGCAGGGGAGACTGTCACCGACCTGCTCGCGTGGATCAGCGGCGACGAATGGACCCTGCACTCGGTGCCGATCGGCAAACACACACCCACAGCCGATCCGGCGATCACGGCGCCGCACCAGTCCGCCACGTCCGCGATGCTCCTCTCCGGCGGGCTCGACTCGCTCTGTGGCGCAGTCGACCATCTGGCCACCGCGAAGGACCGAGTGCACGTCGGTCACCGCGACTCCGCCACCTCAGTCAAGCACGCCCAACGCTCCATCAATGCATGGCTGACCGAACAAGTGCCCGAGTTCACCTGGCTGCGCGACGAACTGCGTCCCCGCGACCGCAAACAGGAGAACACCACTCGCACGAGGTCGTTTCTCTTCATGGCGATGGCGATCGCTGCCGCCGACGGTGTGAACGCACCCACCGTCATCGTCCCGGAGAACGGCTACACCAGCCTCAACGTGCCACTGGTCGCCTCCCGCGGTGGCGCCCTGTCCACCAAGTCCACCCATCCGTGGACCTTCCACCTCGTGAATCAGATCCTCACCGAGACCGGCATCAGCGTCGAGGTCACCAACCCTTACCTGAACCTCACCAAGGGCGAACTGCTCAAGCAGACCCTCGCCACCGCACCCGCTGGTTTCCTCGACATCACCAAGCACACCCTTTCCTGTGCCAAGTTGGACTCCGGGCGCATGAAGAAGGCCCTCGGCGGCGACCCCAACATCAACTGCGGTCTCTGCTACGCATGCCTAGTCCGGCGTGGCTCCTACGACGGAGCCGGGGTCAGCGACCCCACCGACTACCTCGTCAACCGCCTCAAGAAGACCGTCCTCAAGGCGTACCGCAAGCGCAGGCACGACGACCTGTGGGCACTCGAACTCGCAGAAAAGCGCAGCATCACTGAGGACGACCTCATCGCGTCCGCCTCATGGCCACCTGGCTACGACCTCACCGCCGCACTCAACCTCGTCCAGCGAGGCCGAAAGGAACTGTTCGGTGTCCCCAGATGACAACCAGGATGCTGGGGCTGTGAACCCGCCGACGAACCCGCCGATGCTCGACACCCACGCACACGTCGCTCCCGACGTCACACCCGCACAAGTCAATGCACTCGGCAACGCCCACGTCTTCGCCGTCACCCGCAGCATCGACGAAGCCCGCCTCGTCGCCCGCCGCAAAGACACCAGCCTCACCTGGGGACTCGGCGTCCACCCCGGCAGGCCCGACGCGCTCGACGCCTACAACGCCGGAACCTTCACTCGGGCCCTTAACTACTTCACCCTCGTCGGCGAAGTCGGCATGGACCGCCGCGGCGACCGCACCCGACAGCGCGAAGTGTTCGACAGCATCCTCACCGCCTGCACCAACCGGACCGTCCTGATCTCGATCCACAGCACCGGACGCGCCAAAGACGTCCTCGAGGCACTCACCGAACAACCCCACCCCGGCGCCATTCTCCACTGGTTCAACGGCACCCCTGACGAGATCGACCAGGCCGCCACGCTCGGCTGCTACTTCTCCGTCAACGCTGCGATGCCCGCCGAAACCATCGCCCACATGCCAGTAGAGCGACTCCTCACCGAAACCGACTTCCCCAGTTCCCGCCGCAAAACCCAAGCCTCCAAACCAGGTGACGTCCAGGCCATCGAACGAATCATCGCGGACATTCACCAAACCGATGCCCGAAGGCTGGCCAGAACCAACCTCGAAGCTCTGCGTCGCGCAGCCGGCCTCTGACTCAGCTCAGACGTCGCGTCACAATCTCGAAAGGAAGAACAATGCCGAACTCAAGTTCACCTCTCCTGTTTTTTGCCGCCGCCGGAGCACTCATCGGCGGTGCAATCGGAGCCACGGGCGGCGGCTGGTACATGTGGCAGCGCGGGCAGCAGGAAGCAGCCAAGAGACTGCGGCACGAAGACGCCATCGCTGCGAAGGAAGCCTTGGAGGACGAGATTGAGGTCGCGGAGTTGCGTAAGAAGGCCAAGGCGGCGGGCCTAGATCCAGACCAAGTGATCGCGGGCTATGAGCAACTGCGCGACAAGCAGGTGACACCGGGTCATGTGCTGGAAGCCCTCCAGCAGGCCCCGATCACCGACCAGTGACTCGAGTTCCTACGAGGTGTAGCAATCCGATGTGCTGAGCCCATCAAACGCAGGACCAACTACATCGTGGCTTGGCGACAAGTTCGCAGTCCCGCATCCGCAGAGCCGGAGCAACTGCGTCATTCTGGGCTACTAGAGACTCCCGGCAGGATCGATGTCTGGCCAGACTCGGTCCAGGTGCCCGGCGGGTTCGCTCTCTATTGGGCTGCCCACCCGGCTACCGGGTGTGGCTCGCTATCGGTCTGCAGCCCGCCGGGCACCGCTGACGAGGCGTGGCTCAAGAAGGGACTGCCCTGCTCGTAGTAGCAATGCCCACCTCGCCGTCCACCACGGAACGAGCAACAGGCGGGAGCAGCACATGGGACAGCAAGCAGAGCACGTGATCATCGGGGTCGACCCCCACAAGTTGTCGGCCACGATCGAGGTCGTCGACCAGCACGAGAAGCTTCTCGGCTCAGGCCGCTTCACCACCGACCAGGCCGGCTACACCGCGATGCGGGCGTACGCGAACAGCTGGCCCGACCGGATCTGGGCAGTTGAAGGCGCCAATGGTGTCGGGCGCCCGCTGGCGCAACGGCTCCTGGAAGCCGGTGAGCAGGTCGTTGACGTGCCGGCCAAGCTTGCTGCCCGGGTCAGGCTCTTCGACACCGGGCACAACCGCAAGACCGACGCCCGCGATGCCCACTCCATCGCGATCGTCGCGGTCCGCACCAATACCCTGCGAGTCCTTCACGTCGACGGTGAGCTCGAGGCGCTGCGGATGCTCACCGACCGCCGCGAAGCGCTGACCCGGCGGCGGGTCCAGACCGTCGACCGGCTCCAGGCGCTGCTGGCCGAACTCCTGCCCGGCCAGGCCAAACGCGACATCACTACCGGACAGGCCAAGGCCATGCTCGCCTCTGTCCGCCCACGGGACATCGCTGGGAAGACCCGCCGCCGGATCGCCGCCGACGAACTCGCGGAGCTGATCGCGGTCGAGGCCAAGATCAAGAAGGCCACCGCCGAGCTGAAGACCATCGTCCTCGCCCGCGAGTCACGGCTGATGGACATCCACGGCGTCGGCCCAGTGGTCGCGGCCCGCGTGCTCGCCGACGTCGGCGACGTGACCCGGTTCGCCGACCGCAACCGGTTCGCGTCCTGGACCGGTACCGCACCACTCGACGCGTCCTCCGGCGAGCAGAACCGCCACCGGCTCTCGCGTGCCGGGAACCGACGGATGAACCACATGATCCACATCGCCGCCGTCACTCAGCTCCGTCTCGACACCGAGGGCCGCACCTACTACCGCCGAAAGCGAGCCGAGGGCAAGAAGCCCCTCGAAGCCCTGCGATGTCTCAAGCGCAGGATCTCCGATGCGATCTACCGACAGCTCCTCGCGGACGCCGACCTCGCAGCAGTCACCGAAGCTGGCACGGGTCCGGGAGGGCACTGCGGGGCGACTCAAGAATCCAGCGCGGTCGACCTGCCCCCGCACATCGACACTTCGGATCAGCCACTTCCCGGACCCGCGAAACCGACGCTACGCCCGACCAGTCCAGCCCGGAAGACCCAACGCGGCGACACCCTCAGACCGGCCGGTTGACAACAGAAGGGAGCCGGTGTGCAGTGCCCGAGGTCGGGGTCGGACGGTGCGCGAAGGTGGCTACCGCGCGGCCCAGCGGCGAAGTCCTGCCACGATGGGTGGAGCGCTGCGGAGCAGGACGAGACCGGTGCCGAACGGGAGCATGCGGATACGTTCGGGCGGCATGATCGGCCGCTGCCGTGTGGATCGTTGGATGGATTTCGCGCCGTGCTCGCTGATCGTGACGGTGTCGGTGGGTTCGTCGCGTTCTCCGACGAGGAGGGAGAGTTCTTGGAGGTCCTTTGAGGCGGAGGCGCCGCCGAGGATGACCTTGACGATGGAGGCGTCCCAGATGGTGCTGGCGGCGTGCTCGCCCCACTTGTTGCGGGCCTGCGCCAGTGACTGAAGGACCGGCATGGTCGTGATCCCGGTGCCGCCTCCCTCTGCCATGAGTACCGGCAGGGAGGGCAGTGGAGCGAGATTGCCGATCTCGTCGAGCGCGAGCAGGAGCGGGGGGTCGAGACGTGTTCCGGGGGCTGAGGCTGCGAGGTGGCGTGCGGTTTCGGTGAGGTCTTCGAGGAAGGCGGCGACGAGCGGCCAAGCGGCGCCGGCACCGGCGCCGGTGGCGAGCAGGTAGAGGGCGCCGTTGTCGGTGAGGAACCGGGTCGGGTCGAACTCCTCACCGGGCTCAGGGCTGACGGCGTCGAGGACCTGAGGGTCGGCGAGGCAGGCCATGGCTTGGGAGACGGCCATCCAGATCGAGTCCCGGGTGCGGGGGTCGGACTCGATCATTCCTTGGAGGGAGTCGGCCCAGCCTGGTGCGGCTCCGGCTTGGCTGGCGAGGATGCCGACGGCGTCCATGGCCGCGTTCGCCGACAGGGACCACTCGAACAGGACCCGGGTCGGTAGCTGGTCGAGGGCGGCGGCGTGCAGGAGCGATTGGAGCGCGGCGCGGGCGCGTCCTTCCCAGAAGCCGCCGGAGTCGGTGCCGCCGGTCGACAGTCCGGTGGAGGAGGCGAGCCCGGTGGCGCGGATCATCGCGGTCAGCGGGTTCTCGCAGCCGCGGATCGGTGACCAGCGCACCCCGGCGTTGTGTACTTCGTCGATGCCGGCGGTGAGGCGTTGGGGATCGAAGACCGCGACCGGCCCGAGCTTCTGCCGACTCCGGATAGTGGCGGCGAGGTTGTCCGGGCGGGTCGAGGTGGTCACGACGGCGCCGGGTGCGTCGAGGATCGCGTTGATGACGAGGTGGAGTCCCTTGCCGGACCGGGGTGGGCCGATGACGAGGATCGAGTCTTCGACCGAGGCCCAGATCCCGCGTCCGCGGCTGGTGCCGAGGAGGTAGCCGACGTCGGCTGCTCGGGGGCGGGCCAGGGAGGGACGCAGGGTGCCGGCCCGGCGTAGCAGGGCCTTCTCGGAGGCGACGGCGTCGATGTCGCGGACGGTGGCCGTGCCGCGGATCCGGCGGGGGTCGTGGGCGGCGCGGTGTCGAGCGCGCGCGACGAGGAGCCACGTGCCCCACGCGGCTGTCGCGAAGACGCCGACGAGGAGGAGTACGACGGCCCAGTAGGCGGGTGTGGGGAGATCGTGAGCCGCGAGCGCGACCCCCGGCGAGCCGGGCTGAGCGAGCACCCGCAGGCTTGAGGTCGGGCCGGCGTCGGGTTGTTGTGTGCCGGCGGCGAAGGCGGTGATGGAGCCCGCCGCCCACAACAGGAGCGTTGTCCCAGCTGCTGCGCAGAGGGCGATGAGGGCGGCGTTGGTGAGGTCGTTGTCGACCGAGTGGCTTCGCGGGCCCATCAGCGTGGTTCCATGGCCGTGGTGATCTGGGAGGTCATGCCGAGCAGGACGAGCCGGTTCCGGTTCGCGGCGGCGAGGACCGGTGGAAGCTGGAGGTGTGCGCGCCCGTTGGCGTCGGCGGTGTAGCGGGCGACGACGTAGGCGATGGCGACTTCCTCGCCGGGTTGGAAGCCGGCGCCGGTCAGGCCGGGCATGGGTACGGGCTCGACCGGTTGGACCGGTTCCGGGACGTCGGCGGCGTGGTCGGGGTCGGGTGGGGTGGCGATGTCGGCGTACGTGGTGCCGTCGTGCTCGTGGACCTCGACCCGTACGGCGGTGCCGAGGGTGGTGGTGATCTGGTCGAGTACGGTCGACAGATCGTCCCGGTCCAGGTGTCTGTCGGCGGCGAAGGGTTCCCCGTCGACGTCGACGAGCAACTGTCCGTCCCCGCCGACCTCGACGTGGGCGGTGGCCAGGACGACGGGGATCCTCATGACCCGAGCACCGGGTCGCCGCGTCGCACGCCCGAGGGCAGCGTCGGGGCAGCCGACCGCCGGCCGAGGGTGTCGCGGTCGAGCCCGGGTGGGGTGCCGTCGCCGACCTGAGTTGTGTCGAGTCGGTCGAGGATCCCGATCGCGGTGCTGCGGACCCGTTCGGCGGTGGACTGGACGACCTCGGCGGGGGTCTTGTTGGGGACGCTCGCGGCCCAGGTGGAGACGTAGGGGACGGTGTAGGAGGTGGTGTCGAGGCCGTGGGCGGCGCCGACCATGAGGGCGACGGACTCGGCTTCGACCTCGGCGATCCCGCGGTGCAGGGTGGCGTCGGCTGCCGCTTCGGCGTCCAGGGTTCGGTCTCGGGGTGCGTGGAGGAGGACGTGGCCGAGTTCGTGGGCGAGGGTCTTGGTCTGGGCGGCGTCGTCGATGTCCATGCGGATCGAGACCTCGCGGGTGAGGAAGTCGGTCGGGCCGTTGGCGCCACCGATCGCCGTGGCGGAGGAGACCAGGCGGAGTTCGTAGCCGCGGGCGGTGATCTGGTCGGCGAGTCCGTCCCACAGCCCGGCCGGTGCCTGCCCCTGGAGCAGAACGGGGCGGGGGAGCACGGGGACGGGGTCGCCGGCGGTCTGGGAGACATCCCAGACGTGGGTGGGCTTCAGCCCGATGAGCTTCGACTTCACCGACTCCCCGGCTCCGGGTCTCTCGCCTCGGCCGAGGCGGTGCCAGGACCCGGCGTCGGCGGGGGTGGCCGAGGCGAACCGGGCCGTGACGGGCGCGAGGATGCCGTACCCCTGTTGGCCCTTCATCACGTGGCGGCCCAGGGAGAGCCATTGGTGGAAGCCGGCGACGTAGGTCGGGGTCGGGTCGGGCACCCGGCCCTCGGTGTGGGCGGCGTAGTGCTGGGCGTGGATCAGCATGGTGTTGTTGAGGCTGCGGGAACGGAACTGCGCGGCGAAGGTCAGCGCGCGTTTCCAGTCCTCACCGGTCACGAGCGCTGTGACCGCGTGGGTGAGCTGGTCGTGGAGTGCGGCGAGCTTCTCCTCGCGTGCGGTGCGGCCGCGGACGTGGGTGGTCATCGGGGGTCGCCTCCTCGCATGCGGGCGGTGGTGTCGAAGAGGTCGTGCTCGGCGGGGTGCATCTGGTGTTGCACGACGAAGGAGCGGTGCTTGATCCGCCACAGCCCTTGGCCTGTGCCGAGGGTGGGGATGAGGGACTGCTCGGTGCCGGTGAGCCCGAGTGCGGCGGAGGTGGGGCCGAGCTGGTCGGACTCTTGGCGGTAGACGATGCGGGTCTCGGCGTTCGCGAGGAGCGAGGAGGCGAGGGCTCGCATCGCGGAGCCGGAGTCGCCGACGTTGTCGAGGTCGGAGAGCTTGTGGAAGATCAGCATGTTCGCGATCCCGTAGTGCCGGGCCAGGCGCCAGTGCGCGTCCATGCGACGCAGCAGCGCGGGGTGCGACGTGAGCCGCCAGGCCTCGTCGTACACGACCCACCGCTGGCCGCCGGCGGGGTCGAGGAGCGCGGACTCCATCCACGCCGAGGCACACGTCATCAGCACCGAGACCAGGGTCGCGTTCTCGGTGACGCGGGACAGGTCGAGGGAGATCATCGGCAGCGTCGCGTCGAAGGTCACCGTGGACGGCCCGTCGAACAGCCCGGCCAGGTCGCCGGCGACGAGACGGCGTAGAGCGTGGCCGACGAGTCGTCCGTCCTCGGCGAGCCGGCCGTCCGGGTCGTCTGGGGTCTCGGGGGCGAGGAGCCGGTCGACGACCATCGGCAGCACGGGTACATCGGCGCCGCGGACGGCGCGATCGATGGCGAGGTCGACGGCGGTGTGCTCCACGGGGGTGAGTCGACGGCCGAGGACGGTCTCGGCGAGGGCGCCGACGAGGTCGCGTCGGCGGGAGGCGACCTGGGCGGCCCACTGCGCGTCGTCGTAACCGGAGGGCCGGTGGCCATCGTCGAGCGGGTTCAGCCGGGTCGCCATCCCGTGACCCAGCGCGATCGCGCGCCCACCGACGGCCTGGGCAACGGCGGTGTGCTCGCCCTTCGGGTCACCGGGCACGTAAACGCGGCGCCCGAACGGGATCGACCTTGTGTAGAGGCTCTTGGCCAGACACGACTTGCCGGAGCCGACGATGCCGGCCAGGACGAGGTTCGGGGCGGTGATCAGACCGCGGGCGTAGAGCACCCAGGGGTCGTAGACGAACGAACTCCCGGAGTAGAGGTCCTGGCCGACGAAGACGCCTTCGCTGCCCAGGCCGCCCTCGGCCAGGAACGGGTACGCGCCCGCGAGCGTGGCCGAGGTGTCCTGGTGGCGGGGGAGCCGGAACCGGCCCGGTGTCCGCAGCGCCGCGGGTCCGGGTTCACCTGCGCGCGGCAGCCGCACCGTCGAGCGACGTTCGGCCGTGAGCTCGTCGGCCTTGCGCTTCGCCTCGGTACGACGCGCGTCGCGGTCCTGAGACACCATGGATCGCGCGGCGGCCTTGCGCAGCTTGCGGTCCTTGCGGCCTTCTCGGCCGGGAGAGACCAGGACGGCGGAGTGGAGGCGCCCGTCCTGCCACGGGGTCATAGTGACAACCCGTGGTCGCGAACCGACCGAGGAGCCGGAGCCGGAGGTGGTGCGACGGGGGCGTCGTGGGCGCCGTAGGCGATCGTCGCCTCGACCTCGTGCGCCCGATCGACCACCTCCGCGGCCTGATGGACCATCTCGGCCGCACGGTGGAGCTCGGAGGAGACGCGGTACGACGCGGCCCGGCCGGCGTGCGGATCCCCGGCGACCAGCCTCGTGTTCGGGGCGGGGGCGTCGTGGACGTTGCCCAGTTGATGCAGCGTCTGCGTCAACGACGCCAGCGCGGAACTGATCGAGCCGAGGACGGCGTACACCCCGGCGGGGTCCTCGATGCGGCGCGTCGCGTGGGCCAGTCCGCGGACCGCTTCGCGGACCTCGTCGGCATCGACCACCGAGTCGTCGAAGGTAGGCATGCGGGTCCTCCTCGGTCGACGTACGTGCTCATCGATGAGGTGCGCGCGGTGCTCCGCCGTGTCGACCGGGCCCCACGCGCCGGTCGACCTACGCTGAGGTCGTGGCTGATCTGACCGAGCCGTGTCCGAACTGCGACACGATGATGCGCTGGGAGACCTCGCACGAGCGCTGCGACGGATGCGGCTACATCCGTCCCTGCTGCGAAGGCGCGCCCTGCTACTGAACCGGGCTACCGGGCGACCATGTCAACGCGAACGGCTGCGGCGGACGCGAGTCGCCAGCGACGGACCAGCGATCAGATGCCCCGGGCGAGCGGCAGCGCCCCTGCGCAGAACCCCTGCGCCTGCTGTCCCCATAGCCGTCGGGTCTCGCAGGAGGCCTGGATCGCGGCCTGCTCGATCGCCGCGACCGCTCGTTCGAGCTCGTCGGGGTCGGTCGCGCTGACGGCGACCAGGCCGGTACAGCGCAGTACGCCGTGGCCCGCGGTGAGGTCGGCCTCCTGCTGCAGGACGTCGTGGTACTCGGCTGTCTGCTGGGCGTCCTCGATCTGACCGATCTTCTGCCGTTGCGCGGCATCGGAGATGTACTCGGTCTTCTTCTTACGGATGTCGCGCGCCGCGCGGTCGGTGCGCATCGGCGTGTAGAGCAGCGAGAACGTGCGGCGGATCCCCGAGGACAACAGCAGCGGTGCGAGAAAGCCGGGGAACACCAGCGAGCGGGGCCACTCGCTGACCCACAGCACGCAGTGGTGCGCGGAGTCGCTGCGCAGGCTGCCCCACGACTCGCACACGGCCACCGGTCCGGCGGTGGCGAGGTCACGACCGATGCCGCCATGGCGTTCAAGCGCGCCGGCGACGGCCGGGTCGTAGGCCGAGCGCAAGATCAGCGCAAGGTCTCCGGGTGTCAGCCACTCGGTGGGGGAGAGATCGGCGGAGCGGAGCGCGGCGAGCACCGTGGCCATCTCCTGACGCAGGACGGCGGCTGCCCCCCGGTTGCCGCCGCCGGCTGCGCGGATGGCGCGCCCGGCGGTCTTGAGGTCGAGGGAGATCGAGATGGTGCTGGCGTGGCGCTCGCCGGCGGGCCCGGCGCGGTCGACGAGCTCGGCGTACGTCGTCGACGCCCACGAACCCGTCCGGGTGCCGTGGGCCTCCCACCAGTCCGCCAGGCCCTTGCCGGACTCAGGCAGCGTCCGCTCCATCACCTGCAGCGACGCGAGTCGGCCGGATCGGCAGGCGGTTGCGAGGACGCGTCCCCAGGACACGACGCGTCGTTCCTGCTCGGCGGGGTCGAGGAGCACGAACGCCGGATGAGCGACGCCGACGATCGCGGTCAGCGTCGCGGCGTGGGGGTCGTGCACCATCACCGCGTCGGTCTCGGGGTCGACCCACTGACGCAGCCGCGCGGCGTCACCGGGCAGGGCGAGGGTTCCCGCGGGGCGCGGCTTCGCGATGCGTCGCCGGTACAGCAGCTGCCCGCCGGATGAGCGCCACAGCCACCGGGCTCCGATCGGCACCCACTCGATCAGCTTCCGCCCGCCCGCGCCGACGAACGCCAGGGCGACGAACACCCCGATGACAGGAAACGTGAGCACCACGGCGCCCACGTAAAGACCGAGGGTGAGCGTGCCCGAGGCGAGGCTGGCCATCAGGAGCTGTGGCCCGGACAGGCCGAGGAGTACCCCGCGGCGGGTGAGGCGGGAGAACTTGACCGGCGTCAACGCCGGGTCGGAGTCAGTCGAGGCCGGCACGGCCGCGTCACCTCCGCTCGGCGGGGTCGGCTAGCGTGGACTCGGCGACCGGCGGCGGGACCGGTGCGGGCGCCGCCGAGGAGACCGCAGGGTCGGGCGCCTTCGCCTGGTCGGTGGCCTGTGCCGCGACGAATCCACCGAGCCGTGGTCCGGCGGTGGCAGCCTCCTTGGCCACCACCGCGCCGGCCGCGGCCGCACCACCCGCAGCCGCAGCCCCTCCGGATCCGGCAGCCCCATTGCTCACCGCTCCGGAGCCGCCACCCGTTGCTGCACCGGCTGGAGATCCGCCCGCAGGACCGCCGCTGGGACCCGGGCCGCCGCTCGGCGGCGCAGCAGGCGACCCGCCGGGCGCCGTACCGCCACCACCGTCTCCCAGGATCTTGGTCGGCTCGCTCCCGGTCCTGCGCGCGAGTGGGATCGGCATGGGCCGATTGAGCGCTCCCTTGGCTTCCTGTTCGGCCGACATTGCGTGGTGCATGTCGAAGCCCATGAAGGCGATCGCCTTGTAGGTCAGGTACGGCGCGAACCCGGCCATGAGCATGAGTACGACCCCGGCCATCGGCTGACTGACCGACTCCAGGTCCGCGTCGATCGGCGCCGAGACCTGCGCGGTGGCGAGGAGGAAGATCACCACCAGCACGACCTTCGACAAGATCATCGCGATTACGAACGTCGCCCACCGGCTGACCCAGCCCCGGGTGTGATCCCAACTCGACCCCGCCAGGGCGATCGGGGCGAAGACGATCGCGATCAGCAGCAGCGCCTTGCGGATCAGCAGGCTGATCCACACCACCATCGCGCCGGCGATCGCGAGGCCGGCGAGGAAGATCGTCAGGATCGACCCCGCCCCGGGTGCGGCGAGGTGGATGGTGCCGAGTCCCTTGGCCAGGACGCCGACCCGCTCGCCCATCTCGTCCATGTTGGTGCCGGCGGCGTTGACGATCCCGACGCACAGCTGGTCGGTCACTTCCAACGCCGTACCCACGAGGGCGAGTACGACGAAGGACCCGAGGATCGACTTCGCCAGCCCCAGGGCAGCGCGGGTGAGGCCGGCTGGTTCGCGGCGGATCATGGCGCCGATGACCTGGAGCATGAAGAAGCCGAGCATCACGACGACACCGACGCCGAACATGATTCTGTAGACGTCGGTGTACTCGCCGCTGGTCACATCGACGTACGTCGTGGAGTCGATCACCAGCCACACCGAGGTGAACATCCACTCCGCCGCGCCACTCATGCCCTGGGCCAGCCAGTCGAACGGCGCCGTGACGACCGCGCCCGCAGCGTCGCCGGCGGCGTTGCAGACCGGGTGGATCACCGGCACATCGCACACACCCATGCCACGTCTCCGTTCAGACCTGCTGGCCGACGTTCCAGAAGAAGTTCACGAGCGTCACCGACGCCCCGCACACGATCGCGGCACCGAGCGCGACCAGGACGCCGACCTTCCCGCGACCCGCGAGGTGCGGGTTGGACGAGTTCGCGCCGAGTGCCCAGACGATGGCCGAGAGGATGAGGGCGAGTACGGCGAGGATCAGCCCGATCGTCATCGAGGCGCCGACCACGTCGCGCAACTGCTGGATGCCGGGCAGCCCGTCGGAGTTCGGGCTGATGCTGATGTCGAGCGGGAACAGAACGGCGGCCGTGGCGAGGTTCATCGGGGCTCCTGAGGACGAGGGCGGACGTCTCATAGGTGAGCGCCGAGGTCCAGCAGCCAGTTCGCCCAGGCGAGCGCCCCACCGGTCAGGACGGCCCCGCCAATGGCGACGAAGCAGCCGACCTTGGCCTTCTGCGCCGTGTGCCAACTCCCCGAGCTGGATGCGATCGCCCACGTCGTGGCCGACACGACGAGCATCAGGACGGCGATGATCAGGCCGTATGTGAGCAGCGCTCCGACCAGGGTGCGCAACTCTCCCAAGCTGCCGATAGCGCCGTAGTCGGGGCCGATCGCGGTCGCGGTGACCCGATGTGTGTCCATGCCTGACAGGTGCGCAGGCGAGGCAGTCGTCGGCTCCCCTGGGCCTCGCGATGCTCGTTGTGGCCTGGCGTCCCGCGGTCCGCACGCATCACTCTGAGCCTTGTCTGCTTCCACGGGCGAACCCGGAACGCCTCGTCCGCCACTAACATTGCCGGACAATTAGCCTCTGCGCTGTGAGGGGCGCCGACAGGCGGTGGAATGACTCATGTTCGGCGAGGTTGGCGGGACAGGGCTGAAGCACCCGCATGGGCCCTCTGGCGTCTTGACGCTGTCGCTGCCTCGCTGGAAGTCCTCGACGCGCCGGGCTCGCAACTACGACAGTCAGGGGCGCTGGATTCGGCTCATACGGCGGTGTGCTGGCGAAGCGCCCTGCCCAAAGTGGCGGCGACATGAGTCGCGACAGCGTTCCCGATGACGCCCATGACGCGGCTGCGGGGGCCTGGGAACTCGTAGTCCTGCGGAAAGCCTTGGACCATGGCTGCTTCGCGGACCGTGAGGTAGCGGACTGTGCCGTCGAGCTCGCGCAGCATCGCTTCGCCGCCAGCGACGCCGTGCACCCCGGCCTTGATGGTCTTGCTAGGCATGTCGAGGGGGCTGCCGTTGTGCTTGGCGTACGTGCGTGCGCCGGGGATGAAGTGGTGGTTCGGCCACAGGTGTACGTCTGAGCCCTGTCCTGGCTCGGGGATGGTCGTGAGGACGTCCCGAAGGGTCTGCCATGGCTGGTCGCCAGGCGGCCCGATGGCCTCTAGGCGCTTCACGGCGTTGGCGAGCCGGGCGGGTGCGTCCTGTGGCGGGAGGTTGTGTCGTGCCCAATATGTGCCTGTGACGTACTGGTCGTGCAGGAGGGCGTCGCGGCTGTGGCTCATGTCGAGCTCGTGCCAGGTGTCGGCGCCTGAGACGTCGGCGCGGATGCCGATGATAAAGACGCGCTTGCGGGACTGGGGAACGCCGAGATTGGCCGCGTCGATGCCTTCTTGGTAGACGCGGTAGATGGGGAGAGCTTTGGTCTTGTTGATCCGGGCGTGGTGTTCGTTCCAGAGTTCGTCGTCGCTCTTGGCAGTGATGTCGGGGTGCCGGAGCTGGGCCTTGACGTAGTCGACGTACGGCTCAAAGCCTGGGCGCAGCAGGCCGGGAACGTTCTCGAAAACGACGAGTTCGGGGCGGAGCCGACGGACGACGTCGAGTGCCGCGGGGAACTGGTTGCGATCGTCCGTGTCTCCCGCATGGGTACCGCCGAGACTGAACGGCTGGCATGGCGGCCCGCCCGCAACGAGCTGGACCGTGCCGCGCTCGCCGAGTTGGTTGAGCGATAGGCGGACATCCGCTTCAATGACGTTGTCGGGCTTCCACAGGTCAGGCTTCAGCACGGCATTGTGACGGAGGACTTTGGCGGCCGGGGCCCACCATTCGACGAGTGCACTGTGCTTGAACCCGGCTTCGCGCATGCCGAGCGCCATGCCTCCACCGCCGGCGAAGAGTTCGACCGACTGGCAAGAGTTCCGCTGCTTCGTCTTGCTCTGTTTGCCAGTCATGCGGCCCGTTCCCGTACAACGGCCTCGATCCGGTCGACCACAGTGTTGAGGTCGACCGTGAGGTCGGTCTCCCAGACCCGGATCACGCACCACCCATCGGCAGAGAGCCCTTCGGTGACGTGCTTGTCGCGTTCCATGTTTCGGCGGATCTTCTCCGCCCAGAACGCGCCGTTCTCGCCGCGGGCGTAGTAGCTGTCGAAGTCGGCGTAACCGCGGCTTCGCCATGCGTTGCCGTGCCAGTAGTCACCGTCGACGAAGACGGCGACTCGAGGGCCAACGAAGGTGATGTCGGGCTTTCCGAGCATGCGCCGGTGTACTCGGTAGCGCAGACCACGGCGGTGAAGGGCGGACCTGAGCGAGCGCTCGGGCCCCGTGTTCGCGTTGCGGACACTCGCCATGATGCGGCTGGTGACCTCGGGAGCGCGTGTCATGGCTCGTCTGTCTCGGGTGTCATGGTTCCGAGGAGCTCCCGCAGGTGGTGAAGGCTGAGGCCACAACGATCTGTAACGGCCTTCTGCTGTTCTGCGGTCGCGCTCGGCGTCACTGTGCCGGGCGGCTCGAGAACGACGACGTGTCCTGGCGCGTCATGCTCGATGGAACCGCGCACCGCGGCCCACAGGAGGTGCTTGAGGCTGCTGGCGTCGCCCCAGGTGACGTAGGCCTTGGTTCCGTCGCCGGCTGCGGCGAGGCAGTGCGGCGGCTTCGTCCCGATCTTCCCTTCGATCTGCGCGCCGTCGCCGAGAGCACGGTTCACGATGTCCTGCGGGCTGGTGCCGCCTTGTCGTCCAAAATCGGCGAAGCGGCCGCTGCCGCGCATCGCACGGGCGTACTCCTTCATGGGGCCGTCTTTGATCCACAGTCGGGCCTGCTCTGGGCTCATGTAACTGGTGAGCCGGCCACCGACTCGCGGGTCGTCGATCCAACGGTTGAAGGCGACGGTCTTGGCCTGAGGGCCGAGGCTGGCCCAACCGAGCTGGTTCGCGTCCGCGTAGAGCGCGCGGACAACATCGGCCCGTAGTGCGTCAGGCAGCAGCAGGTCGCGCGTCATGCCGGGAGGATGTCCGGGTCGAGGAACTGCAGTTTCGCCTCGTCGTTTGCGGTTTCAAGATCGGCTGCGTCGAGAATCCACTGCTCGAGCAGGCTCTCGGCCTGGACGTCGTTAAACGCGATCCGGGTCTGAGGGACGCGAGGGAGGACTTCGACGTCGCCATCGGGGTCGAGCTGGCGGCGAATGTTGAGGAGCGCGGCGACGCGGCGGATGTCGCTTACGAAGTCGAGCGCGACGACTCTGTCCTTGCCGGTCCGGAGGCGGAGACCGCGACCGAGTTGCTGGACGAAGATCCGGCGGCTGTGCGTGACGCGCGCGAACGCGAGGATGTTGACGTCCGGGACGTCGACGCCCTCGTTGAGGATGTCGACAGCGATGAGGAGCGGGATGCGGCCGGACCGGAAGTCGAGCAGACGCTGCTGCCGGTCACGCTTGGGCATCTTCGCGTGGATCGCGCTGGCGTTGCGCCACTCTGGACGCCTGCGGACGAGTTGCTCCATGTGTTCGCAGTGCTCGATCGTCTGGCAGAAGATGATGCCCCGCGGGGCAGGGACGTTGCGCCAGGCATCTGACAGGGCGTCGATGATGGCGTCGTCGCGCTGCACGAGGAACAGTTTGCTGTTGAGCTCCTTGAGTGAGTACCGGTTCTCGCTCGCCTCTCGGACGACGTCCCAGTCGATGTTGTCGACGAACAGGCGGTAGTCGACTGCGGCCAGGTACCCGCGGCGCATGCCTTCCTCGATACCGAGCTTGTAGCTCGCGGCCCCGAATCGCTGCTCGATGTCGTACTGGTCCGCGCGCCACGGGGTGGCTGTCACACCGAACTGGAGCGCGTCCGCGAGTTCGGTGAGCAGCCGGTCGAACTGCCCGTCTTCACCGACGTGATGGGTCTCGTCCACCATGACGAGACCGGGGCGCCAGCCTTTCAGAACGGCGTCAAGTGCGCTGGCGACGGTTGCGCAGGTGACGCCGTGCAGGTCGCGAGGCTTGTCGTCCCCGGTCAGTACCTGCGTCTTGACACCCTTGGGAAGGTGCCGCCAGAGGGCACGCTCGAGCTGGTTAACCAGGTCTTTCGTGTGAGCGACAACGAGGACTTCCTGCTCGAGGTTCGCGCGCAGGAACCGGCCTATGATCTCCCCGCCGACGACGGTCTTGCCAAGGCCAGTCGCGAGGATCAGTAGGGCTCGCTGCTTGCCTTGCAGGTCGCTCCATAGCTCGCTGACGGCGTCGTCCTGGTAGTCGCGCAGGACGAGCGCGGGGTGCTCGGGGGCCCCGGCGTACAGCTCCTGCAGAAGCGCGCCGTCCCACGGCTTGATGTCCTTGCCGATGCGTCCAAGCTGGTCGATGCGGCGTAGCGCGTCGGGGGACAGGCGCGTGTTCGTGACTACGACAGCACGATCGGTTCCGTAGTGATCCTGCGCGCAAGCGACCTCATCGACAGCGTCGTCGCCAACCGCCTGCCGGCTCTTCCACTTCGCTTGGAACGCCCAAAGCTTGCCCTGCCTCGTCGCGAGGAGGTCTCCGCCATGGTCTCCGCTGCCGTCGATGTTGACGACATCGGTGAACCCGAGCTGCCCCAGGAGCCGCTCGATCTGGCGGGTGAAACGGTAAGGCCCGCCCTCTGTCAGCAGGCTCGGAGCGACGTACGAGGTCATGCGGACTCGATGAGCTCGTCCGAGAGCAGGCTGATCGACAGGCGGCCACGCTGCAGCTCCTCGGAGCGGCGCCGGACCGGCTGGTCCGAGAGCGCAGCGACGTCCGACAGCAAGTCAGTCACACGTTCGAGGCCGGCGCGCTGCGCGTCTGCGTCCGTCAGCCTCGCGTACGCCGCGGCGAAGACGCGGCCGTCGAGAAACGCATCCGGGCGTCCGGTCAACAGGCGCACAAGGCACTTCGCGGGCGCGTAGTTAAGCCAGCGGCCCTCTGTCAGGGTGTCGTCCCAGTGGCGGCCCCCCTCACGGACGAACCGCTGCTGAGTCGCGGCCTTCTCCGCGTCGAGCAGCAGCGTCCAGTAGCCCGTGCTGTTGCCGGAGATCATCGGTGCCATCGCCTCTCGTATCCGGTCCAGAAGGCCGTCCGCGCTGTCCTTCAGGAACGGGCCCGTGACTCGCTGGTCGCCGAGGCACTGCTCCTTGAGTTGGGCGAACAGCGTGGTGAGATCATCCTGGGCGCCCTCGCGCGTCCGCAGATAGTCGGCGAGAGCGACCGTGACGAGATCGCGCACGTCGACGGCGAAGTCGGTGAAGATGGGGTGCTCGTCATCAATGAATATCTCGACCTGTGCGCCGCGTCCCGTGCCGATGTAGACCGGCTGACCAGGACGTTCCGCGGGGCCGATCTGGCCCCGGTTGCATGCCACGCGCCACGCGCCCGTCACCTGGAGAGCGCTGCCGCGTCCACGGAGGCCGAACTGCGTCTGCAGGTCGGGGATCGCGGCCCCATTGGCCTTCCACCGCTCACGGCGGGCGTCCTCGGTCTCTGGAGGCGCGGGAGGAGGCGCGGCCGGGCTTGGCGCCGACGCGTCGAAGGCGCCATCGTTGCCGAGGCCGGCGCGCGAGAACGCGTCCCCGCCAGGCTCGGGTGTGGGATCGGGGTTTGGCTCGGCGGTAGGGCGGTCGTGCAGCGCTGCCTGCACATACCAGCGCTCGTCGGTCTGGTACTCCGCGTCGCCGCGCTGGAACGCCTCGGCCCATTCGCGCGCCCGTTCGCGCAGCGCCGTCCGTCCGTCGCCCGGTACGAGGTAGTTCAGCCCCGGGTCTGTGCGACGGAAGCCCGCGAATAGTTGTGCGAGAGGACTCACGTTTGGGGTGTAGCCGAGTTCGCGAGCCTTCTGCGGCCGCAGCGGCGAGTCGCCCCGCAGCGTCCGACGCACTTTGACCCAGTCCGACGAAGCCGTCTCGAAGCCGTTCTTCTGGTATGGCACCCACAGGTGGTCGACGTGGATCTCGCCCACGATCCGGCCTTCGTAGGGGACCTCAACGGGGTACTCGCGCTCGCCGCTACCGGTGGGGTCATCCGGGTCGAACCAGTCGAACATGCTCTTGTCTCGCAACAGGATCTTGCGACCGTTACGCAGGAAGTCGATACCGAAGTCGGTCTTATGCGTGTACCGCTGGATGCCGAGCCAGCCCCAGATGCGCCGCTCCCGGTTCTGAAGCCGCTCACTCCGGCAGTTTCGGCACTCGGTGTCTGTCAGGTCGTCCTGCCAGGCGCCGCAATCCAGGCAGGCGAGGCGCTCGCCCAACGGTTCGTTGATCTCTCGCCAGGCTTGGATGCGCTCGCCGCTGCGGACAACGAAGCGCTCGGGAGCCCAGACACAGGGGCGACGCGGCTGGACGGCTGTGGAGTCGACCATGAGCTCGAAGTGATGCTCCGTCAGCAGATAGCTATAGACATCGCCGAGCGTGTCGCGGAGCTTCCTCGAGTTGCGGGACAGCTGGTCATGCAGCGCCTGCTTCAAGTCACTCACGACGATCTCCGTGCCGTGTTCGCCGGGATGACTCTTCGGCTCGGTGCGGACCGGCACGTCGAAGTGCCCGGCGCGCTGCATCTCTGGCAGGTTCAGCGTCACGACGGTCCAGTGCGGGTCCGCGGCACGCGCCGTGCGGACGCGTGTGATGTTGCCCATGCGTGCGGTGGCGATGTTGAAACCCATGCCGAACAGGCCGAGGTGCCCGTGCCTGTCGTTGCTCGTCCAGCCGGCCCGCAACGCGTTCTGGAGCTGGTCGAGCGTGAGCCCAGGGCCGTTGTCCACGATCCACAGTTCGGCCTCAGCCGGACGGCTGCTCCGGCCGGGAAGCGTGACGCTGACGCGCGGGCGCTCACCCTCAATGGGGTGCCGGAGGAACTCGTCGAAGCTGTTATCGACAAGCTCGGCAATGCACTGCCATGGCGCGAACGGGATGTCCCCGAGGACGCTCAGTACTCGCGGATGCGGGCGCAGGTCGATGCTGGGAGCGGGCTCGGTCACGGACGTTGTTCCCCCTGGTCTGGGCTGTCCCTCAGCCTGCCAGGGACCTGCGACAGCTTCTGCAAACCTAGTATTGCGCCGAGAAGAGTTCTCGTGAGTGCTTGAGCAAAACCGGCTGATCGCGTTCACGAGCGCCCCGAGCCTCGCGACGGTCTTGCCGGTGGCCAACCAGGTCTGGATTGGTCAACTTAGCTTAGTATCAACTGAGTTCGGATTCGGACGAACTTCTTACACCACGGGCGAGCAACTCGCGGCTCGCGTCATTCCGGAGCCGGGATGACCGCCGGAAGTTGCGTTCGGCAACGGCAGGGTCCTCGTACGTTCAGTCGAGTCGGCGGACGGTGATGACCTCGCCGGCGAACTCGGACACGGTCCCGTAGCGGACGTGGTCGCCGGTGCGTGGCGCGTGGAGGATCTTGTCGCCGCCGATGTAGATGGCCACGTGGTGGGGGCGCCCGGCACCCGGGTAGCTGAAGAAGATCAGGTCGCCGGGTTGCTTGTCGGCCCAGGCGATCCCTTGGCCGAGGCGGATCTGGTCGCCGGTGTAGTGGGGGAGCCGGATGCGTCCGCGGGAGGCTTGGTAGGCGGCGTAGAGCACGAGGCCGGAGCAGTCGAAGCCGCCGCCGGTGGGGCCGTTGAAGTCGCCGCCGCCCCAGACGTAGGGCTTGCCGATCTGGGTCATGGCTGCCGCGATCAGTGCTCCGGGGAAGCCCGGTGGCAGTTCCGCCGGGAGGTCACCGCCGGCCTGCGCGCAGTCCACGCCGTTGTTCAGCCTGGCACCGCTGAGGGTGGTCAGGACCTTCTCGGCGACGGGTTGGTTGACGGCGTACCGGTCCGGATAGGCGGAGACCTGCACCGCTTGGGCGGCCGCGCCGGGATCCATCGTCTGCCAGTCGTCGATGTCGAGGAGACCGCGTGGTGAGCCGTGGTTCGGGCCGTCGGGTCCGCCGTAGAAGGCGCGGGAGGACCAGATGGGGTCCATGAGGTTCTCGACGGTGCCCCATCCTGCTGCGGGGCGCTGTTGGAAGAGGCCTACGGAGTCGTGGTCGCTGCCGTTGCCGTCGTTCGGAATCGATGCGGATCCGGGGTAAGCGCTCGTGTTCGACAGCACCCGGATCGAGGATTCCGTCAGGGCGGTCATGATCGCTATGAGCTGGCCCCGGACCGGGATGGCCTCGGCTTTGCCGACCGCGATGATCGTCGCGGCGCGATTGAGCTGTTGCTGGTCGAGCGTGACGGTCTCGCCGTAGGTGTTGACCGCGCTCATGCTCGCGGGCACCGTCCCGGTCACGCCGAGGCTCCCGGTCGCTTCGGGGTCCCACAGACAGCTGCCCGAGCCCGCCGCGGCGGGGCTGATCAGGGTCGCGATTCCGAGGACGGCGGCACCCGGAGCGAGGAGCACAGTCGCGGCCACGCCGGCGCCGAGGATCTTGATGCCCATGAATCGTTCACCTGAGCGGGTTGTCGAGCTGGGAAAGGCGGAGCACGTGGCATCGCTCGAAGGCGGGTCGGCAGGCGAGGAAGACCGTGAAGGACACTGGATACGAGGACTCGGCTGTCTCGCCGCTCCAGACGCCGGTGCGGTGTCGGGTGCCGGTGATCGTGATGGCGGTGGTGCCAGGTCGGAGTTGGCCGTTCGCCTGTGTGAGTGCTGCGGCCCAGGAGTCGGGGACGACGGCGTTCTCGATCTCGATCGACTGGGCGACTTCCATCGCGGCGAGGTCGAGCCACTGGTCCACGGTGGGCAGGTAGCTGGTGACGT
Organism: Nocardioides sp. W7; assembly: GCF_022919075.1. Classification (NCBI taxonomy): domain Bacteria; kingdom Bacillati; phylum Actinomycetota; class Actinomycetes; order Propionibacteriales; family Nocardioidaceae; genus Nocardioides; species Nocardioides sp. W7. Next base: position 4,824,937 of record NZ_CP095078.1, on the reverse strand, counting down.
CGTCGATCAGTCCCGGGGTCTCCTGGCCGGACGGGTCGGCGTCGGCGAGGACGGCGGCGGTGTAGTCGGTGGGCAGGAAGCCGGTGCTGGTGTCCCAGTCGAAGAGCGAGGTGGCGACCGCGCGGGCATAGGCGACGGGGTCCGTGGTCCGAGGAAGCGAGCGGCCTGCGAGCGTTGCGGCCGGGGCCGGTGGTGCCGCGGTGATCGGGGCTGCGGGTGTGGCGCTCGTTCTGGCGGGGCGATCGTTCCCTCCGTCTAGTCCGCTGACCAGTCCGTAGATGCCCACGGTGAGGGTGGCGAGGAACAGGGCGCAGCCGGCGATGAGCATGAGTTGGCGGCCGGTGAGGTGGGCCATGACGACTCCCAAGACGGTGACAGGGGGACGTCGAGAAGGTGCTCGGCCTACCCCGATGCCGTGGCGTGCCGGCGTGCGGTGATGAGCTGGTCGCGGAAGGCAATGGTCGCGGTGACGACGCGGTCGAACCGCTCCCAGTCCTCGTCGTTGAGGGATGCGGCGAGCTCGTCGACGTCGTACATCTCGGTCCAGCCGTCGAGCTCGGTCCAGGTCAGGACGAACGAGCGGACGCTGCGGTAGTGGGTGGTCATGCCGGGGCGACGCGTGAGGTTCTTCCGCCCCTTCTCGGCAGCCTCCCGCTCAGCCCGGGCGCGGGCCTCCCGAGCCTGTCGGGTGAGGTCGTCAGTTCCGGTCGGCGGGGGTAGCTGGGTCTCCTCGTAGGCGGCCTTGACCTCGGTGTAGAGCGGCTTGACCGGTTCGCCCTGCTCGATGCGGCGCAGGGCGTCGTTGGCCATCGCCCGGATCTCCGGCGGCGTCGCCTTGCGTGCGGCCCAGTCCATCAGGGCGCAGACCCGCTCATGGGTGCTGTACGACGCCTGACCGGTGACGGCTATGGCCGCCTGTCGCCGTGCATCGCCGGTCACTCCCGGTCCCGCGCCGGGCGCGGGACCGGAGGTTCCCCCGATGCCGGGAGCGCCGAACTGGGTCGCTTGCTTGCGAAGCTCAGCCTCCTCGGTCCTGATCGCCATCAGCTCCCGGTACAGCGAGGCTTTCTCCAGTTCGTTGAGGGGCTTGTGGAGCTGGTTCTCGTCCTGTTGGGCGAGCAGGTGCTGCAGCTGGTCGGAGATGCCGGAGCGGACCCAGACCTTCACCGTCCGCCAGCCCAGGCGGCGTACCGCCTCCAGGCGGCGCCAACCGCAGACGAGCACGCCCTCGGGGGTGATCGTGATCGGCTGGAGCAGGCCGAGTCGTTCGATGGACTCGATCAGCTTTCCGAGGTCGCCGGGGTCCTTGCGGTGGCGTACGCCGATGAAGATCGAGTCGAGGGTCCGGTCGAGCTCGATGTGGCCGCGGTGCTCAGACATGCACGTCTCCTCGCGGGTCCGGGGCCGTGTCGGCGATCTCCAGGACGAGCAGGTCATCATCGAGCACCTCGGTGACCGGATGGCCGATCAGCAGCCGCAGGAGCAGACCGTGGCCATCGGAGGTCCAGGCCTCGTCCGGGTTCGGGTTGCCGAGGACGACCCTGAGCAGGGTGGCCCACGCGTCCCGGTCGAGGTCGAGAAGCGCCCGGGCGCTGTGGTCACGGCGCAACGCTGCGTGGGTCGTAGCTCGGTTGCCGGATTCGACCAGGCGCGCGGCGATGTAGTCCAGTGCGCAGGTGGCGGTGTCGCGGGGCCACCCGAGTGCGGTGACGAGGTCGATGACGGTCTCGACCGCCTCGAACGCGGCCGTCGGGGGAGCATCACCGGCTTCCACGGGCTCCACGGCGAGGGCGGGCAGGAGGTTCGGAAGGTCGGCTTCGGTGTCGCTGAAGCGGCGTACGTCGTGGTGGCAGGAGACCTCGGGACGCCGGGCGCGGTCGGGCGAGCACAGGAGGCCCTCGGCGCGCTCTTCAGCGATCAGGCTGACCTTGACCGCCTGGGTCACCACCGCCCACGGGTCGGCGGCGGTGCGCACGGCGTAGGTACGCATCGCCTCGAACGCGGCGGCTGCACCGACCGCGGGATCGCAGCGGTGCTTGATCGACAGCGCCCGGTACCTGCGGGAGGCGAACACCATGAGCTCGCGCGCCTCGGCGTCGTGCTCCCAAGCGCGTGGCCCCGACACTCGGAGCCGGACGAGGAGACGCCGAAGTCCCTGGGCCGTGGTGAACGAGTGAGTCATAGCTGGAGTCCTTCCTCGCGTGCCGCGGGCGAGTTCGATCGGGATGAGGGACCGGGGGATCGGCGCACGGTGCGGCTGACCGTGACCGGGGTACGGCGGGCACGCCGGATCAGCTCGGCCTGGAGGTCGATGCCGCGACCGATCAACGGTGCGACGTAGGGGGTGAGTTCGGTCGGTCGCACCCAGGCGATGCGCGTCGCCGCCGCTGCCTGATTAGCGGGGGGCCTGGCGAGTGAGCGGTCGCGGTGCCGAGCCAGTTCGTTGGCTGTGCCATCTGGCAACAGAGCGGGAGCGGGCTGGTGCTGAGGGCGCTGGCTGTGGCGGCGGTATTCGGTGTGGGTGTTCACAGCTGGATCGCCTCACTCGCTCGGGTAGGGCCCGGGCGGCTCGCGGCGCTGAGGCGGGAGGTGCTGCGGAAGGCGGAGTCGATCGTGGTCTCGATCTCGCGATCGGGGAGCCCAGCGTGCTGCGCGGCGGGCAGCAGGTAGCTGGCGACCGTGGTGCGGTCGAGGCCGTCCTCGACCATGCGGCACGAGGCCCAGAACAGTGATCGGTTGCGTCCACCCTCCGGGGCGGCGGCCACGGTCGCGGCGAGTGCATCTGGGCGACAACCCGTCCCTACGACGGAGGGCGATGGCACAGACGGTTTGCGGCGCGGCGGCTCGAGGAACGCACGGAGCTTGGTCGCGTCGACCGAGCGTGCCGGTCGCGTCGCGACGGCGATCACGTCGTACGTCCGGAGCACCCCGTCGATCTCGACGCGGGACGGGGGAGCGATCACGTAGCCGCCGTCGCCGCGGAAGTCGATGTGCGCCGACGGGACCTGCCAGCAGCGCTGCTCCTGGCCGGCAACGGTGGGGTAGTAAGCGTGGACGCCGCCGGACGGGGTCCGGACCAGCCACCCCCAACCCTCGGCCAGGCCCTCGGACCGGGCCCGTTCGAAGGCACCGAACCCGCTAGCTCGGGAGTAGACGTCGACGTCGACGACGAGGATGCCGGTGCTGGCCCCGGTGGGGAGCCCGATATTCGCCGCGGGGGTGCGCTGCCACCACCGGTGGACGGCACGGGCTGATGAGGTCGCGTCGTGGAAGCCGTTCGGGGTCAGCGGTTGCTTGCCGCCCGGGACGCACGGAAAGACCGGGATCCCGAGGTTCGCGTAGCGGATCGCGGCACCGGCCAGCGTGTCTTCGGTGGCGACGTGGCGCATCGTCGCAACGGTCCAGTGCGGGACGGGGTTCGTGGGGTCGTACATGCGGCGATCGTGCATCGCCAGGTTCCCCCGAATCGGGGGAACTCAGCAGGGGAACACGAGGGGGTACCTGCGTTTCCGCAGGTCAACAGGTACCCCCAAGTCGGCAAGCGGATTTCGGGGCTCGTCCGAACACGTATCCGGACGAGCCCCTGGAGCCTGGCCCGACTCGAACGGTGCTGCCATCCCTGGGCTCAGTGATGCGCGGTACCAGCGCCGCGCATTGGGCAGGCCGGCGACAGAGGCTACGGACTGTGAGCGCGATCTGCACGGGCTGACTAGCCCGCCGCGGGCCTCGCTCGGCTGCCGTGTGTAAGGCCGTTGGCGTCCTCGTAGTCCCACAGTGCCCACTCGTAGCCGGCTACGTAGGCGATGTCGGCAGCCGGATGCGTGGCGAGCCAGCGGTGCCCGGCTTCGGCGGATCCCGTCTGTAGTGCGAGCGTGCGGCCAGCGTTGTATCCCGCCATGTACTGCTGCTCGCCTCTCGTCATCGCCACCCCCTGAGTCGAACATACGTTCTAGTTCATGGTCAACCTGGTACGCATCGCCAGTGTCAGGTCGCGGCACATCGACGAACGGACGATGGGGGCGGTGATCCAAAGCGCGGCCCTCTATCCGGTCCTGCCTACCCGTTTGCGCGTCCATGCCTTGTCCCGAACGACGGCCGAGGTCCGCGCCGGCAGGTCGACCGGGCCGAGTTCGTCGTCGCTCCGGTTGAGCACGTCATCCCTCAGCTGGGCGTCGGCGTGCGCGTGGTGGCCGCTTGCTCGCTCGACGGCGATCATGTCGAGCTGGGCGATGTCGTCGTACGGCGCCGCGGTGAGGCTGACCTGTGCGGAGAAGCGGGCGAGGTCGAGATCACCGGTACTGAGTGCGTGGGTGGTGACGACATGGCTGACGTCGACGATGGCGCTCGTCATGATGTGGTCGAGGCGCTCGCCCTCCAGCAACCAGCTCCAGCCGCCATTGCGGAGGTCGGTGAAGGGCTCGCCGCTGACCAGCCGGAGCGCGGTGACGAGGTCCGAGATTCCTTCCGCGCCTCGGCTCTCACCGCGGGTACGGAGGCGTCGGAACAGGTCCAGGTCGGACAGGACTCTGTGGACCCGGTACGGCGCGGTCACCCCGGGTTCGTGGGTCTGTCGCGCCCGTGGCAGGTAGGGCTCGCCGGTGTGGTCGACTCCGAGCCAGAGGCGGAGTGCGCTCATGTCGGTGCGGGCGCGTTTGGGACGGAGCCCGATCGCGGCGGCGAGGTCGTCCGCGGTTGCCCCGGCGGGGTGCAGCACGAGGTAGGCCAGCAGTTCGATGTAGTACGGGCGACGGTTGGCCGTTGCCTTGATGTCGCCCATCGTCCGGGCCGACACGGGTCCGAGGAGGGTGAGCTTGGGGGCGACGGGGATGGGTGACTCCCAGCGTGCGAGGTCCTCGTCGAGGTCGGGATCGGCCATGTCCACGGCTGACCCTGCGTCGCGACGAGCGAGGGGAGCGAGCTGGTCCACGTCGGCGACCGTCGTGGCCGCGATGTCGGCGTAGGCCTGCGCGTCTTGGGGCAGGAGTGAACGGTCGCCGGCCGGGCCGTGGGGGCGTGGTTCGGTCAGGTGCGCGACGAGGGCGCCCGAGGGGTCCGCGACGGCCGTCTCGTCGGTGGGCCGTGGGACGGGAGTGATCTCGGCTTCGCGGCTGATGTCGACGAGGGTGGCGCAGGCTTTCGCCTCGTCTGAGGTCAGGCCCGCGGTAGCCAGGTGGAGGCCCAGCGGTGGACTCGTCAAGTGGCCGTCGCTGGAAAGGTGCAGGTCGGTGCCAGTCGCCGTCGGGGCAGGGCCGAGGTTGACGAGCGCGGCAGCTGGCCGCGTGGGGTAGCCGGTGATCGCGTTGGCGAGGTCGGCAACGTCGGCGTCGGGGTGATCGGTGTTGGCGATGATCACTGCGCGGAACTGGTCTGGTTCCTGGGCGGGCTCGTCGGCGGAGAGTTCACGGACGAGCCGGCTGATGAACGCGCGGTCACCCGGAGCATGGATGCGGAGGCGGCCTGGATGGAGGTCGGTGAGTTCTGCTCCGACGCCCAGGGTGTCGACCTCGACGAGCATCGACCAGGGGTTGAGCGCGAGCTCCGCGGTGAGGTGTCGGGCAAGTGCCTCGCCGCGCTCGTGGTTCCCGGTCACCGCCACGGTGCGGAGCTCCTCGAGGTTCAGCAGGATCAACGCACCGTCGGCGGCCTGGCCGACGCTCACCAGCAGCGGGTACGGCGCGCTGGCGTCAGCGGAGACCACCGGGACGTCGGCCAGTTCGAGGTGCCAGGTCGTAGCGGAGCCGGTCCACGGCCGCGGCAGGTCAGCGGTCTCCGCGAGTGTCAGGGTGATCCGATGTTCGGACAGGGACGCGGACAGCAGTCTCGGAGAGGGCGAGAGGGACCGTAGTGCTCGGTCGAGGTCCTCGATGCGAGGCGCGATGACGGATCCGGTGACGTGTGCACTCTTCTCCACGTCCCGGAGCTCCTCGGGTGGCGGGGCGAGGATCGTGCCGGGTCGTCGGTGCCGCAGTTGAGTCCGTCGGTGTTGGCGCAGGACGAGCCAGAGCGAGCCGGCGAGTACGGCGCCTGTGCCGGTCAGGCCGGAGAGGAGCCAGGACCGCTCGGCGTCGTCGTCGGCGTTGTCCTCCGTGTCGTCGACGTTGTCCGTTGGCGGGGGGACGGCTTCGTCGGGGGCTGGAGGGGTGGCCGGCACGGGAGGAGGGACGGCTTCGGGAGGCGTCTCGGGCGGCGTTGGAGGTAGCTCGACGGGGGGCTTCTGCGGAGCCGACGATGGGTGCTGCCCGGGGATGGTCAGTCGCCAGCCTGGGTGGATCAGGTCGGGGTCGGTGAGGTGGACTCCGTTGGCCTGCGCCGTGTTCTGGGATGCTTCGAAGATCGCCTGGTACGCGGCGGCGTCGTCGAGTTGCTCTGCGGCGATCTCGGAGAGGGTGTCGCCGGGCTGGACGACGTACTCGTCCTCCACCACCTCGGCCGCTGCCGGGGTTGCCGGCACGCGCAGCACGGTGCCGGGCAGTAGGAATCCGGGTCGGCCGTCGAGCATGGCGTGGTTGAGGTCGACGAGCTCGACGTACCGGGTGCCGTCCCCGAGCCGCTCATCCGCGATCTTCCAGAGGCTGTCGCCGCGCTTGACGGTGTAGCGCTCAGTGCCGTGTGGCTCGGCCTTCTTCGGTGCGACGACGACGGCGGGGGCCGGCGCGGCCGGCGCCACCGGCTGCGCTTCGGCGACGTGGTAGTCCGGTAGTGGTGCGGCTGCCGGGGTCGCTTGGGCTCGCGGTGGGGACAGGAGCGCCGTGGTCGCAGGGATGGCGACGAAGAGGAGGGCTGCCGCGGCGACGAGTCGGTCCGCAGCGAGCTGGGGCATCGCGAGGCCCGGCAGGCGTGGGGCCCGGATGCCCCGGGCGTGGGACACGATGGCGGCGATGACTGAGTAGGCGAACACGGCCCAGGCGATCCACGCGACCACGGTGATCACTTCGAGCGCGAGCGTCCCGTCGTCTGGTGCGCTCAGTCGGGACCAGGAGAAGGCAGAGAGGTCTGGGACTGCGTCGATTGCGAGGAGCAGGGGTGGTGTGCCGCCGACGAAGGCCAGCAGGGCCAGGGTTGCTGTCAGGCCCCGCAGCCGGGAGTGGACGTTGCTCATCGCGGATTCCCTCCGAGGGTGCGGGTCAGGCGTGCGGTGGCGGTGCCGGTGACGTCGAGCCGGTTGATGCCGAGCAGGCCGAGGAACCGGGGGTCGTAGGAGTCGTGGACGGTCACGGTGAGGGTGGTGGCGTTGGTGATCTCGGCGTTGCCGGTGACGCCGGCAGTCTCGAGGTAGTGCTGGGCGGCGGCGCGGGCGAGGGTCGGGTTGATGGTCAGGACGCGTCCTTCGATCGCCGCTCCGCCGTCGACCTCGCCGCCGCCGGCGCGGGCGGCCTGGGCAGCGAGGTCGTGGGCGCGTTCGTGGGCGTGGACCTGGCCGCCGAGATCGACGGCCAGCCCGACCAGGAAGATCATCGCGAGGCTGGACAGCGCCAGCCAGACGGTGATGGATCCGCCCTCGTCGCGTGGGCGGCTCATCGTTCCCGCCAGGTGTCGATCGGGCTGGACATCGTCGCGCGCAGCACCCGGGAGCCGGGGACGCCCGGTACGGCGAGGTCGGAGAGGTCCAGGCGACACGAGACGGTCACGTCGACCGCCCCGGGGACGCCGGGTCGTTTGTCGAAGTCGGCGGTGTCGACGCTGACCTTGACGTGATCGCATCCGATCTGCTGGTTGGTGATGCTGGTGGTCGCCGCCTCGCGAGCGTCAGCGGCGGCGGTGTCGGGGCTGCGGGCGAGCGAGGCCGACCGGGCGCCATCGGCGGCCGCGGATTGCAGTGCTTGGTGGGTGCTCGCGGTGCGTCCGCCGAAGATGATGAGCCCGACGAGCAGGGCGAAGGCCGGTACGCCGATTGCTGCCTCGATCGCTGCTGATCCCCGTTCGTCGCGGCGCCGGGTCATGGTGTGGTCAGCCTCTCGACCGGGACCGTCGCGCTCTGGGTAATCCGGACCTTCCAGCCCGGGATCACGCTCATGCTGAATCCGCTCACCGTGACGGTGGCGATGGCTGTCGTCCGATTAACGGTCACCTGGGCTCTGGTCAGCACGTCGTCCCCGCCTGCTTCGGTGATGAAGTCGTCCGCCGCACCGAGACCGTCGGACTCGCGTCCGTGCTCGGCACCGGCTGCCCGGGCGCCCTCCTGCGCGGCCGCGATGGCCACCGTTCGGGCCTGGTAGAACAGCGCGGCCTGCATGCCCAGGAACATCAACGCGAAGAGGGCAGGCAGGAGGATCACGAGCTCGATCGAGACCGAGCCCCGCTCACCGCGCCGCCGCCGTGGGTGGCGACTAGTTGATGTTGCCGGCTTGGGACTTGACATAGGACGTCACCGCCGCGACCACGACTCCGACGATGGCGATCACCGCCACCGCCCAGAGCACGTGCTCGATGGTCACGGAGCCGCGCTCCCCGGCCCGCTCTTCTGCCCGGTGGCCGGGCCGATGGGTGGGCCGATGCGTGCGCAGGTCGTCGTAGTGGAGTGCGGCGATCTGGAGCAAGACGAGGGCTTTTAACATCGGGTTCCTCCTGGGGTGGTGGCGGTTGTTGTCATGAGGTGGTGAACATGCGCAGTAATGAGGGGGCGACGAGCAGCGCCATGAAGGTGACGCCGAGCAGGGAGCCGGGGATGGTCATCCGTTCGCCGACGGCGTTGGCCTGGGCGATCTCGTCGTTGAGCATCGCGGTGCGCATGGCTGCGGATCTGGCGCGCAGGGTGGCGTACACGCTTGCTCCTTGTTCTCCCGAGAGCCGCATGATGTCGGCGAAGTCGTCGAGCTCGGGCAGGCCGAGCTCTGCTGCCAAGGTGTGTAGGGCGTCCCAGGGCGGCAGGCCGGACCAGCGCGAGCGGGTGAGCTCCTCGGCGAGGCGGGTGAAGACCCACGAGTCGCCGACCTGGGCGGCGGCCTCCATCGCTTGGCGCACGCCGATCCCGTTGTGGCGCTCCAGGGCGACCAGATCGATGTAGGCACCCAGGGCGCGGGCGAACTCGAGCCTCGCCTTGCGGGCCTCGTCGAGGGCGTTGTAGTTGGGGATGAAGAACATGACCGCGGCGAGCCCGATCGAGGCCGCGGCCGGGATTGGGAGCGGGATCGCCAGGCCGAGTGCGTTGAACAGGGTGGTGAGCAGCGGCGGGATCAGCAGTCCGAGTGCGGCGAAGGTGAGCTTCTCGCCGTAGAAGCGGGCCACGGGGACCCGGAGCAACGCCAGCTCCCGGACCGGTGTGCGCGCCCAGAGTCCGGGGGGTAGGACGCGTAGTCCCCACAGCCCGATCCGCTCCGTGCCGCTGATCGCCGGTGCCGGGGTGGCCGTGGTTCCGGTGTGGGTCGCCGAGACCCGGGCGAGGGCGTCGGCGAGGTCCGGTTCGGCGGGCAGGAGGCGGGCGACCAGGAGCATCAGGCCGAGTCCGATGAGTCCGCCGGCCAGGAGCGCCAGCTGCAGTCCGGTGGTCATCGGAGTGCCGCCGCGTCGGGGTGGGGGCCGAGGAACCGGGGCGGTGGTTGGCCGTTGGCCATGCGCCGCATCCAGATGAGCGTGGCGACGTAGGCGGTGAGCAGGACGACGAGGATGACCTGGCCGATCGGGGTCCGGTACGGCTCGACGTAGGTGCCGGATAGGGCGAGGACGACCAGGACGCTGGCGCTGATCAGGGTCACCCACCGCGCGGTCGAGCGGGGTTTGGCTCGGTCGGCCTCGACCTGGCGGCGAGCACGGACGTCGGCGGCCACGGACTCGGCCAGGCCCTCCAGGACGCTGGCCAGGCCCGCTCCGCGGCGGCGGGTGCCGAGGATGAGGTTGGCGGCGATCAGGTCGCCGGTGGAGTCGTCGAGCTCGTCGGCGAAGGCCCGCAACGCGGTCTCGGTGTCCCACCTGGCACGCAGCCGGGCCACCAGGCGGGTGACCTCGCCGCTGATCGGTGCGGGAGCGGAGCGCAGGGTCGCGACCAGCGCCTGCTCCAGCCCGACACCGACGGTGAGGACCCCCGATAGGGACCGGGTCCATTCCTCCATCGCCTCCAGCCGGGTGATCTGGGCGAGCGCCGGGGGAGCGGACAACAACACCGGCAGCCCGACGACCGCGACCGGCGCGATCACCAGCGCCAGCACCCACCCGGTGAGCAGCCACCCGGCAAGACCGAGCCCCAACCCGGCCAGGACGAGGACCCGGGTCCGGGGGCTCAGCGTCAGGAGCCGGCGGCGAGGCTGCGGCGGCTGCCGGGGCGGCTCGGCGGTCGGTCGCAGCCCGACGCCGATGGCGAGGAGGCCGGCGGCGATCAGTCCTCCGGCCAGGCCGGGAACGAGCGCGTTCACGGCCGCGCTCCGGATGGGTGGGCGGGAATCGGGTGGGTCGAGAGGTACGCCGCGAGGTCGAAGCCGTGGTGGGCCAGGGTGCGGTACTCATCGGGGAGGACGTCGGGCACCGCGACGCCGGTGGCGTCGGTGCGGAAGACGTGGGTGGTGGCGTAGCCGACCTCCTTCTCGCCCGGGGTCACGGCGACGACCTCGGCGATGCGGCGGGTGCGTTGGGTCCGTCCCTCGACGGTTCTGGTGTCGAGGTTGAGGTGGACGATGAGGTCGACGGTGGCGGCGAGCTTGCTGGTCGCCAGAGCCTGGGTGACGTGGGGGCCGGCTTCCATCGCGCAGGTCACGAGCTTGCGGACGGCGGCGATGGCGTCGGCGGCGTGGGTGGTCGAGATGGAGCCGGTGCCGGACTCCATCGCCTTGATCATCGCCCAGATCTCCTTGCCGCGGACCTCGCCGACGATCTGGCGCGACAGGTTGAACCGGAAGGAGTCGATGAGGGCCTCATCCAGGGTGAACTCGCCCGCCTGGCGCCCGTCGGTGCTGCGTTCGCCGGAGCCGGGGCGGGCCTCCCAGGCGTGCACGATCTTGTGTCGGCCGAGCTCGTGGAGGTGTAGCTCGTACTCGGTCTCGAAGGTCCCGATCGCCTCCATCTGGTCGATCTCGGCGCACAGCGCTCGGACCAGCGTCGTCTTCCCCGCCCCCTGGGCGCCGGTGACGACGATCGAACGACGGGCCTGCACCGCCGCGCGGAGGAACGACGCCGCGACCGGACTCATCATGTCCCGGGCGACGAGGTCGTCGAGGGTGACCTGCATCAGCCGGTGCCGGCGGATGACCACCGAGGGCCGGGGGGTCACCCAGGCCGCTGCGGCGAGACGCGAACCGCCGTCGAGACGCAGATGGAGGCGGGGCTGGGCCTCGGAGAAGGACCGGGCGTTGACCTCGCTGCGGGAGGCGAGGAAGACCAGGAAGTCGATCAGCTCGGCGTCGGAGTCGGCCACTGGCGGCCCATCGATGAGGGTGCCGTCGACCAGCTCCAGCAGGACGTTGTCGTGGCCGACGATGATGATGTTCTCCACCGCGTCGTCATCGACCAGGGGCTGGAGGCGCCCGAGCCGGAACAGCGAGTCGAATACCGCCTGGGCGGTGGCCTGCTGACGCGCCGGCGACCACGCCCCCTGACCGGCGTCGACCGCCTCCGCCATCGCCGACTCGATCAGGTCCAACACGATGGACCGGCCGAGCTCCTCCTGGGCGGCCCTGTCGAACCGGGTCCGGGCCGCGGCGACCGCCTGGCTCAGCTGCTCCGAGGCCCGCGCCCGCAGCACCGCCACGACCGACCAGTCGACGTCGGTATTCGCGGACGGTGCCACGCTCACCGTCGCCGTGGCGGCCGGCGCCGTCATCGAGGTGCCGTTGACGGGTTGGGTGAACAGCGGCAGCCGCGCCAGGTCGCCGTACTCGTGGAGATGACGGAACGTCTCGCTCACGGTGTGATCTCCTCGCTCAATGCGGCGTCGCTCAGGGCGACCCGGCTGCGGGCGACGTGGGACTGGACCGCCTGGGCTGCGGCTCGCAGGCCACGCAGGTAGGGGCCGGTCTCGAAGTGGCGCGGGGCGGACGCGCCCCGGTGGTAGACCGCCGCCGCGGCCGGATCGTCGGGCAGGTCGGTCACCACCGGCATCCCGAGTACCTTCGAGACCTCGGTGGCCCGGTAGGGCTGGCCCTCGCCGATGAGCAGCAGCCCGGGGTGCCGCCACCCGGTCCCCGGCTGGCGGACGGACTCGGCCCAGGACCGGGCCGCCGAGATCGCCGGCAGCGTGGCCCGCGTGAGCAGGAGCGTGAGGTCGGCGGCCTCCAACAACGGCTGCGGTGACCCGGCCAACCCCAACCGGCCGGCGTCGATGATCACGTCCTGCCCGTTGGCCTCCAGCTCACCCAATGCCACCGACAGCGGCTCCCACACCTCGCGCAGCGCCGCGGCCTGCGCATGGGACCGGGTGCCGGCCACTAGCGACACGCTCGGGCTCAACGGACGGACCACGTCGCGTAGCGCCTCGGCCACCCCGAGCGGGGACAGGGCCAACTCGACCAATCCGACCTCGTACGGCGTCGTACCGCGAAGGAACCCGGCCAGCACGCCCGACCCGCCCGTCGGGTCGGCCTCGAGGAGCAGCACCGGGCGCGGCCAGCAGAACGCGAGCCCGACCGCGGTCGTCGTGACGCCCGGGGAGCCGGAGGCCGAGGTCAAACAGATGACGGCCATTACGGGGTCCCGGAGTCGAGGACCAGTGCGACATCACCGGTCGCCGCCCTGGCGGCGAGGAGACCTGCATCCCCGTGGGGGACCAGGACGTTGACGACCGTGTTGCCGGTGGTCTCGTCCAGGCCGGTGTCGACCACCTCCGCGTTCGTGAACTCAGGGCCGCTGGCCGGGACCGTCCCGGTCTCACCCGGGGTCACGATGATCCGGACATTGTCCCCACCGTGCAGGGCCAACGCGGGGACCTGGGCGGGGGTGAGGGAGATCCCGACGACCGACCGGCCCGGGGGAGGCATCGGGTCGTCGGTGGTCGACTCGCTCGTCAGCAGCCCGCCGGCGGTGATGTCGAGCGCAGCGCGCCGGCCGACGATGTCGTCGTACGCCGACGCAGGCACAGGGGACAGCGCCGGGTCACCGCCGATCCGGACACGCTGGGGTCCTCGGCCTCGATCACCTCACCGCGGTGGATCGTGGAACGTGCCGCGAGGACCTCCTCGGTGTCGGTGGTTGCACTCCAGGCCCAGGCCCCGAGCAGGCAACCGACCGCGGTCACCGCGACCCCGGCGGCGAGCAGGGCCGGGCGTCTGCGGAGCTTGGGCGGGGGAGTCATGACCGGGCCGGCGTCCGGCACGGCGGAACGGGGGCCGGGGTGCCGGTCCTCGCGTGCAGATGTGGTCATCGTCGTCCCTCCGCCTCTTCGCTCGTCAGTTCACGAGCACCTGCGCTTCGCCGATCTGGATCTGGGTCGAGCGGTTAAGGCCGTTGAGGCGGATCGTTCCGGTCTGGCCGGCGCCGGACCAGGTGATGACCCAGCTCGACGTCGCCGTCACGGTGTAGGCCTCGTCGGGCTCACGCGCGCTCGACCTCTCGTAGACATGACCGCAGTCGGGAGAGTCCTTCCTCCCGTACGACGGCAGGTACGGCGTGCCCGCCCTCTCGCAGACAACCTCGGTGCCATCACCCATGTCCCACGTCACGCGCAGCACCCTGGCGGTCGCCGTGATCGTCATCCCGCCAGCCGACGCGGTGGCCGTGATCGGGCCGAACGTGTGCTCATCCGGAGACTGGACCCACATCCACACCGGCATCCCGACCAGACCGACACTGTCCGGACCGGGCTTCGGGGCGATCCCGATGTTGATCGCTGACAGGTTCATCTGTTTGACGGCGAGTTCGGCAACGTCGCGTGGAGAGGGACCAGCGCCTGATCCCTCCGGAGTGTCCAAAGACCAGATGTAGACGAGCATCGACGTTTGGGGCTGGAAGCAGGTGTAGACAGCGCCGTCTCCCGGCTCATGCCCTTGCCAGTTGGGATCGCCGGCGGGCGGCTGCGGATCGGCGAGCTTCAGATAGCAGTTATAGGCGTTCGACCAGAAGCCGTACTCCGAAGTGCACGGCACCGGTCCCGCCGACGGACCACCAACTCCCTGCTTCGACGGATCCCAGTAGCAGGCGGCGCCAGAGCCGGAATCCTCTGGCCCGTTGTCCTCCGGTGTCGCTGGGTTGGATGGGGCAGGTGGAGCCTCGACGTAGACCACGCACACACCCGTCGCCGGGTTCACGTGTGCACACGTCGGGTCGGCGTAGGCCTCCGTGCGCAGGACCATCGTCAGGCAGGCGGCCCAGATCGTGGCGAGGATAAGGCGAATCAGGAGGCTACACACGGCGGCCGCTCCAAGTCGCGCGCGGTCGCGACCCGCCAAGCGCCGCTGGGATCCGCGGCGAACTCGTAGTTCGCGACGGCGTATCGAGTCCACCCGGTGTCCGGGCGGTTCGGACTGACAACCGACGTGCCGTCCTTGCGAAGGACATCGACGTTGGTGACATCCCAACAGACGTCGATAACCACGGTCGGGACCCTGCCCGCATGCGGGTCGGAGTTGCTGAGGTTGACCGACTGGATCTCTAGGTTGGCCAGCAGAGTGTCACCAACCTGATGTTCCCCTCGACGGTGCTGCTCTCGGAGGAACTCCTTCTCCGCGGTGCGCTCAATGCTCGTTGTCACGGCGTCGAGCGCGCGGAGGTCGGCGCCCGGGTTTTGAGCGAGCTCGTCGATCGTCGAGAAATACTCTCGCACCGTCCGGGTCGCGTTCGCCGAAGCGGATTCGGCTGGTGACGTGGGTGTACTGCTGGTCTCAGGTGGTGATGGCGCTGAACTCGCGACAATCGGCGAGTTGGCCGAGTCCGCTGGTTCGGAGTCGCCAGCGGCACAAGCACTTACCGCGGCCAACACCAGAGCGCCGGTCGCCCAAGACTTCAGCCCGAGTCGTTCAGTCATGTGCGGTCTCCTGCTTCCTCTAACCGGTCGGGCTCGAGGCGCAGACGGCGCCCGCGGGCGGGTGTTGATGCCGTCTGGCCAACATCGTAAAGCCCGGCCTGACGATGGGGAACCCGGCATTTTCACCGAGCTCTTCCCTCCTCAGGTGCTCCCCCCGCACCAGGCCCTCCTCACGTCCCCACTCCGGCTCGACCCCGCCCCACGCGCCTGGCCCCGCCAGGTCCCCCCGTTCGCGACCCAAACCCTTCTCGCCTTCACACGGTTTGCACCTCGAGGGGGCTGTGGAGGAAGCCGCCCACCTGGAGTCTGTGGAACGGAACTGGCCGTGACGGTCTCGATCCGCCGGATCTCCGCGGGCGCGGGTTATCGGTACCTGCTGCGCAGCGTGGCCGCGGGTGACGGCAACCGCGCCATGTCGACGCCGCTGACCCGCTACTACACGGAGGTCGGGACGCCGCCGGGTCGCTGGATGGGCTCGGGGTTGGGTGCGCTCGGTGACGGTCGGCTCCGGTCGGGCATGCCGGTGAGCGAAGAGCAGTTGGCGCTCCTGATTGGCATGGGACGAGAGCCGGTGACAGGTGATCAGCTCGGGCTCGCCTACCCGACCTTCACCAAGCTGGCGACCCGTATCGAGAAGCGCGTGACCGCCCTCGATCCCGCCATGACCCCAGAGGACCGCGCAGCCGAGACGGCCAGGATCGAGGCAGAGGAGACGGCGGCCGGGATGCGTCACGCGGTCGCGGGTTACGACTTGACCTTCAGCGTCAGCAAGTCGGTCTCGGTGCTGTGGGGTCTCGCTGACGCACCCACTCAGGAGCGGATCGTGGCCGCCCACCACGCCGCGGTCGCCGACGTCCTCGCCTACTTCGAACGGGAAGTAGCCGCCACCCGGACGGGCCGTGCGGACCGCGACGGTGCGGTGGCGCAGGTCGGGGTGGGCGGGGTCGCGGCCGTGGCGTTCGATCACTACGACTCCCGGGCCGGTGACCCCCAGCTCCACACCCACCTCGTCATCTCGAACAAGGTCCAAACACTTCGGGACGGACGCTGGCGCAGCCTCGATGGGCGGCCGGTGTTCGCCTCGGTGACCGGCCTGTCCGCGCTGTACGACGCGCTGCTGGCCGACCGGCTGACCCGTGACCTCGGTATCGGGTGGGAGCTGCGGGAGCGGGGTCCGGATCGGAACCCCCGCTGGGAGATCACCGGTGTCAGTGATGAGCTGATCGGGGAGTTCTCCAGCCGGACCCGGGAGATCGAGCTCGCCAAGGATGACCTCATCGCCGACTACGTGACCCGGCACGGGCGACACCCCTCAGCCAAGACCATCGTCGAGCTCCGCGCCCAGGCCACCCTCGCCACCCGACCCCCGAAACAGACCCGCTCCTTGGCCGACCTCACCACCGAGTGGCGCCGGCGCGCCGCGGCCAAGATCGGCACCGACCCGGCCTCGTGGACCGCAGACCTGGTCGGCGGCACTGGCCAGGTGCTGGCGGTCGACGATGTCCCGCTCCCGGTGATCGAGGCGATCGGGGCCGAGGTGGTGGCCGCGGTGAGTGTGAAGCGGTCGGTGTGGTCGCACTGGAACCTGCTCGCCGAGGCAGCTAAACAGACCATGGGACTGCGGTTCGCCACCACCACCGACCGCGAAGCGATGGTGGGGATGGTGGTGGACGCAGCCCAACTCCACTCGGTGGCGTTGACGCCGCCGGAGCTGGCACCGAGCCCGGTGCGATTCCTGCGCGATGACGGCAGCAGCATCTTCCGACCCCGGCACGCGATGAAGTACTCCTCCACCCCGGTGCTCGACGCCGAGGCCCGTCTCCTCGACCGCGCTGAATCCACCACCGCACCGACGGCGCACCCGGTCGTGGTGGCCCGGACCCTGGCCCGGGCTCCGGGTCCGCTCAGCCCAGAACAACGCCGGGCGCTGGAGGCCATCACCGGCTCGGGGCGGCAGATCGATCTCCTCGTCGGCCCGGCCGGCGCCGGGAAGACCACCGCGATGCGGGCCCTGCGGTCGGCCTGGGTGGCTGGGCACGGGCGGGGGAGTGTGGTCGGGCTCGCCCCGTCGGCCGCAGCCGCGCAGGCGTTGGCCGACGACTTGGGCATCGCCTGCGACAACACCGCCAAGTGGCTGCACGACCACGACCACGGACGGACCACGTTGCGGGCCGGGCAGCTGGTGATCCTCGACGAGGCCACGCTCGCCGGGACCACGACCCTGGACCGGATCACCGGCATCGCGGCCACGGTGGGGGCGAAGGTGCTGCTCGTCGGTGACCCGCACCAGCTGCAGTCGGTGGATGCTGGGGGAGCGTTCGCGCTGCTGGTCGACCGACGCCCCGACGCCCCCGAACTCACCGAGATCCACCGGTTCACCCACCCCTGGGAGAAACCGGCCTCCCTCGCCCTGCGCCGCGGCGAGGTCGAGGTCATCTCCACCTACGCCCACCAGCACCGGATCCGGCAAGGCCTGACCGAGGAGATGCTCGACGCGGCCTACACCGCCTGGTCCACCGACACCACCGCCGGGAAAGCGAGTGTCTTGGTCACCGAGTCGGTCCATGCCGTCCGGGCTCTCAACGAACGCGCCCGCGCTGATCGCCTCATCCTCGACGGAGCGGTCGATGGCCGCGAGGTCCACCTCGCCGACGACACTCGCGCGTCCATCGGTGATGTCGTGATCACCCGCCGCAACGACCGCACCCTCCGCACCAGGACCAGGAGCTGGGTCAAGAACGGCGACCGGTGGCGCATCACCGACCTCCGGGCCGACGGCACCGTGGTCGTCGACCGCCTCAACGAACGCCGCCCCGGGCGCACCGTGCTGCCGGCGACCTACGTGGCCCGGCACGTCGACCTCGGCTACGCCGTGACCGCGCACCGCGCCCAGGGCATCACCGTCGACACCGCCCACGTCGTCGTCACCGCGACCACAACCCGGGAGAACCTCTACGTGGCCATGACCCGTGGCCGGGAGTCGAACATCGCCTACGTCGCTCTCGACCAACCCGACGACACCCACACCACCCCCGAACCCGACGACGTCACCGCCCGCACCGTGCTTTACGGCGTGCTGCAGCACAGCGGCGCTGCCATGTCCGCCCACCAGACCCTCGCCGCCGAGCACGAGTCCCACGCCAACATCGGGCGTCTCGCCGCCGAGGTCGAGACCATCGCAGCCGACGCCCAGCACGACCGGTTCGTCGACCTGCTCCGCCGATCCGGCCTCACCCCCGACCAACACTCCGCGGTCATCGCATCGGCCGCCTTCGGCCCCCTCGCCGCGGCCCTGCGCCGGGCCGAGTCCTACCACCACGACCTCGAACGCCTCCTCCCACGCGTCATCGACCGCCGCGGCCTCGACGACGCCGACGACATCGCCGCAGTCCTGCGCTACCGGATCGACAAGCTCACCGCGACCACCCCCCGCGGCTGCCGACAAGCCCCGCGACTGATCGCTGGCCTCATCCCCGAACCCCTCGGCCCGATGAGCGACGAAGACCGACACGCCATCACCGAACGCAAGCACCTCATCGAGACCCGCGCCCGAGCACTCGCCGAACACGCCATCACCGACGGCGTTCCGTGGACCCGCCGGCTCGGCACCCCACCACCCGACCCGGTCGACCGGGCGCGATGGGTCGACGCCCTCAGCACCATCGCCGCGTACCGCGACCGGTACGCCATCACCTCGACCCTTCCCGCCGGCGGGGGAGCAGCCAACGACGCCCAACGAGCCGACCGCCGGCGTGCCCTCGCCGCCGCACGTGCCACCACCGGGGTTGCAGAACGTCAACCGGAACGCGCCGCCGCGGTCCAAGCTCGATCCCCTTTGTTGCCATAGGAACCGTCAGGGCGTGTCTCTCCACAGCCCCAGGCTGAACCTGCCTACGGACGGCCCGCAGTGGTGTTACCGAGGTAGGACCAGCAACGAGAGGAACATCGGATGCTCGCCCTCCTCGTACTCCCCGTCTTCTACGTAGTGGCGCTCACGCAGCGCTACCTCCAGATGCATGCCCCCTCGAACAGACTGTGCCGACGAGTGCGCTCATTGACGCCGCGGTGGCGCACAGCCACGGCGCTGGTCGCGCTCGCCGCTGCGCTACTCGTCGCGATGCACGCCGTGGCCGAGATCGTCGCCAGGGGAGCGCCTGGCTGGCTCAACCTCGTCGTCCTCGTACTCGCCTGGGACAGCATCAAGATCTTCCTGGCCGGGCTCCTTGTCGCGGCCCGATGCGTCGATGGCCTATGCAGGACGGCGATGAGCTCACTCAGAGCGCAGCTTCGACCTGTTGAGACCGGCACCACGACCGGTTCCAGCACGCGGATGTCGCACCAGGGAGTCACCGTTCTTCGCTGAGGGCGCGGATGGCTACGGATCTCGTCACGCAAGTGTCAACGGCGGCCGAAATCTGACCCCCTGGCGGCAATCGAAAACTGACCCCCTCGGCTACTGGTTCTCTTCGTTGATGGCCGCGGGGACACGGCCGAGTTCTCGGTTCTTCAGTCGGTAGGAGTCGCCCTTCAGGGCGATGACCTCGGCGTGGTGGACGAGCCGGTCGATCATCGCGGCGGCCACGGTGTCGTCGCCGAAGACCTCTCCCCAGCGGGCGAAGTTCTTGTTCGACGTGACGATCAGGCTGGCGCGCTCGTATCGGGATGAGACGAGTTGGAAGAACAGGTTCGCGGCCTCGGGCTCGAACGGGATGTAGCCGACCTCGTCGATGACCAGCACCGGGTAGCGCACCAGCCGTCGGAGCTCGTCTTGCAGGCGTCCGGCCTGGTGGGCCTCGGCGAGCCGGTCGACCCACTGGGACGCGGTGGCGAACAGGACCCGGTTGCCGGCCTGGCAGGCCCGGATCGCCAGCCCGGTGGCCAGATGGGTCTTCCCGGTCCCGGGCGGTCCGAGCAGGACGACGTTCTCCTTGCCAGCGACGAAGTCCAAGGTGCCTAGGTGCGCGATGGTCTCCCGCTTCAGGCCTCTGGCGTGGTCGTAGTCGAAGTCCTCCAACGACTTCCTCGCTGGGAATCGGGCGGCCCGGATCCGGCCCTCGCCACCGTGGGACTCCCTCGCCGACACCTCGCGTTGCAGGCAGGCGGCCAAGAACTCCTCATGAGTCCAGGACTCCTCCCGGGCACGCTCGGCCAGCCGCTCGACCGACTCGCGCAGCGTCGGCGCCTTCAACGCCCGCGTCAGGTACTCCAACTCGCTGGTGACATCACGGCCGGTCTTCGGTGTCGTCTTCGCGGTCGTCCGCGCGGCCATCAGGAGACCTCCTCGTCGACGAGTCCGAGGATCTGGTCGTAGATGCCGAGTGATCGGACCTCGACCTCCTCACCAGTGACCGCGTCCGCGACCGGCCGCAGCAGATCACCACGACCTTGGCGCAGCAGCTTGGCGGCGACGGTGTGCTCGAAGTCGGTGATGGTCTGGTGCTGGGCCCATACCCGGGCGTGGTCGGCGACGATCGCGCCCTCGCAGGTCACCCAGACCCGGTCGAGGTCGGCGTGGACCTCGATCCGTCGCCCGACCACGGCGGGGTGCACGGAGTAGTCGTTGGAATCGAGGCGGATGTAGTGGTCACGCGGCAGCCGCAGGCCCTTGCGCCAGCCGACCTCAGGTGGGACCGGCGGCAGCGGCATCATCGCCGCCTTGTCGGCTGCGATCCGGTCCGCCGGCCTGCAGCCCAGCACCCGCATCCGACGGGTGTTGGCCTTGGCCACCCACTCGCTCAGCTGGGTGTTGAAGTCTTTCGGTGACTCGAAGGTGCGCCCGGGCAGGAATGACCGTTCGAGGTAGTCGTGGAATCGCTCCAGCATTCCCTTGGCCTCGGGATCGGCGGGCTTGCAGATGTAGACGCTGGCGCCCAGTACGCCACGGAACGCCTGACAGTCGCTGGTCAGCTCGGGCTGGCGAGCACGCCAGCGCCCGACCGCTCCTTCGCCGTCCCACACCAGCGTCCGAGGGACCGCACCGAGCTGTTGGATCAGGTGCCACCAACCGGGAAAGAGGTCCTCGGTCTCTCGGCGCGGGATCAGCACCGCGCCGGCCCACCGCGAGTAGCCCGACACCATCGTCATCACCGGCAGCCGCTTCGCCGTCCTGGTCTGGCCGTACCCGACCGGGAGCTCGATCGCAGGGAACCAGAAGTCGAACTGCGCCAGCTCGCCGGGCTCATAGATCGTGCGCGACGCGGGATCCGGCGGAAGGTACACCGGCCTCAGGTCGCTGACCCTGGACCGCAGAATCCGGATCGAGTGCTCCCAGCCGATCCGCTCCGCCACCACCGTGGCCGGCATCGTGGGCGTGACCCGCAACAACTCCCGGATCTGCGGCTCGACCGCATCGACCACCGATCCTCGCGCTACCCGGTCGTAACGCGGCGGACCGTCAACACGCAGCGCCTTGCGCACGGTGTTCTTCGAGATCCCCATCGTCCTGGCGATCACCTTGATCGGCACTCCATCCGCACGGTGCAACCGCCGGATCTCAGCCCAGTCCTCCACTGACAACACTCCGCATCTCCTGCCTCGAGGATGAGGACAGGGTCTCGGAGGGGGTCAGCTTTCAGTTGCCGTCTGGGGGTCAGTTTTCACGTGCCGTCGACAGCAAGGAGGCGCATCGAAGCGAATCGGCACAGGCAACATCCCTAGGAAGAGACGGCCCCAGCTGGAGGTAATGACTCCAGCCAGGGCCTCGGCATCAGTGACAGGAGCACCGAAACCGTGACCACATCATCCAACGAACCTTCATCCTCCGACCAGCCATCCGCGACGACAGCACGCGATGGCGGCTCCGCGTCCTGTCCTCCGTGGTGCACCTACGACCACGACGGGCCATTCTTCGCCGAGCCCGGGGAGCACGCGCGGTACCTCACCACCACGCACCTGCGGAACTTCGTCAGCCTCCACACCCCCGACGACGGCACGTCGATCAAGGTGTCGGTCTGGCTCCTCGGCAACGGCGTCGTCGAGATCCCACTCGACGCGAACAGCGCCCACCAGCTGCGCGCCTGGGCAGACATGCTCGCCGAGGCCGCGACCGAACTGGACCAATTGGTGGTTGACCACCTGCTCCCGGAACGAGAAGCCGGCAGATGACGAGCTGGCGAGGAGCCAAAGGGCACCCTGGTCACCATCGAGTGCCGCGAACGGCGAGCGGGCGACGGCACGGCCGAGACCACGATGACGATCGCCCACGACGGCCTTCCCGTCGAGTGGCTCACCGACATGAAGGCGTGGTGGACACTCCAGCTCAGCATGGTCGACTGGCACCTGAGGAACAGGTGAGTCCTGGCCGGACGCCCGCGCAGATCGGGTGTCACTAGACCGTGCAGCAGTCCCCCTTGGTCAGGCGGGCCGACGGGTTCGAGGTCCGACCTGCCGGTCGTGTCCGGGAGAGAGGTCCGTGAGTTCTGGACGGGAGCTGGCGCCACGCGGAGTCAGTAAGGATCGAACGCCGTTAGTCCCAATGCTCTCGCTGACGCGCAGCTGCGAGTACGTCGACCGGACGTCCTTGGAAGGGGGCACACGGCTTGCTTGCCCGTGAGCAACATCGTCGCAACGGTTCCGGAGTCCTCCGATCCTTCAGCAGTCCGGATCGGGATCACCGACCAAGCAACCCCGAGATCTCGTCCGCGGCGGCTCGGATAGAGGACGCGATGCGGTCCCGGCGATCTGCATCTGTGCGATAAACAGGGGCGGCAGTGCCGATCGCTGCGACCACGTCGGCCCCCATCCGGATGACTGCCGCGCAGCCCCAGATGCCTTCGTCGATCTCCTCGAAGCTCTCGGTCCACCCCTCTGCCAGGTTGCGGTCCAGCGACTCTTCGCTCAAGGTCACCGCCCGCTCGGGGCTGAGCTGCGGCAGCGCCTGGTCGACATAGCGACGTCGCTCAAGTCGAGGCATGCTGGCGAGCAACAACCGGGCAAGGGCTCCCGAATGTAGTGACATCGCCTGCCCGCGGTCGAACTGCAGACGTACCGGCCGCTCGGACTCCACCCGCTCCACGCAGTACGCAGCAGTGCCGCTCCGTCGCGCGACTAGAACCGTCTCGTCGAAGTCCGCGCGAAGTTTGTGCATGACCGGAAGCGCTACCACCTCCAAGGGGCGTTGAGCCGCTTCGCACGCCTTGGCAAGACCAAGGGTCAAGTCGGTGAGCCGATATCCGCCGTCGCCGGCTGGCTCCAACAAGCCGACCTCTCGCAGGAGGCCCACGTAGCGGTAAGCCGTGGTCGTGGGGAGGCTGAGGTCGACAGCCATTTCGGCCACGGACCATATCGGCCGCTGCTCGGTGAAGCAGAGCAGCATGTTCAGCAGTTTTCGAGCGCTGCTGGCACCGCTCACGCGTTGCCCCTCAGTTCGCGGGTGCATACGCCCTCCTCTGTCCGCCTGTTCGGCATTGCCTCTTGCCGTGACCTCGAGCGCTCCGTAGGCTTCTTCCATATCGCGGGAAGGATGTTACCACATAATGGAAATTGGTCCCGATACCAGCTCGAGCAGGTGGGAGCTATGGATGGACGAGAAGACCCGCCTCGAACGGCGTGACGACCCGCTGTTCGAGCAGATGCACACTGTCGCGGTCGCAGGGATGGGCCCCGTCGGGATGGTCGCAGCCCTGAGCCTTGCCAGGATTGGGCACGACGTGATCGTGTTCGAGGCAGGGGCGGCCCTCTCTGCGGAGGCTCGGGCATCCACTTTCCACCCCTCGACGTTGGAGCTGCTCGATGAGCTGGGGGTAAGCGAGGCACTCCATCGCGTCGGGCTGCGGGCGCCGATCTATCAATACCGCAGGCGCGGGGGTGGCGTGCTCAGTGAGATGGACATGTCCCTGCTGTCGGCAGAGACCCGCTTTCCGTACCGGCTGCAGAGCGAGCAGAACAACCTGACCGCTCTCATCCTTGACGAGCTTCGCAAGCTGCCGAACGTGACGCTCTCCTTCGCCAGCCCGGTGGCCCGCGTGGAACGGTCGGACAGGCACGTGCGGATCCACCTCGAAGGTAGGAACCGTGACGAGCCGGTGCTCGCCCGCTGGCTGATCGCGGCCGACGGCGCCAGCTCCGTGATCCGCAAGTCGCTGGGGATCGCCTTCGAAGGCACCACCTATGACGAGCGTTTCCTGGTCATCTCCACCACCCACGACTTCCGCGATGACTTTCCAGACCTGGCCTATGTCAGCTACATCTCCGACCCGGAGGAGTGGGGCGTGCTGCTGCGCACCCCCAAGCACTGGCGAGCGCTCTTCCCCGTGAGCTCGGACGAGAGCGACGAGCAGGCGATGGCGCCCGAGGCGCTGGAACGCCGGTTGCAGCGGATCGCGCCGCAGTCCACGCCGTACGAAGTGGTGCACGCCAACGTCTATGCGGTCAACATGCGAGCCGCGGCCACCTTCGCCTCCGGGCAGGTGCTGCTCGCCGGCGACGCGGCGCACGTCAACAACCCCCTCGGGGGCATGGGGATGAACAGCGGCATCCACGACGCGTGGGCAGCGGCGAAGTGCATCGATGCCGCGCTCACCGGCACCGACGCGCGGCACGCCGCCACTCTCTACAGTGAGCTGCGCCGCGATGCCGCGCTCCACCACGTGCAGGCCACCGCCCAGGTCACCTACGACACGATGCGGGAGCCGGACGATCGCACGAGGTCCTTCCGTGCCGCCGAACTGTCGGTGGCGGAGAACGACGAGCTGGCGATGCGCGAGCATCAACGGGGCGCGGCCATGTTCACCTCCCTCCGGATCACGACCGGCCGCCTGGCGCGAGAGCTGCGTGCCGTGCCGGACGGACGGATGGCGCCGGGGCAACGGCTCTCCAGACTGCTCTGCCGAGGTCCGGTCGCCGCGGTCGGGGCGTATGACGGGGTCAGCGCCACCCTGGTGGCCCGCGCCGGCTTCGACGCCGTCTACCTCTCCGGAGCCGCTGTCTCGGCGGCAGTCCTGGGGCAACCGGACCTCGGCTATCTCGGCCTCGCCGACATGGCCGAGCAGGTACGCCGGGTCAGCACCGCGTCCGGCCTGCCGCTGGTCGTCGACGGCGACACCGGCTACGGCGGCGTCCTCCAGGTCGCCGAGGCCGTGCGGCGGTTCGAGGCCGCCGGGGCAGCAGCTGTGCAGCTCGAGGACCAGGCCGCGCCGAAGCGGTGTGGTCACCTGGCCGGGAAGGAGCTCCTCGACCTCTCCGAGATGGTCGCCAAGGTGGAGATCGCGGCTGCGGAGCGGAGCTCGCTACTCGTGATCGCCCGCACCGACGCGATGACGGTCGAGGGGTTCTCGGCCACGCTGAAGCGTGCCTCGGCGTACGCCGCTGCCGGGGCTGACCTGATATTCGCCGAAGGGGTGTACGCGAAGGCAGAGCTCCTGGCGTTGCGCGAGGCGGTCGGCGGGACCCCGCTGGTGGTGAGCCTCTCCGAGGCCGGGGACCACTCCGACCTCCCGGCCGACCGGATCCTCTCCGAATGCGGCGTGGCGTTGGTGATCCAGCCGGTCTCCGCACTGCTGGCCTCGGCGAAGGCGGTCGCCACGACCTACGACCAGGTCCGTCGTGGCGGTAGCTCCGGCTGGTCCCCGCAGGACTGGAGCGACTTCACCGAGCTGATGGGCCAACCCGAGCAGCTGGCCAGGGCGGCTGCCCTGGCGAACGACGAGATGATCCCGACCGACAACCTCAGGAGTCGATCATGACGACCACTCGCACGGATCCCGCGAAGGGGCCGAAGTTCGCCCTGGTGCTCCCTTCGACCAACACCTCCGTGGAGCGGGAGTTCCATCGCCTCCGCCCGCAGGACTGCTCGTGGCACACGGGGCGGATCATGATCAAGGCACCCGCGTTGGAATCCGACGACGCTTTCGGCGCATTCCGTGAGTCACTCAACGAGTCGCTCCCCGACGCGTTGGAGACGGTGATGACCTGCTTGCCCGACTACATCGTGATGGGGATGTCGGCGGAGACCTTCTGGGGTGGGGTCCAGGGCAACGCGGAGTTCGAGCGAAAAGTACGAGACCACACTGGGTTGGAGGTGACCACCGGTGCGACCGCCGCAGGTGAGGCCCTCCGTGCTTTCGGTGCCGAGCGGATCGGCATCGTGACGCCCTACCAGGCGGTGGGGGACGAGCAGGTGGTCGCCTACTTCACCGAGCTGGGGTTCGAGGTGGCGTCGATCAAGGGGCTGCGCTCGGCCTCCGCCACCTCGATCGCGGAGGAGACCCCCGAGACGCTGCGGGAGGCGTTCCTGGCAGTGGACGGTCCCGACGTCGATGCCTTGATCCAGTGCGGCACGAACCTGGAGTGCGTGGCAGTAGCCGCCGAGCTGGAGAGGGAGCTAGAGAAGCCGGTGATCGCCATCAACCTGGCCACGATGTGGCACGCGTTCCGAGCCAACGGGATCAACGACCGGATCACCGGCTACGGCTCGCTCCTCGAACAACGCTGAATCCTCCCCCTGACGCGAAGGAGACGCTCCTGATGTTCAATCATGTAGGCCACTTGACCCTGGTTCCCGACAGCACCGAAGAGCAGGTCGAGGCGATCCTCGAGGGACTGCTGGCCCTACCCGGACTTGTCGACGGGCTCGTCGAGGCGCAGGTGGTCCGCGACGCCGGCCTGGCCGAGGGAAATGCCGCACTGCGCTTCCAGATGGTCTTCGACTCCCAGGCATCGTGGTGGGAGTACGGCAGCCACCCGGCCCACCTGGCCCTGATCGGGGAGCACATCAAACCCGTGCTCGCCGCCAAGGCCTTCGTGCAATTCGACGACAGCGATGTCCGGCGCAGCACGGCCGAGCCGTCATGACCTGGCAGCAGCCGTTGCGGGGCGCGACCCTCGAGGAGGACTACGTCAGCGTCGGGTTCGGCGGGCGGCTCGAGCCCGGCGCACGGCCGGCGTTGGTGGTCGTCGATCCGGCGCGGGCCTATCTGGACAGCGAGTCGCCTCTGTACGCCGCGGTCGAGCAGTCGGCGGTCGCGATGCGCGAGCTACGCGAGGCGGCCGCGGAAGCCGGCATCCCCATCTACCTCACCCGGGTGCTCTACGCGGACGACGCGGCCATGCTGGGCGGTCTCTTCTTCCAGAAGGTCCCCGCGTTGAAGTGTTTCGTGGAGGGCAACCCGCTCGCCGAGTTCATCGACGGCTTCGAACCGCGCGCGCGGGAGGTGGTGGTGACCAAGCACTATCCGAGTGCCTTCGCGGGCACCTCCCTCGCGGCCTCGCTGGTGGCACAGCGAATCGACACGGTGCTGATCGCCGGCTGGTCCACGAGCGGCTGCATCCGGGCCACCTCCCTGGACGCACTGCAACACGGATTCGTTCCGATCGTGGTGCGTGAGGCGGTGGGTGACCGTCACCCGGAGGTGCACGAGGGGAATCTTCGCGACATCGCCGCGAAGGCCGGAGAGGTGCGGGACCTGGCCGAGGTGCGCGCCTATCTCGGGGCTCTGACGGATGAGTGATCCTGCGGTCGATCGGGGAGTTTGGGCGCCTCGTGCCAGGAGATCCCTCGAGTCTCAGCCCACGGTCGGGTAGGCCTGCGGGTCCGTCGAAAGGCGCTCCGGGGCGAACAGCGAGTGGGTCTGGACGTACTCCAGCAGCCCGTCAGGGCCGTACTCGCGGCCGAAGCCGCTGCCCTTCACACCGCCGAAAGGCGCCTCGAGCGTCATGCCGAACCGGTTGTGCGAGTTGATGAACGTGTAGCCGACCTCGAGGTGGCGTCCGACGTCGAAGGCGCGGCGTACGTCCGCGCTCCAGACGGAGGCGCCGAGGCCGAGGGGATCGGCGTTCACGCGGCGTACGACCTCGTCGACGTCGTCGAAGGGGAGGACCGGCACCACGGGGCCGAACTGCTCCTCGCGCACGATCCGGTCGGAGTCCTCGGCTCCCGTCACGACGACCGGTCGCAGGAAGTAGCCGGCGCCGAGGAGCTCGGGGGAGACGACCCCGCCGACGGTCCGGGCCGAGGCGCCGCCAGCCACTGCCTCCTCGACGATCCCCTGGACCCGTTCGACCGCCGGGCGGTTGATCAAGGGACCCACGGAGACGCGATCGAGCAGAGGGTCACCCACCTGGAGCACGTCGTCGGCGGCGCGCAGGTAGGCGTCGACGAACTCTTCGTAGCGGGAGGAGTGGACGTACACCCGTTTCGCCGCCATGCAGACCTGGCCTGCGGAGAGGAACGAGCCGAGCACGGCACGCTCCACATTCGCGCGCGAGAGGTCGACGTCGTCGAGGAAGACCGCGGCGTCGTTGCCGCCCAGCTCCATCACGGTCGGCACCAGGTTCTCCGCGGTCGTCCTGAGGATCGAACGCCCCACGGTCGAGCCGCCGGTGAAGACGACCTTCCGGACGAGCGGGTGCGAGGTGAGCCGGGCCCCGACCTGGTGGTCGCCGTTCACCACGTTCAGCACGCCCGGGGGCAGGCCCTGCGCGACCCTTGACAGCGCTTCGGTGATGGCCAGCGGCGCCAGCGGGGACGGCTTGAGGACGAGGGTGTTGCCGGTGAGGAGCGCCGGGACCACCTTCAGGAAGGCGAGGATCAGCGGAGCGTTCCACGGGGTGACGGCGGCCACCACGCCGTACGGCTGGTGGTGGACCTCGAGGTGTCCCGCGCGGCTGCCGCCGATGCGGGGCGCGAGCACCTCCTCGGCGATGTCGGCGCAGTACTGCGCGTGGGCAAGGGAGAAGCGCAGCTCGCCGAGCGACCCGGCCAGGACCTTGCCGCTCTCACGGGTCAGGAGGTCGGCCAGCGAGTGCTCCGCCTCGCGCACCGCCTGGCAGGCGCCGAGCACGAGGGACGTCCGCTCCTGGAGGGAGCGTGCTGCCCACGGACCGAAGGCGGCATCGGCGGCCTCGACTGCGCGATCCACCCCCGCCGCGTCCGTCGCGCTGACCCTCCCGGCCGTGAGGTGAGGTCGGGACGGGTCCTCGCGGACGATCCACTCGCCGTCGTCGACGGCGGTGCCGGCGGCGTACGAAAGGACCGTGCGTGGCGCGACATCAAGCGCCACCGGACACGACCTCGTACGTCTTCTCGGGCAGCTTCGGCACCGAGTCGATGAGCTTCTGGGTGTAGGGGTGCTGCGGGTTGAGCAGCAGGTCGTTGCAGGCCCCGTGCTCGACGGTCCCCCCCTTGCGCATCACGACGATGCGGTCCGCCAGCTGGGCGACCGTACGCAGGTCGTGACTGATGAACATCATCGAGAGTCCCAGCTGTCGCTTGAGGTCGTCGAGCAGTGTCACGAGCCGGGCACTGGTGATCACGTCGAGTCCGGTCGTGGGCTCGTCCGCGACGACGAAGTCGGGGTTCGTGGCCAGGGCGCGGGCGATCACCACGCGCTGCAGCTGACCTCCCGAGAGCTCGTGCGGGAAGCGGTCGAGGTGGGTGGGCAGCAGGCTCACCATGTCGAGCAGCTCGACGCACCTCGACCGTCGGTTCCCCCGGTACAGGTTGTGCACCTCCAAGGGCGCCGCGAGGATCCGTTCGATCGTGTGGCGGCGGTTCACCGCGCCGTACGGGTTCTGGAAGATGTAGTTCATCCGGCTGCGCATGCGGCGCACGTCGGACTCCTTCATGGCGAGCAGGTCCCGGCCGTCGAACACGACTCGACCCGACGTCGTGTCGGTCAGCCTGAGCATGATGCGTCCCAGGGTGGACTTGCCCGAGCCGCTCTCCCCGATGATGGCGAGCGTCTCACCGCGCTGCACCTCCACGCTCACGCCGTTCAGGGCCGGCGGCGCGGACGGTGCCTTGGCGAACGGGCCTCGGCGGCGCGCGCCGTACTGCTTCACGATGTCGACAGCCTCGACGAGGGGCGTGCTCGCGTCACTCATGGTGTCCTCCGGCTGCGTCGGGCAGCTTCGGGATGCTGCTGATGAGTGCCTGCGTGTAGGGGTGCTGGGGGGAACCGAGGACGTCGGCGACCGTGCCGGCCTCCACCACGACGCCCTTGTCGAGGATCACCGCCGAGTCGCAGAGCTCGTTGACCACCCCCAGGTCGTGGGTCACGAGCAGGAGGGTCAGCTCGAGCTCGGAACGGATCTGGCGCAGGAGC
The DNA here is from genome assembly GCF_022919075.1 of Nocardioides sp. W7. Classification (NCBI taxonomy): domain Bacteria; kingdom Bacillati; phylum Actinomycetota; class Actinomycetes; order Propionibacteriales; family Nocardioidaceae; genus Nocardioides; species Nocardioides sp. W7. The sequence continues at coordinate 4,795,015 of NZ_CP095078.1, read as the reverse complement.
TCGAGGATCTCTGCCTCGATCGTCACGTCCAGGCTGGTCGTGGGCTCGTCCGCCACCAACAGCTGTGGACGCCCCGACATGCAGGCAGTCGCGATGAGGACGCGCTGCAGCTCGCCCCCTGACAGCTGGAAAGGGTAGCGCTCGCGCACCACGCTGCCATCGAGGCCGACGCGGTCGAGGATCCTGACCACCTCGTCGTTGCGGGCCTTCTTGTCCATGTCCGGCCGCGCGTACCTGAGCACTCGCGCGACCTGCGGCCCGAGGCGACGGTTGGGATTGAAGGAGCGGCCCGGGTCCTGGTAGACGTAGCCGATCCTCGAGCCCCTCACCTGGGAGAAGCCCTTCTCGTCCAGCGTCAGCAGGTCGAGGTCGTAGAAGCTCATCGAGCCACTCTCGATGGTGGCCGTGCGGGGCAGCATGCCGATGATCGAGCGCAGCACCGTCGACTTCCCGGACCCGCTCTCACCGACCAGGGCCACCGAGGCGCCGTGCGGAACGGTCATCGAGAAGTCGACGATCGCCGGACGGGGTGCCGAGCCGTAGCGGATCGACAGGTTCTCGATCCTGAGGGCCGGGACGACCGAGGACGCCGGCGGTTCGCTCGGGGCCGTCGTGGTCGACAGGGCCCGGGTGGTGGGCGAGTCACTCACGGTGATCATGTCTCCTTCTTCTCGGCCTCGGCACTGACGGTCTCGACGGAGTGGCGCGTGCGGTTGCGTGGATCCATGGCGACGCGGAGTGCCTCTCCGAGACCGGTGAGCACGATCGAGACGGCGATGACGACAGCCGTGGGGAACGCAGCGATCCACCACGCGCCGAGGACGATCGCGTCCAGCCCGTCGCGGATCATGTTCCCCCAGCTGGGATTGGGCTTCTGGATGCCCAGGCCGAGGTAGGAGATCGCAGCCTCGGCGGCGATGGCGATGACCACCGAGAACGAGGTCTGCACCACCAGCGCCGGCATGATGTTGGGGAACAGCTCGGTGCGCAGGATCCGACCCTGGGTCTGACCACAGGCCCTCGCCGCCGAGACGTAGTCGCGACTGTTCTCCTCCAGGGCCGTGCCTCGGGCGAGGCGTCCGAAGATGGGGATCTGGATCAGGGCGAGTACCGCGGCAAGGATCGACAGCTCACCGAACCTGATCGGGCCGACGCCGACGCTCTGCCCGAAGGTGACGCTGGCCGTCACGGCGGCGAGCACCACGAACGGGAAGGCGAGGATGGCGTCCATGAAGCGCAGCAGCAGGGTGCTCACGAGGTGTCCCTCCATGGCAGCCACGACGAGGCCCATGGTGGTGCCGACCACCGCTCCGAGCGCCACCGAGAAGAGCGCGATGCCGAGGGAGATGCGGCTGGCGAACAGGAGTCGGCTCAGCACGTCGCGTCCGTCGGCGTCTGATCCGAGCAGGTAGGAGCCCGACGGGGCCTCGAGCGGCAGGCCGACGCCGGTGTTCGGGGGGTGCGGCGCCACCAGCGGGCCGAGCAGGCAGACGGCCGCGAGTAGGAAGAAGGCGAGGCTCCAGCGCTTCAGCGACGGGGACGAGGTGCGCCACGCAGTGAGGGCGCGGCGTACTCGCGAGGGTCGCGCCGGAGGTGCGACAGCCGTGTCGGTGGAGGCGGACGGGCCTGCTCCCCTGGTGGTGGTCTGCGGCGGGACGGTCATGAACTCACTCCCAGGTCGAAGCGCACGCGCGGTGCCAGAACGAGGTAAAGCAGGTCGACGACGAGATTGACGAGCAGCACCGCGGCGACGATGACGAGCGTCGTGCCGATGGTGACGGGGTAGTCGCGATCGTCGAAGCTGTCGACGAGGAGAGCGCCGAGACCGGGGATGCCGAACGCGTTCTCCAGGACGACGCTGCCCGACAGGGCCACGCCGAGGAACAGTCCGAACACCGTGGTCGCGGCGACGAGCGAGTTGCGAAGGACGTCGGTCCACAGCAGGCGTCGGGGCGGCACGCCCAACGCCGTGCCGACGAAGACGAAGTCGTCATTGAGCGTCTCGATGATGCTTGCCCGAAGCACGCGGGCGATGATCGCGACACCGCTCGTCATGAGGGCCAGTGCCGGCAGGATCGTGTGGGACAGTGCGCCGAAGAAGTCTTCCCGTACTGACACGTACCCGTAGTACGGGAGGATGCCCGGCACCAGCCAGCCGAAGATCAGGACGAGCATGATGCCGACAACGAAGTTGGGGACGGCCGGACCGAGGACCGTCACGGTGTTGCCCAGCCAGCGTGCGGCGCGTGAGGTGCCCACTGCCGTCCAGATGCCCAGTGGTACGCACAGCAGGATCGTCAGCGCTGTGGTCAGGGCTACGAGCTGCAGGGTGGGGCCGACGTGGGTGCCGATCACCTCCGTGACCTTGGCGCCGTCCGCGTAGGACACACCCAGATCCCCGGTGAAGGCACCGCTGAACCATTCCCACAGCTGCTCGGTGAAGGGCCGGTTGAGGCCCATCTGCTCGCGGATTAGCTCGACCTGCTCCCTGTTCGCGGCGACGCCGGCCTGGGCGAGGGCGGGATCTCCGGGCGCCAGGCGCAGCATGGCGAAGGCCCCCAGCACCACGAGACCGAAGGTCGCGAGTGTCTGGAACACCTTGGAAAGGATGTAGGACAGCACGAGGATTGCCTCTCGTCCGGTCGGGGTGCGCGGATGCGGGTGTCACCCGGTGCCGATGCGACCCGAGGGTTGGCGGCAGACGCTCGCGGGAGCAACGAGGTGATCGATGATCACGGGGGTCGTCCCACAGGCGTCTGGCGTCAGGACTCGGGTCGTTCTCCGATGCCAGGAAGTGTTCCTTGGAACACAGGAGGACCGTAAAGTTGCAGACTGATAATTGTCAACAGTTTGGGTGAACCACTCTGCCGCATGGCTTCACGGTGGCATGTCCGGTTGCGTGACCTATTTTCGCAGGGACGACGAGCGATCTTGTTACTGTCCAGTATCGGACCGAATGCAAACTGTTGACAGTTTGCACCACCGCTGATAGACCTATCCCCGTGACGAACGTGGACGAGCCCCAGCTACTCCGTGCCGAGACGCTTGGCCACCAGGCCGAGGCAGTCTTGCGCAACATGATTCTCCGGGGGGACATTCCGGCGGGATCCCGTCTGAACGAGGTGGCGCTCTCCGCGAAGTTGGGCGTCAGCCGCGGGCCACTGCGCGAAGCTGTGCAGCGACTCCGCGGCGAGGGACTCGTCACCGTGGTGACCCATCGCGGCGCGTTCGTCCGAACCTTCGAGGCCGGCGAGATCGTCGACCTCTACGAACTTCGCGCGGCCCTCGAACTGCACGCCATCCGCTTGGCTTGCCAGAGGGTTCCGGACGCCGAGCTCGCCGAGCTGGACGACCTGCTCGACGAGACCGAGGAGGTGATGCGCACCGAGGGTGGCCAGAGCTACCCGGAGAGCATGGACTTCCACATGTGCCTCGTCTCGCTGGTGGGGAACCAGGCGCTTCTCGACCGAGCACTCGAGACCAAGAACAAGCTGTCGCTGGCCCGGAGCATGTCCGCACGCCAGCCCGTGCGTGCCCAGCACGCCATCTCTGAGCACCAACAGATCGTCGACTCACTCAAGAAGCGTGATCTTCACGCTGCCACGGATCTGATGCAGAGCCACCTCGACGCCGCCCGCGAGAGCGCGCTGAAGGCGTTGGGGCTGACTGTGAAGGATCCCCTGCCCTAGGAGGACTCATGAGGATCCCTCAGTCGCCCCGGTTGCGCGACCGCCTGGACGATGCGACCGGACCGCTGCTCATGGCGGGCGCGGCCAACGCACTCACCGCCCGCGTTGTCGAGGAGCAGGGGTTCGAGGCTGTCTACGTCAGTGGCGCCGGCATCTCGAACACATACCTGGCGGCCCCTGACATCGGCCTCCTCACGCTCACTGAGCTGAGCAGCCACGTCGCGGCGATGGCGGAAGCCGTCAGCATCCCGGTCGTGGTCGACGCCGACACCGGGTTCGGCAACGCGATCAACGTGCGTCGAACCGTGATGCAGCTGGAGCGCGCCGGCGCGTCCGCGATCCAGCTCGAGGACCAGGTGTCCCCGAAGCGGTGCGGTCACTTCAACGGCAAGGACGTGATCGAGGCCGACGAGATGGTCGGCAAGATCGCTGCCGCGGTCGAGGCTCGGAGCCACGACGACCTACTCATCATCGCTCGCACCGACGCCGCGGCCGTCCACGGACTCGACGAGGCCTTGAAGCGGGTAACCCTGTACCGAGAGGCCGGCGCGGACGTCCTCTTCGTGGAGGCCCCGCGCTCGCAGGAGGAGATGCAACGCATCACGACGGAGGTCCCCGGGATCCACCTCGCGAACATGGTCGAGGGCGGGAAGACCCCCATCCTGGGGCGCGGCGAGCTGGGCCGGCTCGGGTTCTCCATCGTGCTCTACGCGAACTCTGCGATGCGCGCCTCGGTCGTTGCCATGAGGACCGTTCTCCAGCACCTCAGGGACGCGGGGGACACCAACGGCGTCCAGAGCCTGATGCTCTCGTGGGCGGATCGTCAGGCGCTGGTGGGCAAGGACGAGTACGACGCACTCGAGCGGCGCTACGCGGTCAATCGGGAGGGCCTGTGATGGCGAACGACCTCCCCGACCTCCGGCTGCACGGTGGCAAGGTCTTCGTCCACGGCTCGGGACTCGTCGACGCCGACATCCTGGTCAAGGACGGCACCGTCGTGGGGCTGGTCGACGCGTCCTCACCTGCGCTTGCGACCGAGACCCTCGACGTCTCGGGCCAGTGGGTCCTTCCGGGCGCGATCGACCCGCACGTCCACCTGGGCAAGGACATCCGGGTGCCCAAGGACCCCGACGACGCCGACCTCGAGTCCGCGTCCGCCGTGGCCGGAGGCATCACGTCGATGCTGGTCTACCTCATGAGCTCGGAGTCCTACGCGGGCGTGCACGAAGCCGCAGATGGGGCGATGGCAGGCAACTCGCGGGTCAACTACGGGTTCCACTACGTACTCGGCACGGACGAGCACCTCGCGGAGCTCCCGTCGTACGTGAAGGACCTGGGGGTCTCGTCGTTCAAGTTCTTCATGAACTTCCGCGACGACGAGGGCGCTTACCTGGGCATGCCGGGCAACGACGACGGATTCATGTACGACCTGCTCGGTCTCTCGGCCGACCACGGGGCGATGATCAATCCTCACCCCGAGAACATCGAGCTCGTGCGTCGGCTGGCCGGGCGCACCCTCGTCGACCCCGATCACCCGTTGCGGTCCTGGAACGCAGCGCGGCCACCGTTGGTGGAGGCGGACGCCCAGCAGCGGGTGGCCTACCTGGCGGCCGCCACTGGCGCGTCCGTGTACGCCGTGCACACGTCCTCCGGTGCCGCCCTCGACGTGGTGCGTCGCCAGCGTGAGTCGTACGAGAATCTCTTCGTCGAGACCTGCACCCACTACCTGACGCTCAGCACCGACTCGGGATGCGGCAGCTACGGCAAGGTCAACCCGCCGCTGCGCGATCCCGCCGACGTCGAGGCGCTGTGGGCCGGTGTGGCGGACGGGTCGGTCGACACGGTGGGGTCGGACCACAACGCCCGACACCGCAGCCACAAGGAGAAGGACATCTTCTCGGCGACCGCCGGCTTCCCGGGCACCGGAGTGGTGCTGCCGCTGACCCTGGCCGAGGGCCTGGCGCGGGGGATCGGCCTGGAGCGGCTCGTCGACGCCACCAGCACGCGCTCGGCCAAGCTCTTCGGTCTCTACCCGCGCAAGGGAACCATCCAGGTCGGGTCGGACGCCGACCTCGTCGTCGTCGACCCGACGGGTGGAACCGTCATCGATGCCGCCACCCAGTACTCGGCGGCGGAGTACACCCCGTGGCAGGGCACCCGGGTCGACCCGAAGGTCGTCCACACGGTCGTCGGAGGGACTTTCGCGGTTCGCAACGGTCGCCTGACCGACGAGCGACCGGGCAGCTTCCTGCACCGACCGCGCAGTGGCGCGAGCGCCCTGGCGGCAACCACCCCGACCCCCCAGGAGCAGCCGTCATGAGCACGGACCCCCAGCAGACCGCGCCCGGTGTGATCGACGACGAGACGCGGGCCCGGTACGCCGCTGCCGGGTTCGGCGGCCCCTCACCCCTCGGGGAGCGTCCGGCGCTGCTGATCATCGACGTCCAGTACCGCACCACCGGTACCGTCCGAGCACCGTTCGACGAGGCGGTGAAGGAGTACACCACCAGCTGTGGTGACGTCGCCTGGGACGCGGTGGACAACATCGCGAGGCTTCTCGAGGTCTTCCGTGAGCGCGGGTGGCCCGTCCTCTACCCGCACGTGGCACCCAAGCGGGCCTACGATGCGGGCCAGCTGGGCGCCAAGGTCCCCGGGATCATGGAGATCGACGCCCACGGGTACGAGTTCGTCGAGGAGGTCGCCCCCACCGCCGAGGACATCCTCGTCCCCAAGCGCCAGCCGAGTGCCTTCTTCGGCACCTCGCTGACCAGCTACCTGGTGGACCGCAAAGTGGACTCCGTGGTCGTCACGGGATGCACCACGTCGGGGTGCGTGCGCGCGAGCGTGGTCGACGCCTTCTCCTACAACTTCGCCGTCGCCGTTCCGTCGGACGCCGTGTACGACCGGTCGCCCGTCGTCCACGAGGCGAACCTCTTCGACATGGCGCAGAAGTACGCCGAGGTCAGCTCGACCGACGAGGTGATCGCAGCGCTCAGGACGTTGCGATGACGCCCTGACGCGGGGCGCCAACCGAGCACGCACTGACAACCCATCACACCCAGAGCCATCACACCCAGAGCCTGGCTGACCCAGCCGGAGAGGAAGAGACGTGGACCGCGGATTCATCGGCACCATGGACGCAGCAAGTACCTTCGACGACGAGGCCTACCTCGACTTCGTCGAGGGGATGCGAGTCTTCGCCCTCACTCGCATGGCCCCCGCCATGCGCCAGCAGGCAGCCCGCACGCTATCGACGGACAGCTCTCTCGAGCCCTACGTCGACAACCTGCCGGCAGTCCAGAACGTGCTGGACCCCATGCCTGTGGTGGGGATTCGGAACCACCTCTTCCGCAATGTGCAGGAGATGGCGTGGCGCCGGGCGGTGCTGACCAAGGAGCGTGACGGTGAGCGACTGCGCGGGGAGCTGTCCCGAGCCGACGACGAGGGACCGGGCAGGCTGACGCTCGACCCTGCCCTCGAGTACCCCGAGTACTACGACTCGATGGACGTACACATCCAGCCGGGCAGCTACCACCGCTACGACCTGGCGGGATTCGTCTACCACCAGGGAAGCAACGTCTTCCACCTCGGCGAGAACTACCAGGACCACCTCCAGAGCCAGATCGCCAAGACGATCCCGGGCCCCCCGGACGGCAAGGTCGCCGAGGTGCTCGACATCGGCTGCACGCTCGGCCGCTCGACCTGCTCGCTCAAGGAGCGCTTCCCGGATGCGCACGTGACGGGCGTCGACATCTCCGGCGCCGTCCTGCGGTACGCGCACCGTCGCGCGAACCGGCTCGGCGTGGATGTCGACTTCACCCAGATGGCGGCCGAGGCGATGACGTACGAGGACAACTCGTTCGACCTCGTGCTCTCGTACATCCTGTTCCACGAGGTCCCAGTGGAGATCGGTCGACAGGTCATCGACGAGGTGCACCGCATTCTGCGCCCCGGCGGCGTGTTCGTGGTCGTCGACTTCCCGTCGGACAATCCCCCTGCGACCACCCCCGAAGGGCTCGTGGGCGAGTACGAGCGCGGCTTCGACGCCCGTCTAAACGGAGAGCCGTACTCGTTCGCCATGGTGCGTTCGAACCTGAACGACTACCTGAGCAAGACCTTCAGCAGCACCTTCATCGACGACCAGCCCTTCGAGGCCCTGCGCGGCGCCCGTCTTCGCGTCGGCCAGAAGTAAGAGAGGTGGACACCATGACCGAGCTCGAGGACTTCCCCGAGACAATCTCGCCCTCGCCGTTCCTGGCCGAGTACCGCGGATCCTTCCTGAACGCGGAGGGGCGCACGCTTGACGCGGTCCTGCGCGTCGCGATGGAGATCGCGGGCGAGCTGTGGGTCGTCAAGGAACGCAACCGGGTGCTCGAGGAGAAGCTGGTCGCGGCCGGCGTGCTCACCGACGAAGCGGTGGAGATGACGCACCTCAGCCCGGCGAAGGGTGAGGCGCGACGCCGTCGCACCGAGTACGTCGACACGATCTTCCGGCACCTGCTCCTGGACGACGCGGACGACCCGCTGGCCGTGGTCTCGCCCGCCGACGTCCAGACGCCGATGCACGGCGCGTTCAAGGAGCACGTCAAGACGACCTGAGCCCGGACACCGGCGCCCGGGGTGGGCGGTGACGACAGTGTAATCGTCACCGCCCACCCCTGTTTCGTCTTCAGGCCGCTGCGCCGGCTGAGGAGGGCGGGGACTGCGGCATGCCCCGCTCCAGGACGTCGTTCACCAACCACTGCAGCGCCGCCGCTGTTCCCAGGACGATCCACGGGAGGGCGTACCCGCCGGAGCCGTCGAGAAGCACGCCGAAGAGCATGGGTCCGACCATGAATCCGCTCATCATGCCGAGCGTGACGTAGCTGCTGGCCCACCCGACCCGTCCGGGGACCACCGTGAGCACCTCGATGATCACCACGAGCGTGGCGGCCATCGCGCTCACGCCGAAGAGGAGCACGCCGGACAGGAGAATGACGATCCCGGCCGACCTGCTGTCGGCGAGGTCTCCGAGTGGAGCGGAGGAGGCGAGGACGGCGACTCCGACGACGGTCGTGGCCGACAGCCGAGACCGCAGGCGGCCCATGCGCCCGAGCTGGCCGTCGAGACGACGGGCCCAGGCCAGTCGAGCCACGATGCCGACCGCTCCGAGGGCTGCCGTCATGAGCCCCGCTGTGGCTGCGCTGAACCCGTGCTCGTCGTGCGCGAAGAGCGGGAGGTAGACGTTGGTGGCCTGCAGGACGACCCCGGTCAGAGCGGCGTGCACGACGAGGGCGACCAGGGGGCGGGGGAGCCGCCGGCCGGCGGTCGCGCGGACAGCGCGCCGGGCCGCGCGAGTCCGGGCGGTGTCACGGGGATCGTGAGGGAGTCGATGAACCACGACCAAGGACGCCACCCCGACCAGCGCGAGCACGAGGAAGCCCACACGCCAGCCGACGAGGACGGCTGCGACGGGGGCGATGAGCCCGGCGCTCAGCTGTCCGGCCTGGACGGCTGCCTGCTTGACGCCCACGACCATGCTTCGTCTCGCCGGCGGCACGTACTGGATCACTCCCAGGTTGGTGGAAGCGCCGGACCCGCTCTGGGCGGCACCCGACAGCACCAGCGCCGCGACGATCCACCAGTAGCCCTCCGCCAGACCGAGCAGGACCAGAGCGGCGGTCGCCAGCGTGAGTACGAGCGTCATGGCGTTGCGAGGCCCGAGCCGGTCGCACAGGCGCCCCGCTCCGAGGCTGAGGGCCACGGCTGCGCCGAAGGAGACGGTCCACAAGGTTCCGAATTCGGACCGGGCCACGTCGAGCTCGTCGATCAGCACCGGTCCCAGCGCGCTCAGGAGGTACGGCGTCACGGGCCCCAGGCTCACGACCACGCCCATCAGTGCCGCCAGCCTCCCCAGCGGCGCGGGCGCGACGTCGGGGGATGATGGGGTCGAGGCCATACTTCATCTCCGCATACTGTTGACAATCTTCAGTTAGCAACCTTACTGTCTCTCCCGGAAGCCGCGCCGAGAACTTCGTCGAATTCGACGTCGCGAGGAGGAGACCCGAACGTGAGCGAAGCAGTCGACGTGATCGTGATCGGAGCCGGAACAGCTGGCGTTCCTGCCGCAGTCGAGGCCTCGTCGCTCGGCGCTCGCGTCCTCCTGCTGGAGCGTTCGGACCGCATCGGCGGGACGCTCCACGTCTCGGGGGCGGACCTGTCGGGCGCTGGGACGCGCCGCCAGCTCGAGAGTGGCGTGACCGACGACAGCCCCCAGCGTCACTTCGCCGACATCGTGCGGATCACCGGCGACACCGTGCGCCACGACCTGCTGCGCAGGTCGGTGACCCTCGCTGCGGACTCGATCGACTGGCTCGAGGACAACGGGCTGAGGTTCACCGACCGCACCCCGTTCATCATGATGGGCCACGAGACCTACGCGACGGCCCGCACCTGCAAGCCCCTCAACGGCGGACACAGCATCGTCGAGGTGTTCGAGAGCCTCATCGCCCAGCAGTCGGCCACCGGACGTCTGGACCTCCAGCTCGGCGCCACCGTGACCGACCTGGTCACGGTCGACGGCGCCGTCGTCGGCGTCGAGTACGAGCGGGGTGGGGAGACCCACCGGGTGGACTGCGACCACGTGATCCTCGCGTGTGGCGGGTACGTGGGAAACCACGAGATGTTCCGCGAGCGTCACGGCCGACCGTTGACCAGCGTGGGCATCGACACCTCCCGCGGCGACGCGATCACTCTCACCGAGAAGCTGGGCACGCGCGTGGTGGGTGACGAGCGGTACCTGCCCACGGTCGGTGCCCTCCTCGGCGGCGACGACCTCGACTGGGCGCTGTGGGCCTCGCCCCGTCCGGTCCTGAACTCGTCCGTCCGGTCACCGTGGGAGATCCACGTGACCCGCGCCGGGCGGCGCTTCTGCTCCGAGGACCACCCCAGCCTGACTGCTCGGCAGGAGGCGGTCCACGCCCTCGACGACCTGACCTTCTTCGTGGTCTTCGACGAGCACGCCCTGACCGAAGCGCCCCCGATCATGCGCGAGTGGGGGGCACAGGGGCTCCGAGACGCTGCGAACGCCGTCCCGGGGGTGCTGCGTGCAGACTCCCTCGGGGAGTTGGCGGCTCTGGCCGGGATCGACAGTCAAGGGCTGGCGCGCACCGTGGCCGAGTACAACGTCGCCGTCTCCACCGGACGCGACGTCCACCTCGATCGCCGGTTCATGCCCGCCCCGGTCGCCCAGGGCCCGTTCTACGCTCTCGAGATCCACGGCATCGCACTCGACACCTTCGCCGGTGTCGACGTGGACGCGCAGCTGCGCGTGCTCGGCGGCGACAACCGTCCCGTTCCTGGTCTGTACGCGGTCGGTGAGGCGATCGGCGCCGCGGCCATGACCGGAAGCATCATCTGCAGCGGCATGTTGGTCACGCCCTGCATCTCACTGGGCCGGGCCGTGGCCCGGAGCATCGTCGAGTGCCTGCCCGTGGCGGCGAGGACCTGACGAGGTCTCCTCCTCCCAACGCCCGAACCGCCCCCTTCACCGCAGGAGTTCCTCATGTCCCAGGTCACCATCGCCACCTGCCAGTTCACCAGCGGCAACGACACCGGTGCGAACCTGCGTCGCATGGTGGGCCTGGTGGACGACGCGGCCGATGCCGGCGCGGACCTGGTCGTCTTCCAGGAGTTCTGCAACCACCCCGCGCTGTACGCCAGCCCCGACCACGTGTGGCAGTCGGCGCTGAGCGAGGACGACGAGTTCCTGCGTGTGCTGAAGGCCAAGGCGGCCGAGCGGTCGATCCACCTGTCGTTCAACGCGACGGTGAGGTCTGACTGGCCTCTGGTCATCGATCAGAACTTCCTGCTGTCGGACGAGGGGGAGGTCATCCTCACCAGCCACAAGCAGGTGCTCATGGGATCCGAGCGCGACCACTTCGTGCCCGGGACCCGCGAGGCCGGCGTGGTCGACACCCGGTTCGGTCGTGTCGGGATCATGTCGTGCATGGAGGGCCTGATCCCGGAGAACCCTCGCGTCCTGGCCGTCAAGGGCGCCCAGCTCATCCTGAACTCGCTGTCGTCGAACGGCCTGGACGAGGCGCACACGCACATCCCGGTCAGGGCTGCGGAGAACGGCGTCTTCGTGGTCTCGGCCAACCGTGCCGGACCGCTGGTCGACCCCGTCGACCTCGACGCGCTCACTGCGAAGAACGGCATCGACAAGTCCAAGCTCGTCGGCGGCGGCGAGAGCCAGGTCGTCGACCCGCGCGGGGTCAGCCTGGTCCGCGCCAAGGCGCACGTCGACGACATGGCGATGACGACCGTTGACCTCTCGCTCGCCGGGGGCGACGGCCTCCTGACGCAGCGGCGTCCCGACCTCTACGGGGCTCTGGTTGCCCCTGTCGAGAGTCATGAGGAGACGCTCGCGGGACGGACGGACGCCGGCCCCGTCACTCTCGCCGTGGGCGGCCCCGGCCGGGGCGTGGTGGGGGAGGCCGCACTCGAGGCTGTCGTCACCTGGCTCGAGGGCCTGGCGGTCGACCTGGCCGTCCTCCCGGAGCTCTTCGCCTGGGACGTCACGTCCTTGCGCGGGGGTGCGGCGGTCGATCCCGGGTTCGTCGAGAAGGTGCTGGTGACCCTCGGCGAGGTAGCGGCTCGCCGCGGTCTGCACGTCGTCGCCGGCGTCCCGGGCGCGTCCGGTGCCGGGACGAGCAACGCCACCGTGCTCGTCACTCCGACGGGAGCACGTACCTGGTACCACCAGGTGCACGTGCACCCTGACGACCGCGGTTGGGCCGCGGCGGGGACCGAGTTCGTCACCGCCGACCTGCCCTTCGGTCGCATCGGTCTGCTGACCGGGCACGACCTCGTCTTCCCCGAAGCCGCCAGGATCCTGACCCTCGCGGGGGCCGACCTCCTCGTGCTGCCCGGGGGATGGCGCCACGGGTGGGAGCACCGTCTGGTCGCGCCCGAGCGCTCGGCGGAGAACCACGTGGCCGTGGTGGTCGCTGCGCGCGCGGACTCGGTCGAGCCGACGGGGCACGCCGTGCTCAGTACGCCGACCACCTACCAGTTCCCCATCACGGGCGAGGTCAACATGCCTGAGCGACACGCCGCCGAGCTCGGTACGCCGCTGGTGGCGGAGATCGATCTCCGCGCGAGCAGGGACAAGCTCCTCATGCGGCGCACCGACCTGTTGGCCGACCGGCAGCCCGCTCTCTACGCCGCCCTCGCGGATCCCTTGCCGGTGCGCTGAGCGCCCTGCTCAGATCCGGGCCACTCCGGGCGACAGATCACCTCCGAGCCGCCACCCGACGTGGCACTCGCAACACCCCAACCAACGGTCCGCACGCCGGACCGCCATCCCATAACACGTCAGGAGACGACCGACATGGCCAGTTTGAACAGCGTCAACCAGTGGGACCGCGAGGTCGACATCCTCATCGTCGGCTACGGGCTCTCCGGAGCCGTCACCGCCATCGAGGCCCACGACACCGATCCCGACGCCGAGATCCTGGTCATCGACAAGTGCACTGAGCGCTTCCAGGGCGGCAGCAGCCGCGCCTCCGGCCAGACCCTCTGGTGCCCCAAGGACGTCGACGCGACCGTCGAGTACCAGCGTGCCCTCAACTACACCAACCCCGTCGACGACAGCCTGCTGCGTGTCTGGGCCGAGGCCATGGCGACGCAGGAGGAGTGGATCGAGGAGCGCGCCGTCGAGGCCGACATGGAGTACGTGCGCCGCAGCGCCCGTCCCGGTGCGGACCCGAAGCACGTCACCGTCGAGTTCGAGGAGCTGCCGGGCGCCAAGAAGGCCGTCAGCTACAACTCCACGATCATCCCCGGTCCCGCCGGCGTGTGGGAGGCCTTCCGCAAGAACGTCGAGAAGCGTCCCCGTATCGAGCGCCAGTTCGAGACCGCCGCTCTGGACTTCGTCCAGGATCCCGACACCCTGGAGATCTTCGGCGTGATCGTCGAGCGCGACGGCCGCCGTCAGGCGTACAAGGCGCGCAAGGGCGTCGTCATGGCGACCGGCTCCTTCGAGGGATCCATGCAGATGCAGCGTGACTTCTGGGGCGCCGAGGAGATCTACGCCCTGGGCAACCCGGAGAACACCGGTGACGGCATCCGCATGATGCAGAAGGCCGGCGCCGAGCTGTGGCACATGCGCAACTTCACCCAGACCGGCGGCCTCCAGCCGGCCATCAAGGTGCCGGAGTACAAGGGCGCCTTCTTCCGCCAGCAGTTCATGGAGGCCACCAGCTGGCTCGACATCGCCGCGGACGGCAAGCGCTTCTACGACGAGGGTGTCATCTACGCCTACACCCACTACCGCATGAAGAAGCACGGCAACTGGGTCGACGTCCCCACGCACCAGGTGCTTCCGATCCACATGATCATGGACGAGACCACCCGCCTCGCGCAGCCGCTGGTCGCGCTGTGGAAGAGCTGGAACATCGTCGTCGAAGGCTACGAGTGGAGCGAGGACAACTCCAAGGAGGTCGAGAAGGGCTGGATCACCCGGGCCGACACGATCCGCGAGCTGGCCGTCCTCATCGGGCGTGACCCCGACCTCCTCGAGGACACCGTCAACCGCTACAACGAGGCGGCCCGCGCCGGCGTCGACCCGGAGTTCGGTCGTGAGGCCGACCGAATGACCCCGATCGAGAACGGCCCGTTCTACGCGATCAAGGTCGTCCCCGGCGTCGTCGCCCACACCGGTGGAGCCCGTCGCGACGAGAAGTCCCGCGTGGTCACCCACGAGTCGACCCCGATCCCGCGCCTGTACGAGGTCGGCGAGATGGGCTCGATCTTCTCGAACATCTATCAGAACGGTGGGTTCTTGGCCGAGTGCATCGCGTTCGGCCGGATCGCGGCCCGCAACGTGCTGGCCGAGACGCCGCTCTGACGGGCGTGGAGGGGTGTTCCACTGGGCACCCCTCCCGCGCTCCTCGAGTCCACCCCATGAGTGCCCTGTGACAACGGGCGTGGCCGTGCCACGCCGAGAGTGAGGATGCTGTGATCTCGTCCCGAGCTGCCGTACTGCGCAGCCCCGGTTCCCCCCTGTCCATCGAGAACGTGACGTACGCCGACCCGGCGGCCGGGGAGGTGGCCGTCCGCATCGTCGCCGCGTCGATGTGCCACTCCGACGTGCACGCCATCAACGGGGGCGGTCCACACCTCCCGATGATCCTCGGGCACGAGGCGGCCGGGGTGGTCACGTCCGTGGGCCAGGGCGTGACCGATCTCGACGTGGGCTGCAAGGTGGCACTGTCCTTCGTCCCGTCCTGCGGGTCCTGCTGGGCCTGCATTCGCGGTCTCGGCGTGGAGTGCGAGCGCGGTAGCGGCATGGGCGGCGACGGACGCGCCCTCGACGGCAGCTTCAAGGCCCGGTCGGAATCCGGCGAAGAGGTGGGCCAGATGGTTCGCCTCGGCGCCTTCAGCGACAAGGTGGTCGTCCACCGTGACTCGTTGGTCGTCCTCGATGACTCGACGGACCTGCGGATCGCTGCCCTGATGTCCTGTGGCTTCCTCACCGGCGCAGGTGCCGCGATCAACATCGCCGGCACGGCTCCCGGTGACGACGTCGTCGTCGTCGGCACGGGGGGCGTCGGTATCGCCGCAGTCCAAGGAGCCCTGGTGGCGGGCGCGGCCCGCATCATCGCGGTGGACGTGAGCGAGGAGAAGCTGGCCCGAGCCAAGGAGTTCGGCGCGACCCACACGGTCAACGCCCTCGACTCGGACTGGCCCGCGGAGGTCACCGCCATCGCCGGCGGGCGCGGCGCTGACCGTGCGATCAGCTGCGTGGGCATGCTCGACGACACCCACATGACCCAGCTGCTGGCTTCGCTCAACCCGCTCGGCACGGCGGTGCTCGTCTGCGCCGGGCGCGCGAACCTGGACGTCGGTCTGCTCGGACGCAAGACCCTGAGGCGCACGCTCTACGGGAGCCTCGATCCGAAGGCCGACCAGGTGCGCTTCCTCGACCTGTACGCCGCCGGCCGCTTCCGGATGGACGAGATGATCACCAACACCTACACCCTCGACTCCATCAACGACGCAGTGGAGGATCTGCTCGCGGGCAAGAACATCCGCGGCATCATCCTCTTCGAGGAGGCGTGACGATGCCCGAGGTGCGCACCCCGCAGATGTTCGTCGACGGCGCGTTCGTGGACGCCGCCTCCGATGCGACTTTCGACTCCGTGAATCCGGCGACCGAAGAGGTGGTCGCCCGTCTGGCCGTCGCAGGCGAGCGGGACGTCGACCGGGCTGTCGACGCTGCTCGCGCCGCGCTCGACGGTCCGTGGGGGAACACCGGGCCCCGCGAGCGGCAGCGGCTCCTGATGAGACTGGCGGGCCTCGTCCTCGACAACGCGGAGGAGCTGGCGCAGCTCGACACCGCCGAGGTCGGCATCCCGATCGCACGGTCGCGTGGCCTGGCCATGGCGTCCGCGGGACTCCTGGAGTGGTACGCGGCACTCTCGCGGACGGTGCGCGGGGCCACGATCGAGAACAACCGCCCGGCCGACCTGATCTCCTCGACGCTCCGCCAGCCCATCGGCGTCGTCGGGGCCATCACGCCCTGGAACACGCCGTTGCCGATGATGATGTGGAAGCTCGGGCCGGTCCTGGCGACGGGGTCCACGCTGGTCCACAAGCCCGCCGAGATCTCCTCGCTCAGCGCCCTCAGGATGGCTGAGCTCTGCATCGAGGCCGGCGTGCCGGACGGCGTGGTCAACGTGGTCACCGGGAACGGCGGCACCGGTGCGCTGCTCGCGGAGCACCGTGGGGTCGACAAGATCGCCTTCACCGGATCGGTCGCCACCGGACAGGCCATCGTCCGTGCCTCGGCAGGCAACCTGAAGCGCCTCACGATGGAGCTCGGTGGGAAGTCACCGAGCATCGTCTTCGCGGACGCCGACCTGGATCGCGCTGCGGCATCGGTGGCCCGCTCGATCTTCGACAACAGCGGCCAGGTCTGCGTCGCCGGATCCCGACTTCTCGTGCAGGACGATGTGCACGACGAGTTCGTGGATCGCGTCGCCGAGCACGCCCGGGCGCTGCGTGTGGGCGATCCGCTCGCCGACGGCACCGACATGGGGCCGGTGGCGTCGAAGGCGCAGTGGGAGAAGGTGAAGGACTTCGTCGCGGGCGCCCTCGAGGACGGAGCCGAGCTGACCACGGGCGGTGGCGGCGCCGGGCAGGAGAAGGGCTACTACGTGGAGCCCACCGTCCTCACGGGCGTCGCGAACCACTCGCGACTCGCGCAGGGAGAGGTCTTCGGGCCGGTCCTCGGCGTGACCCGGTTCTCGACCCTGGACGACGCGGTGGCGCTGGCGAACGGGACCGACTTCGGCCTCTCCAGCTACGTCTGGACGACGAACATGTCGACCGCGAACACGATGGTCCGGCGGATCAAGGCCGGCATCGTCCAGGTCAACACCATCGAGGGACTGGACCCCGCCGTGCCGGTGGGGGGCCACGGGATGAGCGGATACGGCAAGGAGCTCGGGCTGGAGCAGCTCGACGAGTACCTCAGCACGAAGTCGGTCTGGACGGCTCGCTGAGTCCTCGCCGGCCGGTCGGACGTGCCCGCAGAGTGACCCCAGCAGGGTGTCCGCCCGCCCGACGGCGGCTGGGGCGGGCCGCTGCTCTCATCAAGCGGAATAGCGGCCCGTGGGCCGCTGTCGTTGCCCACAGTGAGGGCGTGGAGGACGAAGGGCGTCGCCAGCTGGACCTCCGGCTGCTCGAGCCCGCTGCGCGTCATCGCCATCGGCGAGCTGAGCTGGCTGCACGCCCAGACTCGGGTCGACCGTCCCTCGGGCACCGTCGAGGGCGCCGAGATCGTCTCCTCCTGGACGATGACGGCTGCCGACACCGGTTGTTCACAAGAAGGTGACAAATAACTGTTGACAATCTTCAGTCAACACAACAAGGTGGCTGTCATCACACCGACACCCACGCAGGGTGCTGTCAACGGAGGTTGGATCACTGATGCTTCACAGGTCATCACAGGCAGGGCGGCCCCGGCTGCGAGCTGCCGTCGCGCTCTCAGCGGTCCTGGCTTTCGGGCTCGGCGCCTGCGGATCGGACTCCGACGCCGCGGGAGGCGACAAGACGCCCGAGGAGCTGGTAGTCGGTCTGTCGGCGCTCCCGATCGGGGTCGACCCGGTGCAGTACAACGACAGCGAGACCCAGATGGTCTACCGCCTGGTGAACGAGCCGCTGTTCCGCTACACCGGACCGGGCGAGATCTCGCCGCTTCTCGCCGAGAAGATGCCGGAGGTCAGCGAGGACGGCAAGACCTGGACGATCCAGCTGAAGAAGGGCGTCGAGTTCACCAACGGCGACCCCTTCAACGCCGACGACGTGATCCACACCTTCGAGACGATCCTGGACACGGACAACGGGTCATACAACCGAAGCGCTCTCGTCGCGCTCGACAAGGTGGAGGCGGTCGACGAGCACACGATCAAGCTGACCCTGTCGTACGCCTTCTCGCCGCTGCTCTACCAGCTCACCCGCCTCGCCATCGTGAGCGACACCATCCCCTACGAGCAGGGCAAGACGTACGCGACCACGCTCGTGGGCACCGGCCCGTACAAGCTGGACAGCGTCAAGCGCGGCCAGGAGATCAAGCTCGTCGCCAACGAGAACTTCCGCGAGGAGGGCGTGCCCACCATTCCGGCCATCATGGTCAAGGCCTACCCGGACTCGAACTCGCAGCTGACTGCACTCAAGACCGGCGAGGTCCACGTGCTGCCGCAGGTTCAGCCCGCCGCGGTCGACACCATCAAGAAGTTCGCCACCATCCACCAGTCGGACTCCAAGCTGGTCTCCACCCGGTTCTGGTTCTGGCCCAACCAGGGCGACGGTCTGATGAAGGACCAGAACCTGCGCAAGGCGGTCACCCTGGCCATCGACCGCGGCCGCGTCGTCGACAACACGCTGCGCGGCTACGGCGTCCCGATCTCGACGATTCCCTCCGCCTACGACGATGGTGACCTGTTCATGTCGCCGCTCGCCCAGGCGTACGGCCGCGACGCGCAGATCGACGAAGCGAAGAAGCTGGTCGAGGCCGCCGGCGCCACGGGCAAGGAACTGCACATGGTGGTTCCGGACGGTCCCACGATCCCCGCGGTCGCGGACTCCGTCCAGCAGCAGCTCGAGGAGGTCGGGTTCAAGGTCAAGCGCGAGGACCTCACCCAGGCGGCGGCTCTGGACCGGATCTTCAACAACAACTACGACCTCTACCTGAACGGCAACACCTCGGCGGCCGAGGACTCCGGTCTCGACGGCGCGTTCGGCCTCTACGGCATCGGTGGTGCCTACAACCTCAATGGCGTCAACGACAAGGAGCTCGACAAGCTCGTGCGGGAGTCGGTGGAGGCGCTCACGCCCGAGGCCGCCGTGGATGTGGTCGAGAAGATGCGCCAGCGTCAGCTCGAGTACGTCCCGGACATGCCGATCGCCATCGGGTACGACCTGACGGCCCTGGCGAAGGGTCTTGACGGGTTCGAGATCAACAACTTCGGCGACTTCTACGGCTTCGCCTACATGAAGTGACGCGTCCGATCTGACGCGAGCGGGCGTCGCGCCCCACCCACCACGCGTGGGCGTGTGTGCGACGCCCGTTTCCCTTTTTCCCAGCTTCCCGACCAAGGAGTACGAATGCCTCAGGTGACGATCGCTGCGGTCCAGTTCAGCAGCGGAAACGACACGGACCGCAACCTCGCTCGGATGCTCGAGCTCGTCGACCGCGCTTCGGACAGCGGAGCCGACCTCGTCGTCTTCCAGGAGTTCTGCAACCACCCGGTCGCCTACGACTCGCAGGACCACGTCTGGCAGAGCGCCATCAGCGAGGACGGCTGGTGGGTCCAGCGCCTCGGGGCGAAGGCCGCCGACCGAGGAGTCTTCATCTCCTTCAACGCCACCACCAGGGGTCCGTGGCCGAGCGTGCACGACCAGAACTATCTGTTGTCCGACTCAGGCGAGGTCATCCTCACCAGCCACAAGCAGATCCTCATGGGCGACGAGAAGACGCACTTCTCGCCGGGCCGCAAGCTCGAAGGCGTCGTCGAGACACGGATCGGCCGGATCGGTCTGATGTCGTGCATGGAGGGGCTGATCCCGGAGACGCCGCGCGTGCTCGGCGTGCGTGGGGCCGACATCATCCTCAACTCGCTGTCGTCGAACGGGCTGGACGAGGCACACACCCACATCCCGGTCCGCGCGGCCGAGAACGAGGTCTTCGTCGTCTCCGCCAATCGGTCGGGGCCGCTCGTCGACCCCGTCGACGTCGAGCGGGTGGCGCGGGAGATCGGCTTCGACCCTGACACGCTGCTCGGCGGTGGGGAGAGCCAGGTCGTCGACCGTGACGGCGAGTCCCTCGTCCGTGCGAAGGCGCACGTCGACGACATGGTCGTCACGACCGTCGACCTCTCCGTCCTGCGTCCGGATGGCTACCTGTCCCAGCGTCGCCCCGAGCTGTACGGCGTACTCGTCGAGCCGACAGAGCTCGTCGAGAAGCGCTGGCAGGACAGGCCGCAGGCGCGCCCGGCCGTGGTGGCGGCCACCGGGCTCACCGCGACTGCCGCTGGCGAGGACGTCGTGGAGGTCGCACTCGCGTGGTGCCGATCCACGGAGGCGGACCTGATGGTCCTGCCCGAGCTCTTCAGCTGTCGCCCGGCTGACCTCCGTCCGGGGACCCTGAACGAGGCGGTCGCGTCCGCGGCACGGGTGGTGGACCAGCTCCAAGACGTCGCCCGGGAGCGGGGCTGCCACGTCGTGGCCGGCCTGCCGCGGCGCGTGACCGGAGGCTTCGCGAACTCCGCCGTGCTCGTTGGTCCGGACGCGGAGCCGATCTGGTACGACCAGGTCCACGTCCACCCGGACGACGCGGACTGGGCGGTGCCGGGTGCAGAGTTCGTGGTGGCCGACCTGCCGTTCGGACGCGTCGGCCTCATGCTCGGGCAGGACATGGCGTTCCCGGAGAGCGCCCGGCTGCTCACCCTCATGGGAGCCGACGTCGTTATCTGCCCGACCACATGGAGAAGGCCGTGGGAGGCCCGTCTGGCCGCTCCCGAGCGTGCGGCGGAGAACCACGTCACCGTGGTCGCGGCAGCGCGCGCCGACTCCCCGGTCGCCAAGCCGAGCACCGTGCTGACGTTCCCGGCCCAGTACCGCTTCCCGGAGACGGGCGAGGTCAACATGCCCGACCGCTACGACGGGGAGGATCTCGGAGGCGCGGTGGTCGTCCGGATCGAGACGAGCACCTCGCGTGACAAGTTGCTCATGCAGATGACCTCGCTCGTGGCGGACCGCCAGCCCGACCTCTACACGGCGCTGACCGAGCCGGTGTGACTCGCCCAAGGTTTCGTGGAGCGGCCTCCCGGCGCAGGCGCGGTTGCCGAATTGAGCGACGAATCAGCCGTCAGACGAGTCGGCACAAACGTCCGTTGCGCCGGTGGTGGGCCTTCCACCCTTGAGTCGTGCGCCACGCCCGTGAGCCCGTTGCCCGCGACGGAAGCGCAGGGTCGCTGTTGCTGACGGACTGGTTCCCGCCACCTGCACGGTTCCGGCGAGTCGTTATCGCTCACCAAGAAAGCGCGCGGGACTTCTCAGAGTGCGGTCTTGTCGGTGTAGCCACGAGCGCCGCGCTGGGCAGATGAAGGTCTCCCACCGTAGATGCTGTCCAGAAACTGTCCAGTTCACGATGCCGCAAAGCATCGAAGTGTCCCGCAGTGAGGCGTACAGTGAGTCCGTCGTAACCGCACGCTCGTCTCATATCTGCAGGTCAGCACGCATTCGAGCGAGGTATCTCGCATCGCCTGGTCCCGACGAATCTGCCCGACGGGTACAGAGGGTCAGGGGTTCGAGTCCCCTCAGCTCCACCATCAACGCAGGTCAGTGGCCGTGCCCGAGTCCTCCACGGAGGAGCCGGACATGGCCATTCGGCATTTCGTGGCTCCGCGGCGGCCGGTTCGCCCCCGGCCACCGGCAGGGGTACGCCGCACCGGCGCGTGCGTGAGCCGCCGACCGCGGAAGGTTCCAGGCCCGCTGCGGGTTGGGACGACATGCGCATCGGGGAGCTCGCGGTGGCCACGGGGGTCAGCAGCCGGTCGCTGCGGTACTACGAGTCGCTCGGGCTGATCGCCTCGGCACGGACGGCCGGCGGCTGGCGGGACTTCGACGCCGAGATGGTCGAGCGCGTCGTACGGATTCAGCACCTGTTCGCCGCCGGACTGTGCAGCTCGACCATCTCGGATCTCCTGCCGTGCCTCGAAGCGCCGCCGGCGGAGCGGACGAGTCACCTCGGCCGACGGCTCGCCGAGGAGGTGAGTCGGCTCGAGGCCCGGAAGCGAGACCTCGACCGGCAGCTCGACGTACTGGGTGCTCTGCAGGACGAGGCCGGCTCGGCTGTGGAGTAGCAGCGAAATCCTTGCTCTTGACATTGATGTCAGGACTCAGACTTCAGGTATGACCCAGAACCCTTCCCGCGTCCGCCAGCTGCGAGTCATCGTGGAGGCGGACGACTACGACGCAGCCGTGACCTTCTACCGCGACGTGCTCGGCATGAGTGAGCTCGCCGCGTACGCCGAGGGCGGGGACGACCGCGTGTCGATCCTCGACGCCGGCCGGGCGACCCTGGAGATCGCCAATCCGGTGCACAAGGCCGCCATCGACCGGGCCGAGGGCGTGACCGAGGCGAGTCCGCGGCTCCGGCTCGCCTTCGAGGTGGACGACTCCACCCAGGTGACCGACGACCTCGACGCGGCCGGCGCCAGGGTCGTGGCGCCGCCGACGCTGACGCCGTGGCGTTCGCTGAACGCGCGTCTCAGCGCACCGGCCGGACTCCAGATCACGGTGTTCCAGGAGACCGTCGATGCCGCCGAGCGGGCGAGCCTGCCCGGCTTCGACACCGACGAGACTCGCTGACGCCCGAGGCCGCATGGCGGCTCGGGCGTCAGCGACGCCCGAGCCGGCCGTCAGTCGTCCGGTGCAGCGCCCGCAAGAGGGCGCGCGTGCGGGAGCCGGCGTAGGTGTCGGAGATGTGCGAGCCGCCGCGGTACACGAGGATGCCGCCGATCACCGCGGCGCACTTCGACCCGCGGCACATGTGCCGGGTCATGTCGATCGCCTCGACCTGCTTCATCCGCCGAGCCGCCTCCCGTGCCGCCGACGCCCCGGAGAGGGCCACGGCGGCCGCCTTGGGGAAGGCGCAGCGCGCAGGCCGACTGCGGTTCTTGCGCACACACGCGGGCGCGTCGCCCGACGGCGGCCCGGGGGTGTCGAGGATCGGGCTCAGCCGGGCCCCGGTCCTGAGGATCTGACGCCAGTACGCCGTGAGCCCTCGCACCATCGCTTCCTCGGTGGGCTGGCCGCTGGCGACCCCGAGGGGGAGGCCGCTGCTCCAGCGGGTCACGGGTACGACGACCTCGGGACGCATGCGCTTGATCGTCCGCAGGGCCCGCGCCCCCCACTCCTCGCAGCTCCGGTCCCGCTTGCCGTCCTCGGGTCGGGAGACCCGGGCGAAGGAGCAGCCGTTCTTCAAGATGACGACCAGCCGCCAGCCCTGGGCCTTGGCGATCCGGTCCATCGGCGTGAACCACTGCGCCGCCTTCGAGTCGCCGACCAGGACGACCGTCTTGCGACCGCGCTCGTCGCCGAACGGGCAGGTCTTGAAGCCCCGTCCGGTGACGGAGACGACGCAGTTCGTCTCGTAGAGGGCCGGCACGTCCTGGTAGGCGCGCGCCGGAGACGGGCGGACGGGTGCGGCGGAGCTCGTGGGGCCGGGTGCCAGCGCCGCGGCGACGAGGGTCCCGAGGACGACCACGCCGAGCCGCCGGGCCAGCTGTCGAACGGACGAGGCGCAGGTCATGAGGCATTCATACCCCGTTGATCCGCCGGCACTCGCACCTCCCCGGCGCCGTCGTCCTTGGTCGGGTTGACAGGATGCCCACGTGCGTCGTGCCGTGGCCCCTCTGCTCGCCGTGACCGTCGCGCTGGTGCTGGCGGACTCGGCCGTGGTGACGCTGGCCCTGCCCGACATCCTCGCGGAGCTGGACGCCACCGTCGGGCAGGTCGCGTGGGTGCTGATCTCGTTCAACCTGGTGCTGGGCCTCTGTGCCGTGCCGACGGCCATCTGGTTCGACCGGGCTCAACCGCGGATCTTCACCGCGGTCGGCATCGCGGTCTTCGCCGGCGCCTCGGCCTGGTGCGCGGTTGCGGGCTCGATCGACGTGCTGGTCGTGGCGCGGTGCGTGCAGGCGCTCGGCGGCGCGTTGGCGCTGGTCGGGTGCCTGGAGCTCATGGTCGCGGAGTGGGGTGAGCGCCGCGGCGTCGCCGCCTGGGTCACGGCGGGGGTGGTCGGCACCGCCGTCGGACCGGTCGCGGGCGGGCTCCTCACGCAGGCGATCTCGTGGGAGGCCATCTTCGTGGTGCAGGTGCCGTTCGCCGCGCTCGCGGTGCCGGCCGCGCTCGCCGTCCGCGCCGTACCCGTGCTGCCGCCCGACCGGCATCGGCCGGCCGTGCGTCCCAACCTGACCCTCGCCCTGCTGTCGGCCGCGCTCACGGCCGCGCTGTTCCTGCTGGTCCTGCTCCTGGTCGAGGGCTGGGGCCGCTCGCCGGCGACCGCGGCCCTGACCGTGTCCGTCGTCCCGGTGGCGGCCCTCGCCGCTCGCCCGCTCGCCCGCCTGCTGCGGCCCTCGCCCGAGGTGGAGGTCGCGGTGGGTTGCTTCCTGATCGCCGGGGGACTGGTCGGCCTCGCGATCCCGCCCTCGGCCGAGCTCTTCTGGACGGTCGCGCCCCAAGCACTCGTGGGCCTCGGGCTGGGACTGACCATCGACCGGCTGACCGCCCAGGCGATGGAGCTGCGGCTGCCGCGAGCCCGGCACGCGGGGTGGACCATCGGCGCACGGCACGTCGGCGTGGTCGTGGGGCTGGCGATCCTGACGCCGGTCTTCACGGCGGACCTGCAGGACGCCCAGGAGCCCGCCCAGGAGGCGATCGCGTCCCTGGTGCTCGATGCTCCGCTGAGGGCGGAGGACAAGATCTCGATCGCTCGCGCACTCGGCGACGAGCTGACGCAGCAGCGCGGTCAGATCCCCGACCTGCACCGCGCCTTCGCCGCGGCGAACCTCGACCCCGCCGAGCGCCCGGCTGCGGCCGAGCTCGAGCGCGACCTCGACGCCCAGCTGGAGGGTGCGGCCACGCGGGCGTTCCGCGACTCGTTCCTCATCGGCGCCGGCCTCGCGCTCGTCGCCCTGCTCACCGTGATCGCGCCGCGCCGGCGGAGGGCCTCATGAGCGGTCGCCTCCACGCACTCGGTCTGCCGGCGGTCGCGCTGGCCCTGGTGAGCGGAGTGCTCGCCGTACAGCTCGCCAACGGCGGTGGGACGTTCGAGCCGCTCCGGACGGCCGACCCGTGTACGACGCGCGCTGTCACCTCGCGCTCCGACGGCATCGAGGGCCTCACCGAGCGACTCGTGCTGCGCGGCATCGACGAGGCCGCCTGCCGGCTGCACGTCAGCCGCGAGGCGCTCATCCTCGAGCTCGGGCAGTCCGACACCCGCACCGACGCCGAGGTCGAGGCCCTCCACCGAGGCCTGTCGTCCGCGGTCCGAGAGCTGGAGGCCGACGGGTCGTTGCCGCCCGCCTCGGCGCTGGTCGACGAGGCGCTCGACTCCGCCGACCTCAACGGCTTCCTCAAGGCCGCGATCCGTGCGCTCCCGGACTCCGTGGTCGACGCGGCCCTGAAGACCGACGACGTCCTCATCCGCACGATCGACGACCTCGACCTGCGCGCCGTGCTGGCCGACCTCGACAGTCCGCAGGACCTCAACGCCCAGGTGGAGGAAGCGGTGACCCAGGCCGTCAAGGACTCGCTCTCCGATCGCGTCCGCAACCTGCTGTGACGACCGCCGGATCGCCCGGCGGTACCGAAGACGGCTGCGCGCTCCGCGCGTTTCACCTATCGTGCCTAGAACGTGTTCTACCTCACCTGGGAGTGATCGATGACCGACTTCAACCTCTCGACCGTCTTTGCGACCGTGGCGGCCGCGGTCCCGGACCAAGAGGTCGTCGTCTGGCGCGACCTGCGGATGAGCTACGCCGAGATGGACCGCCGCATCGACGGGCTGGCGCACTTCCTGGTCGAGCAGGGTCTGGGCTGCCACACCGAGCGCGACCAGCTCGCCGGGCACGAGTCGGGCCAGGACCAGGTCGGGATCTACCTGCGCAACGGCAACCAGTACATCGAGTCGATGGTCGCCGGCTGCCGCTCCCGCACGGCGGCGTTCAACGTGAACTACCGCTACGTCGAGGAGGAGCTCCTCTACCTGCTCTCCGATGCGGACACCAAGGGCCTGATCTACCACGCCGAGTTCGCGCCGACGGTCGCCGCGATCCGAGACCGGCTGCCCGGCCTGCGGGTTCTGGTGCAGGTCGCCGACGAGTCGGGCAACGCGCTGCTGCCGGGCGCGGTGGACTACGAGGAGGCGCTTCGTACGCCGCGCCCGGCGGCCGGCATGCCCACGCCCAGCGGCGACGACCTGTTCCTGATCTACACCGGCGGCACCACCGGGATGCCGAAGGGCGTGATGTGGCGCCAGGCCGACATCTACGTCAACTCGATGGGCGGCACGCCGTTCGGCGCGACCGAGCCGTACCCCTCCTACGAGGCGATCGGCGAGGCCGCCAAGGCCGCGAACGGCGGGATGGGGCTGCTGATGGTGGCCCCGCTGATGCACGGCGCCGCCCAGTGGTCGACCTTCTTCTCGATCACCTCCGGCGGCCGGATCGTCTTCCCCGACGACGTGAGCACCTTCGACCCGGCCAACGTGCTGATGCTCGCCGCGCGGGAGCGGGTCGCCAGCATCCCGACGGTCGGTGACGCCATCGCCAAGCCGCTGGTCGAGGAGATGGAGCGGACGTCGTACGACCTGTCGGGGCTGTTCGCGCTCGGCAACGGCGGGGCGGCGCTCACGCCCGGTGTGCGTGAGCGGCTCTTCGCCGTCGCGCCGCACGTAATCGTCATCGACTCCGCCGGCGCCTCGGAGACCGGGCTGCAGATGAGCCAGCTGGTCGGCAAGGGCGGCAGCGAGGAGGCGATGGTCTTCGACCCCAAGACCGGCACCGGGGTCGTCGACGACCTGATGACCCGCCAGCTCGGGCCGGGCGAGACGGGCGGCTGGCTCGCGATGCAGGGCCAGATCCCGCTGGGCTACCTCGGTGACGAGGCGAAGACCGCGCGGACCTTCCCGGTCGTCGACGGGGTCCGCTGGGCGGTGCCGGGCGACCGGGCCAACGTGCTCGAGGACGGCCGGATCCAGCTGCTCGGCCGCGAGAGCGTCACCATCAACTCCGGCGGCGAGAAGATCTTCGTCGAGGAGGTCGAGCGCGCGATGTCGGCGCACCCGGCGGTCCGCGACGTGGTGGTCGCCGGCCGGCCCTCGGAGCGGTGGGGGAGCGAGGTCGTCGCGGTCGTCCAGCTGGAGGACGGCAGCACGGCCACCGACGAGGAGCTGCTCGCCGAGTGCGCGATCCACGTCGCCCGCTACAAGCTGCCCAAGGCGATCATCCGGGTGCCCTCGGTGCAGCGCTCGCCCGCCGGCAAGGCGGACTACCGTTGGGCCAAGGACCAGGCAGCCGGTCAGCCGGTCTGACGGATGGGTCGGTTCGGGGACAGGAGGCTCGTGGGGTTGTACGCTCTGCCCGTTCCGGGCTGGCCGGAACCCACCGCCTCGGGCCCGCAGCGATCAGTTCGCCGACGAACGGAGCCGTCATGGCCAGGATCCACCTGAAGGTCACCACCGGTGAGGAGTTCACCGTCAGCAACGCCTTCTACGGCGCCGAGGGCCCGATGGCCGACCGTCGGTCCGCCGAGATCCAGATGAGCTTCATCCTCACCAAGCTTGCTGCGATCGGCACCGACCAGGGTCGCACGGTCAACACTTCGCAGATCGTCTACGAATGGGTGCAGGACTGAGAGATCCAGGCGGCCCGGGTCGGTCGCGGGCCGTCGCTGGTCGCTCGGCGCTGCCGCGCGGTGGACCCTGACGCTGCGGACCATGTCGGCGGCGGGTGGTGCTCAGGACGCCAGGGCCGGCGATCTCGCTGCCCCGGTTCTTCGGACTGTACGTCGACACGATCGTCGACCATCCGGCCCACCGTCGTACGGCCACGTCCTGCGCTTACGTCGGGAGGTCGAGCCAGCCGACCGCCTCACCGTTGCCGTCAGGGTTCCAGCGAATCTCGTCGAAGTCGATTCCGACCCCGGTGAGCTGAGCGATCTTGGCGCCGTTGGCGGCCGGGGTGTCGTAGAAGCCGATGGCGAACCGGCCACGCGGCGCGGTCAGCCCCATGACCTTGCGGAGCCACCTCTGATGGTCTGCCCGCTGGAAATCGAGGTTGTCGCCGACCGCCCAGTACACCTGGTCGAAGTCGGCCGGGTACCCCGGGCGACCCAGCTGCTCCGGGTGCGTGAAGTGATGCTCCCGACCAGGGAACAGCTGCTGGGCCAAGGCGACGCGATCCACGTCGATGTCCACGCCGTACGGCTTCAGGGGCAGCCGCGACCACTCCAGCAGGCAGTGGAGCAGGAACCCGTTGGCGCAGCCGTAGTCCAGCAGCTTCCCGGAGGGGCGGAGGGCCTCGACGAGGAAGCGGCGCGACCCCTCCCAGGCCGCCAACGAGGCCGCGGCGTCGGACAGGTCGCCATCGATGCAGCTGTTCTGGAGGAGTGCCCGCAGCGTCCCAGGGGTCTTGGTGAGACCGGCGAGCGGCCCGATCACGCTGGTGTCCCGTTCGGCGGGGGGAGGACCTCGGCGAGCATGGTGGCCAGCTCGACGTAGGCCGCTCGGCGGTAGTGGAACATGACCGGATCGTGGGGACTGTGGAGATCGTCCATGCCCCGAACCACGCTTCGGACATCGGCGAGGCAGAGGCGGTTGCTCGACGTCGCAGCTGCTTCGAGTGCGCGGTTGAAGACTCGGTGTCGCTCCACCTGGGACTCGCGCCACGCGTACTCGTGACCGTTGTCGACCTCCGGTGCGGTGAGCACCACCACGTGTCTCTCGGGCCCGACCTCCTCCGTCAGGCGGAGCAGCCGCGAGATGATCTCGGACTCGTCCAGCGGCGGGGTGGGCACCCAGTCCCTGAGGAAGAGGTCCCGGCCCGGGTTGTCGCCCCACCAGTGGTTCCAGTCCCACTCGCTGGAGGACGCGTCCAGCCGGACGTAGCTGGGAATCCGCACGCCGGAGACCCGGTGGGTGTAGGTCAGGCACGCACAGTCGACCCAGGGGCTGAGGACCAGGGTGGTCCAGCCGTCCGGCGGCGGGAGGTGGCCGTGCGTCCAGGGGATGGCGTCGAGCAGGTCGCCGTCGGCCGGGTCGCCCAGCAACAGCAACGAGCTGCGCGCGTAGACCTGGGCTCCCCCTCGTTCTTCGGGGAGGAGCCAGATGTCGTCATCGCCGCCCCGCAGGAGTCCGGAGAGGATCTGCAGGTCACAGCCACCGGCCCAGAGGGTCGTCGGCCGCGATGGGGGCGTCGGCGAGGTCTCCGTCCCGACCCTGACCCAGCCTGCGTCGGCGGCCAGGTCGCGCCACTGCTCGCTGCGCACCCGATCGGCACGCCGGACGAATGCCGGCCGGCCGAGCCGGTCATGGACGTGCGCCTCCACTCCCAGGTGGAGAACTCGGCAGGAGAAGAAGAAGTGCTGCAGGGGCCCGTCGAGCGACCGCGCGTAGAAGCCGGTCAGGCCGTAGTCGCCGTACTGGTCGCGGGTCCACACGGCGCCCGAGTCGATGCCCGGCCTCGCGGCCAGCTCGCGCACCTCGGACGGGTTGAGGCGGCTTCCGGTGAAGTTCAGCTGGTTGGCCCGCTGGGAGAGCGCGGCGATTCCCTCGACGTGATCGAGAGCGTCGGCGATGGTGACCGTCACGCCCGACGCCTCCAGGAAGGCCTGGGCATCGCCGGCGCGTCGGGCATCGGTCGTGCGTCGCTCCAGGACTCGGTAGTGGGCGAGCCGGGGCGAGAGCGCGGTCCGGTCCAGCTGGCCGTCGAACGCGGAGAGGTCGGCCGGGTCCGCGGCACGCATCCCGAACAGGTCGATCGCACGTTGCCGGTGCCGTGCCAGGTCGTCGACGACCAGGACGTCGGCGGCGCGCAACCTGGCACTGCTGAGGATGCTGCCGAGCATCTCCTCCTTCGGGGACCAGGAGATCTGCGGGAAGACCATCCACTTGAGAACTCCCAGGCGGGCGAGCTCGACACGCCCACGGACGGGATCGTTGTTCGAGCAGACCGCGCTCATCACGCCGGCACGGCTCAACGGCTCGATCCAGCGGTGCAGGCCGGTCGGGACCGGCACGTCGTCATCGTCCAGGGTCCCGTGCCACAGGGTGCCGTCCAGGTCCCAGACGACGAGCTTGGCCGCTGCGAAGGCGGCTGGCCCGATCACGTCGCCGTGCGGTACGACGCGATCACGGTGTACCGCGGGTACGGGGACAGGTTGGTCGTGACCTCGTGCAGTGCCGAACGGGCAACGTCGAAGAGCAGTCCCTGGCCGAACTGTGGCTGAGTTCCGATCGTCGGGTCATGGTCCGTGGTGAGGAGTCGCAGGTCGCCGCTGCGCAGGTCATGGGGTGTCAGACCGAGCACCAGGCGGTGGCTGAGATCGGCGTGATGAGCGTCGGAGTGGGCGGTGATCCGGTCACCGTTGCGTAGCCGATGCGCCTTCACCGAGGTCAGCTCGAGCCTCACCCCGGTGCGATCTGCGACCAGGGCTGGGACGAGGGAACTCAGCAGCGCCGGTGGCCCCACGTCCAGCTCGCCGCGATCCTGGTGGGGGTAGCCCGGCACGCCACGTGTCCACGAGGTTCGCATCAGCGGCCCGTAGAGCTCGTTCGCGGCCGCGCGTACGTCGGCGCCGTCGAGCAGCAGCCACCCGAAGCCCGGGCCGCTGCCCTGGTCGCCGGCCAGGACGCTCAGTCCGGTGGTGGAGTCCGGCGGTGGAGAGTCGACTCCGCGAAGGTTGGCAACCAGCCATTCCGAGAGCTCGTCGGGCAGCTCGCCGAGCTGTCCGTCCAGCAACCTCCCGGTCACCTCGGCGAGCCACCCATGCTCACGGTCCAGTGCCTCGGCGTTGGCCGAACCGTCGATACCGGCTCGGGCCGCGCGGGAGCGCACGGTGGCAGTACGTCCGAAGGCGATCAGTCCGTGGAGCACGCCGCTGAGGCTGCGCCGCACGCCCGGCTTCCACGGCACGGCGACGTCGGCCGCGGAATCCGGCAGGAGGTCGGGCACGAGCTTCGCCAGGGTCTGCACCAACGCGTGCGACTCCTCGTGTGCGAGTGCTGCCACCAGATCAGTCGGTTCGCGGCCGAAGGAGAGGTAGACGGCCCACGGCGCGGCGTCGTCCGTTCCGGCGTGGGCGACCCCGGGTTCCGGCTCGAGTGGAACCACGTCGCTGAGGTACCGCTCGAACAAGGTCGGCGCGATGGTGGCGGCGAGCTCGCGGGCAGCGGCAAGCTCCTCGGCGGCGGCCGCCGACACGAGTCGCGATCCCGGCCGGACGGCGAACTGGGACATCGACCTCGGACTGCGGAGCAGTGGCTCGAACCCGTCGATCCGCAGCCCGGCGATCGTCGGCATGCTCCAGTGCTCGGCGGCCGGCACTCCGGACCTGATCCTGAGGAACCCGGACGGTGATGCGACGACGAGCCCAGTGCCGGGAAGGGCGACCGGCTCGCTCGAGGGGAGAACGCCGTCGTACTCGACCCCGGCGGACACCGCGGCGGCCGCCTCGAACCGCGAGAATCCTGCGAGCAGTCGGTCCAAGCCATCGCGATCGTTGCCCGCGATCACGGCGTACACCGCATTCAGCCAGCAGTAGCCGGCTGCGTTCGTCACCACCTGCGGCGCTACCGCCAGAACCTCGCTGAGCCGTCTGCCGGCGGTGGTCTCGACCTTCTCCAGGAGCGTCGCGAGGTTCGCGTAGGACGTGCGGACCGACGCGGCAAGGCCCTCGTAGACGGTGAAGCAGTCCCGGGGCCGGACGTCCAGGGCGGCAACACCGGCGAACCTCGTGCTCTGGCTCATCCACGTCCACCTTGCTTCGTCAGTCGGTCGGCCATCACTCGTGCGGAGTGCTCCGTTTCGGCGGCATAGGCCGTCCAGGCGGTGTCGTGGGAAGCGCGCCGGAACAGCACGTCGGCCGCCGTCAACGCGGTGGTGTCACCGTGTAGCGTCCGCACGCGGAGGCCGACCTCGACGTGCACGGACCGGACCTCTCGCAGCGCCTCGGACACCAGCCGCTCGATGCTGGCGATCTGGCCGTTGTCGAAGGTGACCAGCCCGCAGTACGCCTCGGAATAGACGACTCGCGGCCCCGGGCTGACCAGGTGTCCGGCGCACGACGAGTAGGACACGAAGTTCCAGTGCTCGGCGAGCGCGAGGACCAACGGCCGGATGCGGTCCTCGATCGCACGCGCGAAGTCGGGATGGTGTCTGGAGAGTGACGCGCCCTGGCCGAGCGCGAGCGCACCTGCCGGCCGCACCCGCCGGGTCGCGTCGGGAGCTGCCCACGTAATGGGCCTGCGGTTGCGCGGGTGCTGAGGGTTAGCCCAGGAGTCCAGGAAGTCCGTGAGGTCGCTCAGGTAGTTGAAGCCCTTCGTGGCGCGCAGGAAGTAGAACAAGGACGACGAGCCGTCAGGGTGCTCCAGCGGGCGTGTGGCCTCCACCTGGAAGCCGCAGTCCTCGGCAATCGAGCGCCAGCGATCGGGGGCCACCTGAAGGGCGTGCACGTCGGCGGCGGAGGTTCGACCGTGAGCGACCACGTCGAAGTGGTGAAGGTGCCCGGTGGGCGTCGGCGTCCGCACCTCCTCGACGGTGATTCCGCGGTTGGACCAGTGGATCGCGCCTGCTTCCGCGGGCATCACCTCGACCACCAGGAGGCCGTAGTCCGGCATCGCCCCACGCAGCCGCTGAAGAGATCGAACCAAGGTCGGCTGGTCGTCGACGAGCAGAGCGCAGTGCGAGAACGCGCAGACCACGTCGAAGGCGCCGTGCTCGGCGAGGTCGTGGAAGCTGCCGTGCTCGACGACCGCGCCGGTGGCGAAGTCGCGTGCGATGTCGACGAGAGCCTCGGACGACTCGATGCCCACCGCTTCGCTGGCCTGGTCGGCCAGGGCGACGAGATGTCGTCCGACGCCGCAGCCCAGGTCGGCGACGCGTTTCGAGAGGAGGTCCGGGACGTAGTCGGTCACTAGCTCGACGACACGGGCCGCCTCCTCCAGGCTGTCCTCGGTCATCCCGACAGCCGTGAGCTGCAACCAGAGGTCGTCGGGCGTGTCCCGAGAGCGCTGTTCGAGACTGGCCAGGACGCGGGACCAGCTCGTCATTGCGCAGCCAGCACGCCGGTGGCTACGCCGATCCGCGCCTCGAGGTCCCGACCGATCACCTCGATGAGGGTGTAGAGGTCGGAGCAGTAGACGGTGGGGTTCTTGAAGCCATTGACCTGGTCGAATCGATGCGTGATCAGGCCACCGCCGCAGGTGTCCACCAACGCGCAGTCCGAGCAGCTGTCCGCGAGTGCGGATCGTCCGAGTTGGCGAGAGGTGACGCCCGGGTGTCGAAGGAGGTCGTCCACCCGGTGGGTCAGGACGTTCGCTCCCGTTTCGGCCGCACCCTCGTAGGTGACACCGACGTGGTCGACGAGCTCCAGCCCGCCATCGGCCTCGACGACTGCCAGCCGAGCCGGAGAGACACCCAGGGTCTCGAAGGAATGCTGGCCCCCGAGGAGGAGATGGATGATGTCGTCGAAGATGCGCACGCGCATGCGGTCGGGATCGTCGGCCCACTCCTCGTAGATCGCGAGCAACCATTCCGCGTACGGCGCCGGCGCCGACGGCGTCCGGTCGGTCGCCGTCTTTCCCGGCGGCAGCAGCTCCCAGGTGCCGTGCGGGAACAGGAAGTCGACGCTGCGGAACCCGCAGTCGGCGATGGCCCGGTAGGTACGCGCCGGATCCGCGGTGATGTCGATGACTGCGAGTGCCCCCTGGAGCAGTCCTTCGTGCTGAGCCAGCAGCTGGACGCCACGCACCGTGCGGGCGTACGACGACTTCCCGCCCAGGTCCAGCCGGTGCTTGTTGCCCTCCTCGTCACCGTCGAGGCTGACCCCGACCCGGAGGCCCATCGCCGCGAGGTCGGCGGCGACCTCCTCGGTGATCAGGGTCCCGTTGGTCTGGATCGAGTACTCGGCCGGCAGGTCGCCGAGCTCCTGGCTGATCGAGTCGTACAGCCGGCGTACCGGCGCCACGCCGCGCAACAGCGGCTCTCCACCATGGAAGGAGATCCCCACGCTCGTGAGTCCATGGGTCTCGGCGTGTGCACGGATCCGACGTGCCGCCATCCGGGCGATGTCCGGTGTCATGAACCGTGGCGCGGTGCGCCAGGACTCGTCGCCCAGGTTGTAGACGTAGCAGTAGTCGCAGTTCAGATTGCACCGAGACTCGATCTTGAAGATGAACTCGTTGAGCGGCGAAGGGGTCCAGCCGGTGCCGATCAGGTGGTCGTAGTCGCAAGACCCGTCAAACGGCCAAAGGTGCACTGGCGATCAGGCGTTGTGACTGCCGAACTGACCATGCTTGAAGAAGTCGACGTGCTGGCCGTCGGCCTCATCCTTGAGGCGCTGGAGCGCCTGGCCGAGAAGGGTGTCGTTCGCAGCCGCGGTTTCGAGGAGTTCGGACAGGTCCTCGGCATTCTGATGCATGTGATTGCTCCCCTTGATTTCGAGTTGCCTGAAGTTGGCGCCGATTGTTGATGAATCGCCTGAGTCCTTGCAAGAAGCTCCAGCAGAAATCACGACTGGTCTGGATGGCTCGGCCCGGACGGCGCAGCAGCAAGGGCACGTGTGGGGACGCGACACGCGGCCGCTTCGATCAGGAGCGCAGGCGAGAGGTCGGCTGACGCGACTCTCGTCCCCCGGACGTCCACCAACCACCCGGCGTCCTCGTCGTACTCGAAGCTGTAACCCGGCCGGCAGGCGGCGAAGCGGCTTCGCATGGACTTGAGGCCGGCGCGAAAGCCGCCCACCTGGGTCTCCCGCTCGACGTGACGCGAGCAGGAGACCGCAAACAGGCAGGACCGGGTCCGTGGAAACCGTCGCGACACCAGGCGGTACAGCCTGATCGCGAGAATGAGAGACCACGCGGCAGGTGACCTCATGAATTGCTGAAGACGGCCACGTAGGCGGAGACGCTGGCGCGTTGCTCGGGTGTGCTCGGGATGGCGCCGAGGCCGAGGCAGCCGTTCGTCCCAGGGGTGGCGGGCGTGACGATGGTGGTGTCGATGGTCTCCAGTCCGTGGAAGGTCCATCCGTTGGAGGCGTACTGGTTAACCAGCGCCTCAAGCTGCGCAGCGGCCCGAGCGGCCCCCTCCCCGGCCTGGATCTGCGCGTTGAACGGGACGACCTTGTAGGCCATGGAAACTCCTAGGAATCGGGCGACGCATGGGCGCCATCTGCCACGTGGATTACGACGGATCCCGAGGGCCGTCACCTTAGCGGCACCGAAGATGGTCGCGAGTGGTTTCCATTGATCGGACGTTGATGGGCAGCCGAAATTTCAGGCCGTCCGATTATCGGCGCATTCTGCTCTTTCGCACGTTTCTTGTGGGCATGGAAATAAAAGGGGTGTCGAGTCGACGGTGTCGGACCGTTCCAGTCGGCTCTCGACCATGCGGGTCCGCGAGTCGTGCCGAGGTCCGGTCAGCCGCGCCGCGACTTCGCCGCGGACGACCTCGTGGCCGCCGCCCGACCCGGGTGGGCCGGCGCGACGTAGAGCGGCAGGCGCAGCGCCGCCGGCGCGCTCGGAGGTACGACGGGGGCGCGCGGCGCGACCGCGGCCAGCCGCGTGTAGCCGGCCGCGGGCCGCGGGTCGGCCTCGCCCCGGTTCGGCCACAGCGACGCGGCCCGCTCCGCCATCGCGGTGATGGTCAGCGACGGATTCACCCCGAGGTTGGCGGCGACGACGGAGCCGTCCATCACGTGCAGGCCGGGATAGCCGTGCACCCGGTGGTAGGGGTCGACGACGCCGGTCTCGCGGGTCACCCCGATCGGGCAGCCGCCGAGGAAGTGGGCGGTGATCGGGATGTCGAACGCCTCGTTCCAGCCGGCCCCGGGGATGCCGACCATCCGCTTCGCGATCTGCCGACCGACCAGGTTGGCCTCCGGCAGGTGGGTGGGGTTGGGCTCGCCGATGCCCTGCCGGGTCGTCATCACCCGGCCGCGGCCGAGTCGCCGGCGCTTGGTGAAGGTGGTGAGCGAGTTGTCGTCGGTCTGCATGACCAGCAGGCCGATGGTCTGCTCCGACCAGCCGCGCGGGTCGTGCAGCCGGCGCAGGTCGCGGCGCCCGCGCCACATCTCCCGGAGCATCAGGCCGAGCCGGCGCCGGCCCGGCTGGGGGTCGGTCATGGTGGCCATGGCCAGGCCCATCGTGTTCGAGCCCTTCCCGTAGCGGCAGGGCTCGACGTGGGTGCGCTCGTCGAGGTGGATCGAGGAGGTGATCGCGACCCCCTCGGTGTAGTCCACGTCGTCGCCACGGGCCCGCACCGCCAGGCCGGCCTCGGAGTTGGTCCGGGTCAGCTCGCCCAGCCGGGGGGACAGGTCGGGCAGCGTGCCCGCGTCCCGCAGTCCGTGCAGCAGCTTCTGGGTGCCGAGGGAGGCGGCCGCGAAGACGACGTGCTCGGCGGTGAACGTCCGACGTGTCCGGCGGCGGCCGGTGTGGTGGGTCTCGACGGCGTACCCGCCGGTGGGCAGCGGGCGCACGTCGGTCACGGTGGTCAGCGGGTGCACGGTCGCCCCGCCCCGCTCGGCCAGGTGCAGGTAGTTCTTGACCAGGGTGTTCTTCGCGTTGTGGCGACAGCCGGTCATGCACTCCCCGCAGTGCCGGCAGGCGTTCCGGTCGGGCCCGACCCCGCCGAAGAACGGGTCGCCGACGGGCGCGCCCGGCTCCGGACCGAGCACGACGCCGACGTCGGTCGGCCGCCAGCTGTCGCGGACGCCGAGATCGTCGGCGACCTGCTGCATGATCCGGTCCGCCGGGGTGACCCGGTCGTACGTCGTGACGCCGAGCATCCGGCGGGCCTGGTCGTACCAGGGCGCGAGCTCCGCCTCCCAGTCGGTCACGTCGCGCCAGTGCGGGTCGTCGTAGAACGACCGGCCCGGCTGGTAGAGCGTGTTGCCGTAGACCAGTGAGCCGCCGCCCACGCCGGCGCCGCTGACGACCAGCACGTCGCGGAGCAGGTCGAAGCGCTGGATGCCGAACATCTTCAGCGCGGGCACGAAGAGGTACTTCTTGGTGTCCCACGAGGTCGCGGCGTACTCGTCGTCGGCGAAGCGGCGACCGGCCTCGAGCACGCCCACGTCGTACCCCTTCTCGGTGAGCCGGAGCGCCGTGACGCTGCCGCCGAAACCGGAGCCGATGACGAGGACGTCGTGGTCGAAGGAGGCCATGGCGGGACAGTACGACGAGTTGCGGACGTTCGTCGTCGGAATCTCGTTCAGGCAAGGCTCACCTTTCTGGAATCATTCCAGAAAACCTGGTTGGGTGGTGACGTCACCGACCGAAAGGAACTCTCGTGTCCGACCTTCTCCACGCCGGCGCTCCCACCCACGTCGCCCGGCCCGCCTTCCAGGCCTCCGCCCAGCTCGCCGCCCACCTGCAGCAGCTGCTCGTCGACCTGACCGACCTCCACCTGCAGGGCAAGCAGGCCCACTGGAACGTCGTCGGCCTGAACTTCCGCGACCTGCACCTCGCACTCGACGAGGTCGTCGACGCGGCCCGCGAGTTCTCCGACACCGTCGCCGAGCGGATGCGCGCGATCTACGCCGCCCCCGACGCCCGCGCGGCCACCGTCGCCGAGCGGACCAGCCTCGCGACGTTCCCGGCCGACGAGGTCAACACCTCGCAGACCGTCGACCTGATCGCCGCCGCGCTGTACGCCG
This sequence comes from Nocardioides sp. W7, assembly GCF_022919075.1. Classification (NCBI taxonomy): domain Bacteria; kingdom Bacillati; phylum Actinomycetota; class Actinomycetes; order Propionibacteriales; family Nocardioidaceae; genus Nocardioides; species Nocardioides sp. W7. The sequence goes on along the minus strand of NZ_CP095078.1, from coordinate 4,757,339 downwards.
TCGCCGGCACCGCGCGCCGGATCCACGACGAGGTCGACGCCGAGGACCCCACCTCGGCCGACATCCTGCACGCCATCCTGGAGCGCCTCGAGCAGCTCGCCTGGATGATCGACTCCGAGAACCGGGTCGCCGGCAAGAGCCTCCCGCGCCCTGTGCACCGCTGAGACGCAGTCCCAACAGCCTCAGGGGTCACTGAGCTGTCGAGGAACTCATTGCTCTGTCGTGATGCTTCATGACAGGGGCGTGAGTTTCTCCGCCCAGGCGGAGAAACTGTCTCGGCGTCACGACCCGAACCGCATCGCGAAGTCCTCGGCCACGACCGAGGTGACCGGACGGCCCGCTCGCAGCCAGGCGAGCGGGCCGTCGGCGTCCAGGTCCCAGGTGCCGCGGGACGGCCGGATCCGACCGCCGGTGCGGATCGGGCTCGCGAGGGTGCGGCCGGCGCGGGTCTGGACGGTGGACCCCCGCAGCACGCGGGGGACGGGGAGGCCCGGCACGCCCCGCGGGGTGAACGAGGCGGAGGCGATCGGACCGGCGACGGTGGACGCGCGCAGCGAGCCGAAGGTGGCCAGCTCCTTGGGGATGCCCCACAGCTCGCGGCCGCCGCGCATCGAGGTCTCGCTGTCGACCCAGATGTCGGTGATCGAGAGTCCCACCCGCCGCCCGAACCGGACGAGCACGCCGGCGAGCAGCTCGTCGTAGGCCATCAGCCCACGGTCGTCGTACGTCACGAACGCGGTGGCGACCAGCGCCTGGTCGCGCACCGTGAGGGGCCGCGCGGAGAGGGGCAGGACGGGCAGTGTGCCGACCGGGACCCGCCACAGCGTCACGTGACCGACGCCGGTGAGGTCCCAGGGCTCGGGCGGGAAGTCGGTCACCGGATCTCCTCCAGGTCGTTCCAGTCGACGTGCGCGAGCCGGGCGCGGTACTCCGCGACCAGGCCCGGCCAGTTGGTGGTGATCCGGGCGCCGTCGAGGTACCAGCTGTCGCAGCCGGCGAACGCGCTGCGGCCGAGTCGCTCCTGCATCTCGCGGTCGTAGTCGTCGTACCGCTCCGGTCGTACGCCGACCACCCGGGCTCCACCGTCGGCGATCCGGCCCGCGATCTGCGCGACGTACTCGGCCTGCGCCTCCAGCATGTTGACGATCGAGCTGCCGCCGAGGTTGGTGTTGGGGCCGTAGATGCAGAACAGGTTCGGGAAGCCCGGCACGCTCATCCCGAGGTGGGCGCGGGCGCCGTCGGCCCAGGCCTCGTGCAGGTCCCGGCCGCCGACGCCGGTGACGGTGAGCGGGCCGAGGAACCGGGTGGCTGCGAAGCCGGTGCCCCAGATGACGACGTCGACCTCGTGCAGGCGGCCGTCGGCGGTCCGGATGCCGGTGGGCTCCAGGCCCGTCACGTCGTCGGTGACGACCTCGACGTGGGGCCGGTCGAGGGCGGGGTACCAGTCGTTGGAGAAGAGCAGCCGCTTGCAGCCCAGGTCGTAGTCGGGCACCAGCCTGCGGCGCAGATCCGGGTCGGCGACCTGGCGGCGCAGGTGAGCGCGCCAACCGAGCCGGAGGGCGCCGAGCAGCGGGCGGCTGATCGGCGAGTCGCCGGACAGCGCCGCGTTGAACCGCTCGGTGAGCCAGAACCAGGAGCGCCGCTCGGCTCGGATCAGCCCTGGATGGCGGCGGAACAGCCGGTGGTGCCGGGGCCGGTAGGCCTGGTCCGGCTTCGGGACGACGTACGGCGCGGAGCGCTGGAAGACCGTCATGGTGCCGACGCGGTCGACGATGCCCGGCACCAGCTGGATCGCGCTGGCGCCGGTGCCGATGACCGCGACCCGCTGGCCGGTGAGGTCGACGTCGTGGCGCCACTGGGCGGAGTGGAAGGTCGGCCCGTCGAAGCCGCCCGGGATCGCGGGGACCACCGGGTTGGACAGCTGGCCCAGGGCGGGGACCACCAGATCGGCGTCGTACGTCGTGCCGCCGGCGGTCGCGACCCGCCAGCGGGAGGTGGTCTCGTCGAACGTCACGGCGGTGACCTCGACGCCGGTGTGGACCAGGTCGAGCAGCCCGGCATCGGCGGCGGCCTTGCGGAGGTAGTCGAGGATCTCGGGCTGGGTGCCGTAGCGGCGGCTCCAGTCGGGCTTGACCGCCCACGACCAGGAGTAGAGCGGCGACGGCACGTCGCAGGCGGCGCCCGGGTAGGTGTTGTCCCGCCACACGCCGCCGACCTCGTCGGCGCGCTCCAGCACCACGATGTCGTCCAGGCCCCGCTCGCGCAGCGCGTGCGCGACGCCCAGCCCGCCGAAGCCGGCTCCGATCACGACCACCCGTGGCTGTCCCATGCGACGACGGTAGGAAGCAGCGGCCCGATCCGGGAGTGCGCGACCGGGCTGTGGTTGATAATTCCGGACATGCGCCTCCCGCCCCCGGCTGCCGACGACTGGGAGTTCCCCCGTGCCGTCGCGGGCATCGCCCACCTCGTGGAGTACGCCGCGGCCCGCGGCGCGGACCGCTCCGCCCTGCTGGCCGGGACCGGGCTCGGGCTCGCGGACCTCGCGGTCGCCGACCGCGAGGTGACCGCGGCGCAGGAGCTGCGGGTGGTGCGCACCCTGCAGCGACTCTTCCCCGGGGCGGGCGCCGACGTCGGGGCGACGTACCGGCCGGAGAGCTTCGGGGTCTTCGGCTTCGCGCTGCTCGCCAGCCGGACGGTGCTGGACGCGATGGAGCTCGCGCTGCGCTTCATCGACCTCAGCTACACCTTCGCGATCCCGAGCGCCGAGATCGTCGGCGACCGGGTGGTGGTCACCGTCGACGGCACCCGGCTGCCGCGCGACGTGCGGGCCTTCCTGGTCGCCCGGGACGCGCGTGCGATCGACGCGGTCCTCGCCGGGCTGGTGCCGGGCGGGGTCGGTGCCCGGCTGGCCCTGGACGAGGACGTCGCCACCCTCGAGCTGGCGGCCGCCGAGCTCGACCGACCGCTGCCACCCCGCGGCTCACCCGAGGTCGCCGAGGCGATGTGCCGCGACGTCGTGGCCCCCCGGCGATCTCGGACCGGCGTCGTCGGCGACGTCCGGGTGCTGATCACCCAGCAGCTCCCCGAGGGGGCGCCGATGGGCGCGGTGGCGGCCGAGCTCGGGCTCACCGAGCGCAGCCTGCGTCGCCGGCTGAGCGCCGAGCAGACCAGCTACCAGGCGGTGCTCGACGAGGTCCGCTCGGCGCTGGCCCGCTCGCTCCTCGGCGGCCGGGCGACCATCCCGGTGGCCGACGTCGCCGCCCGGCTGGGGTACGCCGACGCCGCGGCGTTCACGCACGCGTTCCGGCGCTGGACCGGGACGACGCCCGCGACGTACCGGGACCGCTGACGACGCTCAGAGCGAGACCATCGCCCCGCAGGTGGTGTCGCCGAACCGGTAGCTCGCCACCAGCGACGTGCCGTCGCTGCCGGTGACCGTGGTCAGCTCCAGAGCGTTGCCCTCGGCGAGGGTGGGCCCGGCGAGTGTGACGACGTACTCGTCGCCGTCGCGCTCCAGGGCGATCGGCGGGGTGCCGGCAGCGGTCAGGCCGCAGGTCGAGCCCGGGTCGTCGGACGGGCCGTTCGTGAACGTGCTGTCCATCGGGGTGGGGTCCTCGGGAGCGAGGCCCTCGGGGAACGCGAGGTCGTCGCCGACGCTGATCCCGCCGTCCTGGTCGACGGTGATCGTCGAGCCGCTGCCGCCGTACTCCACGTCGGCGGTGACGCCGCGTTCGGCGAGCGCGGCCTCGAGCTCGTCGGCGTCGGTCAGCTCCAGGATCCGGATGACGGTGGATCCGTCCGTGCCGGACTCCACGGCGAAGGCGGGCGAGCCGCCGGTGAGGACGGCCGCGCCGGTGGCGGCGGCGACCGTGCCGGCGGCAGCCACGGCGGCGAGCCGGATCCGGCGCGACCGGGGGGCCCGGGTGGGGGTGGCGCTGCGCTGGACGACGACGGAGCGCAGCTCCGTGAGCAGCTGCTGCTCGAAGCTGTCGAGGTGGGTGGGCGTGGACATCAGGTGGCCTCCTGGGTGTGCAGTCGGGACGGTCGGCCCGCCGACTGGATGAGTTGATCGACCCGGGCGCGGCTGCGGTGCAGCCGGACCCGCGCGGTGGCCGGCTTCACCCCCAGCACGGCCGCGGCGTCGGTGATGGTGAGCCCGTCGAGCGCGACCAGCTCGAAGAGCCGTCGGTCGCGCTCGGGCAGGTCCACCAGGGCGTGGTGGACCGCACGCAGCTCGTGCTCGGCATCGATGCGCTCCTCGATGCGAGCCAGCGCATCCGGCTCCAGGTGACGCCGGCCGGCGGCGCGCTGGACGGCCGAGCGCTCCCGTGCGCGGCGTCGTACCTGGTCGGCCAGCACGTTGCGGGCGATGCCGTAGAGCCAGCCGAGGGGGCTGCCCCGGTCGGGGCGGTACGACCCCGACGCGTCGAGGGCAGCCAGGAAGATGTCCGAGGTCAGGTCGGCGGCCCACGCGGGATCGTCGACGCGCCTGGCCACGAAGCGGCCCACCGCCTCGACGTGCTCGCGGTAGAACGCCTCGAACGCATCGGGATCGCGGCCGATGGCGGCGACCGGTCCGGCGTGGTGCTCTGTCATGCCCCTACTTGGTCCGCGCGGCCGCGAGCGTTACAGACCGGCTCGGGTCAGGTGATCGTCAGGCCGCCGTCGACGGCGAGGGTCTGGCCGGTGATGTAGCCGCCCGCGGGGGAGGCGAGGAAGACCGCGGTCGCGGCGAGCTCGCGCGGGTCGCCCTTGCGGCCGGCCGGCGTGCGCGGGCTCTGGGACTCGAGGTAGCCGGGCGGGTACTGCTCGGTCATCTCGGAGGTGAAGAACCCCGGCGCGATCGCGTTGACCCGGATGCCCTTGCGCCCGGTCCACTGCTGGGCCAGGTCGCGGGTCAGGCCGATCAGCCCGGCCTTGGACGCGGCGTACGCCGCCTGCGGCAGGCCCGCGGTGGTGAGGGCGAGGACCGAGGAGATGTTGATGATGGCCGACCCGGGCTGCATGACGCGGCCGCAGGCCTGGGCCATCCAGTAGCAGCCGTTGAGGTTGACGTCGATGACCTGGCGGAACTGCTCGGGGGTCTCGCGGGTGGCGGGGACCGCCGTACCGATGCCGGCGTTGTTGACGAGCACGTCGACGTGGCCGAACTCCTCCATCGCCAGCGCGACGAGGTTCGTGCACGCCTCGGGGTCGGCGACGTCGGTCTGCACCGAGAGCGCCTTGCGGCCGGCGGCCTCGACGAGGGCGGCGGTCTCGGCGAGCCGGTCGACGCGGCGCGCGCCCAGCACCACGTCGGCGCCCGCCTCCGCGAAGCCCTGCGCGAAGGCCACGCCGAGACCGCTGGAGGCTCCGGTGACGACGACGACCTTGCCGTCGAGACGGAACAGGTCGGGAAGGAGGGTGTCGGTCACCCTCGCCACTCTAAGCGCGCCCCACCGCCGTTGCCGAGCACTACGGTGGAGGTCAGCGGCGCGGCCGCGGAGAGGAGCACCCGGTGCCGGTGACCTGGCGGACCAGCGGGCGGCTCGCGGTGCTGCTGGCCGCCGTCGCGCTCGTGTGTGTCCAGGCGCCCCTGCTCGTCACCGGGCACGACGTCGCCTGGGGTCTGGCGATCGGCCTGGCCCTGGCGCACGGTGCCGCGGCGCCGATCGCCCTGGGACGGCCGCTGTCGGGCGCGGCGCTCGCTCTCCTGGCCGCGGCCGCGCAGATGCTCGTCACGATGCAGGACGCGAGCGGGCAGTGGCCCTGGGCGGTGGCCCCGCTGCTCACCCAGCTGCTCGTGCTGGTGGTGCTGGCGATGGTCGACGACCGGCCGGTGGCGGTGGGCTGCCTGGGCGCCTCGGTGCTGCTGGGCGTCGTCCTCGCCCTCGTCGGCCTGCCCTGGCGGCACGGTCCGGACTCGCTGGCCAACGTGGTGCTGTTCGCCTCGCTCGGGGTGGTGGCCGTCGCACTCGGCGTCGGCGGCTCGCGGCTCACCGCGATCGCCGACGCCCTGCGTCAGGAGCGGGTGATCAGCGCCGAGGAGCAGGCCCGGCGACTGGTCGTCGAGGAGAAGGCCCGGGTGGCCCGGGAGCTGCACGACGTGATCGCCCACAACATGTCGCTGATCACCGTCCAGGCCCGGTCCGCGGCGCACCGGATGCCCGGGCTGCCCACCGCGGCCGCGGCCGAGTTCGAGGAGATCGCCGTGCGGGCCGCGGAGGCGCTCTCGCAGATGCGCGGCGTGCTGACCGTGTTGCGGACCGAGCCGGGACAGTCCGGCCGCCGGCCGGTGCCGGGCCTCGATCAGGTCCCGGAGCTGCTGGCGAGCGTGCGCGAGGCGGGGGAGGAGATCCGCGACGACTGGTCGCTGCCCGCCCGGACGGTTGTGGACGAGGAGGTGGGCGCGAGCGCCTACCGGATCGTCCAGGAGGCGCTCAGCAACGCCCGCCGGCACGCGGTGGGCCATCCGGCCGAGGTGAAGGCCCGCCTCGAGGGCGGCGGGCTCGCGCTCACCGTGACGAACACCCTCGACGGGCCGCTCGGGACCGCGGCCCCCGGGCACGGCCTGGTGGGCATGCGGGAACGGGCCGCGGCCGTCGGCGGCCGGGTCCGGACCGGCGAGCTGGAGCCGGGCTCGTTCGTCGTGAGCGCCTGGCTGCCGCTGCACCGCCCGCCCGGGGGCGAGGCATGAGCATCCGGGTCGTCGTGGTCGACGACCAGGAGATGGTGCGGGCCGGCTTCGCCGCCCTGCTCGGCGCCGAGCCCGACATCGCGGTCGTGGCCACGGCGGCCGACGGCGCTGCCGCGGTGACCGTCGTACGACGGGTGCAGCCGGACCTGGTGCTGATGGACGTCCGGATGCCGGTGCTCGACGGGATCGAGGCGCTGCGCCAGATCCTGCGCGACCCGGCGAACGCCGGCGTTCGCGTCGTCATGCTCACCACCTTCGACGCCGACGACTACGTCATCGAGTCGCTGCGGGCCGGCGCCAGCGGGTTCCTGCTCAAGGACGCCTCACCCGCCGAGCTGGCCGACGCGGTCCGGGTCGTGGCGGGCGGCGACGCCCTGCTGTCGCCGGCGGTGACGCGGCAGGTGATCGAGCGGTTGGTCACGGGGTCGCCCCGCCGGCGCCGTCAGGACCCCCGGCTGCGCCGACTGACCGAGCGCGAGCGGGAGGTGCTGGTGCTGCTCGCCGCGGGTCGCTCCAACGCGGAGATCGCGGTCGACCTGGTGCTGGCCGAGCAGACGGTCAAGACCCACGTGAGCAGGATCTTCGCCAAGCTCGACCTGCGCGACCGCGCCCAGGCGGTGGTGCTCGCCTACGAGTCGGGCCTGGTCGCCCCGCAGGAGTGACCCCCTACTCCGGTAGGGGGTCGGGTGGCTCTGCCGGGGGACGCGGTCGGATGCTGCGGGTGCCTAGCCTCGCGGCCATGACGACGACGAGCGGCTCCCTCCCACCGGCGGCGGCACGCCAGGTGAGCCTCTACACCGACCTGGCGCGCGAGGTCCGGGCCGCGGGGCTGCTCGACCGTCGGCCCTACGCGTACGCCGGCCGACTGGTCGCCCTGGTCGCGGCCTTCGCCGTCGCCACGGCGCTGCTGCTGACGCTCGGCGAGAGCTGGTGGCAGCTCGGCGTCGCCGCCCTGTTCGGGGTGCTGTTCACGCAGACCGCGTTCCTGTGCCACGACGGGGCACACCGCCAGGTGTTCTCGTCCGGGCGCGCCAACGACTGGGCGGCGCGGATCCTGGGCGACCTCGTCGTCGGGCTCAGCCACGGCTGGTGGATGCGCAAGCACACCCGGCACCACGCCAACCCGAACAAGATCGGCTCGGACGACGACGTCGGTCCCGGCGTCCTGCTCTGGACGCCCGAGGACGCCGCTCGCCGGCAGGGCGTCGCCGGCTGGCTGGCCGCCCGGCAGGGCACGCTGTTCTTCCCGCTGCTGACCCTGGAGGGCCTGAACCTGCACGTCGGCGCGGTCCGCACCGTGCTCGGCCGCGCACCGCTCGCGCACCGGCGCACCGAGATCGCGCTGCTCGCCGTACGCCTGCTGGGCTGGCCGACGCTGCTCGTCGTCGTCCTCGGTCCCGGCCTCGGCCTGGCGTTCCTGGCCGTCGAGCTCGCGGTGTTCGGCGTCTACATGGGCGCCAGCTTCGCCCCCAACCACAAGGGGATGCCGCTGGTCCCGCGCGACTCCCGGCTGGACTTCCTCAGCCGGCAGGTGCTGACCTCGCGCAACGTCCGCGGCGGCCGGCTCGTGGACTGGGCGATGGGCGGGCTCAACCTGCAGGTCGAGCACCACCTCTTCCCCAGCATGCCGAGCATGAGCCTGCGCCGGGCCCGGCCGATCGTGCGGCGCTACTGCGCGGAGCACGACGTGCCCTACACCGAGGCCGGGATCGTCGAGTCCTACGTCATCGTCGTGCGTCACCTGAACCGCGTCGGGCTGGGCGACCGGGACCCGTTCGCCTGCCCGTTCGTGGTCGAGCGCCGCACCGGGTGAGCCGTCGGCTCGGACCCCCGGGCCCGGTCCGGTATCCTGGCGGCATGCGCAGGACCCTGCTCCTTACCTAGCCGCGCCGAGCACCACTCGACGCGGCTGCCCCTCGTGCCCGAGGGGCTTTTTTGTGCCCGGAGCAGACCCGTCCCCGACTGCGAGAGAGACAGATGATGAGCGAGCAGACCCCGGTCGCCGAGCAGAGCAACGCCGAGCAGACCTACGACGCCGCCGCCGTACAGGAGAAGTGGCGGCCGGTCTGGGACCGCCTCGACTCGTTCCGCGCGGGGTCGGCGCCCGAGGGGGCCGAGAAGCGCTACGCGCTGACGATGTTCCCCTACCCCTCCGGCGACCTGCACATGGGTCACGCCGAGGTGATGGCGCTGCACGACGTGATCGCGCGCTACTGGTGGCAGCGGGGGTACGACGTCCTGAACCCCATCGGCTGGGACTCCTTCGGCCTGCCGGCCGAGAACGCCGCGATCCGCAACGACGAGCACCCCTCGACCTACACCTACGCCAACATCGAGACCCAGGCCGAGTCGTTCCGCCGCTACGCCGTCTCCTTCGACTGGTCGCGCCGGCTGCACACCTCCGACCCGGAGTACTACACCTGGACCCAGTGGCTGTTCCTGAGGTTCCGCGAGCGCGGGCTGGCCTACCGCAAGAACAGCCCCGTCAACTGGTGCCCCAACGACCAGACGGTGCTGGCCAACGAGCAGGTCGTGCAGGGGATGTGCGAGCGCTGCGGTGCCGAGGTGACCAAGCGCGAGCTGAACCAGTGGTACTTCAAGGTCACCGACTACGCCCAGCGGCTGCTGGACGACATGGACGCCCTGGCCGACACCTGGCCGGACCGGGTGCTGGCCATGCAGCGCAACTGGATCGGCCGCTCCGAGGGTGCGCACGTCGACTTCGACATCGCGCTGTCCTCCGGCGAGACGCGCACGGTCACCGTGTTCACGACCCGCCCCGACACGCTGTACGGCGCCACCTTCATGGTCGTCGCGGCCGACGCGAAGCTGGCCGCCGACATCGTCGCGCCCGAGCAGGCGGACGCGCTGGCGTCGTACCTCGAAGGCGTCCGGAAGGCCACCGACATCGACAGGCTGGCCACCGATCGGCCCAAGAGCGGCGTCGACCTGGGCGTCACCGCGACCAACCCGGTCACCGGCGAGCAGATGCCGGTGTGGGCCTCCGACTACGTGCTGGCCGACTACGGCACCGGCGCGATCATGGCCGTGCCCGCCCACGACCAGCGCGACCTGGACTTCGCGAAGGCGTTCGGGCTGCCGGTGCGCCGCGTCGTGGACACGGGGGAGGACAACCCCGAGGAGACGTACGTCGCGACCACCGGCGACGGCACCTACGTCAGCTCCGGCCCGCTGGACGGGATGTCGGACAAGGTGGCCGGCATCGGCCGGATCATCGAGCAGCTGGAGGCCGACGGCCGGGGCACCGGCACGGTCAACTTCCGGCTGCGCGACTGGCTGCTGAGCCGGCAGCGCTTCTGGGGCGCGCCGATCCCGATCATCCACTGCGCCGACTGCGGCGAGGTCGCCGTGCCCGACGACCAGCTGCCGGTCCGGCTGCCCGACAACCTCAAGGGCGCCGACCTGAAGCCGAAGGGCACCTCCCCGCTGGCCGCGGCCGAGGACTGGGTCAACGTCGACTGCCCCCAGTGCGGCGGCCCCGCCAAGCGGGACAGCGACACGATGGACACCTTCGTCGACTCGTCGTGGTACTTCCTGCGCTACGTCTCCCCGGAGTACACCCAGGGCCCCTTCGACGAGGAGGCCGTGCGCGAGTGGATGCCGGTCGCGCAGTACGTCGGCGGCGTTGAGCACGCGATCCTGCACCTGCTGTACAGCCGGTTCTTCACCAAGGTGCTGCACGACATGGGCATGATCGACTTCGTCGAGCCGTTCACCGCGCTGCTGAACCAGGGCCAGGTGATCAACCAGGGCAAGGCGATGTCGAAGTCGCTGGGCAACGGCGTCAACCTGGGCGAGATGATCGACCGGTTCGGCGTGGACGCCGTCCGGCTGACCATGGTCTTCGCCGGCCCGCCGGAGGACGACATCGACTGGGCCGACATGTCGCCCGGTGGTGCGGTGAAGTTCCTGCAGCGCGCCTGGCGGCTGTCCGGCGACGTCACCTCCTCGCCCGGCGCGGTCGAGTCCGGTGACCTGGCCCTGCGCCGGGTGACCCACAAGACGCTGCACGAGGTCGAGCAGCTCATCGAGGCGCACCGGTTCAACGTGGTGGTCGCGCGGACCATGGAGCTGGTGAACGCCACCCGCAAGGCGATCGACTCCGGCTGCGGTCCGGCCGACCCGGCGGTGCGCGAGGCTGCCGAGGCGGTGGCGATCCTGCTGTCGCTGGTGGCGCCGTACACCGCCGAGGAGATGTGGGAGCGGCTGGGCCACGAGCCCACCGTCGCCCGGGCGGGCTGGCCCGTGGTCGACCCGGCGCTGCTGGTCGAGGACTCGGTGACCGCCGTCGTCCAGGTCCAGGGCAAGGTGCGAGCGCGGCTGGAGGTCGCGCCCGACATCTCCGAGGCCGACCTGGAGGCGCTGGCGATGGCCGATCCGGGCGTCGTACGCGCCATCGACGCGAAGCCGGTCCGCAAGGTGATCGTGCGCGCGCCCAAGCTGGTCAACGTCGTGGTCTGACCCGTGCTCGTCGGGTGGTCTAGGGTGCGCGCATGCCGGTCGTGATCGTCACCGACTCGACCGCCAGCCTCCCCGTGGAGGTGGCGGCCGAGCGCGGGATCATCGTCGTACCCCTCCAGGTCGTGATCGGTGCCGAGATCCACGACGAGGGCTCCGCGGAGGTGGCCCCGGAGCGGCTGGCCGAGGCGCTCTGGGCCTGGACGCCGGTCAGCACCTCGCGGCCCTCGCCCGCGGTGATGCGCCGGGTCTACGAGCGGGCCGCCCGCGAGGGCGCCACCGAGATCGTCTCCGTGCACCTCTCGGGGGACATGAGCGGCACCTACGAGTCCGCCCAGCTGGCCGCGCGGAACGCCCCGGTCCGCGTGGTGACCGTCGACAGCCGTCAGGTCGGGGTCGCGACCGGGTACGCCGCGCTCGCCGCGGCGGACGTGCTCGCCGCCGGGGGCAGTGCCGACGAGGCGGCCGAGGCCGCTCGGGCCCGGGCCGCCGCCTCCGTCTCGCTCTTCTACGTGGACACCCTCGAGTACCTCCGCCGCGGTGGCCGGATCGGTCCCGCGGCCGCCCTCTTCGGCGGGGCGCTGGCGGTCAAGCCGCTGCTGCAGATCGCGGACGGCAAGGTCGCCTCGCTGGAGCGGGTGCGGACCTCCGGGCGGGCCCTCGCCCGGCTGGAGGAGATCGCCGTCGCCGCAGCCGGGGAGGCCCAGGTCGACGTCTGGGTGGGGCACCTCGCCAACGCGGAGCGGGCCGAGCAGCTCGTCGAGCGGCTCGCCGGCCGACTCGCCCCCAACCTCGCCGGGCCCGAGGGTGACCGCCCGATCTGGTGCGGCGAGCTCGGCGCGGTCCTCGGTGCTCACGTGGGGCCGGGCATGATCGCGGTCTGCGTCGCCCCCCGGCTGACCTGAGGCTCGACGCCGGTTCAGTCGAATGCGGGGTCAGGTCCGAGCGCAGCGAGCCTCGAAGACCCACCAACCGTCCACGTCGTCCCGGCCCGCGCGGGTTCTCCACAGATCGCCGTTGCCGGGCTGCGGTGCGGCGCAGGTCTTCCTAGGTTCTTCTCATGCGCACCCGCCGCACGAGCCCCGAGCACCAGGAGGCCGTCGCCCGACGGCTGGCGCAGCTGAGCGCCGAGCTGGCCACCTCCCGTCCCGAGCCGGACCCGTGGCCGGCGGAGGGGCCCGAGCCGGTGGCGGCGTTCGAGGAGCCCGACGAGTGGTGGGCCGACCACACCCGGGTGGCGTGGTCGAGGCCGGCGGAGCCGGTCCCCGAGTCGGCCCCTGGCCCTGGCCCGGAGACTGGCCCGGAGACTGGCCCGGAGGCGCTCGCGCCGGAGCTGCCGCTGCCCGGCCGGCACGCCGCGCGGCGCCGGCTCGCGCCCGGGCGGATCGTCGCGGGGCTGTTGCCCGAGACGCTCCGCGGGTCTGTCGGGCTCGGGCCGGCCCACGTGGCCGTGGTGGCGGTGCTGGTGGCGCTCGGGCTGGCGGTCACCTGCTGGTGGGTGGTGCGCGGGGACGCGGAGCCCGGCCCGGCCGGCCTCGAAGCCGCCGCCGGGGGTGACCCGGTCGCGGCGCCCGCCGCGCTGGAGCCGCCGGCGACGGGGACCCCGACCGGGGGCGCACCGGCATCGGGCGGCGCAGTCCCGGCCGCCGGCACGGTGACGGTCGACGTGGCGGGCAAGGTCCGGCGACCGGGCATCGCCGTCCTCGACGTCGGCGCCCGGGTCGTCGACGCCGTGCAGGCCGCCGGGGGAGCGCGGCGCGGGGTCGACCTGTCCTCGATCAACCTGGCCCGGGTGCTGATCGACGGCGAGCAGATCCTGGTGGGCGAGCCCGCGCGGCCCGCGGGCGCTGCCGCGGCGCCGGGAGCCGGTGCCCCGGCGGCCGGCGCCCTGGTCAACCTGAACACCGCGACGGTGACCGAGCTGGAGCTGCTGCCCGAGGTCGGGCCGGTCACGGCCCAGGCCATCGTGACCTGGCGCGACGAGCACGGCGGCTTCACCGCGGTCCAGGAGCTGCTCGAGATCGACGGCATCGGCGACAAGACCCTCGCGACGATCACGCCGCACGTCACGGTGTGAGGTGCGGCTCGACCCCGTCGAGGCCCGGGAGCCGCCGGACCTCCGGATGCCGTTGCTCGCCCTGGCCGCGTGGCTGGGTGCGCTCCTCGGCCAGCTGGGGAGCTGGCCGGCCGCCGCGGGCACGGCCGCGGCGATGCTGGCGGCGCTCCCGGTCCTGGCCCGGCGACGCGGCCGACGGGCGGCCCTGACGGCGGCGGCGGTGCTCCTCGTCGCTGCCGCGGTCGCCTGGGCCGCGTTGGTCCGCACCGAGCAGGTCACCGGCAACCCGGTGGCGCGGCTGGCCGCCGACGGCGCTGTGGCGACCCTGGAGGCGACGGTGACGTCCGACCCGCGGGTCGTCCCCGGGCAGTACGCCGACCGGATCCTGCTGCGCCTGGAGGTCCGGCGGGTGACGGGGCGCGGTGCGTCGTACTCCCTGGCGACGCCGGTCGTGGTGCTGGGGGACGAGGCCTGGCGCTCGGTCCCGCTCGGGGCGACGGTGCGCACGACGGGCCGGCTGTCGCCGTCCGACGACGGCGACGCCGCTGCGGTCCTCGGCGCCGCCGGTGACCCGGTCGTGCTCGCCGATCCCGACCTGTGGTGGCGGGCGGCCGACCGGGTGCGGAGCTCGATCCGGGACGCGGTGGCCCACCGACCCGCGGACCAGCGGGCGCTGGTGCCCGCGCTGGTCGACGGCGACGACGGGGGACTCGACCCCGCGCTGGCCGACGACTTCCGGGCCACCGGGCTGACCCACCTGCTGGCCGTGTCGGGCACCAACCTGACCCTGGTGGTGGGGTTCCTGCTGGTGGTGTGCCGGTGGGTCGGCGTGCGCGGCCGCTGGCTGTACCTCGTGGGCGCGGCCGGGATCTGCGGCTTCGTGCTGCTCGCCCGCACCGAGCCGAGCGTCGTCCGCGCGGCCGCGATGGGCACGGTCGGCCTGGTGGGCATGGGCGTCGACGGTCGCCGGCGGGGGTTCCGGGCGTTGGGGGTCGCCGTGACGGTCCTGCTGCTCGCGCAGCCCGCACTCGCGGTCTCGATCGGCTTCGCGCTGTCCGTGCTGGCCACCGGCGGGATCCTGGTCCTGGCTCCGGGCTGGCGCGACGCGCTGGCCCGCTGGCTGCCGCGGTCGCTGGCGGAGGCGGTCGCGGTGCCGGCGGCCGCCCAGCTCGCGTGCACGCCGCTGGTCGCGGCGATCTCCGGTCAGGTCAGCCTCGTCGCGGTGGCGACCAACCTGCTGGTCGCCCCGGTCGTCGGGCCGGCGACCGTGCTCGGTCTCCTCGGTGGGCTGGTCGGACTGGTGTCCGACCCGCTCGCGCGGCTGCTGGGCACCCTCGCGGCCTGGTGCGTCGCGTGGATCGTGCTGGTCGCCCGCCGGGGCGCGGACCTGCCCGCCGCGGCGATGGACTGGGGGACCGGCGTGCTGCCGCTGGTCGGGCTGACGCTGCTCACGGTCGTGGTGGCGCTGGTCGCGCCGCGGGTGCTCCGGCACCGCTCGGCCGGACTGGCGTGCGCCGCGACCATGGTGCTCGCGGTCGCCGTCCGGCTGCCGACCCCGGGCTGGCCGCCCGAGGACTGGGCGGTGGTGGCCTGCGACGTGGGCCAGGGCGACGCCCTGGCCGTGCGGGTGGCGACCGGGACGGCGATCGTCGTGGACGCCGGTCCCGACCCGTCTGCGGTCGACGGCTGCCTGGACCGGCTGCACGTCACGTCGGTCCCGCTGCTGGTGCTGACCCACTTCCACGCCGACCACGTCGACGGCCTCGCCGGCGTCCTGGAGGGGCGCATGGTCGGCGTCGTCGAGACCAGCCCGGTGCTCGATCCGCCGTCGGGGGTGGACGTGGTCCGCGACGCGACCGTCGCGGCCGGGGTCCCGGTCCGCACCGCACTGGCGGGCACCCGCACGATCGGCGAGGCGACCGTCCAGGTGCTCGGCCCGGTCGGACCGGTGCGGGCCGGCCCGGGCGACGGCAGCGCCGCCAACGACGCGAGCGTGGTGCTCCTCGTCGAGGTCCGCGGCCTGCGGGTCCTGCTCACCGGCGACCTCGAGCCGCCCGGTCAGGCCGCGCTCGCCCGGAGCACGCCGGGCCTGCGGGTCGACGTACTGAAGGTCCCGCACCACGGCAGTCGTCACCAGGACCTGGCCTTCCTCGACGCGCTCGGGGCCGACGTCGCCCTGGTCTCGGTCGGCGCCGACAACGACTACGGCCACCCGGCGGCGAGCGTGCTGGAGCCCCTGGAACGCGGCGGCACCGAGGTGCTGCGCACCGACCAGGGCGGTGACGTGGTGGTCGGTGTCGAGGGGGAGGAGGTGTTCACCCGAGTCAGGTGACTAGTCACGGACGCCAGATACGCGAGGATCACGTCCATGCTGAGACGAGCCGTGCGCCGACTCCGATGCCCGATCGCGCCGACCACCGGCGCGATCGTCTTGTTCTGGCTGGCGCTGACCCCGTCCCTGCTGCCCCGGAGCCCGCTGTTCCAGGGACTGGTGTGCGGGGTCGCGGCCGCCCTGGGATACGCCGTGGGCGCCCTGCTCGGGTGGCTGCTGCGCAGCTGTGGGCTGCGCCTGGTGGGCCGCGTCCGCCGGATCGCCTGGTGGCTCGTCGGCCTCGCCGCCGTGGTGGGCTCGGTGATCTGCCTGGTCTGGTACGTCCGCTGGGAGGACGACCTGCGCGAGCGCGTCGGCACGGAGTCGGTCGACCCCGCCCATGTGCCGGTGCTGCTCGGCGTCGGTCTCGTGGTCTTCGTGCTCGTCGTGGGGATCGCGCGGCTGCTGCGGCTCGTCGGCCGGTTCGTGGGGCGTCAGGTCTCGCGCGTGCTGCCGCAGCGGGTCGCGGCCGTGATCGGGGCGCTGGTGGTCGCGGCGGGCTGCTGGGTCGTCGTGGACGACGTGGTGGCCGCCCGGGTGCTCGCCACGATGGACTCGACCTTCATCGCGATCAACGACGAGTTCGCGAGCGACCACCCGGCCCCGACCAGCCCGTCGCTCTCGGCCGGCCCCGCTTCCTCGGTGGAGTGGGAGGACCTCGGGCGCCAGGGCCGGGTGTTCATCGCGAACGCACCGACCGCGGAGACCATCGCCGCGTTCACGGGCCGCCCGGCGCTGCAGCCGGTGCGCGCCTACGTCGGGGTCGGCACCGACGGGGAGATCGACCTCCGGGAGGAGGCGCAGCGGGCCGTGGAGGAGCTGGAGCTGACCGGCGGCTTCGAGCGGCAGGTCGTCAACGTCGTCACGGGGACCGGTCGCGGCTGGGTGAACGAGAACCAGGCCCGGGCCCTGGAGTACATGTGGGACGGTGACGCGGCCACGGTCAGCATGCAGTACTCCTACCTGCCCAGCTGGATGTCCTTCCTGGTCGACGGCAGTCGGGCCCAGGAGGCGGGACGGCTGCTCTTCGACGCCGTGTACGCCCGCTGGCTGGAGCTGCCCGAGGACGCCCGGCCGCTGCTGGTGGTGAGCGGCGAGAGCCTGGGCACCTTCGGCGGCGAGGCGGCGTTCAGCGGCGCCCAGGACCTGGCGGAGCGGACCTCCGGCGCGCTGTTCGTCGGTCCGACCGGGAACAACCGGCTCTGGCAGCAGTTCACCGACGAGCGTGACCGCGGCACCCCCGAGGTGCTGCCGGTGTACGGCGGCGGCGAGATCGTCCGGTTCGGAGACCAGGAGGAGGACTGGGACCGACCCGACGCGACCTGGACGGGCCCGCGGATCGGGTACCTCCAGCACGCCAACGACCCGATCACCTGGTGGACCTGGTCCCTGGCCCTGCACAAGCCGGACTGGCTGGACGAGCCGCGTGGTCGGGACGTGTCGCCGAAGATCCGCTGGATCCCGGTGGTCACGATGCTGCAGCTCGCGGCGGACCAGATGGTGGCCAACGACGTACCCCAGGGGCAGGGACACCAGTTCGGGCAGGAACCGGTCCGCGCCTGGGCGAAGATCCTCCCGTCCCCGGGCTGGGACGACGCCGACACCGACCGGCTGGCCGAGGAGATCGCGAGCCAGCAGCTCGACGACGTCAGCTGAGCCGATCGGCTCTCCTCAACCCAGCAGGAACCCGACGACCGTGCCGCCGGCGTTCGTCGTCCAGTGCACCAGGGCCGGTGCCAGCAGGCTGCCCGAGCGACGGCGCAGCTCGGCGAAGAGCAGGCCCGAGGCGCCGGTCGCCACCACGATCCCGACGACCACCGCCACCGTCCCGAGGACCGACTCGGACGCGGTCTGCAGTGCGTCGTTGGTCTCGAGGACGACGAACGCCGTCGGCAGGTGCCACAGGCCGAAGGCCGCCGAGGACCACCAGGTCGCGGCGCGCGGGCCCCGACGCTCGGCCACCAGTCCCCACAGCACGCCACGGAACGCCAGCTCTTCCAGCAGCACGGTGCGCAGCGGGATCACGACGAGGACCTTGAGCGCGACCTCGCTCGCCCGGTCCGGCGTACGACCGTCCGCGAACGCGGCCTCCAGCGCAGGGAGCAGGGCCGCGGCCACCAGCCCCGCCCCGATCACTGCGGAGGGGACCGCGCCCCAGAGCAGGCCGCGCCCCAGGCACGCCGGATCGAGGCCGAGTCCGGCCCGTCCGAGGCCGGCCCGCCGCGCGGTCACGAGCAGGGCGGCCGTGGCGGCGAGGGAGACGAGCACGGTCCACCGGTCCTGGTCGAGCAGGACCAGGTCGGTCACGACGAGGATCGCGGCCACGCTCAGCAGCGGTGGCGCGAGGGCCTGGTGGGCCATGCTCGTCCTCCTGCCGTTCGGCGTCGGGAGGACCGTACGGCACGGTCGGTGGCCTGTGGGAGGCTGAGCGCACCATGGTGAGAGGTCCTCAAGCAGCAGACGTCCTCGGTCGGGTCACCCTGGTGACCGGCAAGGAGGAGTTCCTCAACGAGCGCACCGTCGTGGCCGTCCGCGCCGCGGTCCGCGCCTACGACGCCGAGGCCGAGCTGGCCGAGACCCCCGCGGCCGACCTGTCGCTGGCCACGCTGGGCGAGCTGGCCGCCCCGTCGCTGTTCTCCAGCATCCGCTGCGTCGTCGTCCGGTCCCTGGAGAACCTCCCCGAGGAGTCGGTCGAGGGCCTGCTGGGGTACGCCGCCGCGCCGGCCGAGGAGGTCGCCCTGGTGCTGGTGCACGGTGGCGGCCCGAAGGGCTCCGGCGTGCTGAACAAGCTCCGCAAGCTGCCCGCGGTCACCGAGTCCAAGTCCGGGGAGCTGAAGACGTCCGAGCTGCCGGCGTTCGTGGCGAGCGAGGTGCGCAGCTACGGCTCCAGCATCGACAAGGAGGGCGCGGTCTTCCTGGTCCAGGCCGTCGGCCAGGACCTCCGCTCACTCTCGGCCGCGGCCCACCAGCTGACCAACGACTTCGCCGGCGCCGCCATCGACGTGGAGAAGGTCAAGAAGTACTACGGCGGCCGGGCGGAGGCGAAGTCCTTCGCCGTCGCCGACGCGGCGTTCGCCGGCCGTCGCCAGGCCGCGCTCGAGGAGCTCCGGTGGGCGCTGGAGGGCGGCACGGCCGCGGTGCTGGTCACCTCGGCGTTCGCGGGCAGCGCCCGCGGGCTCGCGCGGTTCAAGTCGGCGCCGGGCCGGATGAGCGAGGCCGACCTGGCCCGCGAGGTCGGGGTGCCGCCGTGGAAGCTGCGGACCCTGCGCGACCAGTCCCGTGGGTGGAGCGACGCCGCCATCGGCCGCGCGATCCGGGCCGTGGCCCAGGCCGACGCCGACATCAAGGGGGCGGCGACCGACCCGTCGTACACCCTCGAGCGGTTGGTGCTCACCGTCACCGGCCTGCGCGACCAGCGCTGAGCCGAGCGCTCGGCCGAGCGCTCGTCAACGCGAAAAAGGCGCCGACCCCGAGGGGACGACGCCTTCGCGAGGGCGGCTCAGAGAGCGGCGACCTTCTTGGAGATCTCAGACTTGCGGTTCGCGGCCTGGTTCTTGTGGATGACGCCCTTGGAGGCGGCCTTGTCGAGCTTCTTGGTGGCGTCACGGCCGGCCACGACCGCGGCCTCCTTGTCGCCACCCTCGGCGAGCTCGCGGAACTTGCGAACGGCAGACTTCAGGCCGGTCTTCACAGCCTTGTTGCGCTCGTGCGCCTTCTCGTTCTGCTTGTTCCGCTTGATCTGGGACTTGATGTTCGCCACTTCTGCGCCTTCGTCGTAGGTGTGGATGCTCGCCCCCCGGAGATCCTGGGGCCGTCGTTCGTGGTGCTGAGTCGTACGTCTAAGTCGTGATGTGCGGCCGGCGCAGGCTGCGGCCAGACACGCGACGTACGAGATTAACAGCGGCGCGGCGGCTCACCCAAATCGCACGGTGGCGGGGGCGTGCCCGGCCGCTCACGACCAGCCGCGCCGCTGCGCGAGCCAGTCCCAGGCCACGTCGCCCTGCCAGCGCTGGAAGTCGCGGAGGTACGGCGAGGTTGGCGGCACCCGCTCGTCGCCCTGGCGCCAGAAGTAGCCGGTGACCAGGGCGAGGAAGGCGTCGACGGAGTCGGCCGGCACGTCGCGGGTGAGGGGGAGTCGCGCGAGCAGGGCGTCGACGTCGAGTCCGTCGCCGCGCGGGCCGATCATCAGCAGCACGGTGTCGAGCCAGGCGGCGCCGACCGCCGGCCAGTTCCAGTCGCAGAGCAGCACCCGCCCGTCGGCGGCCAGGAGCACGTTGTCGTCGCGGACGTCGGTGTGCACGAGGGTGTCGCCGGCGCTCACCCCCGCGAAGCCGGCGGCCAGGGTCGCGGCCTCCTCGAGGTGGGGGAGATCCGGGCGGGTGGTCCGGACGTGGTCCCAGGCCCGCGGCCAGTCGGCGAGCTCGTCGGCGACCGGGTCGAGCGCCATCGCGGCGGGCGGTGGCGTCAGGGTGTCGGCGACCCGCTCGAGCATCCGGGCGCTCGCCTCCAGCTCGGGGAGCCGCCAGGGGCGCCGCGGCGCTGCCGCGTCGACGTACTCGATGCCGAGGACGACCCAGTCGTCGCGGTCGTGCACCCAGAGCAGCCGGGGGGCGGGCGCCTCGACCGGCAGCTCGGCGAGTCTGCGGGCCTCCTCGCGGTAGGACAGGGCGAAGGCCCGCTGGGCCTTGGCCGAGGCGGCCTTCACGAAGTGCCGGGTCTGGTCCGCGCAGACCAGCACCGAGGCGAAGCCCGGAGTGAAGCCGCCGCCCTGCGTGATCGCCTCGATGACGGGCGAGCCGCACTCGCCCTCGACGAGGGCCCGGACGTGGGGCGGCAGGTGGGCCCACTCGAGGCGGCGGGCGGTGCGGCCGACGGGCACGGGCGGGGTATTGCTGGGGGGCACGGGGACATCCTGTCGCGAGCGGGGTACCGGCGCCGCATGACCACCGTCGCTGAGCTGCTGATCGAGTCCCTGGCCGAGCACGGAGTCACCCAGGTCTGGGGCGTCGTCGGCGACGCGCTCAACCCGGTCACCGACGCCATCCGGCGCGAGGACCGGATCGAGTGGATGGGGGTTCGCCACGAGGAGGTCGCGGCGTTCGCCGCCGGTGCCCAGGCCCAGCTGACCGGACGGCTGGGGGTGTGCATGGGGACCGTCGGCCCGGGGTCCATCCACCTCCTCAACGGCCTCTACGACGCCAAGAAGTCGCAGGTCCCGCTGCTGGCGATCTGCGGTCAGGTGCCCCGCGAGGACATCGGCAGCGACTTCTTCCAGGAGGTCGACAACGACGCCCTCTTCGCCGACGTCGCGGTGTTCCGCGCGACCGTGACCAGCCCCGACCAGCTGCCCGGGGTCGTCGAGCAGGCCGGCAACGCCGCGCTCCAGCAGCGCGGGGTCGCGGTGCTCACCCTGCCCGGGGACGTCGGCGGCCTCGACGTCGCGAAGCACACGGCCACCCCGCGCTTCGTCGTCGAGCAGCCGCCTGCCCCGCCGTCGGAGGCGTCGGTCGACGAGGCCGTCCGGGCGATCGACGCCGCGGACCGGGTGACGATGCTCGTCGGCCAGGGTGCGCGTCATGCTCGCCAGGAAGTGCTTGCGCTGGCCGACCGGCTGCAGGCCCCGATGGTGCTCACCTTGAAGGCGAAGGAGGGGCTGGAGCGCGACAACCCGTTCGAGGTCGGCCAGTCCGGGCTGCTGGGCAACCACGCCAGCGCGGTCGCGCTCGAGGGGTGCGACCTGCTGCTGATGGTCGGCACCGACTTCCCGTACACCGAGTTCCTGCCGCACGAGACGGTCACCGTGCAGCTCGACGCCGACGGGTCGCACGTCGGCCGGCGTACCCCCGTCGAGCACGCCGTGGTCGGGGACGCGCGCCTGAGCCTCCAGGCCCTGCTCGACCGGGTCGGCCCGAAGCCCGACGGCGCGCACCTCGACCAGGCGCGGTCGTCGTACGACGCCTGGCGCGAGCGGCAGCAGCAGTTCCTGGACCCGTCGTACGACCGCAGGCCGAAGGGGCTGCTGCGCGGCAAGGTCGACAACCCGGGGGGACGCGTGCGGCCCGAGCTGCTCGCCGGACTGATCGACCGGTACGCCGCCCCGGACGCGATCTTCACCGTCGACACCGGGATGGCGACCACCTGGCTGGCCCGCTTCGTCCGGCTGACCGGCGAGCGTCGGCTGCTCGGGTCGTTCAACCTGGGCTCGATGGCCAACGCGATGCCCCAGGCCCTCGGGGCCGTCGGGCTCGACCGGTCCCGACAGGTGGTCGCGTGCTGCGGCGACGGTGGGCTGTCGATGCTGATGGGCGACCTGCTCACCGCCGTCAGCCACGACCTCCCGGTCAAGCTCGTGGTCTTCGACAACGCCCGGCTCGGCATGGTGAAGCTCGAGATGGAGCAGGCCGGCCTGCCGGAGTTCGGCACGGTGCTGCACAACCCCGACTTCGCCCGGGTGGCCGAGGCGGTCGGGATGCGCGGGATCCGGGTCGAGGATCCGCACGACCTGGAGGAGGCCGTCCGCCAGACGATGGCGCACCCCGGACCGGTGCTGCTCGACGTGCTCACGAACCCCGACGAGGTCGCGATCCCGCCCAAGCCCACGCTCGCGCAGGGCTGGGGCTTCGCGATCGCCAAGACGAGGGAGGCGCTGACCAGCCCCGAGTGAGTCCCGCCGGGGGGCCGCGGAAGGCGGGAACGCCTGGACGGTGTGGGAGAATCGGGCTGTCCCCGAGCACTCGAACGAGAGACGTCTGTGCCCACGAACACCGCGCCGCCCCCGGGCCGCACCGCTCCGGCGATCATCCGGAACTTCTGCATCATCGCCCACATCGACCACGGAAAGTCGACGCTGGCCGACCGGATGCTGCAGCTGACCGGTGTCGTCGACGCGCGGGCCGCGCGGGCGCAGTACCTCGACCGGATGGACATCGAGCGCGAGCGCGGCATCACGATCAAGAGCCAGGCCGTGCGGATGCCGTGGACGGTGCCGGCCGGCAACGACGAGGGTGCGGAGCCGGGCACCTACGTGCTCAACATGATCGACACCCCGGGCCACGTCGACTTCACCTACGAGGTCTCCCGGTCGCTGGAGGCCTGCGAGGCCGCCGTCCTGCTCGTCGACGCCGCGCAGGGCATCGAGGCGCAGACGCTGGCCAATCTCTACCTCGCCATGGGCGCCGACCTGCACATCATCCCGGTGCTCAACAAGATCGACCTGCCCGGCGCGAACCCCGACAAGTACGCCGCGGAGCTCGCGGGACTCGTCGGCTGCGAGCCCGAGGACGTGCTCCGGGTCAGCGCCAAGACCGGTCTGGGCGTCGAGGGTCTGCTCAACCACATCGTCAAGGAGACCCCGCCGCCGGTCGGCGACGCCGACGCACCGCCCCGCGCGCTGATCTTCGACTCCGTCTACGACACCTACCGCGGCGTGGTCACCTACGTCCGGGTGATCGACGGCAAGCTCTCCCATCGCGACCGGATCAAGATGATGTCGACCGGCGCCGTGCACGAGATGCTCGAGGTCGGCGTGATCAGCCCGGAGCCGGTCAAGGCCGGCGACCTGGGCGTCGGCGAGGTCGGCTACCTCATCACCGGGGTGAAGGACGTCCGCCAGTCCAGGGTCGGCGACACGGTCACCAGCCAGCACCACGGCGCGACCGAGGCGCTGGGCGGCTACAAGCACCCCAACCCGATGGTCTACTCCGGGCTCTACCCGATCGATGGCGACGACTACCCGACGCTGCGCGACGCCCTGGAGCGGCTCCAGCTCAACGACGCGGCGCTGACCTTCGAGCCGGAGACCTCCGGCGCGCTCGGCTTCGGCTTCCGGATCGGCTTCCTCGGGCTGCTCCACATGGAGATCACCCGCGACCGCCTCGAGCGCGAGTTCAACCTCGACCTCATCTCGACCGCGCCCAACGTGGTCTACGAGGTGCAGATGGAGGACGGCACCGAGCTCGTGGTGACCAACCCCAGCGAGTACCCCGAGGGCAAGATCGCCGAGGTCCGCGAGCCGGTCGTCAAGGCCACGATCCTCAGTCCGAGCGACTACATCGGCACGATCATGGAGCTGTGCCAGACCAAGCGCGGCACCCTGCAGGGGATGGACTACCTCTCCGAGGACCGCGTGGAGATGCGCTACACGCTGCCGATGGGCGAGATCGTCTTCGACTTCTTCGACCAGCTGAAGTCGCGCACCAAGGGCTACGCCTCGCTCGACTACGAGCGGTCCGGCGAGCAGGCCGCCGACCTGGTGAAGGTCGACATCCTGCTCCAGGGCGAGCCGGTCGACGCCTTCTCGGCGATCGTGCACCGCGAGGCGGCGTACTCCTACGGCGTGATGATGGCCGGCAAGCTGAAGGAGCTGATCCCGCGCCAGCAGTTCGAGGTGCCGATCCAGGCCGCGATCGGCGCCCGGGTGATCGCCCGCGAGAACATCCGCGCGATCCGCAAGGACGTGCTCGCCAAGTGCTACGGCGGCGACATCACCCGCAAGCGCAAGCTGCTGGAGAAGCAGAAGGCCGGCAAGAAGCGGATGAAGAACATCGGCACCGTCGAGGTCCCGCCCGAGGCCTTCATCGCCGCGCTGTCGACCACCCAGCCCGCGGAGAAGACCGGCAAGAAGTAGGCCGGCGGTCGGGCTCGACCCCCCCGGGTCCTGACGCTCGAGGCGATTCGCCGACCTGGCCGACGTTCGGTCCCGCCTCGGTCGCCTCGGCCCACTCCGACAGCGAGCAGAGCTGCTGCCGGGCCGTCGCGGCCCTCGGCCGGTGGGCCGACGCCGACGAACGCCAGCGCGAGGTGCGCCGCGCTGGCGCGGCCGGCCGACCACGGCGCCCCCGCGCCCGGGAGAGGCCGCGGAGGGTCGTCGCAACCGCCGTACGAAGCGGGGACGCGGAGGCATCCGCGGGGTCCGGGCGCGCCGGGAAGTTGAGACGCACGTTTACAACCCGCCCAAACCGAGCAGAGGACTGGGGTCGCTGTCTCGGGCACACAGAGGGCGACAGAACTTCCCAGGGGGGAACTGCAAGTGTCAAAAGATGAGGGCCGAGCCGTGCCCTACGAAGCCACCACCGACCAGACCCGCAACCGCGCCGAGGCGTTCCGAGCGACGCTCGGATCCCATCACGAGGCGGACACGATCCTGGCCGAGGCGGCCGCCGTACGCCGCGAGGCCGGCCAGCAGGCCGAGCGCCTGGTCGCCGAGGCCGACGAGCTCGTCCGCGAGCTCACCGAACAGGCCCGGGCGAGCGCGGCCCAGGTGACCGCCGAGGCGCGGGAGCGTGCCGACGGCATCCTCGTCCAGGCACGTCAGTCGGCCGAGCAGATCCGCACCCAGGCCAGCGCGGACGCCGAGTCCGCCCGCGAGCAGCTCCTCGCCGAGCTCGAGGCCGAGAACCGGGAACGCCTGCACGGGGTGCGGCACCGGGCCGAGGAGCTGCTCTCCGGCCTGGAGAAGGTGGTCCGAGGTCTCGGGACGACCCTCCAGCAGGCCGAGGGCTCGGTCGACGAGGTGGAGCGGACGCTCACCCACCTTCGCACCGAGACGGTGGCCAGGCTGCCCGAGACGCCCGCGGGGCCCTCGAGCGAGTTCGTCGAGTCCGAAGACGCCGCGGAGCGGGCACGCACGGAGATGGCGTTCGCCGAGATCACCGCCGACCGGACGCCGGAGCCAGCGCTCGTCGAGTCGGTGGCGAGGGCGGACCGGGAGCTGACGACCACTCCGCACGCCTTCGACCGGTCCGAGCTGCACCAGAGCAACGGGGACCAGCGCCCGCTGGGGTGGTTGTTCCGCTCGACCAGGTGACGGGATCAGGGCACCGGGGGGCAGCTGCCGCTCTCGGGGGTGAGCTCGTCGACGAGGTCGGGCGCGGGGTGGGGCGCTCGGACCGGCGGCACCCGGCGGGTTCGCTCATGCCCTGGTCCGGGCCCTCGCCCTGCTCCACCACAGCGGCCTCCGCAGCCGGACCGGCGGCCGTCTCCTCGTGGCTCCAGGAGACGTCGCCCCCGGTCGTGTCGGCACGTGGCTCCCATCGGACGCCGTCGGCGCAGGCGGTCCTGCGACACGCCCGATGATCGGCACGCTGCCGCCTGAGCAGGTCGGCGACCGCCCGGTCGCGCTTCCGGGTCCCGCTCCCCGCCGATCTCGGACCGCTACCCGCGAACCCACGACGAGCACAACCGATCGAGGCGCCCGTGACCCGGTGCGCCTGCCCAGGAGAACCGAGCGTGGGACGACCTCCCACGCTCCGATGCGCGTGCCCCGGCACGCAGTGGAGTGACATGAACCTGAGCGAATTCGGCGCGACCGTGTGGCGGCACAAGCTCCTCGTGCTCCTCGTGCTGCTCGTCACCGGAGGCGCCGCGACCGTCGGGCTGTGGGCGGCGCCGCGCACCTACACCGCGACCGCCACGGTCGCCGCCGTGGAGGATCCGGCCAACCCGGTGGGGGTGGAGGACCCCGACTCGCTGCGCGGGACGATCGCCGAGCTGGCCAACGCCCGTGACGTGGTCGACGACGTCCGTTCGCAGCTGAGCGTCGAGAGGTCGACCGAGGAGCTGCGGCGCGAGATCACCGGGCAGTGGGTGGAGGGCACGATCCTCGTCCGGGTCACGGTGCAGGACGAGGATCCGCAGATCGCGGCCGAGATCGCCAACCTCGTGGCGGACGCGCTGCCCTACTACGACCCGACCTCCGGCTCGTTCCTCGTCACGGTGAGCAACCCGGCGGTCGCGCCCCGCACCTTCTCGAGCCCGGACCTGCTGCTCGGTGCCGGGATCGCCGGGGTGCTCGGCCTCGTCCTCGCGATCGGGGCGGCGCTCCTGCGCGACCGTCGTACCGCCACCGTGGCGGACCAGCGCGAGGCCGAGGCGGCGGCCGGCGTGCCGGTGCTGGCGAAGGTCGCTCGCCCCCGCGACTCCACGAGCCTGCCGTCGCTCTATCCCGGTACGGCGGCCGCCGGCGCGTTCCATCGCCTGCGCATCGCGCTCGAGGCGGAGGCGAGCGCCGAGTCGGTCGACCTGCTCGTGGTCGCCGGGGTGACCCAGGACGACGCCAGCGTCTGGCTGGGCGCGAACCTCGCGGTGTCCCTGGCCGTCGCCGGTCGCCAGGTCCTGCTGGTCGACGGCCGGCTCGGCACGCAACACGGGCGCCCGATCGCCACCGCGCCCGGCACAGCCGGTCTGTACGACGTGCTGACCGGGGCCGACCTGAGCGACGGGCTCAGCGAGGGACCGGTCGAGGGTCTCCGGGTGCTGCCGGCGGGCGAGTGGGGCGGCGAGCCCACCGAGCGGCTCCTGGAGACGCGCTTCGCGGCGGTCATGCGGGAGGCCACGCGGCGCTTCGACGTGGTGGTGG
Source organism: Nocardioides sp. W7 (assembly GCF_022919075.1). Lineage (NCBI taxonomy): Bacteria > Bacillati > Actinomycetota > Actinomycetes > Propionibacteriales > Nocardioidaceae > Nocardioides > Nocardioides sp. W7. Next base: position 4,730,401 of record NZ_CP095078.1, on the reverse strand, counting down.
TCCTGGCCCCGGCCCTCGACGTGTGCGACGACGCCCGGGTGATGGCGGCGGGCGGGTCGATGGTGCTGACCGTGCCCTCGGGGGCGGTGTCGCCCGAGCAGCTGCACCGCGCGGCGGAGCGGGTCCGGTCGGTCGGCGTACGGCTGCTCGGGACGGTGCTGCTGACCAAGCAGGTCGCCTGGACCGTCCGGAGCGCCCGGGCCTCCCGGGCCGCGGCCTGACCCGGCCGCCGGCCGCGTCCCGGGCCGGAGCCTGACCCGGCCCGCCCGGGCTCAGGCCTCCGGGACCGCCGCGGCGAGCACGCGTGCCTGGCGCGGTCGCCCGAGCTCGCCGGGGCGGGACGACGCCGGCAGGAGCTCGGGCGCCCGGCCGGTCATGGCGAGGGGCTGGAGGGCGACCAGGACGTCGCCCTCGCCGCGGGCGTTGCGGAAGTGACGCATCGTCTGCCGGGCGATCTCGCGGGCCGAGGCGCGCTCGTCGTGGTGGGCCTCGACGTGGGCGCGGCCCACCGCCCCCTCCGCGGTCGTCCCGGCCGGGTCGACGAGGCGGGCGGCGATGCTGTCGGCGAGCTCGCGGACGTCACCGACGTCGACCAGGGCACCGGCGCCCCGCGGGACGCTGTCGAGCATCCCCGTGGCCTGGGTCGCCACGACGCTCCGACCCGCTGCCATCGCCTCGATCGGGGCCACGGCCATGCCCTCCCAGTGCGACGGCGCGGCGACAACGTCGGCGGCGGCGAGCCACTCGTCGACGTCCCCGCGCCGCCCGACGAGCAGGACGCTGTCGTCGACCGCCGCCCGCTCCTGCAGGACGGCGCGGTCGGGCCCGTCGCCGACGAGCACGAGCTGGGCGGCGGGCACCCGCTCGAGCACCCGGGACCACGCGTCGAGCAGATCGGCCTGGCCCTTCTGCGGTGACAGGCGGCCGACGCACACGACGGTCGGTACGTCGGGCAGGCCGAGCCGGCGGCGGGCGGCACGACGCGCCGCGTCGCTCCTCGGGCGGAAGTGCTCCAGGTCGACGCCGTTGTGGGCGACGGCGGCCGAGACCATGATGCCGTGCTTCTCGCCGACGATCTGCTCGCCCCGGCTCACGCACACCAGCTCGGTGGTCCAGCGCTGGGCGTACCGCTCCCAGCGGATGGCGGCCCTGCGCATCGGGCCGCGCGCGGCTTCGAACGACCAGGCGTGCGGCTGGAACATCGTCGGCACCCGGCCGCGCAACGCCAGCCGGCCGGCGAGTCCCGCCTTCGCGCTGTGGAGGTGGACCACGTCCGGACGGACCTGGCGCACGATCCGCCGCAGCCGGCGTACCTCGGCGGGCAGGGTGGGTCCGGGACTGCGTCGGGCCTCCCACCGCACGACCCGGGCCCCGGCGTCGTGGGCGGCGTCGGCCAGCCAGCCGTCCGCGGGACAGGCCACGGTCACGGTCCAGCCTCGGGCGACCTGGTCGCGCACGTAGCCCACCAGCACGGTGGCCACCCCCTCGGTGGTGGGCATGGAGACGTGGAGGACCTGCGGGGCGACGGTGGGTCCGGGGATCGGCCGGGGGGCGCCGGGCCCGGCGTCGGGCGCGGCGGGCAGCAGGGCGAGCGGCCGGTCGCCACCCGGTGCGGGCCGGGCCAGGGTGCGGGCGGTGCGGAGCAGGATCTTGACGTCCGTCCACAGCGACCAGTTCTCGATGTAGTGGTTGTCGAAGCGGACCCGCGCGTCGATCGGGGTGTCGCCGCGCAGGTCGTTGACCTGGGCCCACCCGGTGAGGCCGGCGGCGACCCGGTGCCGGTCGTCGTACCGCTCGTGCGTGCGGGCGAACTCCCGCACGAAGAACGGCCGCTCGGGGCGAGGGCCGACCAGGCTCATGTCGCCGCGCAGGACGTTCACCAGCTGGGGGAGCTCGTCGAGGCTGGTCCGACGCAGGAACCGGCCGACCCGGCCCAGCCGCGCGTCGTGGTCGATCGACCAGGCCGTCGCGCTCTCCTCCTCGGAGGCGGGCTTGAGCGAGCGGAACTTGTAGAGCTGGAAGGGCCGGCCGTGCCGGCCGATGCGGAGCTGCTTGAAGATGATCCCCGGCCCGGTCTCCAGCCGGACGGCCAGGGCGCACACGAGCAGTACCGGGGCGAGCAGCAGCAGCGCGAGGCCCGACACGCTGACGTCGAGGGTCCGCTTCGCGAGCAGGGTGAGGGGGCGCATTCCCCAGCGGCGCAGCCGCATCACGGCGACGTCGCCGACCACCTCGACCCGGCGGTGGTGGTCGAGGCCCATCATCTCGAAGAACCGCGGCACGACGAAGACCTGGTAGTCCTGCTCCAGGCAGCGGCGTACGACGTCGATCGTCCGGGCGTCGGGCTGGCCGGGGAAGGCGAAGACGACGTCGTGGACGCCCAGGTCGGCCATCGCCGCCTCGAGCCGGTCGATGCTCCCGAGGTAGGGGACCGGCAGGTCACGGGGGTCGATCTCCGGGGCGGAGTCGATGATCCCGACCGGGTACAGACCGTGCTGCGGCCGGGCCAGGAAGGTCTCGGCGAGCCGGACCCCGACCGTCCCGGCGCCCACGACGATCGCCGGGTGCGCGCTGCGACCGCTGCGCCGTCGGGCATGGGCGAGCGCGTAGACGGCGGTCCGCAGCACGACCATCGCCACGAACGCGGCCCCGGCCGTCGCCGCCATCTCCAGCGCGGTCGGCAGCGCCTCGGGACGACGCGGGTCGAGCGCCACCACCGCGGTCGTCGCGACCGCGGCCGCGACGGCCACCTTCGGGACGTCCTCGATGACCGACAGCACCAGGCGGGAGCGGTGCAGGCCCGCGCCGGCGGCCGTGAGCACCGCGGCCACCGCGCCCGCCAGCACCACCAGCGGCGCGCGGTCGGGCCGGAGCGCCAGCGCGACCAGTGCGACGGCGAGTGGATCCACCAGGACGAGCAGCGGACGGATGCTGCCGAGCGGCGGAAATAGATCAAGAGCACGTGCGCGCATTGCGGGACCCCCCAGTACCTGGTCAGCGGCGACAGGGGAGTCATGCCCCGTGGGGGGCGGTTCGGAAACCCTTTCGGCCCTGCCAGGATGACCGGGTGCCTGTGCGCCTCCCCACGTTCGTGCTCGGTTTCGCCGCCCGGGGTCCGGCGTGGGCGGCCTGGGTCGAGCGACTGCCCCGGCTCGTCGACGACGTGCTGGCCGAGTGGGAGCTGACCGGCGACGGCGAGCCGATGCACGGCTGGACCGCGCTGGTGCTCCCGGTCCGCGACCGCGACGGCACCCCGGCCGTGCTGAAGCTGGTCTGCCCCGGGGTCCCGGGCGGCGACGAGGAGGAGCACGAGGCGCTGGCCCTGCAGCGCCTCGGTGGCAACGGTGCCGTGCGGCTGCTCCGCGCAGATCCCGGGCGCCGGCTGCTGCTCCTCGAGCGGCTGCACCAGCGCGACCTCACCGAGGTCTGGGACCTCGAGGCCTGCGAGATCGTCGGCGGTCTCTACGGTCGGCTGCACGTGCCCGCACCGCCCCAGCTGCGGCTGCTGACGTCGTACGTCGGGCGCTGGACCGACCGGCTCGCCGAGCTGCCCCGGGACGCGCCGGTCCCGCACCGGATGGTCGAGCAGGCGGTCTCCCTGGGACGCGACCTGGTCGCGGACCCGGCCAGCACCGGGACGCTGGTGCACACCGACCTGCACTACGAGAACGTGCTCGCCGGCGACCGGGAGCCGTGGCTCGTGATCGACCCCAAGCCGGTCAGCGGCGACCCGCACTACGAGGTGGCCCCGATGCTGTGGAACCGCTGGGCCGAGCTCGAGGGCGATGTCCGGGGCGGGATGCGTCGGCGCTTCCAGGCCGTGGTCGACGCCGCGGGCCTCGACGAGGACCGGGCCCGGGACTGGGTGGTGGTCCGGATGCTCCACAACGCGCTCTGGGAGCTCGAGGACCACCCCGACGCGCCGGACCGCGCGTGGCTGACGACCTGCGTCACGGTCGCCAAGGCCGTCCAGGAGTGATTGGCGGATCGCCGGGGACGAAGCCGCGACGGCCGGACGGGCCAACGTCGGGTCACGATTCCGGACACGCTCGGGTGATCGGGTTACCCGCGAGTTGCGAGTGACGTAGGTTACTCCGCAATAGCCGCGCTTGGGAGGGTGCCGGGGACCGCCAGCCTCCCTCCGCCATCCACTGCAGGAGTGACATGCCCGCGAATCATGACACGAGCTTCGTCGACCATCTCGAGCCCAATGTGGCCGTGCAGTTCCTCAACCGGGTGGCGGCGTCGCCCGGCAACGAGGCCTTCCGGTTCCCGCGCGGCGAGGCCTGGGAGTCCGTGACCTGGCAGCAGGCCGGAGACCTCGTCTCGCGGCTCGCCGCCGGGCTGCTCTCGCTCGGGATCGAGTCCGAGCAGCGGGTCGGCATCGTGTCCGGGACCCGCTACGAGTGGATCCTCGCCGACCTGGCGGTGATGTGCGGCGGAGCTGCCACCACCACCGTCTACCCGACGACGAACGGCGAGGACACGACGTACATCCTCGCCGACTCCGAGTGCCGGGTCGTGTTCGCCGAGGACGACGAGCAGGTCGCCAAGCTCCGTGAGCACAAGAACGAGCTGCCCCACGTGCTGAAGGTCGTCACCTTCGACGGGACCGCCGACGGCGACTGGGTGATCAGCCTGGACGCGCTGGCCGAGCTCGGCGACGCCTACCTCGCCGAGCACCCCGACGTGATCGAGCAGACGGCGAAGTCGATCGCACCCGAGCAGCTCGCGACGCTGATCTACACCTCCGGGACCACGGGCAAGCCCAAGGGCGTCCGGCTCAAGCACAGCTCGTGGGTCTACGAGGGCGCGGCGATCGAGGCGCAGCACATCCTGCACGAGGACGACCTGCAGTTCCTGTGGCTGCCGATGGCGCACTCCTTCGGCAAGGTGCTGCTCTCCGCCCAGCTGGCCTGCGGCTTCGCGACCGCGATCGACGGTCGCGTCGACAAGATCATCGAGAACGTCGGCATCGTGAAGCCGACCTTCATGGGAGCCGCGCCCCGCATCTTCGAGAAGGCCCACGGCCGGATCGTCACCATGCAGGCGGCCGAGGGCGGCATCAAGGAGAAGCTGTTCCTCAAGGCCTTCGAGGTCGGCATCAAGGTCGACAAGCTCAAGCGCGAGGGCAAGAGCGTCCCGCTCCTGCTCAACCTGCAGCACGGGCTGTTCGACAAGCTGGTCTTCAGCAAGGTGCGCGACCGGTTCGGCGGCCGGGTGCGGTTCTTCATCTCCGGGTCGGCGGCGCTGAACTCCGAGATCGCGGAGTGGTTCCACGCCGCCGGCATCCTCATCCTCGAGGGCTACGGCATGACCGAGAACGCCGCGGGCGCCACGGTCAACCACCCCGACCAGTACAAGATCGGGACGGTCGGTCCCGCCCTGCCGGGTGCGGAGGTGCGGATCGGCGAGGGCGACGAGGTGCAGCTGCGCGGGCCGCACATCATGGAGGGCTACCACAACCTGCCCGAGGAGACCGCGAAGGCGTTCACCGAGGACGGCTGGCTGCGCACGGGCGACAAGGGCAGCCTCGACGCCGACGGGTTCCTGACCATCACCGGCCGGATCAAGGACCTGTTCAAGACCTCCGGCGGCAAGTACATCGCCCCCTCGGCGATCGAGTCGAAGTTCAAGGCGATCTGTCCCTACACCAGCCAGTTCATGGTCTTCGGCAGCGAGCGCAACTTCGTCGTCGCCCTGGTCACCCTCGACCCGGACGCGATGGCGGGTTGGGCCGAGGAGAACGGCATGGCCGGCGCGTCGTACACCGACATCGTGTCCTCCGACGCGGTCAAGGCGATGGTCGCCGGGTACGTCGACGAGCTCAACGCCAAGCTCAACCGCTGGGAGACCATCAAGAAGTGGGAGATCCTCGACCACGACCTCACCATCGAGTCCGGCGAGCTCACGCCGTCGATGAAGGTCAAGCGCAACATCGTCGAGGGCAACAACTCCGACCGGATCGCGGCGCTGTACACCTCCTGAGAAGGCGAGGAGCTCGCTTCGCTCGCGGTTGTCCGGGCTGCTCGCGCAGCAGTAGGTGGTGACGGTTGCCTGAACGCCGAGTCAGCAGAAACAGTGGGCCGAGTCGGCACTACTTCTGCTGACTCGGCGTTCACTGATGGCGACCGGATTGACTCCTTCGAACAGGTGTTCGATGATGGGGTGTGTCCGCAGCCGCCGCCTCGCTGAGCCCCGATCAGCCCCCTGATCTGGCGGTGCTCCGCGAGCGGATGCAGCGGATGGCCGGGGGGATGCCGCGGGTGCCGGTGTCGATGCACCCGGCGCTCTCCGGGGTGGTCCAGCTGTACGCCGGTGCCAGCTACGAGGTCGACGGACTGGGCCTGGCGATGGCGCTGCTGGCCGGGCCGTCGCGGGCCGGGGAGTGGTGCGCCGTCGTCGGGATCCCCGACTTCGGGGCCGAGGCCGCGGCCGAGACCGGGGTCGAGCTCGCCCGCACCGTGCTGGTGCCCGAGCCGGGGGAGCAGTGGCTGGAGGTCACCGCCGCCCTCGTCGACGTCACGCCCGTGGTGCTGCTCCGGCCGGGCGGGCGGGTCGCCCCGTCGGTCGCCGAGCGGTTGGGAGCCCGGCTTCGCAAGCGCTCCGCGGTGCTGCTGGTCCAGGGCGACTGGCCGCGCAGCGAGGCCCGGATCGGCGTCGAGGAGCCGGCCTGGTCGGGGCTCGGCCAGGGGCACGGCCACCTCCGGGCGCGTCGGGTCGCGGTCACGGTGCGGCGCGGGACCGCCCCGGCGCGGGGCACCGACCTCTGGCTGCCCGACCCCGCGGCCGGCGTACGACGGGCGACGCCGGAGGCGGTCCCGATCACGGCCGCTCGCAATGCCGCTCCCGACAGCAGGGAGGCGGGCTGATGCTCGGCCGGGTGCTGGTCGTGTGGTGCCCCGACTGGCCGGTGGTGGCCGCGGCCACCGAGGCCGGGCTGCCCGGCAAGCTGCCGGCGGCGGTCTTCCACGCCAACCTGGTCCAGGCCTGCAACGAGCCCGCCCGCGCCCTGGGCGTACGACGGGGGATGCGCCGGCGCGACGCGCAGGCCCGGTGCCCCGAGCTCGCCGTACTCCCCGCGTCGCCGGAGCGCGACGCGCGCGCCTTCGAGGACGTGCTGGTCGCGGTCGAGGAGATCCGGCCCGGGATCGCGCCGCTGCGGCCGGGGCTGGTCGCGCTGCGCTCGCCCGGCCGGTTCTACGGCGGCGAGGCGGAGGCGGGGGCGGTGCTCGCCGAGCGGCTGGTCGCCCTCGGGGTCTGGGACAGTCGCGCAGGGGTGGCCGACGAGCTGTTCACCGCCGAGCAGGCGGCGCGGCGGGCGGGATCGCAGGAGAGCCTGGTGGTGCCCGCGGGCGGGTCGGCGGAGTTCCTGCGTGCGCTGCCCGTCGACGTCCTCGACGAGCCCGACGCGGTGAGCCTGCTCCGCCGGCTCGGCCTGCGCACCCTGGGCGACCTGGCCCGGCTGCGGGCGGCCGACGTCCGCGACCGGTTCGGCAGCCACGTCGCCTGGGTGCACCGGGTGGTCGCCGGTGGCGGCTCGGTCCACCTCCCGACCCGCACCCCGCCCCCCGAGCTCGAGCGTCACGTCGACTTCGAGCCGCCGCTGGACTCCGCCGAGACGATCGTCTTCAGTGCCCGTCGTACCGCCGAGGCGTTCGTGGCGGGCATCGCCCGGCAGGGCCTGGTCTGCACCGAGGTGCGGATCGAGGCCCGCTGCGAGGGCGAGGACCCGCAGGGCCGGCCGGCCTCGGCCCGCACCTGGCTGCACCCCCGGTTCTTCACCGCCTCCGACCTGGTCGACCGGCTGCACTGGCAGCTGGGCGGCAGCTTCCGGGCCGGCGAGGTGCGCTCGCCGATCGAGCGGGTCCGGTTCGTCCCCGAGACCGTCGTCCCCGACGCCGTGCACGCCGACGTGCTCTGGGGCGGCACCGACGAGCGGGTCGAGCGGGGCATCGCGCGCGTGCAGGGGATGCTCGGCCACGACTCCGTCGTCGTCCCGGTGCTGCAGGGCGGCCGCGGCCCGGCCGACCGGCAGGCCTGGGTGCCCTGGGGGGAACGGGCGACCGGGCTCCGCCCGACCGGGCCGCCGTGGCCCGGCAGCCTGCCGCCGCCCGCGCCGTCCCGCGTGCTGCGCACGCCCTGGGCGGCCGAGGTCGCCGACCGCGCCGGCCGGCCGGTCGCGCTCGACGACCGCGGCGCCCTGACCGGCGAGCCGGCCCGGTTCTGCCCGGGCCCCGACGAGGACCGGCAGCCGGTCGCCGCCTGGGCAGGACCGTGGGTCGTCGAGGAACAGTGGTGGGAGTCCGGCGGTCGACGGGTGGCCCGGTTCCAGCTGGTCGGCGTCGACGGCCGGGCCTGGCTGCTCACACTCGACGGCAACGTCTGGTGGACAGAGGCGGCCTATGAGTGAGCAGAGCGACTGATGGGCTGGAACAACCCCGCCAACATGTCCTGGGGCGAGCTGGAGGCGCGGCTCTCGGGACGGCCGCGCCCGAGCGTTCCCGAGGCCCCGATCTCGACGCGCAAGCACCGCCGGGAGCAGGTCGTCGTCACGCGCCCGTCCGGCCCGCTCACGCCGTACGCCGAGCTGCACTGCCACAGCAGCTTCAGCTTCCTGGACGGGGCCAGCGGGCCGGACCACCTGGTGATCGAGGCGGCTCGACTCGGCCTGCACGCGTTGGCGATCACCGACCACGACGGCTTCTACGGCGCCCCGCTGTTCGCCGAGACCGCCCAGCTGCACGACCTGCGCACGGTCTACGGTGCCGAGCTCTCGCTGGGGCTCAGCAAGCCGCAGCTGGGCGTGCCCGACCCGGAGGGCAGCCACCTGCTGGTGCTGGCCCGCGGGGTGGAGGGCTACCACCGGCTCGCCGCGGCGATCACCGACGCCCAGCTGCGCGGCGACGAGAAGGGCCGGCCGCTCTATGACCTCGACGAGCTCGCCGAGCGGGCCGGCGGTCCCCACGACGGCCATTGGTTGGTGCTGACCGGCTGTCGCAAGGGCACGGTCCGCCAGGCGCTGACGGCCCACGGCTCCCGGGCCGCCGCGGCCGAGGTCGACGCGCTCACCGGCCGGTTCGGTGCCGAGCACGTCGCGGTGGAGCTGACCGACCACAGCTTCCCGCTCGACTCCCGGCACAACGACCTGCTGGCCGCGGTCGCCGCCGAGCGCGGGCTGCCGGTGGTGGCCACCAACAACGTCCACCACGCGACCCCGGAGGGGCACCGAACCGCTGCCGCGATGGCCGCCGTACGGGCCCGGCGCAGCCTGGCGGAGATGGACGGCTGGCTGCGCCCCTCGGGAGCGGCCAGCCTGCGCTCCGGCGACGAGATGGCCCGCCGCTTCGCCCGGCATCCCGGTGCCGTCGCGCGCAGCGTCGTACTCGCCGACGAGTGTGCGTTCGACCTGCAGAAGGCCACCCCGAGGCTGCCCAAGAACGGGATCCCCGAGGGGCACACGCCGATGAGCCGACTGCGGGAGCTGACCGAGCGCGGCTTCGCCGAGCGGTACGCCGGCACCCCGCACGAGGCGGACGCCCGGACCAAGGTCGAGCACGAGCTGACCGTCATCGAGCGCAAGGACTTCGCCGGCTACTTCGTGATCGTCCACGACATCGTCGAGTTCGCACGCTCGCAGAGGATCCTCTGTCAGGGCCGGGGGAGTGCGGCGAGCTCGGCGGTCTGCTACGCCCTCGGCATCACCGCGATCGACCCGGTCTTCTACCGGCTGCCGTTCGAGCGGTTCATCTCCTCCCATCGCGACGAGGAGCCGGACATCGACGTCGACTTCGACTCCGACCGTCGTGAGGAGGTGATCCAGTGGGTCTACGACACCTACGGGCGCCACAACGCCGCCCAGGTCGCCAACGTGATCGGCTACCGCCCCAAGATGGCGATCCGCGACGCCGCGAAGGCGCTCGGTCACGCGCCCGGGCAGCAGGACGCCTGGTCCAAGCAGGTCAGCTCCTGGACCGAGGTCACCGCGGGTGACGACGTACCCGAGCAGGTGGTCGCCCTCGCCAACGACCTGCTCGGCGCCCCTCGCCACCTCGGCATCCACTCCGGGGGCATGGTGCTCACCGAGCGGCCGATCGGCGAGGTGTGCCCGATCGAGCGGGCCCGGATGGACAAGCGCACGGTGCTGCAGTGGGACAAGGACGCCTGCGAGTTCATGGGGCTGGTGAAGTTCGACCTGCTCGGCCTCGGGATGCTCTCGGCGCTCGACCACATGATGCGGATCTCGGAGACCCACCTGGGCGAGCCGTGGGAGCTGAGCACGATCCCGAAGGAGGAGCCGGCAGTCTTCGACATGCTCTGCCGGGCCGACTCGATCGGGGTCTTCCAGGTCGAGAGCCGGGCCCAGATCGGCACCCTGCCGCGGCTCCGGCCGCGCACCTTCTACGACCTGGCCATCGAGATCGCGCTGATCCGGCCCGGCCCGATCCAGGGCGGTGCCGTGCACCCCTACATCCGCCGCGCCACCGGCCGCGAGCCGATCACCTACCCCCACGAGGACCTGGTCCCGGTGCTGGAGCGCACCCTCGGCGTCCCGCTCTTCCAGGAGCAGCTGATGGACATGGCCAAGGCCATCGGCGACTGCACCCCCGACGAGGCCGACCTGCTGCGTCGGGCGATGGGCTCCAAGCGCGGGGTGGAACGGATCGAGAGCATCAAGGAGAAGCTGTACGCCGGCATGGCCCGCCGCGGGATCCACGGCGAGGACGCCGACTCGATCTACCTGAAGATCCTGTCCTTCGCGAACTTCGGCTTCGCCGAGAGCCACTCGCTGTCCTTCGCCAAGCTGGTCTACGCGAGCTCGTGGTTCAAGCTGCACTACCCCGGCGCGTTCCTGGCCGCGCTGCTGCGCGCGCAGCCGATGGGCTTCTACTCCCCGCAGTCGCTGGTCGGCGACGCGCGCCGGCACGGCGTCAGCGTGCTCCGACCCGACCTGGCCAGCTCCGCCGCCACCGCCGACCTGGAGCTGCTGCCGGGTGCCGCACCCGGCTCCACCGGGCTGACGGAGTGCCTCGAGGACCACCCCGAGCGCACCGAGTTCGTCGAGGGCACGCCCGACCCGACGCCCGCCCACCGCCGAGACACCTCGTACGCCGTCCGCCTCGGGCTGGACTCCGTGCGCGGCATCGGCACCGCCGTCGCGGAGCGGATCGTCGCCGCTCGTGCCGATCGGCCCTTCGCCGACCAGCTCGACCTGTCCCGCCGGGCCGGGCTCGACGCCCGGCAGCTGGAGGCGCTGGCCACCGCCGGGGTGTTCGAGAGCGCCGGGCTGAGTCGACGGCGGGCGCTGTGGAACGCCGGCTGGACCGAGCGCGACGACCAGCTGGAGGGGCTGCAGCTGACCGCCGAGGCGCCGATGCTGCCCGAGATGGACGCCGTCGAGACCACGATGGCCGACCTCTGGGCCACCGGGATGACTCCCGAGGCGCACCCGTTCGTCCACCTGCGCGACCGGCTGCGGGCCGGCGGGATCCGGACGGTCACCGACCTGGCGGAGGTCGGGTCGGGCCGGCGGGTCAGCGTCGCGGGGATGATCACCCACCGGCAGCGGCCCGGCACCGCCGGCGGGGTCACCTTCCTCAACCTCGAGGACGAGACCGGGATGCTCAACGTCATCTGCACCGTCGGGGTGTGGCGGCGCTACCGCGAGGTCGCCACCACGGCGGCCGGGATGGTCATCCGCGGCGTGGTCGAGCACGAGGACGGAGCCACCAACCTGCTCGCCGACCGGCTCGGCACCCTCGAGGAGGTCGACCCCGACGCCGGCCGAGCGCTGCGGGCCCGGCACCGCTCGCGCGACTTTCACTGATCGGGGACAGGGCCACCGTCGCGGGTCGGCTGGGGGGCTCGACAACGTCAGGACCTCGTCCTTCCTGCTCGGCCACCGGGTCCTCACGCGGCATGCACAGGGGACGCACAGACTCCCGAGCTTCGATGTCCTCATGAACCACCACGACCACAGCCACGGCCACGACGGCGAGCTCGAGGACCACGACCTCGGCCTCTCCCACGACCTGCCCCGGATCGTCGAGCGCAACCGGTTGGGCCGGCGCGGGATGCTCTCGATCTTCGGCGGCGTCGGGGCCGCGGCCGTGCTCGCGGCCTGCTCCTCGGACGGCGGTACGACGATCAGCTCGCCCCCCGGCGCCGCTCCCTCCGGGGGTCCCGGCGGAGCACCGCCCGGCGGTGCCCCGCCCGGCGGCGGTCCGATGGGCGCCGAGTCCGACGTCGAGGTCGCCGACGGCGAGATCCCCGAGGAGACCGCCGGGCCCTACCCGGGTGACGGCTCCAACGGTCCGAACGTGCTGAGCGAGTCCGGCATCGTCCGCAGCGACCTCACCACCAGCTTCGGCGACGCCTCCGGCGTGGCCCAGGGTGTCCCGACCACGGTGCGGCTGAAGGTCCACGACCTCAACGGCGACGACATCACGGTGCTCGCCGGCGCGGCGGTCTACCTGTGGCACTGCGACCGGGACGGCAACTACTCCCTGTACTCCGAGGCGATCGCCGACGAGAACTACCTGCGCGGCGTCCAGGAGACCGACGCCGCCGGCCTGGTGGAGTTCACCACGATCTTCCCCGCGGCCTACTCCGGCCGCTGGCCGCACATGCACTTCGAGGTCTACCAGAGCCTCGCGGACGCCACGACGTACACCAACAAGCTGCGCACCTCCCAGCTCGCGATCCCCGAGGACGTCTGCGGCGCCGTGTACGCGACCGAGGGCTACGAGCAGAGCGCCACCAACATGGAGCAGACCCCGCTCGAGAGCGACGGCATCTTCTCCGACGGCTACTCCCTGCAGATGGCCAAGGCGACCGGCTCGGTGGCGCAGGGCTACACGCTCACCCTCAACGTCCCGATCTGACCGGTCGCCCCACCCTGGGGGATGATGGGCGGATGCCGTCCGCCCTGCCCGCCGGAGACCCCGTCCCGGAGGACGGGGCCCTTCCCGAGACCGCCCTCGCGGAGCTCGGACGGCGACCGTTCGGCTTCTACGTGCACGTGCCGTTCTGCACGGTGCGGTGCGGCTACTGCGACTTCAACACCTACACCGTCGAGGAGCTCGGACCGGTCGGCGGAGCTCCGGGCGCCTCGCGTGCGACGTACGCCGAGGCCGCGATCGCAGAGGTACGCCGGGCCCGCGCCGCCCTGGGCGACGTCGACCTTCCCGTCTCGACGATCTTCTTCGGCGGCGGCACTCCGACGCTGCTCAGCCCGGCCGACCTCGGGTCGGTGGTGGCCGCGATCGCCGGCGAGTTCGGGCTGGCCGACGACGTCGAGGTCACCACCGAGTCCAACCCCGACAGCGTCGCGCTGTGGGACCTGGAGGAGCTGCGCTCGGTCGGCATCAACCGGATCTCCTTCGGCATGCAGTCCGCGGTCGACCACGTGCTGAAGGTGCTCGAGCGCACCCACGACCCGCTTCGGGTGCCCGCGGCGGTCGAGTGGGCCCGCGCGGCCGGCTTCGAGCAGATCAGTCTCGACCTGATCTACGGGACGCCGGGGGAGAGCATCGCCGACTGGGAGACCTCCGTCGAGGCGGCCCTGGCCTGCGCGCCGGACCATGTCTCGGCGTACTCCCTCATCGTCGAGGAGGGCACGGCCCTCGCTCGTCGGGTGCGGCGCGGCGAGCTGCCGATGCCCGACGAGGACGACCTGGCCGACAAGTACCAGCTGGCCGACGAGCGGTTCGGGGCCGCCGGGCTCGGCTGGTACGAGGTGTCGAACTGGTCGACCGGTCCGGACACCCGCTGCCGCCACAACCTCCTGTACTGGACCGGCGGCGACTGGTGGGGCGTCGGCCCCGGGGCGCACTCGCACGTCGGCGGGGTGCGCTGGTGGAACGTCAAGCACCCGGCCGCGTACGCCGACCGGCTGGCCGCCGCTCGCAGCCCCGCCCACGCCCGGGAGCTGCTGAGCGAGGAGGACCGGCGGGTGGAGCAGGTGCTCCTGGAGCTGCGACTGCGCGACGGGCTGCCGGTGGCCGTGCTCGACCGCGCGGGCCGGGCCGCGGTGGCCGGCCTGGTCGGCGACGGGCTGCTCACCCTCGAGGTCGAGCGGCTGGTGCTCACCCCCCGCGGCCGGCTGCTCGCCGACGCCGTCGTGCGCGCCCTGCTGCCCTGAGCGGCACTAGGCTGCTCGCATGACCCAGGGACCTGAGTACCCCGCCTCGCAGGAGCCCTCGGGCGACGAGCCCACCCAGCCCTACGGGAGTCGCCCGTACGGCGAGCAGCCTCCGCCGCCTCCGTCGGCCGACCAGCCGGCGTACAGCCAGCCGCCGTACGCCCCGCCGCCCTACACCCAGCAGCAGCCGGCCTACCCCGGCTTCCCCGGAATGCCGTACGGCGCCTCGCCGGCCGCGCCGTACGGCGTGCACCCGCTGACGGGCGTGCCGTACTCCGAGAAGTCCAAGATCGTCGCCGGCCTGCTGCAGATCCTGCTGCCGCTGGGCATCGGCCGGTTCTACCTCGGCGACACCGGCATCGGGGTGGCCCAGCTGCTGGTCACGATCTTCACCTGCGGCATCGGCGCGCTGTGGCCCGTCATCGACGGCATCATCATCCTGGCCTCGGACAGCAAGGACTCCCAGGGTCTGATGCTGCGGTCGTGATGCGTCCGCGAGACCGGATGGGTCTCGATACCACGGGCTCCGCCCTCGCAGGCTCGGTCCGAGCCCGTCTACTCGACCTCGTGACCTGACGCTCGTCCTTCGCAGGCTCAGTCCGAGCTGGTCACGAAATCGATCAGCTCCTCGACTCGGCCGAGGAGAGCCGGGTCGAGGTCGTGGTACGACGAGACTCGGCCCAGGATCTGCTTCCAGGCGCGGGCGATGTCGGCCTGGTCGCGGTGCGGCCAGCCCAGGTGCTGGCACACGCCCCTCTTCCACTCGATGGAGCGGGGGATGTCGGGCCACCGCTCGAGGCCGACCCGGGCGGGCTTGACCGCGGCCCAGACGTCGATGAACGGGTGGCCGACGATCAGCACGTGCTTGCCGACCGGGGACTTCGCGACGCCCTGGGCGATCCGGCTCTCCTTGGAGCCCGGGACCAGGTGGTCGACCAGCACGCCGACCCGCCGATCGGGACCGGGGCGGAAGTCGCGCAGGTGCTCGGCGAGGTCGTCGACACCGTCGAGGTACTCCACGACGACGCCCTCGACGCGCAGGTCGTCGCCCCAGACCTTCTCGACCAGCTCGGCGTCGTGCCGGCCCTCGACGAAGATCCGGCTGGCTCGCGCCACCCGGGCCTTCGCACCGTGGACAGCGACCGAGCCGGATGCGGTGTGGGTGGGCTTGGCCGGCGCACTCTGACGCACGGGCGCGACCAGGATCACCGGGCGGCCCTCAAGTAGGAAGCCGGGGCCGAGCGGGAAGGTGCGCCGGCGGGCCCGCCGGTCCTCCAGGGTGAGGGTGTGCAGGTCGCGGTCGACGGCGACGATCTCGCCGCACCAGTCGGTGGTGACCTCCTCGACGACCGTGCCGAGGTCGGCCGGCGCCTCGACCGCACGCCCGCGCTTGGGGGCGCGCCAGTCGGTCGAGAGGACGTCGGAGCCGTACCGGTCAGCCATGCCCGCCACGCTAGGCGGCGCGACCGACAGTCCGCGGCAGGGCGCGCCGCCTCACTCCTCCTGTGAGGTGTCCGACGGGTGCCGGCCCTCGCCGGCGGCGTCGCCCGGCTTCGGCTCGCCCTTGCCCTCCTGCTCGGCGGCCTTGCCGCCGGTCAGGAGGTCCTCGACGGTGCTGCCGGGCTCCAGTCCCTCGGCCAACGGGTTGTCGTCGCTCGGCACCAGGTCCTCGGGCAGGTCCTCGTCGGGGACGCCGGGCTCGTTCTCGTTCTCCGCGTTGCTCATGCCGCCCGGTACCCGCTCAGATCAGCGGCAGCCGCTTCTGGCTGCGGGGCAGCTGCTCGTAGCCCCGGCGTACGGCCTCGCCGAGCTGCTCGCGCGGGTAGGGCCACTCGGCGGCGGCCAGCGCGTCGCGGACCGGGACGCCCGTGGTCGCCAGGTGCCGGATGGTCTCGGCGACGATCCCGATCGTGTTGCGCTGCTCCTCGACGAAGTCGCGGTCGACCGGCGCCCCGTGGCCGGGTACGACGACCGACGACCCGGTCGTCAGGCCGAGCACGATGTCGAGCGCCAGCGGCCACTCCAGCGGGTGGCAGTCGCCGCCGAAGCCGGGCGGGCCGGACTCCTCGACCAGGTCGCCGGCGAGCAGGGTGTCGGCGTCGGGGACCCGTACGACCAGGTCGCCGGCGGTGTGGCCCCGGCCGGGGTGGACCAGCTCGACCAGCCGGTCGCCGAGGTCGAGCGCCACCACCGAGGAGAACGTGTGGTCGGCCGGCACGATCTCGGTCGCCCGGATCTCGTCGCGGTGCGGGTCGTCGGGATCGGCGTCGTACGCCGCCTTGATCCGCTCGCCCGCCGCCACGGTGTTGGCGGCGGCCGTCTCGTGCGCGTGGATCGGTACGACGCCGTACGCCGAGCGCAGCTCCCCGTTGCCGAAGGTGTGGTCGAAGTGCTCGTGGGTGTTCACGACGCCGACGACCCGCCCGGTGCCGAGCCGGCGGATGTCCTCGACCACCTCGCGCGCGGCGAGCGCCGAGGCGTGCGTGTCGACGACGAGCAGCCCGTCGGCGCCGCCGACGAGCGTCACGTTGACGTCGAACCAGTCGTAGCGCGCGACCCAGATCCGGTCCGCGACCTCGGTGAAGGGCACCCGGGCAGGCTAGGCCACTGCGGCCATCGGGGTCCTCAGCAGATCCCGGCGTGCAGCTCGCGGCGCAGCATCTCGCCGAGCTCGGCGGTGGTCCGGGCGGCGCGGGGGAAGGTGACGTCGAGGTGCCGGGCGCCTTCGGCGTCGATCCAGCGCACCTGCACGCCGGACGGCGAGAGGTCGGCGAGGGCGACGCCGAGCAGTCGGCCCATCGGGGTCCCGGTCGTGGTCGACACCGCCCGGCGCAGCTCCTCCTGGTGGCAGCTGTTGGCGTGCTCGACCGAGTGCTGGAGGTAGCCCCGGTTGAGGTGGTGGGCGGGGGAGCGGAAGTGCGCGAGCGGGACCCGGAGCTGCTGGTCGGGCTCCCGCTCGTCACCAGCGGCGGGTGCGGCGTGCCGGGTCAGCAGCGCGAAGTTGAGCTCGAGGACGACCACGTGGCGGGTCTCCGCGCAGCAGGCGCAGTCCTCGACGCCGCGGGTCTCCACCCGGCCCGCCAGGGTGAGGGTCATGGCGCGCTCCTCGGAGCCCGGGTGGCCGAGACCGCTCTCGACCGTGATCAGGGCGCTGCGGTGGTGCGCAGCGGCCACGGCGAGCTCGCTGTCCGGCGGGCAGGAGAACGTCGGGGTTCCGTACACGTCCTGCATCCCGAGTGCGTCGTCACCGAGCACGCTCGGGTGGCCGTCGACGACCAGGCTGACGCTGCCCGGGCAGGCGAGGATGCTGCGCGCCTCGGCCGCGAGCTCGGCCGGATCGAGCAGCGGGCGGGTCGTGGGGTCCGCGGTCATGTCGCCTCCTGAGTGAGTTAGGCAAGGCTAACCTACGCGACGGTCGGACGCCCCGGAAAGCCGCTGTCCGGATCGCGAACCACGCTCGGTCCGCACCGCCTTGTAGAGTTGGCACTCCGGACATTCGAGTGCCAGGTCAGCCAGCGGAGGAGGCGAGATGCAGGAGGAGCGTCGACTCGCGGTGCTGCGCGCGATCGTCGAGGACTACGTCTCCACCGAGGAGCCCGTCGGCTCGAAGGCGCTGGTCGAGCGGCACGGTCTCGGTGTCTCGCCGGCCACCGTGCGCAACGACATGGCCGCGCTCGAGGACGAGGGCTACATCACCCAGCCGCACACCAGCGCGGGGCGGGTGCCGACCGACAAGGGCTACCGGCTCTTCGTCGACCGACTGACCACCGTCAAGCCGATGAGCGCCGCCGAGAAGCGCGCGATCTCGACCTTCCTCGACGGCGCCGTCGACCTCGACGACGTCGTGCAGCGCTCGGTGCGGATGCTCTCCCAGCTGACCCGCCAGGTGGCCGTGGTGCAGTACCCCACGCTCTCCCGCTCGACCGTGCGCCACATCGAGCTGGTCCCGCTCGCCCCGAACCGGCTGCTCGCGGTCCTCATCCTCAGCACCGGCCGCGTCGAGCAGCGCCTCGTCGAGCTCGGCGCCGACCTGGGCGACGCCGAGCTCGCCGAGCTGCGGAACCGGGTCAACCGCGCCGCCACCGGCGAGGTCATCTCCGAGGCGGCGGTCTTGCTGCGTGCGGCGGTCCCGGAGGTCGACGACGGGTCGACGGCGGCCGTGGTGGACGTCCTCGTCGACGCCATGGTCGACCACCGCTCGGACCAGCGGATCGCCGTCGGCGGCGCCGCCAACCTGGCGCGGTACGGCGACTCCTTCGACTCCGCCGTCCGTCCGCTCCTGGAGGCACTCGAGGAGCACGTGGTGCTGCTGAAGCTGCTCGGCGAGGCCAGCACCGGCGGGATGGTGACCGTCCGCATCGGGGCCGAGGGGCCGTACGAACAGTTCGCCTCGACGAGCGTCGTGGCCACCGGCTACGGCCCGCGCGACGAGGCGCTCGCGACGCTCGGCATCGTGGGCCCCACCCGCATGGACTACCCGGGGACGATGTCGGCCGTGCGCGCGGTCGCCCGCTACGTCTCGCGCATCCTTGACGAGAGCTAGCACCAGCTCAGCCCCCGCACTCGCACTCGCCGTACGACAGACGACAAGAAGGAACCATCCGTGAGTCAGGACCTGTACGAGCTTCTCGGTGTCGCCCGCGACGCGGACGCCGACGCCATCAAGAAGGCCTACCGGCGCCTCGCCCGCCAGCTGCACCCGGACGTCAACCCGGACCCGGAGACCCAGGAGAAGTTCAAGGAGGTCACCCGGGCCTACGAGGTGCTCTCCGACCCGCAGAAGCGCGCGTCGTACGACCGTGGCGGCGACCCGTTCGCCGGCGGCGCCGGCGGCTTCGGGCAGGGTGCGGGCTTCTCGTTCACCGACATCATGGACGCCTTCTTCGGCGGCCAGGGCGCGGGTGCGGCGGGCGGCGGACGTGGTCCGCGGGCGCGTACCCGACGCGGCCAGGACGCGCTGATCCGCCTGGAGGTGGAGCTGGCCGAGGCGGCCTTCGGGGTGACCCGGGAGCTGACCGTCGACACCGCCGTCCTCTGCGGCACCTGCCACGGCGAGGGCGCCGCTCCGGGCACGCACGCCGTGCCGTGCGAGACCTGTCGCGGCCAGGGCGAGGTCGCCCACGTCCAGCGCTCCTTCCTCGGCGAGATCCGCACCCTCCGCCCGTGCGCGGCCTGCCGCGGCCTCGGCACCGTCATCCCCGAGCCGTGCCGGGAGTGCTCCGGCGACGGCCGGGTGCGCTCGCGCCGGTCGCTGACGGTCAAGATCCCGGCGGGCGTCGACACCGGCACCCGGGTCCAGCTGTCGGAGCAGGGCGAGGTCGGCCCCGGCGGCGGCCCGGCCGGCGACCTGTACGTCGAGATCCACGTCGCGGCCCACGACGTCTTCACCCGCCAGGGCAACGACCTGCACTGCACCGTGACCGTGCCGATGTCGGCCGCCGCGCTGGGGACCACGCTGGTCCTGCCCACGCTGGAGGCCGACGTCGAGCAGGGTGCCGACTCGGGGGTCGAGACGAGCTTCGACCTCGAGGTGCGCCCCGGCACCCAGTCCGGCACCCAGCAGATGCTCCGGGCCCGGGGCGTCCCCGGCCTGCGCGGCGGGCGCGGCGACCTGATCGTCACCATCGCGGTCGAGACGCCGACCAAGCTCGACCCGCGCCAGGAGGAGCTGCTCCGCGAGCTCGCCGCGATCCGGGGCGAGGAGGAGCCGACCGGCCAGGTCCGGCCCGGCTCGAAGTCCGTCTTCGGGCGGCTCCGCGACGCGTTCAACACGCACTGACGACCCGCACCGAGATGTCGCTCCCGGTCCACCTCGTGCCGTCGCTCGACGGCGTCTGCGTCGGCTCGTCGGTGACGGTCGACGGCGACGAGGCGCACCACGCCGTCGCGGTACGACGGCTGCGGGTCGGCGAGGCCGTCGTACTCACCGACGGGCGCGGCACCTCGGTCGTGGCCGAGGTGGGGGCGACCGGCAAGCGGGTGTTCTCGGTGACCGTGACCTCCGTGGAGACGGCCCCGGCCCCGGCGCCGGCGATCACGGTCGTCCAGGCGCTGCCCAAGGGCGACCGGGGCGAGCTGGCGGTCGAGGTGCTGACCGAGGTCGGGGTCGCGCGCGTGGTCCCGTGGGCGGCGTCGCGAAGCGTGGCCGTCTGGAAGGGCGAGCGGGCCGAGAAGTCCCTCGCTCGCTGGCGCTCGACGGCCCGGGAGGCGGCCAAGCAGGCCCGCCGGTCCTGGTTCCCCGAGGTCGACCCGCTGGCGTCGACCGCCGACGTCGTCGCGCTCGTGGCCTCGGCCTCGCTCGCGGTCGTCCTGCACGAGGCGGCCACCGTGCCGCTGACCTCGCTGGCCGTCCCCGCCGACGGGTCGGTGCTGGTCGTGGTCGGCCCGGAGGGCGGGCTCGCCGACGACGAGGTCGCGGCCCTCGTCGCCGCCGGGGCGACGTCGGTGCGGCTCGGTGCCGAGGTGCTGCGCACCTCCACCGCGGGCGTCGTCGCCGTCGCCGCGCTGCTCGCGCGGACCCCGCGCTGGGGTTGACAAGCCCTAACGCGCCAGCAGCTCCTCGACCCGCGCCGACTCGGACGCCAGGTCGTCGCGCTCGGCCCTCGTCAGCGGGCGGAGGGACTCGACGACCTCGACGCGGCCGTCCACGACCCGCCACAGACCCTCGAGCCAGCCGTCGACGAAGAGCGCGTTCGCGGTGCCGCCGTTGACGCCCATCCAGGCGCTCCGCTTCTCGGGATCGGTGACCCGGTCGCGCCGGGCGTGCGAGAGCCAGACGTTGTCGTAGCAGCCCAGCAGGCGCACCGGCGCCGGCTCGTCCTCGTCGGCGACGACGGCCTCGGGTACGTCGTACAGGGTGCGGCCGTCCTCGTCCTCGTGACGCACCAGGTCCTCCATCGCGGCCAGGACCGGCCCGAGCCGGGTGATGGCCGACCAGGCGGTCACGTCGGCGGCCGTCGCCGGGCCGAAGGCGCGCAGGTAGCGCCGCACGATCTCGGGTAGGTCGGGGTCCGGGGCCGGGCCGCCCAGCCACGCGTCGGCGTACTGGTAGACACGCCGCCCGTCTGCTTCCAACAGCCGCGTGGAGGCACCTGGACCAGCGGCGCGGTCAGCCGTGCGACCTGCCCCAGCGCCGTCGCGGGTCGGTCCACGAAGGTCTCCGCGAGCCGTTGTCCCAGTGCCTTCTGGGTCAGCGGGCCGTCGGCCAGGGCTGACCGCAGGGCCGCGTCGAACGCCTCCCGGTCCACGTCGGTGGCGCCGCGCACGTTCTGGCTGGAGCGCAGCTCCTGCTCCATCCGCGCCTGGGTCCAGGCCCGCAGCGGCCGGGCGTCGGCCGCCGGGAGGAGGTGGATCGTCCCGCGCATCGTGAGCAGGCGCACCAGGCTCCGCTCCTCCAGGCCCCGCGTGACGTCCTCGGGATCGAAGCTCGCCAGGCGGGCGTGCAGGGAGAGGTACGGCGGGAGGTTCTCCGGCGCCTGCAGCCCGACCAGGTGACCCGCCAGCTCCGCGACCGAGGTGTCGGTGCGGGCCAGCAGGTGCTGGCGCCGGAGCAGGGTGCGGTTCAACCGTCGGCGGCTCAGCCTCATGGCGGCACGATAGGACGGATGGGCGGAAAGCGGAGCCTCCGGCGCACCACGCACGCCGGAGGCTCCGAGTCGATGTCGATGTGCAGCTACTCGACGACGATCGCCTTGCTGTCCTGGTGCGGTCCGGCACCCTCGGCGCCGCCGGACGGGTCGTCGGTGAGCGCGACGAAGGTGTACTCACCGGGGGCGAGGCCGGAGACGTCGACCTCGGTCTCCCACGGGTAGAGCTTGTCCATCCAGCCCTCCGCGGTGGCGAAGCCGTCGAGGACGACCTTGTCGCCCTGCCGGATCTCCCACGGCACGGTCGCCTCGAACGAGCTGGCGACCCCGCTGGCGGTGAAGGTGTCGGGGACGGTGGCGCCCTCCTCGGGCGAGGTGACGCTGACCAGACCGAGGACGTCGAGCGGGGGCTCGGCGCTCACCCCACCGGCGGTGTCGACGCCGAAGAGCGTGGCGGGGGAGTCGCCGACGAAGACGGTGACCGGAGCGCGGTCCTGCTGGACGCCCTGCAGCGTGTAGACCAGCTGCTGCACGGCGAGGGTGGCCTCCTCGGAGCTGTCCTGGCCGGTCGTGGTCGTCCACGCGTCGTCGGGGAGCTCGACGCGGAAGCCGCCGTCGGCGTACTCGATGCTCGCGAAGGAGCCCGAGGGGTACGCCGTGCGGTAGTCCGGGTCGAGGGCGTCACCGGCGGCCACCAGGGCGGCCGCCTCCTCGAGCGGGTTGTCGGACGCGACCTTGCGGAACTCCCGGAACAGCCGGGCGCCCTGCGGGGTGTCGCCGACGAAGTAGACCGGCACCGTCACCTCGCCGCTGGGCGGGGCCGACTCGGTCGCCGAGCCGGTCTCCGGGTCGCCGGGGGTCGCCTCGGTGCTGCTGTCGACGGGGTCGGTGGCGACGGGGTCCTCGGAGCCGTCGTCGGAGCCGCAGCCGCTCAGGACGGTGCCCAGGGCAGCGGTGAGCGCGAGGGCGGCGACGCGGGTACGGCGGGGAAGTGCGGTCATGACACCCATCCTGGTCGATCGGTCGTGAACACGTCGGACCTACCCGACGATCAGGGACCGCGTGTCGGTCCAGAGCTCGGGGGGCTGGTTCTCGGGACCGGGTCCCTCGACGGTCGCGACGAACGTGTAGCGACCGGGCTCGAAGCCGGCGACGTCGATGTCCTCGAGCGACCACGCCGAGAGCCGGTCGGCGTGGACGCCCTCGGCCACGACCGGCTGCTCCCAGACCGTCTCGCCGTCCCGCTCCAGCGACAGCACGACGTTGCCCTCCGGTGCGCTGGCGACCCCGCGGGCACTGAACGTGCCGTCGGTGACGCGGCCCTCGGTCGGGTCGCTGATGCTCACCAGGGACAGCTGGTCGAGGCCCGGAGCGGCCGTCAGCCCCGCCGCGGTCGTCTGGATCCCGAGGATCGGTGCGGGCCGGCCGCCCAGGGAGAAGGCCACGGCCGCCGGGCTGGAGGTGCTCCCCTGGAGGGTGCGGACCAGCTGCTGGACGGCCAGTTCGGCCTCCTCGGCGCTCATCCCGGCGGGCCGCTCGGTCCAGGTCGCGTCGGGGAGCGGCACCGCGAATCTGCCGTCGTCGCCGATGTCGACGTGCCACGCCCCCCAGCCGGCCGGCCAGAGGGTGCGGTAGTCGGCATCGAGCGCGTCGCCGCTGCCCACCAGGGCGGCGGCGGCCGAGGCCGGGTCGAACTCCGGGACCCGACGGAACTCGCGGAACAGGCGCGGCCCGGCCGGGCTGTCCCCGACGAAGTAGACCGGCACAGCCAGGGTTCGGACTTCCGGCTCGCCCGGCAGGGCGGACGGTGCGGCCATCAGGTCCTGCGTCGGTCGGGGAGTCGGGCCCTCCGCGTCCCCGGTCAGTACGACGACCGCGGCCACCGTCGCGGCGGTGGCGAGGACGGCGCCGCCGACGGCGTACCGCCACGATCGTCGCGGCGGCCGAGCGGTCCGGGCCCGGATCTCGCCGAGCCGGTCGGCCGGCTCGACGTCGGCGACCGCGTCGTCGAGCAGGTCCCGCAGCTGGTCGGTCATGACTGCTCCTCCTCGAGCGTCGGGTCCCCGTGCAGGGAGTCCTGGAGCATCGTGCGCAGGGCGGCCGCGCCTCGGGACGCGTGGCTCTTCACGGATCCGGGCGAGATGCCGAGGGTGTGCGCGATCTCCGCCTCGCTCAGGTCCAGGTAGTAGCGCAGCGCCAGCACCTCGCGCTGGCGCCGCGGCAGCGCGCGCAGCGCGTCGAGTACGCCGGCCCGGCGGTCCGCGTCGAGGGTTCCCTCGTCCGCGCCCGGAACCTCGGGCGGGTCGGGCGCCCGGGCGAGGTGGCGGGCCACGACGGACCGGTGCCGCAGCGCCGATCGGGACCGGTTGACGACGGACTGGCGCAGGTAGGCGAGCGCCCGGTCCGGCTCGCGCAGCCGTCCCCAGCGGGCGTGGACCGCGACGAACGCGTCCTGCACGACCTCCTCGGCGGTGCCGGTGTCGCGCACGAGCAGCACCGAGAGCCGGACCAGCTGACGCCAGTGCGCGGCGTACAGCTGCTCGAGCGCCTCGTCCGCGGTCCAGGTCGTCCGCTCGGTCACCACCGTCACGCTAGTGGGGACGCGCGAGGATGGGGTCCGGTTGTCACGAGACAGCCACCGACTTCCGTGCGAGCATTCCCGAGGGGGAGGAACACCACGTGCCTGAGACCGACTGCCTGTTCTGCAAGATCGTCGCCGGGGAGATCCCGGGTGACGTCGTGCACGTCACCGAGCGCACGGTCGCCTTCCGCGACCTCAACCCGCAGGCGCCGACGCACGTGCTGGTGGTGCCGCGCGACCACTACGCCAACGCCGCGGAGCTCGCCGCCGGCGACCCGGTCGCGAGCGCCGAGCTGGTGACCGCGGCCGCCGCGGTCGCCGCCGCCGAGGGGTACGACGACTACCGCCTCGTCTACAACACCGGTGCCGGGGTCGGGCAGTCCGTCTTCCACACCCACCTGCACCTCCTGGCCGGACGGTCGATGACCTGGCCGCCGGGATGAGAGCCCTCCGAGCCCTCCGGGCCCTCGCCGCGACGTCGGCGCTCCTGCTGGCCGTCACCGCGTGCAGCGGCGGTGGCGAGCCAAAGCCGCGGGACACCCCCGCACCCCCGGCCGACACCACCGGCGTCGCTGACGAGCCGACGACCGGCGAGTCCGCGACCACCGAGCCCGAGGATGCGCACAGCGCCCACGCCGTGGCGAAACCCGGCAGGCTGAAGCCGCTGCGCGCGGGCGAGCGGCGCCGCACGCTGACCATGCCGGCGGCGTACACGCCCTCGGCGCCGACCGGGGTCGGCACCGACGACTACCGGTGCTTCCTGCTCGACCCGCAGCTCGAGCGCGACTCCTGGCTGACCGGCACCAACGTGCTGCCCGGCAACCCCGACGTCGTGCACCACGTCATCCTGTTCCGCGTGCCGCCCGAGGACGTCGCGAAGGCCGAGGCCAAGGACGCCGAGACCCCCGACGACCAGGGCTGGACCTGCTTCGGCGGCAGCGCGCTGGACGGCGAGTTCGCCCAGCTCGACGACGCCCCGTGGCTCGGCGCCTGGGCGCCGGGCGGCGACGAGGTGATGACCCGGGACGGCTACGGCACCGAGCTGCCGAAGGGCAGCCGGATCATCATGCAGGTCCACTACAACCTGCTGGCCGGCACGGCGCCCGACGTCTCCGCCACCCAGATCCGCACCATGCCCCGCTCTGCGGACCTGACTGCCCTGCACACCTTCCTGATGCCCGCGCCGGTCGAGCTGCCCTGCCGCCCCTCGCACGGCGACGGACCGCTGTGCGACCGCGCGGCCGCGGTGGCCGACGCCAAGAGCCGCTTCGGCCAGGGCCCGGGCTCGACCGCCGACCTCCTGTACTTCCTCTGCGGTGGCCGGCCGATGGCCGGCGAGCGGACCTCGTGCGTACGCCGGGTCCAGCAGCCGGTGACGATCCTCGGCGCCGCGGGCCACATGCACCTGCTCGGTCGCCAGTTGCGCATCGAGACCGAGCCCGGCACCCCCGAGGCGAGGACGATCCTCGACATCCCGCTCTGGGACTTCGACGACCAGGGCTCCCGCCCGATCGACCCGGTCCGCCTGGAGGCCGGGGACACGGTCAGGATCGCCTGCACGCACTCCCAGGAGCTGCGCGACCGGCTGCCGGCGTTCGCGAGCCAACGTGAGGACAAGTACGTCGTGTGGGCCGACGGCACCACCGACGAGATGTGCCTCGGGATGCTGTCGGTCGCGTTCGGCTGAGGAGGACGCGCCGGCGGACCCCTCGATGGTGGTCGAGCGAGCGACCCGGTCGACTCCGAGACCAGGAGGGCGCCGGTCGGCCTGGCTGACGACTAACCCGCGAGCTCGCGCAGCAGGCGCAGCACGTAGAAGACCACCGGCATCCCGAAGACGACGAGCATCGCCCACGCGGTGAACTTGTGCAGGGGCTTGGTGGAGTCGAGCCGGCCGGCGAAGTCGAGCAGCGCACCGTCGGGGACGGTGTGGTTGAGGCCCATCCGCCGGGCGTCCTCGGGGAGGTGCTGGCCGGCGAACCACGCCGGCGGCGTGTCGTCGTCCGGGCCATGGTCCTCGTCGTCCCACGCCTCGCCGACCCGCTCCTCCGGAGGAACCATTCCTCCACCGTACGTGCTGCTGCGGGAACTCGCTCGATGCCGTCGCAGCCCTCCCGTAGCATGGAGGGCGCTCCCCGACCCTTGTAGGAAGGCCGCCCGTCCGGGCATCCATGACTGACAGCTCTCAACAGGGGGACCCCCAGGCCCCCCGCTCCACGACCCGGCACACCGTGGTCGTCCCGAACAGCATCAACATGGTGAGTCTCCTCGGTCCCGGCGACGAGCACCTCGGGATCATCGAGGGCGCCTTCGACGCCGAGATCCACGTGCGCGGCAACCGGATCTCGCTGCAGGGTGAGCCGGGCGAGGTCGCGCTGGCCGACCGCCTCGTCGACGAGCTGGTCGCGATCATCCGCACCGGCCAGGGGGTCACCTCGGAGACCGTCGAGCGGGTCATCACCATGCTCCGGGCCGAGACGACCGAGCGCCCGGCCGACGTGCTGAGCCTCAACATCCTCTCCAACCGGGGCCGCTCGATCCGTCCCAAGACGCTCAACCAGAAGCGGTACGTCGACTCGATCGACCAGCACACGATCACCTTCGGCATCGGCCCGGCCGGCACCGGCAAGACCTACCTGGCCGTGGCGAAGGCCGTCCAGGCGCTGCAGTCCAAGCAGGTCAACCGGATCATCCTGAGCCGCCCGGCCGTTGAGGCGGGGGAGCGGCTGGGCTTCCTGCCCGGCACCCTCACGGAGAAGATCGACCCCTACCTCCGGCCGCTGTACGACGCCCTGCACGACATGCTCGACCCCGAGCTGATCCCCAAGCTGATGGCTGCCGGCACGATCGAGGTCGCCCCGCTGGCCTTCCTGCGCGGCCGCTCGCTGAACGACTCCTTCATCATCCTCGACGAGGCGCAGAACACCACGCCCGAGCAGATGAAGATGTTCCTGACCCGGCTCGGGTTCGGCTCCAAGATCGTCGTCACCGGCGACGTCACCCAGACCGACCTGCCCAGCGGGCAGAAGTCCGGGCTGCGCGTGGTCGAGGGCATCCTCGACGAGGTCGGTGACATCTCGTTCAACCGGCTCACCAGCAGCGACGTCGTCCGGCACCGCCTGGTCGGCAAGATCGTCGCCGCCTACGACGATCACGAGGCCCGCACCGAGCTCGCCCAGGAGCGCCTGCAGCAGGGTGGTCGGCCGTGAGCATCGAGGTGCTGGACGAGTCCGGCCACGACCTCGACGTGCAGCACCTCGCGACGCTGAGCCGCTTCGTGATGGACCGGATGCGGGTGCACCCGCTCGCCGAGCTGTGCATCAAGGCGGTCGACGAGGCCACCATCGCCGAGCTCAACGAGCACTGGATGGAGAAGGAGGGCCCGACCGACGTGCTGGCCTTCCCGATGGACGAGCTGCGCCCCGGCCTGGTCGACGAGGATCCCGAGGAGGGCGTCCTCGGTGACCTGGTGCTCTGCCCCGCCATCGCGGTCACGCAGGGCGCGACGGCCGGACACGGCACCCTCGCCGAGATCGAGCTGCTGACCACCCACGGCATCCTGCACCTGCTCGGCTACGACCACGCCGAGCCCGAGGAGCACGCGGAGATGTTCGGCCTCCAGGACCGGCTGCTCGCCGAGTGGCGCGCCGGTTCGCCGGGAGCCGCGGAGTGACCTCCGGTGATCTCTGGCTGCTGGTCACAGCAGCCGCCCTCGTCGTACTCGCCGGCGCCTTCTCGGCCGCGGAGGCCGCGCTCGCGTCGTTCTCGCACGCCCGGGCCGAGGAGCTCGCCGCGGAGAAGCGGCCGGGCGCGAAGCGGCTGCTCGGGATCCTGGACGACACCGCCCGCTACCTCAACACCGCGCTGCTGCTCCGGCTGCTGTGCGAGATCTCGGCGACCGTCCTGGTCGCCCAGCTGGCCGACGAGGCGCTCGACGGCGAGTTCTGGGTCAGCACCCTGGTCGCCATCGGCGTGATGCTGGTCGTCTCCTTCGTCGTCATCGGGGTCGCGCCGCGCACCCTCGGCCGCCAGCACAGCGAGAGCGTGGCGCTGTTCTCGGCGGGGCCGCTGACCCTGGTGACCCGGGTGCTCGGCCCGCTGCCCCGGCTGCTGATCGTCATCGGCAACGCGCTGACCCCGGGCCGGGGCTTCAGCCAGGGCCCGTTCTCGACCGAGACCGAGCTGCGCGAGCTGGTCGACCTCGCGGAGGCCTCGGCGCTGATCGAGTCCGACGAGCGGCGGATGATCCACTCGGTCTTCGAGCTGGGCGACACGACGGTCCGCGAGGTGATGGTGCCGCGCAACGACGTGGTCTACGTCGAGCGGCACAAGAACCTGCGCCAGACCATGTCGCTGTTCCTGCGCAGCGGCTTCTCGCGGGTCCCCGTGATCGGCGAGAACCTCGACGACATCGTCGGCTTCGCCTACCTCAAGGACATCGTCCGCCGTGACTTCGAGGCCCCCGAGGCCGAGACCACCGAGCGGATCGAGTCGGTGATGCGGCGCGTGCACTGGGTGCCGGAGTCGAAGCCGGTCGACGAGCTGCTGCGCGAGATGCAGGCGCGCCGTCAGCACATCGCGGTCGTCGTCGACGAGTACGGCGGTACCGCGGGCATCATCACCATCGAGGACCTGCTCGAGGAGATCGTCGGCGAGATCACCGACGAGTACGACGAGGAGGAGATCGAGGTCGAGCAGCTGGCCGACGGCGTCGTACGCGTCTCCTCGCGCTACCCCGTCGACGACCTCGACGAGCTGTTCGGCTTCTCCGTCGAGGAGGAGGACGTCGACTCGGTCGGCGGCCTGATGGCCAAGCACCTCGGCCTGGTGCCGATCCCCGGCTCGGCGGTCCAGGCGCACGGCCTGCGATTCGTCGCCGAGGACGCCGCCGGGCGCCGCAACAAGATCGGCACGGTCCTGATCACCCGGGTCGATCCGGAGACCCACGAGACCGAGCAGCCACACCCAGTCGAGAACGAGGACGTCGATGCCTGACCCGCTGTCCGCCGAGGACCGGAAGCTCATCACCCTGGCCCGAGCCACCCGCGCCCGCACCGGCGCCGCCGAGGGGGCCGCCGTCCGCGACGCCGACGGCCGCACCTACGCCGCCGCCACCGTCGCCCTCCCGTCGCTGCAGGTCAGCGCCCTGGGCGTCTGCGTGGCCATGGCCGTCGCGTCCGGCGCGCGGGGACTCGAGGCCGCCGTCGTCCTCACCGAGGCCGGTGCGGTCGCCGATGCCGACCTCGCCGCGCTGCGGGACCTCGCCGGCCCCGGCGTCACCGTCCACCTCGGCGACCCGCGCGGAACGGTGGGCGCGACCAGCTCCACCTGAGGACGAGACCTGAGACGCAGGTGTCGCCGAAGAGGAGTAGCTTGCACGTCGTGAGTCGTGCGAGTGCCCGAGAGGCGCACGAGCGGGCCGTCCAGCGGCTGCGTGCGTCGTACACCGCGATCCCCCCGGGGTCGCCCGTCCGCCTGGCCAAGAAGACCTCGAACCTGTTCCGCGCACGTGCCGCGACCACCGCTCCCGGGCTGGACGTCACCGGCCTGACCGGCGTGCTCGAGGTGGACCCGGTGACGCGGACGGCCGAGGTGCAGGGGATGTGCACCTACGAGGACCTGGTCGACGCGACCCTCCCGCACGGCCTGATCCCGATGGTCGTCCCGCAGCTGCGCACCATCACCCTCGGCGGCGCGGTCACCGGGCTCGGCATCGAGGCGACCAGCTTCCGCAACGGCCTGCCGCACGAGTCGGTCCTCGAGATGGACGTGTTCACCGGCGCCGGCGAGATCGTGACGACCCGGCCCGGGGACGACCTGTTCGACACCTTCCCCAACAGCTACGGCTCGCTCGGCTACGCCACCCGGCTGCGGATCGAGCTCGAGCCGGTGCCGTCGTACGTCGCCCTGCGCCACGTGCGCTTCGACGACGCCGGACTGCTCGCCAAGGCGATCACGACGATCGTCGAGAGCGGCGAGTACGACGGCGTCCGGGTCGACGGGCTCGACGGGGTCGCGTTCGAGCCGGGGGAGTACTACCTCACCCTCGCCAGCTGGGGTCTCGATACGCCCTCGCTCGTCCCTCGCGAGGACTACTCGACCACCGAGACCACCGAGACCACCGGTCATCGCGAGACCAGCGACTACACCGGCCAGCAGATCTTCTACCGCTCGGTCCGGGCGCGCGAGACGGATCTGCTGACGATGTACGACTACCTGTGGCGCTGGGACACCGACTGGTTCTGGTGCTCGGGCGCCTTCGGCGTGCAGCACCCCACGGTGCGCCGGCTCTGGCCCAAGCGCTGGCGCCGATCGGACGCCTACCACCGGCTGATCGGCCTCGACAACCGCTTCGACATCGTCGACCGGCTCGACCGCCGGGCCGGCCGGCCCAAGCGCGAGCGGGTCATCCAGGACGTCGAGGTGCCGGTCGAGCGGCTCCCCGAGTTCCTGGACTGGTTCGACGAGGCGGTCGGGATGCGCCCGGTGTGGCTGTGCCCGCTGCGCCTGCGCGGCGACAAGGAGTGGTCGTCGTACCCCCTCGAGGCGGGCACCACCTACGTCAACGTCGGCTTCTGGGGGACCGTGCACGTCGGCACCCAGGCCCCGCGGGGCCCGACCAACCGCGCCGTCGAGGCGCGCGTGCACGAGCTGGGCGGGCACAAGTCCCTGTACTCCGAGGCGTTCTACGACCCCGAGACCTTCGACCGGCTCTACGACGGCGCCAACCTCGCCGTCGTCAAGCGCCGCTACGACCCCGACGACCGGCTCACGAGCCTCTACGACAAGGCGGTGAAGAAGAGATGACCCTCCTGCAGCGACCCACGATCTCGATCGGGGAGGCGGTCGCCTCCCTGCTGCGCGACGGCATGCCGGTGCGCTTCACGGCGTACGACGGCAGCAGCGCCGGGCCCGAGGACGCCGAGTTCGGTCTGAATCTGGTGTCCGAGCGCGGCCTGCGCTACCTCCTGACGGCCCCGGGGGACCTCGGCATGGCACGTGCCTACGTCGCCGGCGACCTGCACCTGACCGGCGTTCATCCGGGTGACCCGTACGACGCGATGCTGCTGCTCATGAACCACCTGCGCTTCCGCACGCCGACCCCCGCCGAGGCGCTGCACCTGGTGCGCGGGCTCGGCCTCGGCAACCTGCTCCGGCCGCCCCCGCCGCCGCCCGAGGAGCACCTGCCGCGCTGGCGGCGGGCCGTGGAGGGGCTGCGGCACTCGATGACCCGCGACGCCGAGGCCATCCACCACCACTACGACGTCTCCAACGCCTTCTACGAGATGGTGCTCGGCCCGTCGATGGCCTACACCTGCGCGGTCTTCCCCACCGAGGACGCGACGCTGGAGGAGGCCCAGGCGGAGAAGTTCGACCTGGTCTGCCGCAAGCTCGACCTGCAGCCCGGTCAGCGGCTCCTCGACGTCGGCTGCGGCTGGGGCGGCATGGTCATGCACGCAGCGAAGCACTACGGCGTGCAGGTCCTGGGCGTGACCCTCTCCCGCGAGCAGGCGGAGTGGGCCAAGCGGGCCATCGACGAGGCCGGGCTCGGCGACCTGGCCGAGGTGCGGCACCTCGACTACCGCGACGTGCTGGAGGACGACTTCGACGCCGTCAGCTCGATCGGGATGACCGAGCACGTCGGCGTGAAGCACTACCCGGCGTACTTCGAGTTCCTGCGCAGCCGGCTGCGCCCCGGCGGTCGACTGCTCAACCACTGCATCACCCGCCCGCACAACCGGGCCACGGAGACGGGTGCCTTCATCGACCGCTACGCCTTCCCCGACGGGGAGCTCAGCGGGTCCGGCACCATCGTCACCGCGGCCCAGAACGCCGGCCTCGAGGTGATGCACACGGAGAACCTCCGCGCCCACTACGCGCTGACGCTGCGCGAGTGGTGTCGCAACCTGGCGGAGAACTGGGATGCCTGCGTCGCCGAGGTGGGCGAGGGGACGGCCCGGGTGTGGGGCCTCTACATGGCCGGCTCCCGGATCGGCTTCGAGCGCAACGAGATCCAGCTCCACCACGTGCTCGCCACCCGGACCACCGACGACGGGACGAGCGGCTACCCGCTTCGTCCGCGTTTCTGAGGCTTCCGACGCTTATCGGTTCGAGCGGGTGCACCGGTAGCCTCGTCCGGTGAGCACGAGGTCCCAGCAGTACGACGCGCAGGTGCTGCGGCGGGACCGGCTCTCGCCGCACCTGCTGCGACTGGTGCTCGGCGGGCCCGGCCTGGCGGAGTTCGCCTCGACCGGGGTCAGCGACGAATGGGTCGGGCTGGTCGTCCCCGGGCAGTTCCAGAGCCGCTACTACACGGTGCGCGCCTGGGCCGACGGTGAGCTGACCCTCGACGTCGTGGTGCACGACGTCGGCCTGGTCACCGAGTGGGCGCAGCGCGACGGCGCGGTGGTCGGGGAGACCGTCACCGTGACCGAGCCCAAGGGCTCCTTCCTGCCACCCGCGGACGCCGGCTGGCTGATGCTGGTGGGCGACCTCACCGCGCTGCCGGCGATGGCCCGGATCTCCTCCGAGACCGCGCTGCCCACCCGGATCTGGGCCGAGGTGCCCGAGCGCCCCGCGGGCTACCTGCCCGAGGGCGTCGAGGTGACCTGGCTGGCCCAGCCCGGCGACGGGCAGAGTGCGCTCGCCGAGGTGGTCGAGGACCTGGTCTGGCCCGAGGGCCCGGGCTACTTCTGGATGGCCGGCGAGTCCGCGCAGATGCGGGCGATCCGCAAGCACCTGATGCGCGAGCGGCAGCTGCCGTCCACGGCGTACGACGTGATGGGCTACTGGCGGGGCGGTGCGCAGCGCCAGCCCCGCGCGGTCGACCCCGGCCCGATCTGGCGGGCCGGCAAGGCAGCAGGCAAGAGCGATGAGCAGATCTGGGCCGACTACGACGCAGCAAGGGACCACACATGAGCGAGCACAAGAGCGGATTCGCCTCGTTCGTCGGGCGACCCAACGCCGGCAAGTCGACGCTGACCAACGCGCTGGTGGGTCAGAAGGTCGTGATCACCAGCTCCAAGCCGCAGACCACCCGCACCGTCGTACGCGGCATCGTGCACCGTCCGGACGCCCAGCTGATCCTGGTCGACACCCCGGGTCTGCACCGGCCGCGCACCCTGCTCGGCGAGCGGCTCAACGACCTGGTGAAGACCACGCTGGCCGAGGTCGACGTGGTCGCGGTCTGCTTCCCGGCCAACGAGAAGATCGGCCCCGGCGACCGGTTCATCGTCAAGGAGATGGCCAAGGTCAAGCGGACCGTCAAGGTCGCCATCGCCACCAAGACCGATCTGGCGACCCCCGAGCAGATCGGGAGCCACCTGCTCGACATCCAGCGGCTCGCCGGCGAGACCGGCATCGAGTGGGCCGAGATCGTCCCGGTCTCCGCGAAGGCCGGCGACCAGGTCTCGCTGCTGGAGGACCTGCTGGTCGGCCTGCTCCCGGAGGGCCCGCAGCTCTACCCCGACGGCGAGCTCAGCGACGCGCCCGAGGAGGCGATCGTCGCCGAGCTGATCCGCGAGGCCGCGCTCGAGGGAGTGCGCGACGAGCTTCCGCACTCCATCGCCGTCGTGGTCGAGGAGATGGGCCTGCGCGAGGACCGTCCCGAGGACAAGCCGCTGCTCGACATCCACGCCAACCTCTACGTCGAGCGCGATTCCCAGAAGGGCATCATGATCGGCCACAAGGGCGCTCGGCTCCGCGAGGTCGGCACCGCCGCCCGCCAGCAGATCGAGGCCCTGCTCGGCACGCCCGTCTACCTCGACCTGCACATCAAGATCGCCAAGGACTGGCAGCGCGACCCCCGCCAGCTCCGCAAGCTCGGCTTCTGACCCCACGCCGACCCGTCACTTTCTCGCCCATTTCTGCGGTGTGTCGACGCAGGATTGACGGTTCGGTGACCGGACGCCGGCGTACTGCTCAGCGAACCGTCAATCTCGACGCGACACACCGCGAAAAGGCCCGAGAAAGTGACGGGTCGGCCTCTCAGTCGGGAGCCCAGCAGCGGCCGTAGGTCTGGCCGGCCTGCCACTGCTCGGCGGTCGGCCACTCGTAGCCCCACCGGTAGTCGAGTGGGTCGTCGGCGGCGTCGCGGCCGGCGTCCTCGCACGGTGCCTGGCCGGCCTCTCGTACGTCGGCCGCGCCGGGGTACGCCCCCGGGGGCAGGTCGACCACGGAGACCGCGCGCCACGAGTGCTCGGCCGAGCAGGCCACCCGCGCGAAGTCGGGGGCGTCGGGGGCCGCCGTACCGCACATCCCCCAGCGGTCACGGCCCTCGGCCCGGCCCAGGACGTCGGCGAGCGTGCCGGTCACGGGAGCGAGCCGCTCGGCTCCGGCGAGGGCGATCACGTCGCAGCGGTACCAGCCGGCGCCGCTGTCCGACGCCTCCACGGTCGGGGTGAACCAGACGGCGCGGAGCATGCTCAGCCGCCGGTCCTCCTCGGAGCCGCCGAGGAAGTCGCCGAGCGCCGCCGGGCATCTGCGCGCGACCTGCTCGCGGACCCGGACCGAGTCGACGGCGAGCAGGTGACCGTCGACGACGGTGTCCAGCCGGCCCACCGCGAAGGTCTGCGACAGGTGCCGTCCCGCGCAGTCGACCGGCTCGCGGTCGTTGGTGGGGGCGAGCGCCTCGGCGTACCGCAGGCGGTAGCAGGCCCCGTCCGGTGGGAGCGGGGCCTCGGTCGCGGTCGGCAGCACGGCCGGGGTGGGGGACGGGGGCGGCCCGGCCGGGGACTGGCCGTCACCGGCGCAACCGGCCAGCAGTGCCGCGGCCGCCGCCGCGATCAGCAGCGACCTCACTGGGAGGTCTTCGCCCAGCACACCGAGCGCCGGTTGCCCGCGTCCCACTCGGCCTCGCGGAACCAGGTGTAGGCGAAGTCGTACTTGACGGGGTACTTCAGCCAGGCCCCGACCGACTTCGAGCAGAAGTCACGGGTGGTGACCTCGACCAGCCGATCGCCGGGGTACGGCGCCTCCTTGCCGGCCACGGTGATCGTCGTGGCCGCACGCCAGTCGTGCTTCTCCGAGCAGGGGATCCGGGGTGCGCCGGGGACGCTCGGGCCCGCGACGCAGGCCATCCACCGGTCGTCGGGCAGTCCCTCGAGCATTCCGGCCGCGTCGGACGGCAGGTCGAGGTACGACTCGGACTGCTCGCCGCCGCCGACCAGGTCGCAGCGGTACCAGCGCGCGCCCTCGTCCCAGGCCCGCGGCGAGGGCCGGAACCAGGCCCAGCTCACGACGGTCCTCATCACGGTGCTCTCGTCGGCCTCGAGGAAGGTCATGAACGCATCGGAGCAGGCGCGGTAGGCGAACGAGCCCAGCCGCGGGTCGTCGTGCTCGACGTCGTCGAAGGTGGCGGGCAGGTCGCCGACCGCGAAGGTCTGTGCCGTGTGCGGCTCGGCGCAGTCGACGACCGGACTGGCGTTGCTGGACTCGGCGACGTCCTCGGGCTCGAGCACACGGCAGACCTGGTTCTCGGGCGCCTCGACCGCGTCGATCGGGTCCGGCCCCGAGCCGTCGTCGGCGCCACAGCCCGCGAGCATGGCGGCGGACAACACCAGCGCGACGGCCCACAGGTGGAGCGGCCGGGGCCGGGAGTCGCGCAGCACGGGCGCGATGCTACCTGCGCGCCCCAATGTCCCCGGGCCCGCGCTCAGGCCGGGTCCAGGTCGCCGAGATCGGCGTCGACGCGGCCGAGTCGGGCGCTCGGCAGCGCCCGGGTCTCCAGCACCATCCGGGCGACCTCGCGCAGCTTGACGTTGTGGTCGTTGGAGTAGCGCTGCAGGACGGTGAAGGCCGACTCGTACGACACGTCGTAGCGCACCGCGAGGACGCCCTGGGCCATCCCGATGACGTGCCGAGACTCCAGGGCGGCCTCCAGGTTGCTGACCAGGCGCGCCTTGCTGAGCGCTTCGGCGGCGTGGCTGGCGAAGATCAATGCGGTGTCGACGGTGTCCGGGTCGAACGCGCCGGACCGCTCTGCGTAGAGGTTCAGGGCGCCGAGGGTGCGGTTCTCGGCGTGCAGGCGGATCGCGAGCACGGAGTGGATGCCGCGCCGGGTGGCGGCCCGCGACCAGCGCGGCCATCGGCCGTCGCTGCGCAGGTCGTCGGCAAGGCAGCTCCCCGACTCGAAGGCCGCCTCGAGGCAGGGACCCTCGCCGAGGGAGTACTGGGCGGCGTCGACCTCGCTGACGAGGTCGTCGGTCGCCGCGACGGTCTCGCTGCGCCCACCTCGCTGACGCAGGGTGATGCCGCAGTGGTCGGCGGCGGACACGACGTCGACGGCGCGGTGGACGACCCGGGCGAAGGTGACCTCGCCCGGGTCGGCCAGCAGGTCCTCGGCGACCTGGGCGAAGTACGCCGCCCACCGCTTGTCGTCGACCATCTGTCTCAGCCGACCTCGGCGCGGATGTCGTGCAGGATCCTCGAGAGCAACCGGGAGACCTGCATCTGGGTGACGCCGAGGTCCGCGCCGATCTCCTCCTGGGTGCGATCCTCGAAGAAGCGCAGGTAGAGGATCCTGCGGTCCCGCTCGGAGAGCCGTCGGACCACGGGCGCCAGGGCGACCCGCGCGTCCGCGGCGGTCCGGTCGTCGCAGTCGTCGGGGATCAGGGTGCCGAGCGTGGTCGCGGACTCCCGGCCGACGGGGAGGTCGAGCGAGGTGGGCTGGAAGCAGCCGAAAGCCTCGAGCGCCTCGCGGTACTCCTTGACGTCGATGTCGAGGTGGGCCATCAGCTCGTCGTCACTCGGCTCCCGGCCCAGCTCCTGGCCGAGGTCCTCCAGGGCCCGGTTGACCCGCCACTGCAGCTCCTGGACCCGGCGCGGCGGCCGGACCGTCCAGCCCTGGTCGCGGAAGTAGCGCTGGAGCTCTCCGCGGATGGTGGGGACCGCGTAGGTGAGCAGGTCGTTGCGCAGCTGCGGGTCGAAGCGCATCACGGCCTTCGTGAGTCCTTCGTAGGCCACCTGGACGAGGTCGTCCTGGGAGATGCCACGGTTGCGGTAGCGCGAGGCCACCGCTTCGGCGACGCCGCGGTTGATGAGTACGACGTCCTCCAGCAGCCGCCGGCGGGTCTCCTCGTCGGCCTCCGATGCACGCGCCAGGAGCTCGGTGGTGCGCTCGGAGCGTTGTTGCCGGGTCAGTCCCCGATCGCCGTTGCGGCTGGCGGACCGGCCCGCCTCGGAGTGGCGGTGCTCGGTCGAGGCGACGTCGTACGTGACGAGTGGAGGTGTCATGGAGCGATCCCATCCCGAGATGGTGGTCCTCGCCGTCTGCTCCAGCGAGGGGTGTCGCAGGCCGTGCCGTCACCGGGCGGAAACCTGTCTGACCGTCCGCTACCCGGTCACCGGGCGGGGCAAGCCGGAGGTGGGGGAAACCACCCCTTCGGGTGGCCCGTTTCCTTACCGCACCCTGGGGTTACCTCAGGACGACCGCCCCCGAAGCGCGGCGAAAATCCGCTCGGGCAGGATGCGGTACGACGGAGGGAGACGCGTGAGCGCGGACGACGAGCTCGATGCTCAGCTCGACCACCTGCTCGGCGCGGGGACCGACCCGGAGTCGGTGCTCGGCGCCTTCGAGCAGGCGCCGTCGCTCCTGGCCGTCTGTGAGGGGCCGGATCTCGTCATCACGGCACTCAACGAGGCGGCGCGTCAGGTGTACGGCGACCGGGTCGGCGTCGAGGTGGCGACGGCGCTGCGCGGGGCCGCCGCGGAGATCGCGGCCTGGACCGAGCACACCTACCGGACGGCGGAGCCCGTGCACGGCCGGATCTGGCATCGCGCCCCCGTCGAGGACGGTGGCACCGAGGCCTGGCTGAGCTTCTCGCTCGTGCCCAGTCTCGCCCCCGACGGCTCGGTCCGCGGCGTGGTCAGCCAGGCCGTGGACGTCACCGAGCAGGTTCGGACCCGTGCTCGCGCGGAGCGCCGGTCCCAGGAGCTCCAGCACCGCCTCGACCTGGCCCGGGACAACCTGGTCAGCCTGCACGACGCGCTGCTGCCCGAGGGCCTGCCACTGGCGCCGGGTGTCCAGCTCGCCGCTCGCTACCTGCTCGCCGAGGACGGCGCGCGGGCCGGCGGCGACTGGTTCGACGCCATCGCCCTGCCCGACGGCCGGATCGTGCTGGTGGTCGGCGACGTCGTGGGTCACGGAGTCCGGGCGACGGTCGCGATGGGGGAGCTGCGGACCCTCTTCGAGGAGCGGGTCCGCGCGGGTGGCGACCTGGTCGCCGCCCTGGAGCTGCTCGAGGGCCGGACGACCCGGGTGCCGCAGGCGCGGGCCGCCACCGTCTGTGCCGCGTTGCTCGACCCCGCCGCGGGCACCTTGACCTACTGCACCGCCGGTCACCCTCCGCCGCTGGTGGTCTCGGCGGCGGGCGAGGCGACGTACCTCCCCGTCACCGGGTCCGGAGCTCTGGGCTCCGGGCTGCCCTTCGTCCTCGGCGAGCACCGGATCGCGCTCGACGACATCGTGCTGCTCTACAGCGACGGTCTCGTGGAGCGTCCCGGTCGCACGCCGGTGCAGAACACCCTCGACCTCGCCCGGGTGGCGGCGGAGACGGTGCGTCTCGATGCGCGGGCCGGTGATCGGCCGGACGAGCACCCGGTGCAGCGGCTCGCGCGCACCGCGGTGGAGCAGCTCATCGCGGCCGCGGGGTACGACGACGACATCACGCTGCTCGCAGCCGCCCGGGTGCGCCTTCCCGAGCCGCTCGAGATGACCGTGCCGGCGTTCCCCGACACGCTGCGGGCGGTCCGGCAGAACCTGGGCGACTGGCTGGCCGGGCTCGGCGTGGGACAGATCGACGAGCTGGCGCTGCAGCACGCGGTCGGTGAGCTCGTCAGCAACTCCGTCGAGCACGCCTACGAGCCCGAGCGGTCGCGGCAGGAGGCCGTGGTCTCGGTGACCGCCCGCCTGCTGCCCGGCGGTGTCGTGGAGATCGAGGTGGCCGACCGCGGCACCTGGCGCCGGCCGGGCCCGGCCGGGGGTCGCGGCCGGGGCCTGGCCATGGCCAGCGGGTTCTCCGACGACCTGAGCGTCAGCCACGACGAGCACGGCACCCGGGCGGTGCTGCGGCAGCGGCCGAGCACGCCGGTCGACCTCCTGAAGGGCTCGGCGACCGCAGCGTCCGTGCCCAGCGAGCCGATGGAGCTGCACCAGGACGGCGGGGTCGTCCAGGTGCGCGGTGCCCTCGACCACCGGTGCGCCGACGAGCTGCGGCGCCGACTCTCGCACGCCACCCGAGGCGGCACCATCGGCGTGGTCGTCGACCTCGGCGGCGTGACCCACCTCGGCAGCGCGGGCGTCCAGGTCCTCTACGACGAGATGATCCCGCGGCGCAGCAACGGCGCGGGTCTCGTCCTGGTCGCGCCGCCCGGCTCACCCGCCCAGCACGTGCTGGAGCTGGTGCGGCTCCCGTATGCCGCCGAGCACGGCGATCCCCGACCCACCTAGTCGCAATTCACCCCGGCGGGTGAGGTCTTCGGCTGTACGCGCCGGTCCAGGACGGCCTAGGGTCAGCCCTATGGAAGAAAGGCCGTTCTCGGCAACCCCCAGCCCGGGTCTGCTCACCGTCAGCGGGTCCGTGGACGAGTACGCCGTCATCGCGCTGCGCAACGTCCTGCGCGAGCAGAGCGCGGAGTACACCTCGTCGTTGGCGGTCGACCTGACCGATGCGGACTACCTGCCCAGCGTCGCGGTCAGCGTCCTGGTCGCGGCGATGCGCTCCTGCGAGCAGCACGGTGCCGAGCTCACGCTCGTGGCCACCCCCGGGACGATCGCCCAGCGGGTGCTGATGGTCTGCGCGCTGCCCTATCGCGAGACCGTCGAGGCGGAGACCACCCCGCCCGAGACCCCGGTGGTCGCCTGACCCGCACGACTCACTGCAGCAACAGAGCCGCCACGGTGCCCCCGAGCCCGTAGGCGGCTTCGTGCTGTTCCGGGCCGATGTCGCCGAGCACCTCCAAGACCTCGGCCGACTGACGCCAGCCGAGGGCCCCGGTGATCGCGAGCACCGAGCGCACGGCGCCCGTGGTGTCGTAGCGGCCGTGCACCCACAGACCGAACGGCTTGCGGGTGCGAGAAGCGGCGGCGCCCGCGGACCCGTCGTCGGCGAGGGCGCCGCCGGCCTCCAGGAAGACGGTGTCGAAGAAGTGCTTCAACGCACCGCTCATGTAGCCGAAGTTGGCCGTCGTCCCCAGCAGGTAGCCGTCCGCGGCGAGGACGTCCGCGGCGCTCGCCTCCAGAGCCGGCCGGACGACGACGTCCACCCCCACCAGGGCGTCGTCGTGTGCTCCTGCCACGACCGAGTCCGCCAGTGAGCGGACGGTCTCCGTGGGGGAGTGATGGACGATCAGTAACCGGGGCACGAGCCCGAGGCTATGCCCCGGTCACCGGGAGTCAGGCGGGCCGCGTCAGCGGGCGGCGTCGACCATGTCCGGTCGGTCGGCGCTGAGGTCCTCGCGCATCTGACCGAGGATCCGGTTCAGGAGGCGGGACACCTGCATCTGGGTCACGCCCAGCTCCTCGCCGATCTGCTGCTGGGTGCAGTCCTCGGCGAAGCGCAGGTGCAGGATGCGGCGGTCGCGCTCGGACAGCTGGCGCATCACCGGCTGAAGCATCACGCGGGCCTCCAGGGCCTCGCGGTCGGCCTCGTCGTCGAGGGTGAGGAGGTCGCCGACCGTGACGTCGCCCTGCTCGCGCACGGGGTGGTCGAGGGAGGCGGGCTGGAAGCAGCCGCGCGCCTCGAGCGCCTCGAGCACGTCGGCGACGGGGACGTCGAGCTCCGCTGCGATGTCGGCGGCCGGCATCGGCGAGCCGTCGTGGCTGCCGGTGCGGCGCAGGTGGTGGACCTTCGCGTGGATCTCCTGGATCCGGCGCGGCGGCCGCACGGTCCAGCCGTGGTCGCGGAAGTAGCGCTTCAGCTCGCCCGACATCGTCGGCACGGCGTAGCTCAGGAAGTCGCGCTCCTGCGCGACGTCGAACTTGCGGGCGGCGCGCACCAGCGCGCACGCGGCCACCTGCTCGAGGTCCTCGAGGGCGACCCCGCGGTTGCGGAAACGTCGCGCCACCGCGTGCGCGACCTGCAGGTTCAGCACCACCACCTCGTCCAGCAGGTGGGTGCGTTGTTCGGGTGGACACGTCGCCGCCTCGGCCAGGAGGGAAGCGGTCTTCTCGCGCCGGACGTCGTCCGGCGTCTCGCGGTGGAGCGCTCCAGAGGTCATGAAGTCCTCCTGCCCCGCCCTCCGCCCGGTTGAAACTCCAACCAGCGAATCTCACCCCGATAGGTGAACGGCGGCGGGGATGGACACGGCGACCGCGAGCCGCGGCGTCCGGTACGTTCATCGGCCATGAGCGCGGTGCCGACTATCGTCATCGTCGACGACGCGGCCGACGTACGCCGTCTGCTCCGCACCCGGATCAGCCTCAGCCGGCGCCTGGAGGTCCTCGGCGAGGGGGCGAACGGGGTCGAGGCGATCGAGCTCGTCACCCGCCACCGGCCCGCGATGCTGCTCCTGGACGTCTCGATGCCCGGCGTCGACGGGCTTCAGGCCCTCCCGGCGGTGCGGGAGGCCTCTCCCGAGACGGTCGTGGTGATGTACAGCGGGTTCGAGGAACAGGGACTCGCCGAGCGGGCCCGGGAGCTCGGGGCGGCGGCGTACCTGAAGAAGTCCGGGTCGCTCGCCTCCATGGTCGACGACCTGCTCGCCATCCTGGCCGGGCACCAGCCCGCGGCGACGGCTGCCGGGCCGGCCGAAGCGGGCGACCCCGTCCTGGTGGAGCACCTCGAACGGTTCCGCGAGGTGTTCGAGGACGCGGCGATCGGCATGGCGACGCTGACCCTGGCGGGCCGGGTGGTGCGCGCCAACCGCAGCCTGGCGCTCCTGACCGGTCGCTCCCTCGACGAGCTCGTCGGACGCGAGTACGCCGACCTGATGGGGGCTCACGGGCACGCGCTGCTGTCCGTCCTGGAGCAGGTCGTGGACGGCGGTGAGGACGCGGTCCAGGTCGAGCACCCGGTGACCGACCGGCCCGAGGTCTACCTGCGGGCGACGGTCACCCCGGTGCGCGACGCCGCCCGGGCGCCGCTCTACCTGTTCCTCCAGGC
Organism: Nocardioides sp. W7; assembly: GCF_022919075.1. Classification (NCBI taxonomy): domain Bacteria; kingdom Bacillati; phylum Actinomycetota; class Actinomycetes; order Propionibacteriales; family Nocardioidaceae; genus Nocardioides; species Nocardioides sp. W7. The sequence continues at coordinate 4,687,990 of NZ_CP095078.1, read as the reverse complement.
CCAGGACGTCAGCATCCAGCGGGTCGCCGCGCATCAGCTGCGCCAGAGCGAGCAGCGGTTCCGACTGCTGGTGGACGCGGTGCAGGACTACGCGATCTTCATGCTGGACCCCGAGGGCCACATCGCGAGCTGGAACGCCGGTGCGCAACGGAGCAAGGGCTACCGCGCCGACGAGATCGTGGGCCGGCACTTCCGGGTCTTCTACCCGCCCGAGCTGCAGGAGTCGAAGCACCCCGAGCACGAGCTGGTGCTGGCGCTGCGCGACAACCACTACGAGGAGGAGGGCTGGCGGGTCCGCAAGGACGGCAGCCGGTTCTGGGCGCACGTCACCATCACGACGGTCCGCGACGAGAGCGGGCGCCACGTCGGCTTCGCCAAGGTCACCCGCGACGTCACGGAACGGCTCCGCGCGGCCGAGGCGCTGGAGGCCGCGAACGTCCAGCTGCAGCGGGCGGCCGACGAGCAGGCGCAGTTCCTCGCCGTCACGGCGCACGAGCTGCGCGGGCCCGTCGGCGTGCTGGCGATGTCGGCCGAGACGCTCCACCGGCACTGGTCGGAGCTGGCCGAGGACGAGCGCGACGAGTTCCTGCTCAGCATGACGGCCAGCGCCGTCCAGCTGAACCGGCTGCTCTCGGACCTGCTGACGACCTCACGCCTGCAGGCGCGCTCCCTCGACCTGCGGCCGGAGCCGATCGCTGTCCATCAGCACCTGTCGGTGCTTGCGGCGACGCTCCAGAAGGCGCATCCTCAGGCGGTGGTGCTCATCGAGGGAGACGAGGACGCCACGATCTTCGCTGACCCCGGAAGGCTGACGCAGGCCATGGACAACCTGCTGACGAACGCGTTGCGCCACGGCCGCTCGCCGGTGCGCGTGCACGCGCGGACCCGTGGTGCGGTCGTCGACCTCGTGGTGCGCGACGGCGGCGACGGTGTCGCGCCCGAGATGCAGCCGCGCTTGTTCGACCGGTTCGCCACCGGCAGCCGCGGCGGCACCGGGCTCGGGCTGCACATCGTGCGCGAGCTCGCCCGCGCCCAGGGCGGCGACGCGTCGTACGACGCCGCCGAGCGCGCCTTCGTCCTGACCCTTCCCGCCGCCTCCCACCAGGCATGAGTGCACCCGTGACGGAGGGCGGCGAGCCCCAGGTCCCGATCCGGGTGCTGCTCGTGGACGATGCCCTGGACGTGCGCCGCCTGGTGCGCACCGCGCTGCGCTTCCGGGGCGGGTTCGAGGTCAGCGGGGAGGCCTCGACCGGCACCGAGGCCGTCGAGCTGGCGACCACCCTGCAGCCCGACGTCGTCGTGCTCGACCTGGGCCTGCCCGACCTGGCCGGCCGCGACGTGCTGGCCCGGGTCCGCGAGGCCGCCCCGGCGACCAAGGTGGTGGTCTTCTCGGGTGCCGACCCCGACGACCGCTCGTGGTACGAGGAGCAGGCCGCCGGCTACGTGCTGAAGAACGAGAACCTCGACTACCTCGTCGACCTGCTCGTCTCGGTGGTGCGCCCGCTGCGGGCCATGGCCGTGGCCGATCTGCCGCAGGAGCTCGGCAGCGTGCGCGAGGCGAGGTCGCTGGTACGCCGCACCCTGGCCGACTGGGACCTCTCCCACCTGGAGGACGAGGCGATCCTGGTGGTGAGCGAGCTGGCCGCGAACGCGCTCAACCACGCGCAGTCGTCGTACCAGGTGCGGGTCTACCACAACCCGAGCACCGTCCGGATCGAGGTGCACGACGGCGGCGACGGCACCCCGGAGCCGCAGCCGACCAGCGACACCCGCGAAGGCGGTCGCGGCCTGCTGCTGGTCTCGGCCATGTCGGTGTCGTGGGGTCTGGAGCAGACCGACGACGGCAAGGTCGTGTGGGCCGAACTCGCCCACGGACTCGGCTCGACGGCGTAGTCTGCCGCCGTGAAGACCAGGCTGAGCTGCCCCTGCGGGACCTCCATCGTCGGCAAGGACGAGGACGAGCTCGTCACGCTGACCCAGGAGCACCTCGGCGCCGAGCATCCCGGCCTCGAGTACGACCGCGACGCGATCCTGTTCATCGCCACCTGATCCGGCGACCGTCACCCGAGCGGGTGAATCCCGTCTGAGGTGAGTTTGCCCGCCGACGACCGGGTAACTTGAGGACCAGAAGAACGGTTCGCCCTCGTCGCCGACTCACGCAGTTCCGGGACGGGGGCGAGTCCGTGTCCGGGGGCGCCGACCGTCACCGGGACGTGAGTCCGCAGACCGCCGGACCTTCGAGGACCTCCCCGTCCGGCCCGAACCGGGACCCGTGCAGGGGGCAGTCCCAGCTCTTCTCGGCGTCGTTCCAGCGCACGATCCCGCCCAGGTGGGTGCAGACGCCGGAGACCCGACGCTCGACGCCGTCGACCCGCGAGGTCGCGGTGGGGGTCCGGAGGGCGTCGTACCGGACGGTGCCCACGCCCTCGGTCGGGGCCGACCCGGCCCCGGGGTGCAGGGCCGGGCGCAGCCAGCCGCCGGCCATCTCGAGCCCGACCTCGCCGTTGATGCGAGCCGCGTCGAGCAGGCCGCGGAGCTCGGTGCCGTGCCAGGGCCGGAACGCCTCGGCCCAGTCCATTCGACCGCCGAGCACGCGGGCGGACAGGGCGAGCGCGGCCGCGACCCCGTTGGTCATGCCCCACTTGGAGTACCCGCCGGCGACGAGCACCTCGTCGCGCCCCGGGAGGAGCGGGCCGGCGAACGGGAGCGCGTGGTGGGGCAGGTAGTCCTGCGCGGACCAGGCGTGGGTCTCCTCGGAGTCCGGGAACCAGCGGGCGGTCCACGCGCGCAGCTCGTCGATCCGGCCCTGCTCGGAGACCGGACCGCCGACCTTGTGGCCGTTGCCCCCGACGAGCAGCAGGGTGCCGTCGCCGTCGGGGGCGTCCCGCAGCGACCGGGACGGAGTGTCGGCGGAGAGGTACATGCCGTCGACGAGCGCGCTCGGCGTACGGAAGGCCAGTCCGTAGGAGCGCGACGGTGACATCCGCGCGAAGAAGCCCCCGCGGTCCAGCACCGGCATGTTCGTGGCCACCACGACTCGGGTCGCGGCGAGCTCGCCGGAGGCCGTGAGCACCCGCACGGGGTCCCGGCCGCTGACGCCGGTCACCCGGGCGCCCTCCACGATCCGGACACCGTGCGCCGCCGCCTGGAGCGAGAGCGCGTCGAGGAGCTCGCACGGGTCGAGCTGGACCTGGTCGTCGAGCCGGACCGCGCCGCGGGTCGGGTAGGGGAGCGGCACCTCGTCCTGCCAGTCGACGGCCAGCCCGGCGGTGCGGGCGGCGTCCAGCTCGGCTCGGATCGCTCGCTCGCCGGAGGCGCCGTTGGCATAGGTGTACGCCGGGCGCCGCTGGTAGTCGACCTCGTGCTCGTCACAGAAGCGGACGACCCAGGCCTGGGCCTCGCGGTTCGCCTCGGCGTACTGGCGCAGCACGGGCTCGGGGTGCCGGCGGGCGATGCGGGAGTACTGGGTCCCCTGCAGCAGGCTCACCTTGGCGGTGCTGCGGCCGGTGGTCCCGACGCCGACGTGGTCGGCCTCCAGCACCGTGACCGACTGCCCGCTGCGCGCGAGGAGCAGCGCGGTGGTCAGGCCGGTGATGCCGGCGCCCACGACGACGGTGTCGACCTCGCCCGAGAGCTCACCCACCTCGCCGGGCGTGCGGGGGTGGCGGTCCTGCCAGAGCGAGACGAGCGTCATGCGGTCCCTCCGTCGTCGGTCTTGCCGTGGTGGCGGCGGATGGCGCGGCCGCGGCGGACGTCCTCGGCCTCCTTGTCGCGGGCCTTGTCGATCTTGCGGGTGTCGCGGGGCGGCAGCTGGATCGTCTCCTCGGCCGCGATGCCGGACTGCAGCTCGCGCCCGCGCTCCAGCTCGGCGTCCAGCTCGGCCCCGAAGAGCAGGGCCAGGTTGGTGATCCACAGCCACAGCAGGAAGGCGATCACACCGCCCAGCGCGCCGTAGGTCTTGTCGTAGGAGGAGAAGTTGGCGACGTAGAAGCCGAAGGCGGCCGAGAGCAGCAGCCAGGTGAGGATCGCCAGCGTGGCCCCCACGCTGACCCAGCGGAACTTCGGCTGCTTGACGTTGGGCGTCGCGTAGTAGAGCAGGGCGACCATCAGCACGACGACCGCGAGCAGCACCGGCCACTTCGCGATCTGCCAGGCGAGTACGGCGGTGGAGCCCAGCCCGACCGCGTCGCCGACGGACTCGGCGACCGGTCCGGTCAGCACCAGGGCGAGCAGCACCGCTGCGGCGAGCAGCACCAGCACGATGGTGAGCAGCAGCATCGCCGGCCGCAGCTTCCAGATCGGCCGGCCCTCGTCGATCTCGTAGACCCGGTTCATCGCGCGGCCGAAGGCGCCGACGTACCCGCTCGCGGACCACAGGGCACCCGCCAGACCGAGGATCAGCGCGAGGCCCGCGCCCTGGGAGGAGCTGATGTCGCGCAGGGTCGGCCCGATGCTGTCGGCCACGCCACCGGCGCCGAGGTCCTCGAGGATGCTCAGCACCTCGTCGACCGCCTTGGTGCCCTGGCCCACGAGACCGAGGAGCGAGGTCAGCGCGATCGCGGCGGGGAACAGGGCGAGCACGGCGTAGTAGGTCAGGGCAGCGGCGAGGTCGGTGCACTGGTCGTCGCTGAACTCGCGGACCGTCTTGCGGACGACGTACAACCAGGATCGCTTGTCGAGGTCGCTGGGGGAGGCCACCTTTCCCTCGTCCGGGTCGCGGTCGGCATCCGGTCGGGCATCCTTGGTCTCGCTCATGCCCGCTCGGTTCCCCCGCCGCGCCGGGATGATGCAGTCCACGCGGATGGCTCACCCTTTCGGTCCGCGTGTGGCGGATGGGACGCGGGTACTTCCCGGTCATGAGTACGACGACGACCGCGCCGCCGCAGCTCGGCGGCAGCCGCCCCGGTTTCGAGGACTGCCGTGGCCCGTGGCTGGAGTCGGCGCAGGCCGAGGACGACGCGTGCTGACCCCGAAGGCCCGTGGCCCGCTGAGTGCCGCGGTCCTGGAGGCGCTCGCCACGGCTCCCGACCGGATCGCCACGCCCTCGCCCGAGTCGGCGGAGGACGCCGCGATCGCGCTCTGGGCGCTCTACGAGCTCCACTACCGGGGCTTCGACGGGGTCGACGACGCGCTGGAGTGGCACCCCGGTCTGCTGGGGGTACGCCGAGAGCTGGAGATCGACCTCGAGGACCGGCTGCGTAGTCGATACGTCCCGCACGCCTGGGAGGGCGACCTGGCGGAGGCGCTGTTCGGCTACGTGGCCGAGCACGACGGTGCCTCGCTCGCGCGACACGTGCAGAGCACGGCCACGGAGGAGCAGGTGCTCGACCTGTTCCGGGTGCGCTCGATCTACCACCTCAAGGAGGCCGACCCCACGTCGTGGGTGATTCCCCGGCTGCCGACGGGGCCGAAGGCCGCGCTGGTCGAGCTGCAGTTCGACGAGTACGGCGGCGGCGACCCCAACCGGCTGCACAGCCACCTGTGGGCCCTGGGCATGGACGCGCTCGGCCTGCGTGCCGACTACGGGGCGTACGTCGACGACGCGCCGCTGGAGATCCTCGAGCAGAACAACGTGATGTCGCTCTTCGGCCTGCACCGCCGGCTGCGCGGCGCCGCGCTCGGGCACCTGGCCGCGTTCGAGATGACCAGCTCGCTGCCGTCGAGGCGGATGGCCCAGGGCCTCGAACGGCTCGGCATGGCGCCCGCGATGATCGAGTACTACACCGAGCACGTCGAGGCCGACGCGGTGCACGAGCAGCTCGCCGCCCGGACGATCTGCGGTGCCCTGGTCGGAGCCGAGCCGGCACTGGCCGACGACGTCTTCCTCGGCGCGTTCTCCTGCCTCGACCTCGAGGACCGCTTCGCCCGCCGGCAGCTGGCCGAATGGGGTGCGGCATGAGCGAAGCGGAGAGCTACGACCACCCGGACGTCATCCTGTGCCCGGGTGGCCCGATGCTGCTGCGGGGCGACCACGTGGTGCAGGACGCCGAGGGCGTTGCGCACCGCACCAGCCGCCCGGTCTCGGCGGTGTGCCGGTGCGGGAAGTCCGCCAGCAAGCCCTGGTGCGACGGCACCCACCAGGTGCTGCCGGCGAAGCTCCGGCCCTCCTGACCCTGCCGTCGGCTACGGCCGGGCGAGTCGGGCGACGACCCCGCCGTCGTGCTCACGCACCTCGGCGAGTCGCAGGTCGTACGACGCGAGGCCGGCACCCACCCGCTGGGCCTGCTCGACGGTGCCCAGCTGGAGGAGGGCCGACCCGCCGTCCACGAGGTGCGCGGATGCGGCGCCCACGCAGAGCCACGCGACGTCGAGCCCGTCGTCGCCGCCGTCGATGGCCAGCAGCGGGTCCTCGGGGAAGCGGTCGGTCTCGGCGCGGCGCACCCACGGGGGATCGGCCAGCACCAGCGCGAACCGGTCCTGCGGCTGCAGCATCTCGTCGATGGCGCCCTCCCGGACCTCCACGAGCTCCGCCACCCCGGCCGCGGTCGCGTTGTGCCGGGTGAAGTCGCAGGCGACCGGGTTCAGGTCGACGCACACCAGCGGGCGGGCCTCCCGCGCGATCGTGAGCAGGCCGATCTGACCCGCACCGCAGCACAGCTCCAGCACCGTTCCCGCGGGGCCGGTGCGCAGCAGCTCGGCGCCCCACTCCGACTGGGCGGCGGTCCATGGCCGCGGCCGCAGCACGCGGTCGTCGTACCTGATCCGGAGGCTTCCGAACTCGACGGTGCCCGCGGTCACGGACGCCGCTCCGCCACGTAGGCGAGCCGCCGCAGCGTCTCGACGTTGCGCCACGCGAGGGGTACGTCGCGCAACGGCTTCGGCACCAGCCGGGCGGGGCCGGCGACGGCGTCCTCCTCGATGACGACCTCGGTCTCGGTGCCGGAGGCCTCCAGGCGCAGGACCACCTCGGCCTCGCCGCCGGGCCAGGCGCGCGCCCGCAGCCTCAGCATCGAGCCGGGGACACACTCCAGGACCTCGGTGTTGTCGTCCACCAGTAGCGGCCAGCTGCCGACGGAGTGGTGCAGCAACGCCCCGACCTCGGGCCAGTGGTCGTCGACCTCGCGCATCCGCGAGGCGCCGACCACCCACAGCGGGTAGAGCCAGCCGTCGGCCAGGACGTCCCAGACCTCGTCGGGAGTGGCGTGCAGGAGACGGGTGTTGCGGCTCATCGGAGGACTCCCAGGGTGTCGGCGGGCTGCTGGTCGACGTAGTCGGTGTCGTCACCCTCGAGGGTGGCGATCAGGATCAGCACGAGGCCGATGGCGACGAAGACGGCGATGGCCCAAGCCGCCATCACCCGGTTGGAGAGCTTCATACCGACCGAGTACCCGCACCGCGGACCGGCACGCCGCCCGTCGGGGTGGCCAGTGAGAGTGGCCAGTGGGAGTGGATCAGTGGGGGTGGATCAGGGGGAGTAGCCCTGGCGGTGCGCCCAGGCGACGGCCTGGGTACGCCGGGCGACTCCGGTCTTGGCGTAGATCTGCCGGATGTAGGTCTTGACCGAGTTGACGCTGACGTACAGCTCGGTGGCGATCTCCAGGTTGCTCAGGCCGCGACAGATCAGGTGCAGCACGTCCGACTCCCGCTGGCTCAGCAGCGGGAACACCTCGACCGTCTCGTGGGGCACGCCGTCGACGGTCTCGCCCCGGTGTGCGGCCTCGACGGCCGCGAGCAGCTCGCGAGTCGTCGACGACTTCGGCACGATGCCGAGGGCGCCGGCCTCGATGACCTCGCTGAGGCCCGGGGCCCGGGTGTTCCAGGTGTAGACGAGGACCCGGGCGGTGCCGAGACCGGCGACCTGCTCGACGTGGTCGCGGGCGCCCCGGTCGCGCAGCAGCGGGTCGCAGAGGACGACGTCGAGGCCGTCGGTCGAGGTCGTGGAGTCGTCCAGGAGGGCCAGCTCGACGCGGTCGCTGTGCGGACCGAGCATGCCGGCGAGGCCGGTGGCGACGAGCTCTGGCTCGTCCAGCACGCCGAGGCGGACCGGGCCGAGCGTGGCCCGCCCGGGGGTGGTCGACGTCATGGCCACGAACCTAATGTGGACGGGCTTCGCGACCGGTCCGAGACGCCTCACCCTTAGGGATGATTCTTCACCGAACCGCCCTGACCTGCTCGTTCGTAGAGCCCGGAGGCGGTACGCCGTGGGGGTGGGCTACCCTGGAGAGGTCATGACGCGACTGCTCCTCCTTCGCTGCCGCAGCGAGGTCTGAACGCCGGACCCCCTCGCTGCGGGTGAGTGCTGCGCGACCGGCTCCCAGCAACCAGGCATCGAGGACCCCATGACCATTCCGAAGCAGCAGAGCGGCCGCATGCCGCACCAGCGGTACCAGCCCTTCCCGCCCATCGACCTGCCCGACCGGACCTGGCCGTCGCAGACGATCACCGAGGCGCCGCGCTGGCTCTCGACCGACCTGCGCGACGGCAACCAGGCCCTCATCGACCCGATGAGCCCGGCGCGCAAGATGAAGATGTTCGAGCTGCTCGTGCGGATGGGCTACAAGGAGATCGAGGTCGGCTTCCCGTCGGCCTCGGAGACCGACTTCTCCTTCGTGCGCCAGCTGATCGAGGGCGAGCACATCCCCGACGACGTCACGATCTCCGTGCTGACCCAGGCCCGTGAGGACCTGATCGAGCGCAGCGTGCAGTCGCTGGTCGGGGTGCCGCGCGCGAACATCCACCTCTACAACGCGGTGGCCCCGCTGTTTCGCCGCGTCGTGTTCCGCGCGAGCAAGGACGAGATCAAGGACATCGCGGTCCGCGGCACCGAGCTGGTCATGAAGCACGTCGAGAACCACCTCGACACCACGGTGATCGGCTACGAGTACAGCCCCGAGATCTTCACCTCCACCGAGCTGCCGTTCTCGCTGGAGGTCTGCGAGGCCGTCTCCGACATCTGGCAGCCCGAGGACGGCCGCGAGATCATCCTCAACCTGCCGGCGACCATCGAGTCCGCGACGCCGAACGTCTACGCCGACCAGATCGAGTGGTTCTCCCGTCAGCTGACCCGGCGCGAGAACACCGTGATCTCGCTGCACCCCCACAACGACCGGGGTACGGCGGTCGCCGCGACCGAGCTCGCGATGATGGCCGGCGCCGACCGCGTCGAGGGCTGCCTGTTCGGCCACGGCGAGCGCACCGGCAACGTCTGCCTGGTCACCCTCGGCATGAATCTGTTCAGCCAGGGCATCGACCCGATGATCAGCTTCAGCGACATCGACGAGATCCGCCGTACCGTCGAGTACTGCACGCAGTTGCCGGTCCACCCGCGCCACCCCTACGCGGGCGACCTGGTCTACACGGCGTTCTCGGGCTCGCACCAGGACGCGATCAAGAAGGGCCTGGAGGACCTCGAGATCCGGGCCGCCGAGCTGGGCATCCCGGTCGGCGAGATCGCCTGGGAGGCGCCGTACCTCCCGATCGACCCGAAGGACGTCGGCCGCACCTACGAGGCCGTGATCCGGGTCAACAGCCAGTCCGGCAAGGGCGGCGTCGCCTACGTGCTGAAGGCCGAGCACAAGCTCGACCTGCCGCGCCGGGCCCAGATCGAGTTCAGCCGGGTCATCCAGCAGCACACCGACGCCGAGGGCGGCGAGGTCACGCCGGAGGACATCTGGGGGATCTTCCGGGCCGAGTACCTCGACCGCGAGGTGCCGCTGAAGCTCAACTCGGTGCACACCTCCTCGGCCGCGGGGGAGAAGGACGCTCTCACCGTCAACGTCTACCTCGACGGGGTGATCCGCACCCTGGAGGGCTCGGGCAACGGCCCGATCGCCGCGTTCGTCAACGCGATCAACGAGCTCCCGAACCAGTTCGACGTGCGGGTCCTCGACTACGCCGAGCACGCCCTCTCCTCGGGCGGCGACGCGCTGGCCGCGGCGTACGTCGAGTGCGCCGTCGGCGACGAGATCCTCTGGGGTGTCGGCGTCGACGCCAACATCGTCACCGCGTCCCTGAAGGCGGTCATCAGCGCCGTCAACCGCCGCGCCTGACCACCTCCTCCCCGCCGAGTCAGCAGAAGTAGTGGGCCGAGTCAGCACCAGTAGTGCTGACTCGGCCCATCTCAGGGGGCGAGGGGGATGCGGACGGTGAAGGTGGTGCCGGCGAGGTGGGCGGACTCGACCGAGATCTGTCCCCGGTGGCCGGAGACGATGGCGGCGACGATCGACAGACCCAGCCCGGTGCCCTGGATGGCGCGCTCCTGAGCGGTGGAGCTGCGGAAGAACTTCTGGAACAGCCCGTCCTGCTCCTCCACGGGGATGCCGATGCCGGTGTCGCAGACCGTGACGACCGCGTCGGTGCCGTCGACGGCCAGGCGGCACCGCACGATGCCGCCGTCGTCGGTGAACTTCACCGCGTTGCTCAGCAGGTTGAGCAGCACCCGCTCGAGCTGTGAGCGGTCGCCGAGCACCGGCACCGCACCGGCGGGCGGCTGGAAGGTGACGCTCAGGTCGCGACCGGCCACCAGCGGCCGGATCGCCTCCTCGACCGGGGCCAGCGTCTCGGCCAGGTCGACCGGCTCGCGCTTCCACTTGAGGTTGTCGGCGCCGAGCCCGGAGAGCAGCAGCAGGTCGTTGCAGATGACGATCAGCCGCTGGCCGTTGCGGGCGATCGTCTCCAGCAGCGGCACCTGGGCCGGGTCGGGGCGCACCAGGGTGCCGTCGGAGAGCATCTCGGTGTAGCCGACGATGCTCGTCACGGGCGTGCGCAGCTCGTGGGAGACGGTCGAGACGAACTCGTCCTTCGCCTCGTCGAGGTAGCGCAGCCGCTCGACCGCGGTCCGCTCCTTCTCCAGCGCGGCGACCAGCATCTCCTGGCCCTGTCGCTGGTCGGTGACGTCGCGGCCCACGCAGAGGAAGCCGACCTGGGAGGCGAACGGGTCCTCGGCGACGCTGAGCGTCATCGACACGGTCTGGTGGTGTCCGGAGCGGGTCACCCAGGTCCAGTCGCGCGGGCGGGTCTCGCCGTCCACGCCGACCTGGGCGATGAGCTGGTCGAAGGCCTCCGCGACCGTTCCGGCGCCCGTGCGGGCGAGGAGTTCGTCGGGGTCGAGGATGCGGGTGAAGGGCTGACCGACGATGTCGTCGGGCCCGTAGCCGAGCATGTGCTGGGCGCCGGAGTTGACGACGGTGACCCGGCCCGCGGTGTCGATCCCGACCAGCGCGGTCGTGAACGAGGCCCGCATCAGGTGGTCGACCATCCCGGTCGACGCGCGCTCGGCCGTGACGTCGATGCCGGTCAGCACGGCGTACGTCGGCGAGCCGGACTCGTCGCGGACGACGTTGTTGCTCCAGACGACCCGGAGGGTCTCGCCGCCCTTGGAGACCAGGTCCCCCTCGCGGGTCGGCGGGACGCCGGAGCGGTCCGGCCAGCTGAACATCGCCTCGAGGTCGCCGGCGTCGGCAGGCTCGAACGCGGTGTCCCGGACCCGCCGGCCGACCAGCTCGGAGGCGGCGTACCCGGTGAGGTCGGTCGTGGCGGCGTTGGCCCGGACGATCCGGCCCTCGCGGTCGGTGACCAGGATGATGCAGGCGGTGGTGTCGAGGGTGGCGCTGGTGAGCTTCTCGGCGGCCTCGAGCCGGTGGCGGGCGTCGTTCTCGGCGCTCACGTCGAGCAGCTGCGCCGACCAGATCCGGGTCGGCGCCTGCTTGGTGAGCAGTGAGACGGCGACCTCGACCCGGCTGCCGGGCCGCGCCGCCACCTCCGCGTGGTCGCGCCAGCCGTGCGGGTTGTCGGGGTGGACCCGGGAGAACGACGTCGGCACCCGACCCTCCACGACCAGCAGCGACTCCAGGGTCCGGCCGACGATGGCGTCCCGCTCACCGCCCAGGATCCGGGCCGCGGTCTCGTTGGTGTCGACGATCACGAGCTCCTCCCCGCGCTGATGCATCAGCACCATGCCGATCAGGGACTCGGTGAAGTTGCGCCGGAACAGCTGCTCGTCCGCGGTGACGCGCCGCAGCAGCTTCAGGCGCTGGTGTACGGCGATCGCCAGCGGCAGCGTGAGCACGGCGGCGCAGACGAGGTAGGCCTGGCGCATGCCGGTGGCGCCGTTGCCGTCCACGAGACCGGCGTCGATGGCGCCACCGAACGGCCCGTAGCCGCGCGCGGTGAGGAAGGTGACGAGACCGCTGAAGAGCAGTACCTCGAATGCCACCGTGCGGATGTCGAAGCGCAGCGCACCCCAGACCAGCAGCGGGAGCGGCAGGAAGACCAGCGGCAGATGCTGGCCGGGGGTGAAGACCGCCACGGTCACGATCGCGACGGCGCTCGCCTGGAACACCAGCTCCCCGAGCCGGCCGCTCGGCCCGGGGCCGGTCAGCGTCAGCGCGGCCGGGAGGGTGACCAGGACCGCTGCGGAGTGGGCGCCGTACGTCAACCCGAACGCCGTCGGCAGCGAGGCGCCCTCCGTCAGGACGGCGACGCCGAGGGTGATCAGCCCGGCTGCGACGGCACCGCCGAGGACTGCGGCGACGAGCAGCCGCAGGAAGTCCTCCTGCGTGGTCAGCCCGGGCCGCGCGTCGCCCCGGCGCGCGGTGAGGAGCACGGCGCTGAGGAGCGCGCCGGCCGTGCAGGCCAGTGCGAAGGCGAGGCTGAGGGCGACGCCCTGACCGTCGAGCAGGTGCGTGCCGCCCGCTGCGGCCGCGATCGCGAGGGCGACGACCGACCAGCGGTGCCGCGGCGCGAGGACCAGGGTCGCGGCGGCGAACCCGGCCACCGGCCAGCGGTAGGTGATCGGTTCGCCGGGATCGGCCACGACGGTCGTCACCCCGGCCACGAGGGTCATGGTCAGCAGGAGGAGGGTGACCGGCCAGCCGACATACCGGTGACCCCCTGGTGGCATGGCGGACATCCTCCCATCGCGGAGCCTCCGCCGTGCAGGCGGACTAGATTGCGGTCCATGTTGGTCTCGGAGCGGATCGGGCAGCTCTTCGTGGAGAGCGAGGCGGGGCGCGACCGCCTCGAGTACACCGAGTACGGCGCGGGCGACGCGTGGGTCGTCCTGCTGCACGGCCAGCTGATGCCGCGTCGGATGCACCAGCCCCTGGCCCGTGCCCTGGCGGCCCAGGGACTGCACGTCGTGACCCTCGACCTGCTGGGCCACGGCCGCTCGGACCGGCCGGCCGACCCGCACGCGTACTCGATGCACGCCTGGGCCGAGCAGGTCCTGGCCCTGCTCGACCACCTGGGCGCGGCCCAGGCCGTGGTCGGCGGCACCTCGCTGGGGGCCAACGTCTCCCTGGAGGTGGCGGTGCTGGCCCCGGAGCGGGTGCGGGGGCTGATCGCCGAGATGCCGGTGCTCAACAACGCCCTCGAGGCGGGGATCGTCGCGTTCGGGTCGCTGCTGCTCGCTGCCCGGTTCCTGCCGTTCACCGTCGACGGCGTCCGGCTGCTGACCCGGCCGGTGCCCCGCGGGATCGTGCCGTTCTGGGCGGGCATCGCGCTCGACACCCTCGACCAGCGGGCCGACTCCGTCGCCGCGGTCGTGCACGGCCTCTTCTTCGGCCGGGTGGCGCCGTCCTCGCGCCAGCGCCGGGCGATCACGGCTCCTGCCCTGGTGGTCGGGCACCCGGCCGATCCGATCCACCCCGCCGCCGATGCGGCGATGCTGGCCGAGGAGCTGCCCAACGCCACCTTCCTGCGGGCGCGCAGCATCCTGGAGTGGCGGCTCCGGCCCGAACGGCTCGACCGGGCCGCCGCGGGCTTCGCGCTCGGCTGCTGGCACACACCGGCCGTGGCGCGTCGTACGACCGGGCGTCCTTCGGGGCGTCGCCGCCGCAGCGACGGCTGAGCGACGCACAATGGGGGCGTGCCTCTCTACCGCGACGAGGCGATCGTGCTGCGCACCCACAAGCTGGGGGAGGCCGACCGCATCATCACCCTGCTGACCCGCCACCGCGGTCGGGTCCGTGCCGTCGCGAAGGGGGTACGCCGGACGACGTCCCGCTTCGGCTCCCGCCTCGAGCCGTTCACGCACGTCGACCTCCAGCTCGCGGAGGGGCGCAACCTCGACACGATCACCCAGGCGGAGACGCTGAGCCTCTTCCACGCCGGGCTCGGACTCGACTACGACCGCTACACCGCCGGCACGGTGATGCTCGAGACCGCCGAGCGGCTGGTCTCGGAGGAGAAGGAGCCGGCGCTGCAGCAGTTTCTGCTCCTCGTCGGCGGGCTGCGGGTGCTGGCCTCGGGGGAGCGTGGCCCGAGCCAGGTGCTCGACTCCTACCTGCTCCGTTCGCTCGCGGTCGCCGGCTACGCCCCGACGTTCCACCACTGCGCCCGGTGCGGCCTGGAGGGCGAGCATCGCTGGTTCAACCACTCGATGGGCGGGGTGCTGTGCGCGACCTGCCGGGTGCCGGGCTCGGCGAGCCCCGCTGGGGAGACGCTGCTGCTGATGGGCGCGCTGCTCGCCGGTGACTGGCCGACGGTGGAGCTCGCCGAGCCACGGCATCTGAAGGAGGCGAGCGGCGTCGTGGCGGCGTACCTCGCCTGGCACCTGGAGCGGAGCCTGCGCTCGCTGGCCTACGTCGAGCGCTGAGGTGGGCCCGGCACCGCGCCACTAGGCTCGCACCGTGAAGCGCCAGGTCCGACCGCCCACCCCGCACCCGTCGGGAGCCACCCCGCCCCCGATCCCCAAGGAGCTGGTGCCCCGGCACGTCGCGGTCGTGATGGACGGCAACGGTCGCTGGGCCAAGGAGCGGGGTCTGCCGCGCACCAAGGGCCACGAGCAGGGCGAGAGCTCACTGTTCGACGTGGTCGAAGGGGCGATCGAGATCGGGGTGAAGGCGGTCTCGGCGTACGCCTTCTCAACCGAGAACTGGAGCCGCTCGCCCGACGAGGTGCGGTTCCTGATGGGCTTCAACCGCGACGTGATCCGGCGGCGCCGCGACGAGATGCACGAGCTCGGCGTCCGGGTCCGCTGGGCCGGACGCGCACCGCGGCTGTGGAAGTCGGTCATCAAGGAGCTGCAGGTCGCCGAGGAGCTCACGAAGGACAACGACGTCTGCACGCTGACGATGTGCGTCAACTACGGCGGTCGGGCCGAGCTCGCCGACACCGCCCGCAGCATCGCCCGCGAGGTGGCCGCCGGCCGGCTGAACCCGGAGAAGATCGACGAGAAGGTCTTCGCGCGCCACCTCTACGTGCCCGAGCAGTCCGATGCCGACCTGGTCTGGCGCACCTCGGGGGAGCAGCGGCTCTCGAACTTCATGCTGTGGCAGGCGGCGTACAGCGAGTTCGTCTACTCCGACGTGCTGTGGCCCGACGTCGACCGCCGGCACCTGTGGGCGGCGATCGACGAGTACGCCCGGCGTGACCGGCGGTACGGCGGGGCGGTTCCCAACCGGGCCTGAGCGAACTCTGCCAGGCTGGGCCCCGAGGGGGTGGCGGGTGTCGGATCGTCGCGGGGTGGCCGCCTTCCTGCGCGATTGGGGCACGGCCGACGCCGACGATCCGCGTGTCCTCCAGGCGGCCTTCACGCTGCTGGTGGCCATCGACCTGACCTTCCGGATGCGGGGCGGCGCCCGCTACGACCTGGTGTCGTGGCCGGTGTTCGCGGCGGTGCTCCTGGTGCTGGTCACCACGGTGACGATGGTCGTGCCCTGGGATCGGGTGCCACGGGAGACGATCGCGGTGCTCGCCGTCCTCGACATCGTCGTGGTGGGCACCTGCCGGCTGAGCCCCGAGGGCAGCGCCTGGCCATCCTGGTCGTGCTGCCCGCCCTCTGGCTCGGCCGCTTCGGCGCGCTGCGCGGCGCGGTGATCTGCGGGCTGGCCGTCGCGCTCTTCCAGGCGCTGCCGGGTCTGCTCTACCTCGGGGCGAGCGGCGCCAACCTGTCCCGCTCGGTGCTCCCGGCCATCGTCGCGGTCGGCGTCACGGTCGCGGGCGCCTCGGCACAGCAGACGATCCAGCACCAGCAGCGGATGTCGAGCGCCATCTTCGACACCGTGGACGTCGGGCTGGTGCTGCTCTCCCGCGCCGGTGCTTACCAGAGCATGAACCGCCGCCACGAGGACTTCATCCGGCTGGCCTACCCCGACGGGCACGGGGGGATCGCGGGCCAGACCGGTGAGGTGTACGCCGAGGACGGCAGCACCCTGCTGGCACGCGAGCTGACACCGACCTTCCGGGCCATGAGCGAGGAGGAGTTCGACGACTGCCGGATCTGGGTCGGTCGCGACCCGCGGACCCGCCGGGCCCTCTCGGTCTCGGCTCGCATCGTGCGCGAAAGCGGGGTGTGCGACTCGGTCGAGGCCGCCAGTCCGGCCGCGGAGGCGGCGGGCGTGACGCTGCACCTGCTGGCCCCCGCCGTCCTGCCGATGTACGCCGATCCCCGCCGGCTGGGCCAGGTGGCCGACAACCTGCTGTCGAACGCCGTGAAGTACAGCCAGCGCGGCGGCCGGGTGGACGTGACGTTGACCGTCGACGGCGACCGCGCGCAGCTGGAGGTCCGCGACACCGGCATCGGGATCTCCTCGGCCGATCGCGACCGGCTCTTCACACGCTTCTTCCGCTCCCGGCTCGCCGAGGAGCGCTCCATCCCGGGCGTGGGTCTGGGGCTGAACATCACCAAGCAGATCGTCGAGGCGCACGGAGGGCGGATCGAGGTGGAGAGCGTGCTGGGCGCCGGCAGTGTCTTCCGGGTCCGGCTCCCGCTGGAGGAGCCGCTCGCGCCTCAGCTGTGATGTCAGGTCAGGCGCAGCTCGGGCAGGTGCCGAAGATCTCCAGGGTGTGGCTGACGTCGACGAAGCCGTGCTCGGATGCGATGGACCGGGTCCACCGCTCGACGGCGGGCCCCTCGACCTCCACGGTCCGTCCGCAGGATCGGCACACCAGGTGGTGGTGGTGCGTGTCGGAGCAGCGGCGGTAGATCGCCTCGCCGTCCTCGGTGCGCAGCATGTCGACCTCACCGGCCTCGGCCAGCCGCTGGAGGGTGCGGTAGACGGTCGCGAGGCCGACGGTCTCGCCCCGCTCACCCAGCAGCTCGTGGATCTCCTGCGCCGAGCGGAAGTCCTCGAAGGACCCCATCGCCTCGACGACCGCGAGCCGCTGCCGGGTCGGTCGCAGGGGCGGGTTCGTCTCAGTGCTCGTCATAGTGCCTCCCGTGGATCGCGTGCCGGTGGCCGTCGTGGACGTAGTCGACGTGGTCGCCGTGCGGGACGGCCACGTGGCCGCAGTCCCGGCCGTGCTCGTGGGCGTGCTCGCCGCAGACCTCGTGGGCCTCCGGCTCGACGGCGGGGAACGGGGTCCGCAGCCGGGCCCGGCGCCGGAAGACCATGCCGACCGGCCAGGTGGCGGCGAAGCACCCCAGCGCGAGCAGCACGATCGTCGGCCCGGGAGCGACCGTCAGGTCGCGACTCTCGGAGAGGTACGCCGACACGAGCAGCCCGCCGACCCCCGATCCGGCGCCGACGACGACCGCGCCGACGATCGTCGCGCGGAAGGACCGGGCCAGCTGCTGGGACGCGGCGACGGGCACGATCATCAGCGCCGAGACCAGCAACAGCCCGACCGTGCGCATCGCGACGGTGACGGTCACCGCGGCCAGCACGGCGACGAGCAGGTTGTAGGCGCGCACGTTCAGCCCGGCGACCCGGGCGAAGTCCTGGTCCTGGGCGACGGTGAACAGCTGGGGGAGCAGGCCGACACCGAGCAGCAGGATCACCAGGGCCAGGGCGAGGGTGAACCAGATGTCGGCCAGCGAGATCGAGGTGATCGAGCCGAACAGGTAGCGCTGCAGGGTCGCGCCGCTCTGGCCGGCCAGCCCGGTGATCATCACGCCGCCCGCCAGACCGCCGTAGAAGAGCAGGGCGAGCGCGAGGTCGCCGCTGGTGTGGCCGCGGTCGCGGATCATCTCGATGGCGATGGCCCCCAGGACCGCGACGACGACGGCGGTCCAGGTCGGCGCGACACCGGTGAGCAGGCCGAGCGCCACCCCGGTCACCGCGACGTGGCCCAGACCGTCGCCGAGCAGGGCCAGGCGTCGCTGGACGAGGTAGGTGCCGATGACCGGGGCGGCGAGGCCGGTGACGAAGGCCGCCAGCAGCGCTCGCTGCATGAAGGGGTAGCTGAGGAGGTCGATCACCAGGTCACGTCCTCGCTGTGCGGATCGGGCGTCCGGTCCAGGGGCGCGACGACACCGGGATGGTGGTCGTGACGGCCCTCGTGGGGGTGGTGGTGGCTGTGGGCGTCGTCGACGGCCAGCGGCGGGCCGTCGTACACGAGACGACCGTCGCGGAGCACCACGGTGCGGTCGACCAGCGGCGCGAGCGGGCCGAGCTCGTGGGTGACGAGCACGATCGTGCTCCCCGAGCGGGAGAGCGCGGCGAGGGCCTCGGCGAGCGCGTGCTGGTTGGGCAGGTCGACGCCGGCGGTCGGCTCGTCGAGGAAGAAGAGGTCGGGCTCGCCGGCCAGCGCCCGGGCGATCAGCACCCGCTGCTGCTGGCCGCCGGAGAGCGTCGCGACGTTGTCGCGGGCCCGGTCGGCCAGGCCGACCAGGTCGAGCGCCGCGGTGACCGCGGCCCGGTCGGCGCGGCTCTGGGGGCGCAGCAGCCGGCGCCGGGTCAGCCGTCCCGAGGCCACCACCTCCGCGACCGAGGCGGGTACACCGCTGGCGGCGCTGGTGCGCTGGGGGACGAACCCGAGGCGGTGCCAGTCGGAGAAGGACTCGAACGGGGTGCCGAAGAGCTGCAGCGAACCCCGCGACAGGGGACGCAGGCCGGTGAGCGCACGCACCAGGGTCGACTTGCCGGAACCGTTCGGGCCGAGCAGCGTGACGAACTCACCGGAGCGGACCGTCAGGTCGATCTGGCGCACCACCGGCCGCCCGGCGATGGCCACGGCGCCGTCGGAGAGCTCGATCACGGGCGGGGTCGCGCCGCTCAACAGCGGTTCGCCTCCTCGAGCTTGGCGAGGTTGTGGCGCATGAGAGAAAGGTAGTCCTCGTCCGCGGTCTCGTCGGTCAGTCCCTCGACGGTGTCCAGCACCTCGGTGCGGACCCCGACGTCGGAGGCGAGCGTCTGGGCGCTCTTCGCGCTGACCAGGCTCTCGGAGAAGACGGTGGTGATGCCGTCGTCCTCGATCAGGTCCTGCAGGTGGACGAGGGTGGCGGGGCTCGGCTCGGCGTCGGGGGAGATGCCCGTGATCGACTCCAGGTGCAGGCCGTACTTCTCGAGGTAGCCGAACGCGTCGTGGTTGGTGACGACCGTCGTGATCGCGCAGTCGCCGAGGCCGGTGGCGTACTCCTGGTCCAGTGCCTCCAGATCGGCGCGCAGGTCGGCGGCGTTGGCCTCGAAGGTCTCGGCCCCGTCGGGGTCGATCTCGGCCAGGCGCTCGGCGATCGCGTCGCCCAGGTCGGCCATCCGCAGCGGGTCCTGCCAGAAGTGCGGGTCGTCCTCGCCGTGGTCGTGACCCTCGTGCTCCTCGTCGGAGTGCTCCTCCGCGGAGTGCTCCTCCGCGGAGTGCTCCTCGTCGGCGTGCTCCTCCGCGGAGTGCTCCTCGTCGGCGTGCTCCTCCGCGGCGTGCTCCTCGTCGGCGTGCTCCTCCGCGGCGTGCTCCTCGTCGGCGTGCTCCTCGTGGCCGTGACCGTCGTCGAACGGGAGCAGGCCGACCACGGAGGCGGCGTCGAGCACCTCGCCCTCGGCGACCTCCTCGGCGGCGTCGTCGATGCTCGGCTGGAGCGAGCCGACGTACACGAGCAGAGCGGCGTCGGCGACGACGGCGGTCTCCCGCAGGTTCAGGGTCAGGTCGTGCGGCTCGCCGCCGGGGGTGGTGAGGTTCGTGACCTCGAAGGCGTCGCCGGCGACCCGGGCGGCGACGTACTCCAGCGGGTAGAGGCCGACCGCCACGGTCCGGGAGTCCACCGCCCCTGCACTGCTGTCGGTCAGCGCGGCACAGCCGGCCAGGGAGAGCACGACGGCGACGGCGAGGCCGGAGGAGAGGAGACTGGCGAATTGCATGAGAACGATTCTCACAAGTATTGAGAATCGTTGTCAAACTGAGTGCCGGCTCGGGGATCGCTAGTTCCGGCGGTGACCACTAGGCTGGCGCGGTGCTGGTCGTGAACAGGTTCCGCGTGCCCGAGAGCGAGGCGGCGTCCTTCCGGGCCGACCTCGAGACCGCCCGGGCGACGCTCGCGGACCGCCCCGGCTACCTGAACGGCACCATCGGGCGCAACCTCGACGAGCCGGCCCTGTGGGTGCTGACCACGACCTGGGAGCACGTGGGCGCCTACCGCCGCGCGCTGTCGTCGTACGACGTGAAGCTGTACGCCGTACCCCTGCTCGGCCGGGCTCTCGACGAGCCGAGCGCCTACGAGCCCGTGGAGCCCGGTACCGACCTCAATGTCCAGGCGTCCCGGTCGCTAGGCTGATCGTTCGTCCCTGAAAGAGGCCGGCAGCCAGCCGACCGACCACCAGCACAGGAGCTGAACCCCGTGGCCAAGCCGCCCGCAACCACCGTCGACCACGTCGTCTCCCTCGCGAAGCGGCGAGGCTTCGTCTTCCCCTGCGGCGAGATCTACGGCGGCACCAAGTCGGCCTGGGACTACGGCCCGCTCGGGGTGGAGCTGAAGGAGAACATCAAGCGCCAGTGGTGGCGCGCGATGGTCCAGGCCCGCGAGGACGTCGTCGGCCTCGACTCCAGCATCATCCTGCCGCGTGCGGTCTGGGAGGCCAGCGGCCACGTCGAGACCTTCAGCGACCCGCTCACCGAGTGCCAGTCCTGCCACAAGCGCTACCGCGCCGACCACCTGCAGGAGGAGTACGCCGAGAAGAAGGGTCTCGACGACCCCGACGCCGTCGACATGGCCACCCTGGCCTGCCCCAACTGCGGCACCCGCGGCGCGTGGACCGAGCCGCGCCAGTTCTCCGGGCTGCTGAAGACCTACCTCGGCGTGATCGAGGACGAGTCCGGCCTGCACTACCTGCGCCCGGAGACCGCGCAGGGCATCTTCGTCAACTTCGCCAACGTCGTGACCAGCTCGCGGCAGAAGCCGCCGTTCGGCATCGCCCAGATCGGCAAGAGCTTCCGCAACGAGATCACCCCCGGCAACTTCATCTTCCGCACGCGTGAGTTCGAGCAGATGGAGATGGAGTTCTTCGTCAAGCCCGGCGAGGACGAGGACTGGCACCAGTACTGGATCGACGAGCGCACCAAGTGGTACGTCGACCTCGGCATCGACCCCGACAACCTGCGGCACTATGAGCACGCCCAGGAGAAGCTGAGCCACTACTCCAAGCGGACCGTCGACATCGAGTACCGCTTCCGGTTCGCGGGCTCGGAGTGGGGCGAGCTGGAGGGCATCGCCAACCGCACCGACTTCGACCTGTCGACGCACGGCAAGCACTCGGGCACCGACCTGTCGTACTTCGACCAGGCCAACAACGAGCGCTACACGCCGTACGTCATCGAGCCGGCCGCCGGCCTCTCGCGCAGCCTGATGACCTTCCTGGTCGACGCCTACACCGAGGACGAGGCGCCGAACACCAAGGGTGGCGTCGACAAGCGGACCGTGCTGCGTCTCGACCCGCGCCTGGCGCCGGTCAAGGTCTCGGTGCTGCCGCTCTCGCGCAACGCCGACCTCTCGCCGAAGGCCAAGGCCCTCGCGACCGAGCTGCGGACGAACTGGAACGTCGACTTCGACGACTCCGGCGCGATCGGGCGTCGCTACCGCCGCCAGGACGAGATCGGTACGCCGTTCTGCGTCACCGTCGACTTCGACACCCTCGAGGACGACGCCGTGACCGTCCGCTCGCGCGACTCGATGGAGCAGGAGCGGATCCCCCTGGCGGGGATCGCCCGGTTCTTCGCGGAGCGGCTCGTCGGCTGCTGAGTCCTGCCATGCACAATGACTGGATGCTGAACCGCGCCACCACCGGCCTCGTCTCCGCGCTCCTGGGCACCGTCCTCGGTGCCGTCCTGCTGACGGGCTGCTCCGGCGACTCCGACAGCGGGTCGGAGAAGGACTCGTCGGACGCCTCGACGTCCGCGTCCGCCTCGGCGAGCTCCCTGCCCGTCCCGGACGGCGTCGAGCTCACCGAGCAGGGCAGCGAGCTGGCGGTGGGCGACACCGCGACGCTGGCCTGGGAGCCGCGCCAGGGCAGCGTCGGCGTGATCGACGTGCGGGTGGACCGGCTGGAGAAGACGTCGTTCACGCGGTCCTTCGCCGGGTGGCGGATCGACGAGGCGACCAAGCAGACCCGGCCGTACTTCGTCCGGGCGACGATCACCAACACCGGCGAGACGGATCTCGGTGGTCGGCGGGTCCCGCTGTACGTCGTCGACGGCGAGAACCGGCTGGTCGACTACTCCGGGTTCGGCAGCTCCTTCACCACGTGCCCGAGCACGGACTTCCCGGAGCCGTTCGCGCCGGGGGCGAGCGCGGAGTTCTGCCTCGTCTACCTGGTGCCGGACCGGGGCGGGCTGACCGCCGTCAGCTTCCGCCCCACCCAGGACGTCAACCCGATCACCTGGACCGGCGAGCTGACCCGCCCGGAGCCGGTGCGCGCCAGCAAGAAGAAGAAGGACGAGAAGCCGGGGTCCTGATTTCGTCGGGGACCGCCCCCGACGGGAGAATGGGCCCGTGCCCCCGCCCACCTCGCTGACCCTCGGGTCGCTGCGCGTCGACACCCCCGTGGTGCTCGCCCCGATGGCGGGCATCACCAACGCGGCCTACCGCCGGCTCTGCGCCGAGCAGGGCGCCGGCCTCTACGTCTGCGAGATGATCACCAGCCGCGGACTGGTGGAGGGCGACCAGCACACCAAGGACATGCTCGTCTTCGACGAGCTGGAGACGGTCCGTTCGGTGCAGCTCTACGGCACCGACCCGGTCTACGTCGGCAAGGCGGCCGAGATCCTCTGTGCCGAGTACGGCGTCGCCCACATCGACCTGAACTTCGGCTGCCCGGTCCCCAAGGTGACCCGCAAGGGTGGCGGCGGCGCGCTGCCGTGGAAGCGCGGGCTGCTCGGCGAGATCCTCGAGCACGCGGTCGCCGCGGCCACGCCGTACGACGTCCCGGTGACGATGAAGACCCGCAAGGGCATCGACGACGACCACCTGACCTACCTCGACGCCGGCCGGATCGCGCAGGAGACCGGCTGTGCCGCCATCGCGCTGCACGGACGGACCGTCTCGCAGGCCTACTCCGGTGCGGCGGACTGGGACGCGATCTCGGCGCTGGTCGCCCACGTCGACATCCCGGTCCTCGGCAACGGCGACGTGTGGGAGGCGGCCGACGCGCTCCGGATGGTCGAGCAGACCGGTGCGGCGGGCGTGGTCGTGGGACGCGGCTGTCTCGGCCGGCCGTGGCTCTTCCGCGACCTGGCCGCCGCGTTCGGGGGGCAGCAGGTGGCGACCCTCCCGACGCTGGGCGAGGTGATCGCGATGATGCGCCGGCACGCCGAGCTGCTCTGCCAGCACATGGGGGAGGAGCGCGGGTGCAAGGAGTTCCGCAAGCACGTGTCGTGGTACCTCAAGGGCTTCGCCGCGGGCGGCGACCTGCGCCGCTCGCTCGGCCTGGTCGAGTCGCTCGCGAGCCTCGACGTACTGCTCGCCGACCTCGACCCGAACGAGCCGTTCCCGCTGTCCGCGCTGGGCACGCCACGCGGTCGCCAGGGCTCGCCGCGCTCGCGGGTCGCCCTGCCTGAGGGCTGGCTCGACGACACCGACGGGACGGGCCAGCACGTGCAGGAGGAAGCCGGGGAGACCACCGGGGGCTGAGTCGCGGGTGACTCGGAACACCCGAGTTTTCCGGGCCGTCTTTGGGATACCTGACCGGGCCTGTGGTTTAGTCGTCAACCGAGCCGGACCCGTCACTCTTCGGATCCGGCCGTCCCCTGTCAGCAACAGCAAAGGATCGACGCTGTGGCAGTACATCGCCACAAGCGGGAGACCAATGCCCGCCGCTTGCCCCGTGCCGCGCTTGTCGCCGGCCCGCTCGCCGTCCTGGCGACCGCCTCCGTGGTGACCCTCGGCGTCTTCGCCAGTGATCCCGCGACCCGAGACCTGATCGCCGCAGACAGTGCCTCGGCCGGGCTCTCCGCCGCCGTACCACCGCGCCAGCAGGTGATCTCCCGCAGCTCCGCCCGGTCGACGATCGAGCCGCTGTCCAAGCAGGAGCGGGTGACCGCCCCGGCTGCCACCCGGCTGGCCGTCCGCAAGGCGGACACCAAGCTGTGGACCAGCGAGGCCCTCAACCTGTGGAACGAGCCCGGCGAGGACGCCCGCCAGGTCGGGGAGCTCGAGCCCGGCGAGAAGGTGCTCGTGACCGGCCGGTCCCTGGACGGTCGGGTCGAGATCGTCGTCGACGGCGCCGCGCGCTGGGTCACCGACGGCTTCCTCTCCGAGGAGAAGCCGTTCGCCCTGGGCGGCGACTGCACGAACGGCACCTCCGTGGCGTCCGGGGTCAGCCCCAACATCGTCAAGGTGCACGAAGCGGTCTGCGCGGCGTTCCCGGACATCTCGACGTACGGCACCTTCCGCGGCGACGGCGAGCACTCCCAGGGCCTCGCGGTCGACATCATGGTCAGCGGTGGACGCGGCTGGCAGGTCGCGGAGTTCGTCCGCGACCACTACAGCGACCTCGGCGTCAGCTACCTCATCTACTCCCAGAAGATCTGGTCGGTCGAGCGGTCCGGCGAGGGGTGGCGCGGCATGTCCGACCGCGGCTCCACCACCGCCAACCACTACGACCACGTGCACGTCACGACGTACTGACCCGGGCCCGTCCGGGCGGTCGGGTCGATGACGTTCGTCGGGACGTCATGCGACCTGGGTGTCCGGTGACCCGTTTGGTAGACGTCTCGGGCCACGGCAGACGCCAGGGCAGGCGGCGGAGTCGCTAGCCGCTCGTGCCGCACTCCTGCAGCGTGCAGGACCAGCCGTCGGAGGTGTGGACGGTGAGGTCGGGCGCGAACTCGTCGCCGATCAGGAGGCCGCGATCGAAGGACTCGCCGGAGCGGACGGTCCGGGGGCCCTCGTCGGTCTCGACGGTGTACGAGCCGTCCGGGTTCCGGGTCACCCGCGGCGGCGCGACGTAGTCGGCGGGCATCGGCCGGGTCAGGTAGAACGCCGTGTAGCCGTCGAGGCGCAGGAGTCCGGCGACCGGGCCGGAGTCGCCGTCGGGTGTCGACCAGGTGATCTCCGCGGGGCTGCCCTTGACGTACCCCAGGACGACGTAGTGGTCGCTGTCGCCGGGGCGGCCGTTGGCATGCCCGGGGTTGGACCAGAACCGAGGGGCCTCGGTGTTGCCGGCCACGGGATGGAGCGCCCAGACCGTGCGGACGATCTTCCCGTCGTCTCGGTAGCCGGCTGACAGCACCTCGATCGTTCGGCCCGCCGGGTCACCGACATCCTCGGTCTGGGCGACGTAGAGGATCTCCTCGGCGCCGCTCGGCAGGGTGTGGACCGGCAGCTCGTCGATCAACCTCCCGGTCTCCACCACCTTCCCGTCCGGTTCCACGCACGACAGGACGCCGCACTCGGGTTCGGCGGTGGTGCCCTGCGCCGGGGCGGACGTGGGAGCGGAGGAGGGGGCCACGTCCTGCGCGTGATCGGTGCCGGTGACCGGGCCTTCGGCGGGACCATCGGCAGGGCCGCCGGTCAGGGCGAGCAACGGCACGGTGACCACCGCGGCAGCACCGAGCGCGAGGCCGCCTCCGAGGACGCGGCGGCGGGCCTGGATCCGCCGGCCCGACCTGATCAGCGCCGGCAGATCCGGCTTGTTGGCAGAGCCCGGGTCGGTCTCGACCATCCTGCGCAGCTCGAGCGTGTCGTGGTCGATCATCGGCTCTCTCCTTCGGTAGCAGTGGTCTGGACGGTGGCAGCCGAACGCGCACGGGCCAGCGCCCGTGACGCAGTGCTCTTCACCGTGCCCGTCGAGATGCCGAGCCGCTCGGCGACCTCGGCTTCGGGAGCGTCGAAGTAGTAGCGCCACACGATGATCGTGCGTTCGCGAGGAGACAGCGGTGCGAGCAGCTCGGTGAGCTCACTTCGTTCCTCGACCGAGTGGTCAGCCAGGACCGGGCGGTCCGGGTCGTGCTCGACCGGCACCGGGCGGCGTCTGCGCAGGCTGTCCAGATACGCGTTGATCACGGCCCGACGCACGTACGAGTAGGCCTCCGCCTGGCGCACGCTGCGCCAGCGCGCGTACGTCGAGGCCAGCGCGGTCTGCACCAGGTCGTCGGCCTCGTGGGCGTCGAAGCAGAGCAGGTACGCCGCCCGACGGAGGCGGGGCCACGCCGACACGACGAACTGCTCGAAGTCCACGTCGATCTCTCGACTCCGCTGCCCTCGCCCCACGGTCACCTCCCCGCCGATCCGTTGTCTCACTGATCCTTACGCAGCAACCTCCACCCAGGTTGAGTGGCGAGGACGGGGAACTGCGATCAGCGGGGCCACGTCGAGTGGGGCCTTCGCAGTTCGGAGACCGATCCTCGTCGGATCCCCCGCCGACGGGCGGCCCGTCCGCGGTCCTGGCTAAGGTCGCCCTCGATGGACGCCCAGGAGCTGTACGACGACGCCGCCCGCGAGCGGCTGGTCGCCGAGCCACCGAAGCGAGTGGACGCGCCGATCCGCACCCCGTTCGAGCGGGACCGGGCCCGCGTCGTACACGCGGCGGCGTCGCGGCGGCTGGCCGCCAAGACCCAGGTGGTCGACCCGCAGGCCGATGACTTCGTCCGCAACCGGCTGACCCACAGCCTGGAGGTGGCCCAGGTCGCCCGGGACCTGTCGCGGGCCCTCGGCAGCCAGCCGGACATCGCCGAGACCGCCGCGCTGGCCCACGACCTCGGGCACCCGCCCTTCGGGCACAACGGCGAGCGCGCGTTGGCGGCGCTGGCCGAGGAGTGCGGCGGGTTCGAGGGCAACGCGCAGACGCTGCGGCTGCTGACCCGGCTGGAGGCGAAGACCTTCCACGCCGACGGGCACTCGGTGGGGCTCAACCTCACGCGCGCCACGCTGGACGCCTGCACGAAGTACCCCTGGACCCGTGCCGAGGCGCCCGCGGAGTCCGGCAAGTTCGGCGTGTACGCCGACGACCTCCCCGTGTTCGCCTGGCTGCGGTCGGCCGCACCGCCGGGCACCCGGCAGTGTCTGGAGGCGCAGGTGATGGACCTCGCCGACGACGTCGCCTACTCCGTCCACGACGTCGAGGACGGCATCGTGGCCGACCGGGTCGACCTCACCCGGCTCGACCCGCCGGCGGTGTGGCAGACGGTGCGGGAGTGGTACCTCCCGGACGCCTCCGACGCCGACCTCGACGACGTACTGGCCGGCCTGCGCACGCAGGGCAGCTGGCCGACGACGCCGTACGACCGGTCGCGGCGCGGCCAGGCCGCGCTGAAGAACCTCACCAGCGACCTGATCGGCCGCTTCTGCGGCGCTGTGCAGCACGCCACCTTCGCCGCCGGAGAGGGCCCGTTCATGCGCTACGCCGCGGACCTGGTGGTCCCCGACCGCACCCGGCTGGAGATCGCGGTGCTCAAGGGGATCGCGGCGCACTACGTCATGCAGGCCGAGGACCGGCTGGCGCTGATGGTGCGGCAGCGCGAGCTGCTGCACGAGCTGGTCGCCGAGCTGCTCCGGCGCGGGCCCGACGCGCTCCAGCGGCCGCTCGCCGACGACTGGCACGCCGCTGCCGACGACTCGGCCCGGCTGCGGGTGGTGATCGACCAGGTCGCCTCGCTGACCGACGCGAGCGCGGTCTCCTGGCACGCGCGCCTCACCGTCCCCGGCGCCTGACGCCGGTCCCGTTTGGTCGCCGAGTCAGCACCAGTAGTGCTGACTCGGCCCACCACTGCTGCTGACTCGGCGGGGTTCCGCCTAGGGTCGATTCCGTGAGCGAACCCCTCGTCTGGCTGCCGTTCGACCCCGAGCTCCTGGGTGACCCGCCGACCGGGTTGCGCTACGAGGTGGTCGACCCGACCGAGAGCGTGCCGGACTCCGTCGGCGAGGTGGGCTTCTACGTCACGCCGTACCAGATGGGTCCCGCCGTCGGGGACGTGCTGCCGCGGATGTCGAGCCTGCGGGTCGTCCAGACGCTGTCCGCCGGAGTCGACAACGTGCGCAGCCGGGTGCCCGCGGACGTGACGCTCTGCAACGGCCGCGGCATCCACGACACCTCGACCGCCGAGCTGACCCTCGCGCTCACCCTGGCGAGCCTGCGCGGCATCCCCGACTTCGTCCGCCAGCAGGGGCGCCGCGAGTGGCGGGGAGGCTGGCGTCCGGCGCTTGCCGACAAGCGCGTTCTGCTCGTCGGGTACGGCGCCATCGGCGAGGCGATCGAGGCCCGCCTCCTGCCGTTCGAGACCGAGGTGGTCCGCGTCGCGCGCACCGCCCGCGACGGCGTACACCCCATCGAGGACCTGCCCGTTCTGCTCCCGGACGCCGACGTCGTGATCCTCATCGTCCCGCTCACCGAGGCCACCCGGGGCCTGGTCGACGCCGGCTTCCTGGGCCGGATGAAGGAAGGTGCGCTGCTGGTCAACGTGGCCCGCGGGGCCGTCGTGGTGACCGACGACCTGGTCGCCGCCCTGCACGCCGGCACGGTGACCGCGGCGATCGACGTCGCCGACACCGAGCCGCTCCCGGCCGACAGCCCGCTGTGGGACGCGCCGGGACTGCTGATCAGCCCGCACGTCGGCGGGGCCAGCAGCGCGATGTGGCCGCGGGCCCACCGGCTGGTGCGCGACCAGCTGCACCGGTTCGCCGCGGGAGAGCCACTCCACAACGTGATGACCGGCGAGTACTGAGCCCCCCGGACCGCCCGTAGGATCACCACGTGCCGGGCCGGATTCGCGAACAGAGCATCGTCGAGGTGCGTGAGAAGGCGCGCATCGACGAGGTCGTGTCCCAGTACGTCACCCTGCGCAACGGTGGTGGCGGCTCCCAGAAGGGCCTCTGCCCCTTCCACGACGAGAAGTCGCCGTCGTTCCACGTCACGCCCAGCCGCGGGTTCTATCACTGCTTCGGCTGCCAAAAAGGCGGCGACGTCATCAACTTCCTGATGGAGCACGACAAGCTCAGCTTCGCCGAGGCGGTCGAGCGGCTCGCCGAGAAGTACGGCGTCCAGCTGCAGCGCGAGGAGGGCGACGACCGTGACGACCGGCCGCGCGGTCCGCAGCGCGCCAAGCTGGTCGAGGCGCACCGGGTCGCCCAGGAGTTCTATGCCGAGCAGCTGGCGACGCCCGACGCGCTGCCGGCCCGGCAGTTCCTGGCGGAGCGGCAGTTCGAGCAGTCCCACGCCGAGTTGTTCGGGGTCGGCTTCTCGCCGCGCGGGGGAGAGGACCTCTTCCGCCACCTGCGCCAGCGCGGCTTCTCGCAGGAGGAGGTCGTGGCGGCGGGGCTGGTCCGAGTGGGACGCTCGCCGTACGACTTCTTCCGCGGCCGGTTGATGTGGCCGATCCGCGACGCCAGCGGCGACACCATCGGCTTCGGCGCGCGACGGATCCTCGACGACGACCGGATCGAGGCCAAGTACCTCAACACCGGCGAGACACCCATCTACAAGAAGGGCCAGGTCCTCTACGGCATCGACCTGGCCCGCAAGGAGATGGCCAAGTCCTCCCAGGCGGTCGTGGTCGAGGGCTACACCGACGTGATGGCCTGCCACCTCGCCGGCGTCGGCACGGCGGTCGCGACCTGCGGCACGGCCTTCGGCGACGACCACTCGCGGGTGCTGCGCCGCTTCCTGCACGACCACGAGGAGTTCCGCGGCGAGGTGATCTTCGCCTTCGACGGTGACGCGGCGGGCCAGAAGGCAGCGTTGCGCACCTTCTCCGGCGACCAGAACTTCGTCTCGCAGACCTACGTCGCGGTCGAGCCGGACGGTCTCGACCCGTGCGAGCTGCGCATCAAGGAGGGCGACGCCGCGGTTCGCGAGCTGGTCGCCCGCCGGGTGCCGCTGTACCGCTTCGTGCTGAGCAACGTGGTCGGCAAGTACGACCTCGACCGTGCCGACGGGCGCATCGACGCGCTGCGCGAGAGTGCCCGGCTGGTGGCCTCGATTCGCGACCAGTCGAAGGTGACCGCCTTCGCCCAGGAGATCTCGAAGATGATCGGTGCCGACGTCGACACGAACGCGGTGCTCTCCGAGGTGCGCCGGGCCGCGAAGCGACCGGCCCAGCAGCCGCGCACCGACGACCGGCGAGCCCCCCAGCAGGCCGCCGAGCAGGCGCCGCCGCCCGCGCCGCGCCGTCAGCTCCCCGACCTGCGCGACCCCCGGTTCTCGTTGGAGCGGGAGACGCTGAAGCTCGTCATCCAGCACCCGATGGCGATCGGCCGCACGACCGGCGACATCGGTGGCAACGACTTCAGGCACCCGACGTACCGCGCCGTCTGGGAGCTGGTCGCGGCCGCCGGCGGCCCGGCCGCCGGCTCGGGCGACCCGGGATGGACGAGCCGTCTCCGAGAGAGCGCGACCGACCCCGAGGTGTCGCTGGCGATCAGCGCTCTGGCCGTCGAGCCGCTGCACACCCACAAGGAGCCCGATGCGGCGTACGTCGCCGAGCACGTCTTCAAGCTGCTCGAGCTGACGGCCGCCCGCCGGATCGCCGAGATCAAGTCCAAGCTGCAGCGCACCAACCCGGTGGAGCACGCCGAGGAGTTCAACAAGATGTTCGGCGAGCTCGCCGCCCTGGAGGCGCACCGTCGCGCGCTCCGCGACCGGCTCGCGGGCTCGACGACGTGAGGCTGCGGCGGACGGCCCCACCGGTGACGGTCGAGCGGGGCGAGCGGCTGCTGGCCTGGACGGAGAGCCCGGACGGCACCGTGGGCGGCACCCGCGACGCGCTCTACCTCCCCGACGGCTCCCGGCTGCCGTGGGAGGAGGTCGAGGCCGCCGACTGGGACCACGACGAGTCCACGCTGACGGTCACCGAGGTCGGCTCCTGGGGCGAGCTGCGCGGTCAGCACCGGCTGCTCATCGAGGAGCCGGGCCGGCTGCTGGAGCTGGTGCGGGAGCGGGTGACCGCCAGCGTCGTACTCCAGCGCCACGTCGCCGTCGACGGTCGCCGGGGCCTGCGGGTGATCGCCCGCCGGGCGCCGCGGGGCGACCGTCCGCTCGTCTGGGTCTTCGAGTACGACGAGGGCGTCGACCCCGACGACCCGGTCGTCCGGGCGCTGGCCGAGGACGCGCTGGCCGCCGCGCGCACCGAGGTCGGGTAGTCGAGAGGCCTCGATTTTCGTCGGACCGTACCCCTTGCTAAGGTTTCCCGCGCTGCTCCGATCCCCTGTAGCTCAATTGGCAGAGCATTCGACTGTTAATCGGAGGGTTGTTGGTTCGAGTCCAACCGGGGGAGCAGAGACAAGGCCCCTGACCTGCGGACGACGCGGGTCAGGGGCCTTCGTCATGCGCGCCGGAAGCACCTGGGGATTCGGTCACCGCCCACCCCGGTGCGAGGCGGTCGCCGTCGGCGCCCCACTACGCTGGGGCGGCCCGCCTCGCCGCCTGCGACCAGCGCCCGCGCGGCCGGGCATGAGCTACCCACGAGAGTTGGTGCCGATCGATGGACGTCATCCCCGACGCGAGCGCTGGATCCGTCCAGAGCCCGGTGGCGCCGTGGGCGACGTCGGCCGACGAGGTCCTGTCGGCGCTGGGCACCGGCGGCGACGGCCTGGAGAGCGAGGAGGTACGCCGACGCCTCGCGGAGGCCGGTCCGAACCGGCTGACGCCGCCGGCACGCACACCCTGGTGGCGGCGCGTGCTGGCGCAGTTCCAGGACGTGCTGATCTACATCCTGCTGGTCTCCGCCGCGCTCAAGGCCCTGTTGGCCGACTGGATCGACTTCACGGTCATCCTTGCCGTGACCGTCATCAACGCCGGCGTGGGACTGGTTCAGGAGGGTCGGGCGGAGCGGGCCCTGAGCGCCATCTCGCAGATGCTGTCCGTGCAGGCCTCCGTACGCCGCGACGCTCGCTGGCTCGACGTCGAGGCCGACGAGCTGGTCCCGGGCGACCTGGTCCGGGTGCGGCCCGGTGACCGGATCCCGGCCGATGTGCGGCTGACCGAGGCGGTCAACCTGCAGGTCGAGGAGTCGGCGCTCACGGGGGAGTCGGTGCCGACCGCCAAGGACGCGTCCCCGGTCGCGGCCGACGCCGGCATCGGCGACCGGAGCAGCATGCTCTTCTCCGGGACGCTGGTCGCCGCGGGCATCGGTCGCGGAGTCGTCGTGGCGACCGGTCCGCAGACGGAGATCGGCCGGATCCAGGCGATGATCGCGGAGACCGAGCGGGTCGAGACGCCGCTCTCCGTCAGTCTGGCCCGCTTCGGGACCCAGCTCGCCGTCGTCATCCTCGCCATGGCCGCGGTGATGGTCGTGATCGGACGGGTGCTGTACGACGACGACGCGCGCCACCTCGTCTCCGCGGCGATCGGCTTCGCGGTCGCAGCGGTCCCCGAGGGGTTGCCGGCGCTGGTGACGATCACCATGGCCCTCGGCGTGCAGCAGATGGCGAGCCGGCGAGCGATCACCCGCCGGCTGCCGTCGGTCGAGACGCTGGGCGCGGTGACCACGATCTGCTCCGACAAGACCGGCACCCTGACCAAGAACGAGATGACCGCCCGGCAGGTGCGGACGGCGGCAGCCTCGCTCCAGGTGTCGGGCGCCGGCTACGCACCCGAGGGCGACGTACTGCTCGACGACACCGCGGTGAGCGTGGCCGACCGGGCCGACCTGCGCGTCCTCGCCGAGGTGATGAGCCTGTGCAACGACGCGCGGATCGTGCACGAGGCCGACGGGTGGCGGCTGGTGGGCGAGCCCACCGACGGATCGTTGCGCGCGCTGGGGCTGAAGGCCGGCTTCTCGCCCGACGCCTGGCGTCGCGTCGCGGTGATCCCGTTCGAGTCCGACACCAAGTACATGGCCGTGCTCGTCGAGTCGACCGAGGGCGCGCGGCACCTGCTGCTCAAGGGTGCGCCCGACCGGGTGCTCGAGCGGTGCGCCACGCAGACCGGCGCCGACGGGACGGCCGGGCCGCTGGACCGACAACTGTGGGAGGACCAGATCGACGCGCTCGGGGCACAGGGTCTCCGCGTGCTGGCCGCCGCCCGCGCCCCCGGTGGCGACGCCGACTCCCTGGCACCCGAGGACGTGCTCGACGGCCTCGAGTTCGTCGGCCTGGTGGGCATCGTCGACCCGCCCCGACCCGAGGCGGTCGCCGCGATCGCCGAGTGCCGCGAGGCAGGCATCGCGGTCAAGATGATCACCGGCGACCACGCCGGCACCGCGCTCGCGATCGCCCGGGAGATGGGTCTCGGCGACCAGGAGGGCACCGAGGTGCTGACCGGCACCGAGCTGGAGGCGATGAGCGACGCCCAGTTGCGCGAGCGGGTGCGGGAGGTCGACGTCTACGCGCGCACCAGCCCGGAGCACAAGGTCCGGATCGTGCGAGCCCTGCAGCACCACGGCGAAGTGGTCTCCATGACCGGCGACGGGGTCAACGACGCGCCCGCGCTCACCCAGGCCGACGTCGGGCTGGCGATGGGCATCAAGGGCACCGAGGCGACGAAGGAGGCGGCGGACATCGTCCTCGCCGACGACAACTTCGCCACCATCAAGACCGCGGTGGAGGAGGGCCACCGGATCTACGACAACATCCGCAAGTCGGTCCTCTTCCTGCTCCCGACGAACGGCGCCCAGTCGCTGGTCATCCTGGTGGCGGTGGTGTGCGGCCTGACCCTGCCCCTCCAGCCGGTGCAGGCCCTCTGGATCAACATGGTCACGGCGGTCACGCTCTCGCTGTCGCTGACCAACGAGGGCGCCGAACCCGGCCTCATGCGGCGCCCGCCCCGAGACTCCCGAGCGGCTCTGCTGACCCGCGCCTTCCTCGGACGGATCCTGCTGGTGTCGGCGCTCATCGGCGGCGTGACCCTGGCGCTCTTCTACTACGAGCTCGAGAACGGGGCGCCCGTCGACGAGGCGCGCACCACCGCCGTCACGATGCTCGCGCTCGCGCAGTTGGCCTACCTGCTCAACTGCCGTTTCCTCGAGCGCTCCAGCCTCAGCCTCGACGTGCTGCGCGGCAACCGGGCCGTGTGGTGGTCGGCCCTGGCGCTGCTCACCCTGCAGGTCCTGTTCGTCTACGCCCCGTTCATGCACACCTGGTTCGGCTCCGCGCCCCTCGGCGTGCGCGAGTGGGTGCTCACCGCCGTCCTCGCCGTGGTCGTCCTGGTCGTCGTGGAGGCGATCAAGGCCGTCGACCGCGTCCTCGCCCGCCGGGCGGCGGCGCTCTCCTAGGCTCGACCCATGCCGGACGACCACGAGCACCACCACGAGCACCACGACGACGGTCACGCCACCGTCCTGGACCTCGACGGCGAGGTGCTCGGCAGCCACCTCCAGGAGGTGCTGGACTGGGCCACCGCCGGCCTCGAGCCGCGCGTGGTGGCCGACCTCGGTGCGGGCACCGGCACGGGCACCCGGCTGCTGGCGCGACGCTTCCCCGAGGCCACCATCGTCGCCGTGGACCGGTCCGAGCAGCACCTCGCGCACCTGCGCACCCAGCTTTCGGCGTCGTACGACGCCGGCCGGCTGCGGACGGTGAGCGCCGACCTCGACGCCGGCTGGCCGGCGGCGGCGGACGGCGCGGAGCTGGTGTGGACGGCCTCCGCGCTGCACCACCTCGCCGATCCGGCCCGGCTGCTGCGCGAGGCGCACGCGGCGCTCGCCCCCGGCGGGGTGCTGGTCGCCGTCGAGATCGCCGAGCTGCCGCGATTCCTGCCGGCGGAGGTCGGGGACGGCCTGGAGGAGCGGCTGCAGGAGGTGCTGGCCGCGGCCGGCTGGAACACCCACCCCGACTGGCGGCCGGTCCTGGAGCTGGCCGGCTTCTCGGTCGAGCACCGGGTCCTCGGAGGGCGGGTGGAACCGCTCCCGGCGTCGGCGGCGGCGTA
The DNA here is from genome assembly GCF_022919075.1 of Nocardioides sp. W7. Taxonomy (NCBI): domain Bacteria; kingdom Bacillati; phylum Actinomycetota; class Actinomycetes; order Propionibacteriales; family Nocardioidaceae; genus Nocardioides; species Nocardioides sp. W7. The sequence goes on along the minus strand of NZ_CP095078.1, from coordinate 4,653,107 downwards.
CGCGCAGACCTGGCTGGGACGGGTCCGACACGGTCTCGGCGACGCGCTGGCCGAGGCCGACCGGGACCTGCTCGACCAGCTCCTCGGCGACGGGCCGGATGGGCTGCGGCATCGTGGCGACCTGACGGTCCGGGGCAGCAGGTCCGTCTGGCTCGCCCGGGCCTGACCAGGGAGCGGCCGCTACTCGCCCCAGCCCATCGCGAACACCTCGAAGGACGCTCCGAACGCGACGCCGAGGCGCTGCCCGGTCGCCCGGGAGGTGCCTTCGAGGAACTCGCGGGCATCGAAGTCCGCCCACCCGAGCCCGGCGATGTAGGCGGCGTGCGCCTCCAACGAGGCGACCCCCGCGTCGAAGGTCGTCGTCGTATCGACGCCGTGGGCGGCCTGCGGGGAGCCGAAGGCCCAGACCTCGCGGACCCCGCTCCAGGGCTCGACGTCGGCGCTCAGCTGCTCGGGGAAGATCCAGCGGTTGCCCGCGTCGCGGACCGCGTCGAGCACCGCCCGCCCGACGGCGATGTGGTCGGCCTGGTTGAGGTTGCGGCCGCCCCAGGTGTCGCGGAAGTTGCCGGTCACCACGATGTCGGGGCGGGTACGACGCACCTCGGCCGCGATCGCGCGGCGCAGCGGGACGCCGTACTCGAGGATCCCGTCGGGGAGACCGAGGAACTCCACGTCGCTCACCCCGACGAGGTCGGCCGAGGCGACCTGCTCGGCCTCGCGCACCCGACGGCACTCGTCCGGGTGCATCGCGTCGATGCCGGCCTCGCCGCTCGTCACCATGCAGTAGCCGACGTCCTTGCCCTGTCCGGTCCACCGGGCGACGGCGGCCGCGGCCCCGAACTCCATGTCGTCGGGGTGCGCGACCACGCACAGCGCGCGTCGCCAGTCCTCACGGAGTGGCTCGAGGGGAGGTGGTGGCTCGCTCATGACGGCAGCCTGCCACCGGGCGCAGCTCGCCGCACCCCCCTGTGAGGGGCGGGGGAGCGGCGGATCAACCACGATCGGGTGCCCCCTCGGGGTACCTTGTTCCGCGCCATGGTCGATGCCCTTTCTCCCGTCCCCACCCCGCGGCCTGCGGCGCGCCCGCAGCGTGGCGGTCGGCGGCGAGCGGCGCCCGCCCGCGACGTACGCCGGTCGCGTCGATCGGCGGCGGCGGTCCCGCGGGGCGGCGCGCGACGTGCCCGCGGACCCCGGCGCACGCAGGGGCTCTCGGGCACCCTCGGCGTGACCCTGCTGGGGGCGCTGCTCCCGGGCTCGGGCCTGGTGTGGAGCGGACGGCGGGTGCTGGGCTGGCTCGTCCTGCTGCCCACGGTCGTCGCCCTCGCGGCCGCGGCCTGGTACGTCGGCCGCGACCTGCGGGCCGTCCTCGACTTCGCGACCTCCCCGACCCAGCTGCAGATCGCGGCCGCGGTGATCGTGCTCGGCCTGCTCGGCTGGGCCGGCCTGGTCGTCCTGACCTACCGCCAGGTCCGACCGCTGCGGCGGCCGCGCTGGCACACGGTCGTCGGCCACACCTTCGTGGTGGCGCTCTGCCTGCTGGTCGGCACCCCCTTCGCGTACGCCGCCCGCTCGGCCCTGGTGACCTCCGACCTGGTCGAGAGCGTCTTCGGCGACAACCAGACCGCGACGTCGCCCGAGGACGTCAGCGAGGCGAACCCCTGGGGCGACCGCAAGCGGGTGAACGTCCTGCTCCTCGGGGGCGACGGCGGCGAGGGTCGCACGGGCGTCCGCACGGACACCGTCATCCTGGCCAGCATCTCGGTGAAGACCGGCCGGACGATCATGTTCAGCCTGCCGCGCAACATGATGAACGCCCAGTTCCCGGACGACAGCCCGCTCCACGACCTCTACCCGGACGGCTACTCCGGGTCCGAGGACGACGGCTTCTACATGCTCAACGCGATCTACGGCCAGATCCCGCAGCACCACCCCGGCGTACTGGGCAACAGCAAGAACGAGGGCGCCGACGCGATCAAGCAGGCGGTGGCGGGCAGTCTCGGCATCCGGGTGGACTACTACGTCCTGGCCAACCTGAAGGGGTTCGAGGACGTCGTCGACGCCATGGGCGGCATCACCGTGAACGTCAACGAGCCGGTCGCGATCAACGGCAACACCGACGCCGGCATCCCGCCGACGGGCTACATCCAGCCCGGTCCCGACCGGCACCTCGACGGCTTCCACGCGCTCTGGTTCGCCCGCGGGCGCTGGGGCTCCGACGACTACGAGCGGATGGAGCGACAGCGCTGCACGATCGACGCGATCATCGAAGCCGCCGATCCCGCGACCCTGATCACCCGCTACACCGACCTCGCCACGACCGGCAAGGAGGTGCTCTCCAGCGACATCCCGCTCGACCTGCTGCCCGCCTTCGTCGAGCTCGGGCTGAAGGTCAAGGACGCCAAGGTCAAGTCGGTCGTCTTCAAGAGGTCCGACAAGTTCTTCTCCGGGGACCCGGACTTCGAGTGGATGCACGAGGCGGTGGCCCGAGCCATCGAGCCCAAGCCGGCCAAGCCGAGCGCCCCCACCCAGTCGCCGAGCACGACGCCCGGCGATGCTCCGAGCGGCACCCCGACCGACGAGCCGACCGTCGACCCCGGCGCGGCCGTCGACGCCCGGGACTCGTGTGGCTACCAGCCGGCCGACGGGGTCGAGGCGGCCGCGCAGTAGCGCCCGCCATGCCCTAGGCTCGCCCGCCGAGGGGCGGTAGCTCAGTCGGTTAGAGCAGAGGACTCATAATCCTTGGGTCGTGGGTTCGAGCCCCACCCGCCCCACTTGCGGGACCGGTGAGGTCCGCAGGCTCCTGCCCCGGGCGACTCTGCCGATTCCGGTCCCTGGGGCGACGACTCGACGTACCGTCTCCCGGGTGCGGAGGGTACGAACGTCGCGTCGGAGCGCAGCTCTCCTGACGGCCTGCTTCCTGGGTGCCGCCGTCCTGGGCCCGCCGCCGTCCGCGCTGGCCGAGCAGGGTCCCGGGCCGGTGCGGGTGATGTTGCTGGGGGACTCCGTCACCCAGGGCTCCACCGGTGACTGGACGTGGCGCTACCGCCTCTGGAAGCACCTCACCGCCGGGCGCGCGGCGGTCGACTTCGTCGGCCCCGACACCGAGACCTCGAGCTACAAGGGGGCGGCACCGTCGTACGCCGACCCGGACTTCGACCTCGACCACGCCGGCAGGTGGGGCAGGTGGGCGGCGGAGGGGCGAGAGCTGGTCGGCGGTCTCGTCCAGGACCACCGACCCGACGTGGTGGTGGTGAACCTCGGGGTCAACGACCTCCTCTGGGACGGCTACGTCGACGTCACCGTCTCGCAACTGCAGGAACTGATCGCGAACGCGCAGGCCGCAGACCCCGATCTCGACATCGTGGTCAGCGAGCTCCTCCAGGAATGGCTGCGCACGGGCCCCTTCGACACCGAACCGCGAGCCGCGGAGCTGAACGACCGCCTGCCGGCGCTGGCCGAGGCGATGTCGACGGAGACGTCGCGGGTGGTGGTCGCCGACGCTGCGCACGGGTTCGCCCTCGACGACACCTACGACGGGCTGCACCCGAACGCTGCCGGTGAGGTCAAGATCGCGGCGGCCGTCGCGGACGCGCTCGCCGAGCTCGGCGTCGGCGCAGCGTTCCCGCGACCGCTGCCGTCCGTGCCCGCCGTCCCCACGAGCGCTCCGCGGGTGAGGGTCGCGGCGGAGTCCGGGGGTGCGACGGTGTCGTGGTCGCCGGTGACGGGAGCCTCGGCGTACGAGGTGTCGTACCGACCGGCCGGAGGCAGGCCCTGGCAGCTCGTGGTCGCCGGGGCGAGGCGTGGGCCGGTGCGGCTGACGGGCCTGAGGAACGGGCGGCGGTACGCCGTCCGCGTACAGGCGTGGAAGGGCGCCTCGGCCGGCGCGATCGGCGAGGCCGTGGTCGCGCCGCAGTACCCGCCGCCGGAGGCCGTGAGGAAGCTGCGGGCCCGGCGCTCAGCGCGTTCGCTGAGCGTGTCGTGGCCGGCCGCCGCGGGGGCGACGGGCTATCGCATCGAGTGGCGCCGGCCCGGGAGGGCGGCGCGGGCAAAGACGTCGACGAAGCCGGGGACGGTGCTGCGGCGCCTGGCGCCGCACCGTAAGTACGTGGTGACGGTCGAGCCGCGGGCGGGCGAGGTGCCGGGGCCCCGCACCCGGGCGTCATTCACCACCCGCCGCCGCTGACCACCCGAGACGTGCACGAGAGGAATCGCTGTGCAGAACAGCACCCGGCGATCCGCGCCCGCCCCGGACAGGCCCTGATCAGCGCGGGCGCAGAGGTCAGTTCGAGGGTTCCGGGATGTCCCCACAGTCGATCTTCGGATTGACCCCGGCGTAGTTCAACGGGCCGGCGAGCACGGTCAGCACGGTGTCGCCGGTGCTCTTGCAGCTGACGTCGCGGTCGTCGCCGAAGTAGCCACGCTGGGCCGCGGCGACCGCGCCGATGACCAGCCAGACCAGCAGGATGAGGACGATCAGGCTCTTCACGGGTCCCTCCTCCGACGCCCCGGTCGGCGTCCTGGTCGTCCGTTACCCACTCCGTCGTCGGCGCACCGGTGCCGCAGACGCTGCAGATGTGGGCCCACGACCGGCTACGACGCGCTGCCCCCGCCGTACGACGCCTGGTAGGCCAGCAGCGCCCCGCGAGCGCGCTCGAGACTCTCCTCGAGATCCGGCAGCAGGTCGAGCGCACCCTCGACGGTCTCGGCGTCGCCGATGAACTCCAGCTGCCTGGCGGACTCCCCGGCGAAGGGGGCGCCGAGATTGAGTGCACTCCCCGCGAGCTTGTGCGCGGCCGCGCGCAGCCCGGCGGCGTCGTCGCCGACGATGGCGGCGCGGATCGTGTCGACCGCCGTGTGCGAGTTGGTCATGAAGTTGCCGATGGCGCGGTCCAGGTACGTCGTGTTGCCGGGGTCGAGGTCGCGCAGCATCTCGAGGCGCTCGAGATCGAGGCCGTCGATCGGCGAGGAAGAGGACACGGGGGACTCCGATGATCGTGGGCGGTCAGAGGCTACGGGGGACGTGCTGGGGGACTGCAGGTGGAGCCAGCGGGCCAGCACGTCGCCGAGGGCTGCGGGGTCGACGGGCTTGGTGAGGAAATCATCCATGCCGGCCTCGAGGCAGCGCTCGCGCTCGCCCTCGACGGCGGCCGCGGTCATCGCGATGACCGGCACCCGCGTGCCGTGCTCCACCTCCCGCTCACGCAGAGCGCGGGTCGTGGCGTAGCCGTCCATGCGGGGCATCTGGACGTCCATCAGGATCGCGTCGTACGTCGAGCCGCGGAGGATCTCCAGCGCGGCGATCCCGTCGTCTGCGGTCTGGCCGAGGTAGCCGAGCGACTCCAGCAGGCCCAGCGCGACCATCTGGTTGACCGGGTTGTCCTCGACGACCAGGACGCGTCGCCGCTGCGACCGCTCGCCGGCCACTGCGGTGCTCGTGGTCGGCCGGGCGCCCACGCCGGCGACCTGCTCGAGAAGAGCCTGGCGGAGCACTCCGGCGAGCACCGGCTTGGTCAGGCACGCCGCGATCCCGGCGTCGCGGATGACGGCGGCATCCGCGCTGCCCTGGGAGGAGAGCAGGAGCAGGACGATGTCGGCGAGCCCGGGTACCGCGCGGACGTCGGCGGCGAGCGAGAGCCCGTCGCGCTCCGGCATCGCCAGGTCGAGCAGCACCCCGTCGTACGGGTCACCGGTCTGCAGGCCCTCCCGGAGGGCGGCCAGCGCCTCGGTCGCGGAGGAGACGCTCCGGGGTCGCACCTGCCACCAGCGCAGCTGCTCCTCCAGGACGAGCCGGTTGTGCGGGTTGTCGTCGACCACCAGCACCCGAAGGCCGCTCAGCCAGGTGCGGGCGTACTCGTCCTCGATGTCGGCGAGGGTCCCCGTGGCTGCGTCCAGCAACGCCGTGAAGCTGAAGACGCTGCCACCGTCCGGGTTGGGGGCGTAGGTCAGCTCGCCGCCGAGGGCGTCGACGATCTCGCGGGAGATGGCCAACCCCAGGCCGGTGCCGCCGTACACCCGGGTGGTGGACGCGTCGGCCTGGGTGAAGGGCTCGAACAGCCCGGCGATCTCGGTCTCGCCGATGCCGACGCCGGTGTCGGTGACGTCGACCCGCAGCACCGTGCGGCCCTCGGGGCCGGGCGCGGCGGTCGCTCGCACGAAGACCTCGCCTCGGTCGGTGAACTTCACGGCGTTCGAGACCAGGTTCGTCAGCACCTGCGCGAGCCGGGTGGGGTCGCCGGCGACGACCTCGGGGACGTCGTGGTCGCACGAGCTCGACAGCTCCAGGCCCTTGGACCGGGCGGTCTCCGCGAGCACGCCGATGACCTGGTCCAGGAGCGGGCGCACCTCGAAGTCGAGCACCTCGAGCTCGAGCTTGCCGGCCTCGATCTTCGAGAAGTCCAGGACGTCGTTGATGACGCTGAGCAGGGCGCGGCTGGCGACCTGGACCCCGGAGGCGAGCCGGACCTGCTCGGGAGCGAGGTCGGTGCGCAGGAGCAGGTCGTTCAGGCCGATGACGCCGTTCAGCGGGGTCCGGATCTCGTGGCTCATGGTCGCCAGGAACTCCGACTTCTGGCGCGACGCCTCCATGGCCTGGTCGCGGGCGTCGGCGAGCTCTCGCTGGTTGCGCTCGCGCTCGGCCACGCGACCGAGCTGGACGGCGACCTGCTCGACCATGGACTGGATCATGTCGAAGCGGTAGAGCGGCGGCGCGGAGGTGATCGTGACGACGGCGCAGACGCCGTCGTCGAGGAGCACCGGGACGGCGAGGGTCAGCATCGTCTCCGGATCCCAGACCGAGGCCCGGGAACGGAACGCCTGGTTGGCCAGCACGAGCTCCAGCGCGGACTGCTCCGGCGTCGCGGCGTCCTCGTGGCGCTCATCCTCCGAGAGGGGCAGAGGTACGACGCCCTCGCCGTCCTCCGCGGGGACGAACGCTCGGCCGCGCTCCCAGTCGTCGTGCAGCAGCACCAGGGTGCGGGCGTGCCGGAGCACGTCCCCGAGCGTGGCTGCCTCGTTCGCGGCGCTCGCGACGGCCTGCAGGAGCGTGTTCTGCGCGACCTGGTCCTCGAGGGCGATGGCGGCGAGCCTGACCTCGGTGATGTCCTGGTGGGTGCCCGACAGCCACACCCGACCGTTGGGCTCGCGGTGCACGACCCCGCGGGCCCGGGTCCAGACCCAGTCGCCCTCGTCGCCCCGCACCCGGGCGACGAAGGTGAGCTCCCCGGTGCGGTGGAGCGCCTCGTCGATCGCGTCCTGGACCACCGCCCGGTCGTCCTCGTGGATCGACTCGAAGAGCTTTCGCAGTCCGGCGGGGCCCCCCGACAGAGACACCTGGTAGAGCGAGCTGAGCTCGGCGGACCCGGAGATCTCGTCGCTGGTGATGTCCCACTCCCAGCTGCCGATCCGGGCGATCCGCTGCGCCTCGGACAGCCGGCGCTGGCTCTCCTGCAGCTCGTCCAGGACGGCGCGGCGGGCTCCGTAGTCGATGAACCGGTGCAGGATCGCCACGATCTCGCCGTGCTCGTCGCGCAGCGCGCTCTCGCGGACCAGGGCCCACAGCGTCCGGCTGTCTCGACGGACGAAGCGGACCTCGACCTCGCCCTCGTTGAGGTGTCCGGCCCGCACCTGCATCAGGTGGGCGGCGAACTGCTGTCGTCCCGGCTCGTCGAGGGTGTCGAAGACCGTCAGGTCGGCTGTCTCCTCGGCCGGAACACCGGCCATCTCGGCGATGGCAGCGTTCGCGAAGAGCGTTCGTCCCTCGAGATCGAACACCCAGATACCGTCCGGTGACGTCTCGACGATGTCCCGGTACAGCCCGGCCAGATCCATACATCCCTCCTGGCCCTCACGATAGGGGTCGACAGCGCCCCCGACCGGTGGATTCAGTTGGGCTCTCCGTCGATGAGATAGGTGCCGGTCCGTTCGTCGAAGACGAGCTGGAGGGTCGGGTTGTCCTGGATGGGCGGGCCCTGCGCGAGCTGGTAGCGGTAGCGGTAGGTCACCGTGAGGCTCTCCGGGTCGGCGTCGACGACCTCGATGTCGGTGACGCGCTTCACCCCGCCCCAGAAGTTCTCGTAGCCGGAGAGTCCGCCGCTGGTGTCCTGGAAGGAGCCGGTCAACATCTGGAAACCGGCCTCCGGGTCGGCGGCGGCCGTCTCCAGGTAGCCGGTGATGAACCGGGTCATCGCCTCGGCGCTCGGCTTCTCGGCCTGGGGAGGCGCCGAGGACTCATCGGCTGACGGGGTGGCGGAGGACGAGTCGGGGTCGGGGTCGGGATCGCCGAGACCGAGACCGACGGCGAGGCCGATGACCGTCAGCAGCGCCACGACGGCGACGCCGACGAACACCGCGAGGGCGCCTCGCCGCCGATGCGGTCGGGTGACCTGCACCGGTGCCGGCGTCGGCACGGGTCGGGACAGCACCTGGGTGCCGTGCAGGTCGCGCAGGTCGTGCTCGGCCGTGCCGGTCCGGCGGACGGGTAGCGGGGCGGGCAGCGGACTGCCCGGTCCGCTCTGCAGGAAGTCGCGGACCTGTTCCATCGTCCAGCGCTCGCCGGGATCGCGGGTCATCGTCGCCTCGAGGAGGGGCCCGAGCCAGCCGGGGGCGGGCAGCCGCGGCGGTTCCTCGTGGACGATCCGGTACAGCGCGCCCAGCAGGTTGTCCCCGACCTCGTACGGCGGGCGGCCGGACAGCGCGTGGAAGAGCGTCGCGCCCAGGGACCACACGTCGCTCGCGTCGGTCGCGGTGCGGCCCGAGGCGACCTCGGGAGCGAGGTACGCCGGCGACCCGGTCACCAGGCCGGTCTGCGTCAGCGAGGGGTCGGCCTCGGCACGGGCGATCCCGAAGTCGGAGAGCTTCACCTGGCCGTCGGCGGTGACCAGCATGTTCGACGGCTTCACGTCCCGGTGCACGATGCCCGCCTCGTGTGCCGCGGTCAGCCCGTCGGCCGCCTGGCCGACGATCCGGGAGGCCTGGTCCGGATCGAGCGCCCCGCGGTCACGCACCAGCTCGGCCAGGGTCGAGCCCTCGACGTACTCCATCACCAGCCAGTGGGCCTCTCCCTCCTCGACCAGGTCGAAGACCGCCACGACGTGGGGGTGGCTCAACCGGGCGGCGAGCCGGGCCTCCCGACCCGCACGCTCCAGGTCGGGCGCGGCGGCCCCCGGGGCCAGGCCGATGCGCTTGAGGGCCACCGGACGGCCGAGGACCTCGTCGTGGCCCAGCCACACGGCCCCCATGCCGCCTCGTCCGACCTCGCGGTCGAGCGAGTACCTGCCTGCGATCACGTTCGGTTCCTTCCGTGCCGCCGCCACTCTAGAGCGTGGTCGTGAGCAACCCGGTGGGCACCGGTCAGGACGATGCGGCAGGCTTGGCCCGACGGTACCCACTGCACGGAAGGCGCATCGTGTCCCTCGATCCCACCCTCCTCGACGACCTCGAGTGGCGCGGCCTGATCGCCCACTCGACGGACCTCGACGCGCTGCGCGAGGCCCTCGGCGAGGGCAGCGTCCACTACTACGTGGGGTTCGACCCGACCGCTCCGAGCCTGCACATGGGCAACCTGCTGCAGATCGTGACCGCGATGCGGCTCCAGCGCGCCGGGCACACGCCGTACGTGCTCGTCGGTGGCGCCACGGGCATGATCGGTGACCCGCGCGACTCCGGCGAGCGCACCCTGAACGACGCCGAGACCGTGCGTGACTGGGTCGAGCGGGTCCGCCGCCAGATCGAGCCGTTCCTCTCCTTCGACGGTGCCAACGCAGCGACCATGGTCAACAACCTGGACTGGACGTCGGGGCTGTCGACGATCGACTTCCTCCGCGACATCGGCAAGCACTTCCCGGTCAACCGGATGCTGGCGCGCGACACCGTCAAGCGGCGCCTGGAGTCGGGGATCAGCTACACCGAGTTCAGCTACATCCTGCTGCAGTCGATGGACTACCTGAACCTGTTCCGCGACCACGACGTCCGGCTCCAGTTCGGCGGTTCCGACCAGTGGGGCAACCTGACCGGCGGCGTGGAGCTGATCCGCCGCTCGGAGGGCGAGATCGTGCACGCGTTCGCCACCCCGCTGGTGACCAAGGCCGACGGCACCAAGTACGGCAAGACCGAGGGCGGCGCGCTCTGGCTCGACCCGGAGATGATGTCGCCGTACGCCTTCTTCCAGTTCTGGCTCAACGCCGAGGACGAGAAGGTCGGCGAGCTGCTCCGGATCTTCACCTTCCTCTCGCGCGAGGAGATCGAGGCGCTGGAGGCCGAGCACGCGGAGAAGCCGTTCCTGCGCGCCGGGCAACGGACCCTCGCCCGCGAGGTCACGACGCTGGTGCACGGGGCCGACGAGACCGCGCGGATCGAGGCTGCCTCGGCCGCGCTCTTCGGCGGGGGAGACCTGCGAGCCGCTGGGGCGCGCACGCTCGACGCGGCGCTGTCGACCGCCCGGCCGATGCTGGAGGTCGAGGCCCTCGACGCGAGCATCGTCGACCTGCTGGTCGACGCAGGCCTCGTGAAGACCAGGGGGGAGGCGCGCCGCGCGGTCGCGGAGGGTGGGGCCTACCTCAACAACGAGCGGATCGAGGATCCCGACTACGTCCCCTCGTCCGCCGACCTGATCGAGGAGCGGTTGCTGGTGCTGCGCCGGGGGAAGAAGAGCTTCGCCGGAGTACGCGTCCGATGACCTCTGACGTCCGCTGGCTGGCGGAGCTCGAGGACCGGGCCCGGGCCGTGCTGCCCGCACCGGTGCTCGGGTACGTGCTCCAGGGGGCGGGCGACGGGATCACGGCGTCGGAGGCGACCGAGGCCTGGCGTCGGGTAAGACTCCTGCCGCACGTCATGCGCGACGTCACCGAGCTGGATCTCGGGGTGTCCCTGCTCGGCGAGCGCGTCGACGTCCCGTGGGGGGTGGCGCCCACCACGTGGCAGGGCGCGGTGCACCCCGACGGGGAGCTGGCGATGGCGCGGGCGACCGCGGCCGCCGGCGGCCTGATGGTGGTGTCCAGCAATGCGGGGACGCCCTTCGACCAGCTCGCCGAGACCGGCGTCGACTGGTGGCTGCAGGTCTACCTGCCCGCGGACCGGACGCTGGCCGAGCCGCTGCTGGCCCGCGCGGTGGCCGCGGGAGCACGTGCCGTCGTCCTCACGGTGGACACCCCGGTCGTGCCGGCCCGGCAGCACGACGGCAACGCCGCGTGGGACGGCGCCGACTCCGGCCTGCTCCGGGTCAACTTCGACGACGGGTACGACCACGAGTCCGGCGCTGACAAGGCGACCGACCTCGGTCCCCACGACCTGGACTGGCTGTCCGAGCGCACCGGCCTCCCGGTCGTCGTGAAAGGCGTGCTGCGCCCCGACGATGCCCGGCGGTGTGTGCAGGCGGGAGCCCGCGCGGTGTGGGTGTCGAACCACGGGGGCCGCCAGCTCGACCGGGCCGTCGCCACGGTCGACGCGCTGCCCGCGGTGGTGGCCGAGGTCGGCGGGGCGGCCGAGGTGTACGTCGACGGCGGACTGCGGAGTGGTCTCGACATCGTGACCGCGACCGCCCTCGGCGCTGACGCCGTGTTCCTGGGCCGCTCGCCGCTGCTGGCGCTAGTCGAGGGGGAGCGCGGCGTCGCCCGGCTGCACCGACTGCTGCGCGACCAGGTGACGGAGGCGCTGCGGCTGACCGGCTGCCGGAGTCTCGCCGACACGCGGGGGATCCTGGCGACGGAGCCCCAAAACACCCACTGACCTGCACCAACAGGTATGTGGCCCGAGTCACGGCATCACGATTTGTCTCGGTGGGCACGATCCCCTAATGTTCTCCGAGTCGCCAGGGAGCGGCGGGGAGCAAGGCCGGTCAGGTCGGGCTCCCGGCCCCAGTGTGATCACCCCACCTCCTCAGATTGATCCGGTCGAAGAGCGTGCGCCCCGACAGGGGTCACTCGAAAACCGCGAGAGATCCGTGCGTGGAAAAGGTGAGTGACTGAGATTGACCCGAATTGCTCGGGGAAAACAAAGTCGCTAAAGTAGTGCCAGCCGAAAGGGGCAGCCGAAAGGCCGAACCAGAAGGCGAGCGGATCGAAAAGCCCCGAATTGCTCGGGACCGGAAACGCCGCTAAAGTATGACGAGTCCTGAGGGGCCAGGCCGGAGGCCGAAACCCAGCAGTGTGCGTCTGATTCTTGAGAACTCAACAGTGTGTCATAGTCGACGAATTAGTTTGTTATGCCCCGTCGGCTTCTGATCTGATCTTCCTTTGGGGGGTGATGTGAGGAGTCGATGGTTTCTTTGGTAAGACAATGATTCTGGCAATTATGTCAGTTTCGTCTTGTCAGGCATCTCTTTTCCCATCTCATGCGGCAACGTGTAGGTGGGTGTTGTTTTCAACGGAGAGTTTGATCCTGGCTCAGGACGAACGCTGGCGGCGTGCTTAACACATGCAAGTCGAGCGGTAAGGCCCCTTCGGGGGTACACGAGCGGCGAACGGGTGAGTAACACGTGAGTAATCTGCCCCTCACTTTGGGATAAGCCTCGGAAACGGGGTCTAATACCGAATACGACCACTTCGGGCATCCGATGGTGGTGGAAAGTTTTTCGGTGGGGGATGTGCTCGCGGCCTATCAGCTTGTTGGTGGGGTAATGGCCTACCAAGGCTTCGACGGGTAGCCGGCCTGAGAGGGTGACCGGCCACACTGGGACTGAGACACGGCCCAGACTCCTACGGGAGGCAGCAGTGGGGAATATTGGACAATGGGCGGAAGCCTGATCCAGCAACGCCGCGTGAGGGATGACGGCCTTCGGGTTGTAAACCTCTTTCAGCGGGGACGAAGCGAAAGTGACGGTACCCGCAGAAGAAGCACCGGCCAACTACGTGCCAGCAGCCGCGGTAATACGTAGGGTGCGAGCGTTGTCCGGAATTATTGGGCGTAAAGGGCTCGTAGGCGGTTTGTCACGTCGGGAGTGAAAACACCGGGCTTAACTCGGTGCTTGCTTTCGATACGGGCAGACTAGAGGTATTCAGGGGAGAACGGAATTCCTGGTGTAGCGGTGAAATGCGCAGATATCAGGAGGAACACCGGTGGCGAAGGCGGTTCTCTGGGAATATCCTGACGCTGAGGAGCGAAAGTGTGGGGAGCGAACAGGATTAGATACCCTGGTAGTCCACACCGTAAACGTTGGGCGCTAGGTGTGGGGTCCATTCCACGGATTCCGTGCCGCAGCTAACGCATTAAGCGCCCCGCCTGGGGAGTACGGCCGCAAGGCTAAAACTCAAAGGAATTGACGGGGGCCCGCACAAGCGGCGGAGCATGCGGATTAATTCGATGCAACGCGAAGAACCTTACCTGGGTTTGACATACACCGGAAAGCGCTAGAGATAGTGCCCCTTTTAGTCGGTGTACAGGTGGTGCATGGCTGTCGTCAGCTCGTGTCGTGAGATGTTGGGTTAAGTCCCGCAACGAGCGCAACCCTCGTCCTATGTTGCCAGCAAGCCTTCGGGTGTTGGGGACTCATAGGAGACTGCCGGGGTCAACTCGGAGGAAGGTGGGGATGACGTCAAGTCATCATGCCCCTTATGTCCAGGGCTTCACGCATGCTACAATGGCCGGTACAAAGGGCTGCGATCCCGTGAGGGGGAGCGAATCCCAAAAAGCCGGTCTCAGTTCGGATTGGGGTCTGCAACTCGACCCCATGAAGTCGGAGTCGCTAGTAATCGCAGATCAGCAACGCTGCGGTGAATACGTTCCCGGGCCTTGTACACACCGCCCGTCACGTCACGAAAGTCGGCAACACCCGAAGCCGGTGGCCTAACCCCTTGTGGGAGGGAGCCGTCGAAGGTGGGGCTGGCGATTGGGACGAAGTCGTAACAAGGTAGCCGTACCGGAAGGTGCGGCTGGATCACCTCCTTTCTAAGGAGTCAGTGGCCATGAGTCTGTCCCCAATCACGGGTACAGCGATGGTGCTACTCACTAGTGGAATCGTCGATGAAAGACCGTGCCGGTAGCTTCGGTGCTCCTCAGTACAACCCCCTTTACGAGTGATCGTGGGGGGGGTGTGGAACCTGGAGTCCGAGACACCAGCACGGCCCTGACACACTGTTGAGCTTTGAGGAATCAGGCAACTGAACCTCTTGGCTTCCTTTCTCTGGTCACGCCCGGTTGGGTGTGGGTGGGGGTTGGTGAGCGTGTGTGTTTGTTAATTGGATAGTGGACGCGAGCATCTTGCGGCGGTGTTGATTGCATCGTCGCAGATATGACGACTCTGCCTTGTGTGTTGAGGTGGGGTTGTTTCTGATCTTTGTAGTTCTTGTTGAGTGTTTGTGAGACAAGCTATGAAGGGCACATGGTGGATGCCTTGGCATCAAGAGCCGATGAAGGACGTAGGAGCCTGCGATAAGCCCTGGGGAGTTGGCAACCGAGCTGTGATCCGGGGGTGTCCGAATGGGGGAACCCAGCTGGAGTCATGTCCAGTTACCCGCGCCTGAATATATAGGGTGTGTGGAGGGAACGTGGGGAAGTGAAACATCTCAGTACCCACAGGAAGAGAAAACAAAAGTGATTCCGAGAGTAGTGGCGAGCGAAATCGGATGAGGCTAAACCATGCACGTGTGATACCCGGCAGGGGTTGCGTGTGTGGGGTTGTGGGACCGCTCTGATTCGTCTGCCGACGTTTCGGACAGTAAGAAAACTATCGTGAAGTGGAAGTCGGTTGGAAAGCCGCGCCGTAGAGGGTGATAGCCCCGTATGTGTAAGCGATGGTCTGTCGAGCGGGATCCCAAGTAACACGGAACTCCTGAAATTCCGTGTGAATCTGGCAGGACCACCTGTTAAGCCTAAATACTCCTTGATGACCGATAGCGGACAAGTACCGTGAGGGAAAGGTGAAAAGTACCCCTGGCGGGGAGTGAAATAGTACCTGAAACCATGTGCCTACAATCCGTCGGAGCGATCCCTTGTGGGTTGTGACGGCGTGCCTTTTGAAGAATGAGCCTGCGAGTTAGCGTTGTGTTGCGAGGTTAACCCGTGTGGGGTAGCCGTAGCGAAAGCGAGTCTGAATAGGGCGACGCAGTAGCACGATCTAGACCCGAAGCGAAGTGATCTATCCATGGGCAGGTTGAAGCGCGGGTAAGACCGCGTGGAGGACCGAACCCACTTAGGTTGAAAACTGAGGGGATGACCTGTGGATAGGGGTGAAAGGCCAATCAAACTTCGTGATAGCTGGTTCTCCCCGAAATGCATTTAGGTGCAGCGTCGCGTGTTTCTTGCCGGAGGTAGAGCACTGGATAGCTAATGGGCCCTACAAGGTTACTGACGTTAGCCAAACTCCGAATGCCGGTAAGTGAGAGCGCGGCAGTGAGACTGCGGGGGATAAGCTCCGTAGTCGAGAGGGAAACAGCCCAGACCATCAGCTAAGGCCCCTAAGCGGTGACTAAGTGGAAAAGGATGTGGAGTCGCAGTGACAACCAGGAGGTTGGCTTGGAAGCAGCCACCCTTGAAAGAGTGCGTAATAGCTCACTGGTCAAGTGATTCCGCGCCGACAATGTAGCGGGGCTCAAGTCATCCGCCGAAGCTATGGCATTCACATATTAACTCTAGCCTTCGTGGTTCAGGGGTGTGGATGGGTAGGGGAGCGTCGTGTCGCGAGTGAAGCTGCGGAGTGATCCAGTGGTGGACGCGACACGAGTGAGAATGCAGGCATGAGTAGCGAATCAAGTGTGAGAAACACTTGCGCCGAATGATCAAGGGTTCCAGGGTCAAGCTAATCTGCCCTGGGTAAGTCGGGACCTAAGGCGAGGCCGACAGGCGTAGTCGATGGACAACGGGTTGATATTCCCGTACCGGCAAAGTAGCGCCCATGACGAACCTGGTGATGCTAACCGCCCGAAGCCATGAGTATCGATCCCTTCGGGGTGAGAGCTTGTGGGGGAGCGCGGGACCCGAGCTGGTAGTAGTCAAGCGATGGGGTGACGCAGGAAGGTAGCCCAGCCACAGCGATGGTTGTCTGTGGGTAAGTGCGTAGGGTGTCATCTAGGTAAATCCGGATGGCTGACTTTGATGTCGTACCTGAGACACGATACGGAGCCGTTTGGCGAAGTGGGTGATCCTATGCTGTCGAGAAAAACCTCTAGCGAGCTATGCGCCGCCCGTACCCCAAACCGACTCAGGTGATCAGGTAGAGAATACTAAGGCGATCGAGCGAACCATGGTTAAGGAACTCGGCAAAATGCCCCCGTAACTTCGGGAGAAGGGGGGCCGGATCCGTGAACCGCCTTGCGCGGGGACGCGGTGATGGCCGCAGAGACCAGGCCCAAGCGACTGTTTACTAAAAACACAGGTCCGTGCGAAGTTGTAAGACGATGTATACGGACTGACTCCTGCCCGGTGCTGGAAGGTTAAGAGGACCTGTTAGGTAGCAATACCGAAGCGGAGAATTTAAGCCCCAGTAAACGGCGGTGGTAACTATAACCATCCTAAGGTAGCGAAATTCCTTGTCGGGTAAGTTCCGACCTGCACGAATGGAGTAACGACTTGGGCGCTGTCTCAACCATGGACTCGGCGAAATTGCACTACGAGTAAAGATGCTCGTTACGCGCGGCAGGACGGAAAGACCCCGGGACCTTTACTATAGTTTGGTATTGGTGTTTGGTTCGGCTTGTGTAGGATAGGTGGGAGACTTTGAAGCATCGACGCCAGTTGGTGTGGAGTCAACGTTGAAATACCACTCTGGTCGTACTAGATGTCTAACCTAGGTCCGTAATCCGGATCAGGGACAGTGCCTGATGGGTAGTTTAACTGGGGCGGTTGCCTCCTAAAATGTAACGGAGGCGCTCAAAGGTTCCCTCAGCCTGGTTGGCAATCAGGTGTTGAGTGTAAGTGCACAAGGGAGCTTGACTGTGAGACAGACATGTCGAGCAGGGACGAAAGTCGGAACTAGTGATCCGGCGTCGGCATGTGGAAGCGACGTCGCTCAACGGATAAAAGGTACCCCGGGGATAACAGGCTGATCTTCCCCAAGAGTCCATATCGACGGGATGGTTTGGCACCTCGATGTCGGCTCGTCGCATCCTGGGGCTGGAGTAGGTCCCAAGGGTTGGGCTGTTCGCCCATTAAAGCGGCACGCGAGCTGGGTTTAGAACGTCGTGAGACAGTTCGGTCCCTATCCGCCGCGCGCGCAGGAAACTTGAGAAAGGCTGTCCCTAGTACGAGAGGACCGGGATGGACGAACCTCTGGTGTGCCAGTTGTCCCGCCAGGGGCACGGCTGGTTAGCTACGTTCGGAAGTGATAACCGCTGAATGCATCTAAGCGGGAAGCATGTTTCAAGATGAGGTTTCCCACCCGCTAGACGGGGTAAGGCCCCCAGCAGAACACTGGGTTGATAGGCCGGAGGTGTACAGCAGTAATGCCTAGCCGACCGGTACTAATAGGCCGAGGGCTTGTCTTACAATCACTTTGCTAGACCTACAACGATCCGCGCATGTTCGCGTCCACGAATCCAGTTACCACCAACACCCGTGTTGGTGGACGACTACAACAAGCTTGGCTCCATCTCCCACCACGTGTGGTCGAGATGGTGTCGCTAGAGTTACGGCGGCCATAGCGAGAGGGAAACACCCGGTCCCATCCCGAACCCGGAAGTTAAGCCTTTCAGCGCCGATGGTACTGCAACCGAGAGGCTGTGGGAGAGTAGGACGCCGCCGGACAACCTTTAACAACCAGGGCCGCCCCTTCGGGGGCGCCCTGGTTGTTTCTCCAACGCCCCGCTACGACCGTGAGGTCGAGAGCGGCGGGGTGTGGCACGTCCAAAGTCGGGAACTTCATGTCGAGTCAGCGCCAAGTTGACGAGGCCGGCGCTAGCCGGTAAGTTTCTGCAGGTTGCCCCGGGGCGGCTCGAAAGAGCGAATCCCGGGTGCGTCTGATTCTTGAGAACTCAACAGTGTGTCATAGTCGACGAATTAGTTTGTTATGCCCCGTCGGCTTCTGATCTGATCTTCCTTTGGGGGGTGATGTGAGGAGTCGATGGTTTCTTTGGTAAGACAATGATTCTGGCAATTATGTCAGTTTCGTCTTGTCAGGCATCTCTTTTTCCCATCTCATGCGGCAACGTGTAGGTGGGTGTTGTTTTCAACGGAGAGTTTGATCCTGGCTCAGGACGAACGCTGGCGGCGTGCTTAACACATGCAAGTCGAGCGGTAAGGCCCCTTCGGGGGTACACGAGCGGCGAACGGGTGAGTAACACGTGAGTAATCTGCCCCTCACTTTGGGATAAGCCTCGGAAACGGGGTCTAATACCGAATACGACCACTTCGGGCATCCGATGGTGGTGGAAAGTTTTTCGGTGGGGGATGTGCTCGCGGCCTATCAGCTTGTTGGTGGGGTAATGGCCTACCAAGGCTTCGACGGGTAGCCGGCCTGAGAGGGTGACCGGCCACACTGGGACTGAGACACGGCCCAGACTCCTACGGGAGGCAGCAGTGGGGAATATTGGACAATGGGCGGAAGCCTGATCCAGCAACGCCGCGTGAGGGATGACGGCCTTCGGGTTGTAAACCTCTTTCAGCGGGGACGAAGCGAAAGTGACGGTACCCGCAGAAGAAGCACCGGCCAACTACGTGCCAGCAGCCGCGGTAATACGTAGGGTGCGAGCGTTGTCCGGAATTATTGGGCGTAAAGGGCTCGTAGGCGGTTTGTCACGTCGGGAGTGAAAACACCGGGCTTAACTCGGTGCTTGCTTTCGATACGGGCAGACTAGAGGTATTCAGGGGAGAACGGAATTCCTGGTGTAGCGGTGAAATGCGCAGATATCAGGAGGAACACCGGTGGCGAAGGCGGTTCTCTGGGAATATCCTGACGCTGAGGAGCGAAAGTGTGGGGAGCGAACAGGATTAGATACCCTGGTAGTCCACACCGTAAACGTTGGGCGCTAGGTGTGGGGTCCATTCCACGGATTCCGTGCCGCAGCTAACGCATTAAGCGCCCCGCCTGGGGAGTACGGCCGCAAGGCTAAAACTCAAAGGAATTGACGGGGGCCCGCACAAGCGGCGGAGCATGCGGATTAATTCGATGCAACGCGAAGAACCTTACCTGGGTTTGACATACACCGGAAAGCGCTAGAGATAGTGCCCCTTTTAGTCGGTGTACAGGTGGTGCATGGCTGTCGTCAGCTCGTGTCGTGAGATGTTGGGTTAAGTCCCGCAACGAGCGCAACCCTCGTCCTATGTTGCCAGCAAGCCTTCGGGTGTTGGGGACTCATAGGAGACTGCCGGGGTCAACTCGGAGGAAGGTGGGGATGACGTCAAGTCATCATGCCCCTTATGTCCAGGGCTTCACGCATGCTACAATGGCCGGTACAAAGGGCTGCGATCCCGTGAGGGGGAGCGAATCCCAAAAAGCCGGTCTCAGTTCGGATTGGGGTCTGCAACTCGACCCCATGAAGTCGGAGTCGCTAGTAATCGCAGATCAGCAACGCTGCGGTGAATACGTTCCCGGGCCTTGTACACACCGCCCGTCACGTCACGAAAGTCGGCAACACCCGAAGCCGGTGGCCTAACCCCTTGTGGGAGGGAGCCGTCGAAGGTGGGGCTGGCGATTGGGACGAAGTCGTAACAAGGTAGCCGTACCGGAAGGTGCGGCTGGATCACCTCCTTTCTAAGGAGTCAGTGGCCATGAGTCTGTCCCCAATCACGGGTACAGCGATGGTGCTACTCACTAGTGGAATCGTCGATGAAAGACCGTGCCGGTAGCTTCGGTGCTCCTCAGTACAACCCCCTTTACGAGTGATCGTGGGGGGGTGTGGAACCTGGAGTCCGAGACACCAGCACGGCCCTGACACACTGTTGAGCTTTGAGGAATCAGGCAACTGAACCTCTCTGATCCCCTTCGAGGCAGCGGCCTGGCCGCTCTTTCGTTGGTGGACGCGATCTTTGTGAACTGGATAGTGGACGCGAGCATCTCGCCGCGAATGACACGGGCCTTCGGGTCCGGTTACTTTCGCGGCGTTTTAAGGCTCTCAGTTTCTGAGAGCCGGTCTTTGTAGTTTGTAGTCTTCGCTGAGTGTTTGTGAGACAAGCTATGAAGGGCACATGGTGGATGCCTTGGCATCAAGAGCCGATGAAGGACGTAGGAGCCTGCGATAAGCCCTGGGGAGTTGGCAACCGAGCTGTGATCCGGGGGTGTCCGAATGGGGGAACCCAGCTGGAGTCATGTCCAGTTACCCGCGCCTGAATATATAGGGTGTGTGGAGGGAACGTGGGGAAGTGAAACATCTCAGTACCCACAGGAAGAGAAAACAAAAGTGATTCCGAGAGTAGTGGCGAGCGAAATCGGATGAGGCTAAACCATGCACGTGTGATACCCGGCAGGGGTTGCGTGTGTGGGGTTGTGGGACCGCTCTGATTCGTCTGCCGACGTTTCGGACAGTAAGAAAACTATCGTGAAGTGGAAGTCGGTTGGAAAGCCGCGCCGTAGAGGGTGATAGCCCCGTATGTGTAAGCGATGGTCTGTCGAGCGGGATCCCAAGTAACACGGAACTCCTGAAATTCCGTGTGAATCTGGCAGGACCACCTGTTAAGCCTAAATACTCCTTGATGACCGATAGCGGACAAGTACCGTGAGGGAAAGGTGAAAAGTACCCCTGGCGGGGAGTGAAATAGTACCTGAAACCATGTGCCTACAATCCGTCGGAGCGATCCCTTGTGGGTTGTGACGGCGTGCCTTTTGAAGAATGAGCCTGCGAGTTAGCGTTGTGTTGCGAGGTTAACCCGTGTGGGGTAGCCGTAGCGAAAGCGAGTCTGAATAGGGCGACGCAGTAGCACGATCTAGACCCGAAGCGAAGTGATCTATCCATGGGCAGGTTGAAGCGCGGGTAAGACCGCGTGGAGGACCGAACCCACTTAGGTTGAAAACTGAGGGGATGACCTGTGGATAGGGGTGAAAGGCCAATCAAACTTCGTGATAGCTGGTTCTCCCCGAAATGCATTTAGGTGCAGCGTCGCGTGTTTCTTGCCGGAGGTAGAGCACTGGATAGCTAATGGGCCCTACAAGGTTACTGACGTTAGCCAAACTCCGAATGCCGGTAAGTGAGAGCGCGGCAGTGAGACTGCGGGGGATAAGCTCCGTAGTCGAGAGGGAAACAGCCCAGACCATCAGCTAAGGCCCCTAAGCGGTGACTAAGTGGAAAAGGATGTGGAGTCGCAGTGACAACCAGGAGGTTGGCTTGGAAGCAGCCACCCTTGAAAGAGTGCGTAATAGCTCACTGGTCAAGTGATTCCGCGCCGACAATGTAGCGGGGCTCAAGTCATCCGCCGAAGCTATGGCATTCACATATTAACTCTAGCCTTCGTGGTTCAGGGGTGTGGATGGGTAGGGGAGCGTCGTGTCGCGAGTGAAGCTGCGGAGTGATCCAGTGGTGGACGCGACACGAGTGAGAATGCAGGCATGAGTAGCGAATCAAGTGTGAGAAACACTTGCGCCGAATGATCAAGGGTTCCAGGGTCAAGCTAATCTGCCCTGGGTAAGTCGGGACCTAAGGCGAGGCCGACAGGCGTAGTCGATGGACAACGGGTTGATATTCCCGTACCGGCAAAGTAGCGCCCATGACGAACCTGGTGATGCTAACCGCCCGAAGCCATGAGTATCGATCCCTTCGGGGTGAGAGCTTGTGGGGGAGCGCGGGACCCGAGCTGGTAGTAGTCAAGCGATGGGGTGACGCAGGAAGGTAGCCCAGCCACAGCGATGGTTGTCTGTGGGTAAGTGCGTAGGGTGTCATCTAGGTAAATCCGGATGGCTGACTTTGATGTCGTACCTGAGACACGATACGGAGCCGTTTGGCGAAGTGGGTGATCCTATGCTGTCGAGAAAAACCTCTAGCGAGCTATGCGCCGCCCGTACCCCAAACCGACTCAGGTGATCAGGTAGAGAATACTAAGGCGATCGAGCGAACCATGGTTAAGGAACTCGGCAAAATGCCCCCGTAACTTCGGGAGAAGGGGGGCCGGATCCGTGAACCGCCTTGCGCGGGGACGCGGTGATGGCCGCAGAGACCAGGCCCAAGCGACTGTTTACTAAAAACACAGGTCCGTGCGAAGTTGTAAGACGATGTATACGGACTGACTCCTGCCCGGTGCTGGAAGGTTAAGAGGACCTGTTAGGTAGCAATACCGAAGCGGAGAATTTAAGCCCCAGTAAACGGCGGTGGTAACTATAACCATCCTAAGGTAGCGAAATTCCTTGTCGGGTAAGTTCCGACCTGCACGAATGGAGTAACGACTTGGGCGCTGTCTCAACCATGGACTCGGCGAAATTGCACTACGAGTAAAGATGCTCGTTACGCGCGGCAGGACGGAAAGACCCCGGGACCTTTACTATAGTTTGGTATTGGTGTTTGGTTCGGCTTGTGTAGGATAGGTGGGAGACTTTGAAGCATCGACGCCAGTTGGTGTGGAGTCAACGTTGAAATACCACTCTGGTCGTACTAGATGTC
Organism: Nocardioides sp. W7; assembly: GCF_022919075.1. NCBI lineage: Bacteria > Bacillati > Actinomycetota > Actinomycetes > Propionibacteriales > Nocardioidaceae > Nocardioides > Nocardioides sp. W7. The sequence goes on along the minus strand of NZ_CP095078.1, from coordinate 4,630,659 downwards.
TAACCTAGGTCCGTAATCCGGATCAGGGACAGTGCCTGATGGGTAGTTTAACTGGGGCGGTTGCCTCCTAAAATGTAACGGAGGCGCTCAAAGGTTCCCTCAGCCTGGTTGGCAATCAGGTGTTGAGTGTAAGTGCACAAGGGAGCTTGACTGTGAGACAGACATGTCGAGCAGGGACGAAAGTCGGAACTAGTGATCCGGCGTCGGCATGTGGAAGCGACGTCGCTCAACGGATAAAAGGTACCCCGGGGATAACAGGCTGATCTTCCCCAAGAGTCCATATCGACGGGATGGTTTGGCACCTCGATGTCGGCTCGTCGCATCCTGGGGCTGGAGTAGGTCCCAAGGGTTGGGCTGTTCGCCCATTAAAGCGGCACGCGAGCTGGGTTTAGAACGTCGTGAGACAGTTCGGTCCCTATCCGCCGCGCGCGCAGGAAACTTGAGAAAGGCTGTCCCTAGTACGAGAGGACCGGGATGGACGAACCTCTGGTGTGCCAGTTGTCCCGCCAGGGGCACGGCTGGTTAGCTACGTTCGGAAGTGATAACCGCTGAATGCATCTAAGCGGGAAGCATGTTTCAAGATGAGGTTTCCCACCCGCTAGACGGGGTAAGGCCCCCAGCAGAACACTGGGTTGATAGGCCGGAGGTGTACAGCAGTAATGCCTAGCCGACCGGTACTAATAGGCCGAGGGCTTGTCTTACAATCACTCAGCCAAGACGACAAACTCCCAAGACCGCACGCGTCCACGAATCCAGTTCACATATCGTGAGCACACACAACACATGAATAGTGGCTTGGACAGGATTCCGTGATCATTCCCGGGATTGCTGATCCGCTAGAGTTACGGCGGCCATAGCGAAAGGGAAACACCCGGTCCCATCCCGAACCCGGAAGTTAAGCCTTTCAGCGCCGATGGTACTGCAACCGAGAGGCTGTGGGAGAGTAGGACGCCGCCGGACATACACTCCGTAGGGGCCACCGTCACCGGTGGCCCCTACGTGCATTTCCTCATCATCAGCGACCGCCCGAACGGGCAGGACCAGGAGCAGGACGCCGTGGCCGAGCAGCGCCGCAACCAGCGACCTTCAGGAGACGCGAGCCGCGCGGGAGGCCGGCCGAGCGGCAGCAAGCCCGCCTCGGCCGGTGGCGGCAAGGGTGCCGGAGGCAAGAGCTCCGGAGGGAAGCCACCCGCACGTGGCGCCGGCCAGGGCCGCGCGTCCGAGCGTTCTTCCGAGCGCTCCCAGAAGTGGAGCCCCGAGGGCGAGCGCGGCGCCCGCGGTGACAAGAGTCCCGCTCGCGCCGGCGACAGCCGTCCGGCCCGCGGTGGCGGCGATCGCCCGGGCCGCAAGAGCGACTGGAAGCGCCCGGCGGACAAGCAGGCCGACCGCTCTGAGGAGCAGGCGAAGTACGACGGCCCCGAGCTGCCCGCCGAGATCACCGGACAGGAGCTCGACCGGTCGATCACCTCGCAGTTCAAGGGTCTGCCGGAGAAGCTGGCACTGCGCGTGGCGCGCCATCTCGCGGCGGCCGGCGCCCTGATCGACGTGGATCCGGAGACGGCGTACCAGCACACGCTCGCGGCTCGCGCCCGTGCGCCGAGGCTCGCGGTCGTGCGTGAGGCGGTCGGCGAGACGGCCTACGCCGCCGGCCGCTACGCCGAGGCGCTCGCGGAGCTCCGCGCGGCGAAGCGGATGAACGGCTCGCCGGCGTACCTGCCGATCATGGCCGACTGCCACCGTGCGCTCGGCAACCCCGACCAGGCGCTGAAGCTCGCGAAGAGCCCGTCGGTGCCGAACTTCGAGCCCGAGGCCAAGGCGGAGATGACCATCGTCGAGGCCGGCGCTCGCCGAGACATGGGCCAGTTCGACGCCGCGCTGCGGACCCTCGAGCTCGCGCCCCTGCAGTCCAAGTCCCGGGCGTCCTGGGTCGTGCGGCTGCGCTACGCCTACGCCGACACTCTGGAGGCGGCCGGCCGGGAGACCGACGCTCTCGCGTGGTTCCACCGGACCTACTCGATCGACAGCGACCAGCTGACCGACGCTGCCGAGCGGGCCGAGGCCCTGGAGAAGCGCCAGCCTAAGGAGTGAGCTCAGCGGCCGAGGACGGCGATCGTCGCGGGTGCGCCCGCAGCGCGGTCGCCCCACCGGAGGCCCTCCCGGAAGCCGAGGCGGACCCGGTCGACGGTGACGGTGCCGGCGTACTCACCCCGGACTCGCAGCACGACGGTGTCGTCACCGCCCAACGCGTGGCCGTCCGGCTTGACCAGCTCGTCGCAGAACGCGCGCGGGTCCGAGGTGACGCGAGGGGCACCGCCCAGGCACAGCAGCGGCTCCACCTCCACGGGAGCGTCGGCGGTGACGTGCACGCGGACACCGGAGAGCTCCAGGGTGCGGTCGGGTTCCCCGGACGCCACCGCGAGGTAGATGTCCTGGCCCGCCGGGGCCGAGGTCACGACCGGCTCGTCGCTGGTCGCGAGAGCCGGGGGATTGGTCACGAACCAGAAGACCAGTCCGACGACGAGGGCCACGACGACGGTCCAGGCGGCCAGCGTGGTGCGCGGCCTGCGTCGTACCTCGAGGGTGGGTCCCACAGTCATGTCGTGAGAGTAGCCACTCCGCGAGCTCCTTGACCCCGTGCAGGCGGCGCGGTCTACTGCCGGAAGTCCTGAGGAGGTCTCGATGCTGCGGTTCTCCGGCGCCGGAGTGAGCGACGTGGGACGGGTGCGCCCGCACAACGAGGACGCGGGCTTCGTCGGGCCGTACGTCGCGCTGGTCGCCGACTGCGTCGGCGGTGCGGCTGCCGGAGAGGTGGCCTCCGCGACGGCGGCGTACGCCGTCTCTGCGACGGCGATGAGCCGGTTCCTCGACCCGCCGGAGCTGGTCCTCACCGATGCCGCTGAGGCGGCGCGGGCGGCCGTGCGGCTCGGCGTGCAGTGCGACCTCGACCGACTCGGCATGGCCACGACCCTCACGGTGCTCATCTGCGACGGGAGCCGAGTGGTCCTCGGCCACGTCGGTGACAGCCGGGCCTACCGCTGCCGGGACGGGCAGCTGGAGCAGCTGACGACCGACCACACGTACGTGCAGCACCTGGTGGACGCTGGTCAGCTCTCGCCCGCGGCCGCCAGACGCCATCCGTGGCGCAACGTGGTGCTGCGCTCCGTGGACGGCGACCCGGAGGGGCCGGGGCTCGACCTGACGCCGGTGCCGACCCGGGTGGGGGACCGGCTGCTCCTGTGCAGCGACGGACTCACCGACCTGGTCGACGACGACCGCATCGCCGAGGTGCTGCGGCTCGCCGACCCGCTCTCCGCGGCCGTGCTCACCCAGTCGGCACTCGTCGCAGGCGGGAAGGACAACATCACCTGTGTCGTGCTCGATGTCGTCGCCGGTCCGCTGGTGGTGGGCGATGGGCAGCTGCTGGGATCGCTACGCGACGTGGAGAACATCGTCGACGTCGGATCGGTCCGGCAGCAACGACCGAGCTGGACCGACACCCGCGGGTCTGCTGGTGCTCAGGGGCCCCATAGGTCACAATAGCTGCACAACCACACATGGGTCACAGAACTGACTTCGCTCCAAGACGAGACCGCTGGGGAAGGCGTAGCTCGCGCCGGAGATTGAAGGAGGTCACGGTGACCGCACGTACTGCCACCCGTACCGCGACGAGGGGCGTTTTTTACGTCCACTCGGCGCCGTCCGCGCTGTGCCCGCACATCGAGTGGGCCGTCGGTGGTGTCCTCGGCGTGCCCGTGAGCCTGGACTGGACGCCGCAGCCGGCCCAGTCGGGCAGCCACCGGGCCGAGCTCTCGTGGTCCGCGGCCCCCGGGTCGGCGGCCGCCATCGCCTCGGCGCTGCGTGGCTGGAACCAGCTGCGCTTCGAGGTCACCGAGGAGCCGACGTCGGCGACCGAGGGGGCGCGCTACTCCTTCACCCCCGAGCTCGGGGTCTTCCACGCCGTCACCGGGCTGCACGGCGACATCATGATCCCCGAGGACCGGCTCAAGGCTGCCGTCGTCAAGGCCGCGCTGGGCGACACCACGCTGCTGGTCGAGATCGACAAGCTCCTGGGCAAGCCGTGGGACGACGAGCTGGAGACCTTCCGGCACGCCGGCGAGGGTGCCCCGGTGCGCTGGCTGCACCAGGTCGTCTGAGGACGCCGACGCCCTACCGGCGCCGGAGCTTGAAGACGACCGGCCTGATCCAGCCCTCGGCGTACTCGTCGGGGCCGTTCTGCACGCTTAGCTTGCCGCGGATCACGAAGCGCCCCGGCTTGGTGGTCGCACGGCAGATGGTGAACGTCGCCTGACCGCGCGTGGGGTTCAGGCCGCTGAGGAACACCCCCGACCCGAGCTTCCTGCCCCGGCGGTCCACGAGGAAGGTCTCGAGGCTCCAGTCGCCCCCGGGCGGCTGCACGGCGTAGCGGTAGACGTAGCTGGGGCAGCCCTTGCGAAGCACGCCGTCGCGGGCGCCGAGTCGACCCCACTCGTGATGGTCGTCGGTCGCCGAGGCGGCGACGGTGGAGCCGGTCACCAGGCCGGCAGGGGCCAGCAGCACCGCGGCGATCGATCCGAGCATCGTCTGGCGAAGCATCGTCGTCCTTGTCGGTGGGATGTGACGGGCGTCATTCCCAACGTAACAAGGATGCCGGGGGTTATGCCGCTCCGCTCCCCGGCGACCGAGCGGTCACCGAGGAGCGGAGCGAGGGTGCCTCAGAGGGGGATGTTGCCGTGCGCGCCGCGCCGCACGCCGACGGCCTGGATCTCCTCGTCGATGGCCCGCGCGATCGCCGACCGGGTGGCCGTGGGGGAGACAACCTCGTCGACGACCCCGATCTCGACGGCCTTGTCGACGCCGCCGGCGATCCGCTCGTGCTCGGCCGCGAGCTCGGCCTCGACCTGCGAACGGATGTCGGGAGCCACGTCGGACAGCTTGCGGCGGTGCAGGATCCGTACGGCGGCGACGGCGCCCATGACGGCCACCTCAGCACCGGGCCAGGCGAACACCTTGGTCGCGCCGAGCGAGCGGGAGTTCATCGCGATGTAGGCGCCACCGTAGGTCTTGCGGGTGATCAGCGAGACCCGTGGGACGACGCACTCGCCGAAGGCGTGCAGCAGCTTGGCCCCGCGTCGTACGACGCCGTCCCACTCCTGCCCGACGCCCGGAAGGTAGCCGGGGACGTCGACCAGGACGATGAGCGGCACGCCGAACGCGTCGCACATGCGTACGAAGCGCGACGCCTTCTCGGCGGACAGCGAGTCGAGGCAGCCCCCCAGCCGCAGCGGGTTGTTGGCCACCACCCCGACGGTGCGGCCGCCGAAGCGGCCGAGGGCAGTGACGATGTTGGGCGCCCAGCGGGCGTGGAGCTCCTGCGCAGTGCCCTCGTCGAGGACCGCCTCGACGAGCGGGTGCACGTCGTACGCGCGCTTCTTGGACTCGGGCAGCAGCGCCTCGAGGTCGCGGTCCTCGACGTCGTCGACCCGCAGGCTGCCCTGCGAGCCGAGCAGCGAGGCGACGCCGCGGGCCCGGTCCAGCGCCTCCTGCTCGGAGTCGGTCAGGATGTGCACGACACCGGAGCGGCGACCGTGGGGCTCGGGGCCACCGAGACGCAGCATGTCGACGTCCTCGCCGGTGACCGAGCGCACCACGTCGGGTCCGGTGACGAAGATCCGCCCCTCGGGGCCGAGGATGACGACGTCGGTGAGGGCGGGGCCGTACGCCGCGCCGCCGGCGGCGGGGCCGAGCACGACCGAGACCTGCGGGATCTGTCCGGAGGCCTGGGTCATCACCTGGAAGATCCGGCCGACGGCGTGCAGGGACAGCACGCCCTCGGCGAGCCGGGCGCCGCCGGAGTGCCACAGGCCGATGATCGGCGCACGGTCGGTCATCGCCCGGTGGTAGGCGTCCACGACGACCCGGCAGCCCTGGTCGCCCATCGCGCCGCCCATGACGGTCGCGTCGGAGCAGAAGGCCACCACCCGGGTGCCGTGCACCTCGCCGACCGCGGCGAGCATGCCGGAGTCGTCGTCGGCCGAGATCAGCTCGAGCGTGCCGTCGTCGAAGAGCGCCGTCAGCCGGTGGACGGGGTTGCGCGGGTCCTGCTCGCGGGGGACCTTGGTCGCCTTGCGGTCGGTGTTCGCCTTCTCCGGTGCGACCGTCATCAGATCGAACCGAACGCGACGGCGACGTTCGCGCCGCCGAAGCCGAAGGAGTTGTTGAGCGCCGCGATGTCGCCGGCCGGCAGGTCGCGGACCTTGGTGGCGATGTCGAGCTCGACCTGCGGGTCGAGGTTGTCGAGGTTGATGGTCGGCGGGACCACCCGGTGGTGCAGTGCGAGGACCGTGGCGATCGACTCCAGCGCGCCGGCGCCGCCGAGCAGGTGCCCGGTCATCGACTTGGTGCTGGTGACGACGACCTGGGAGACGTGCTTGCCCAGGGTGGCGTGCAGCATCAGGCCCTCGGCGATGTCGCCCTGCGGGGTCGAGGTCGCGTGGGCGTTGACGTGGACGATCGACTCGGGGCCGATCTCGGACTCCGCCAGCGCCCGCAGGATCGCCCGGGAGCCGCCGCGACCGAGCGGGTCGGGCTGGGCGATGTCGTGGGAGTCGGCGGTGATGCCGGCGCCGAGGACCTCGGCGTAGATCCGGGCGCCACGGGCCTGGGCGTGCTCCAGGGACTCCAGCACCAGGACGCCGGCGCCCTCCCCGAGCACGAAGCCGTCGCGGCCGGTGTCCCAGGGCCGCGAGACCGTGGTCGGGTCGCCGCCGTCGGCACTGCCGGTCTTCGACAGCGCCATCATGTTCGCGAAGGCGGCCATCGGCAGCGGGTGGATCGCCGCCTCGGTGCCGCCGGCCACGACGACGTCGGCGCGGCCGAGCCGGATCTGGTCGATCGCGAGGGCTATGCCCTCGTTGCCGGAGGCGCAGGCCGAGACCGGGGTGTTGACCGCGGCCCGCGCTCCGACGTACAGGCTGATGTTCGCGGCGGGCGCGTTGGGCATCAGCATCGGCACCGCGAGGGGGGAGACCCGCCGCGGGCCCTTCGCCTTCAGGATGTCGTAGTTGTCGAGCAGCGTGTTGACCCCGCCGATGCCGGAGGCCATCGCGACGCCGACCCGGTCGCCGTCGACGTTGCCGTCCTGGACGGAGTTCTCCAGGCCGGCGTCACGCCAGGCCTCCATCGCGGCGACCATGGCGAACTGCGACGACCGGTCCAGGCGACGGGCCTTGACCCGCTCCAGGACCTCGGTCGGCTCGACCGCGACCCGGGCCGCGATCTTGACCGGCATCTCCTCGGCCCAGTCCTCGGTGAGGCGGCGGACGCCGGAGCGGCCGCTGAGCAGACCATCCCAGGTGCTGGCCACATCGCCGCCGAGGGGGCTGGTGGTGCCCAGACCGGTGATCACGACACGGGTACGACTCATCTGCTGATCGACTCCTTCGACTGGTTGAGCGTCAGGCCTGGGCGCGCTCGATGAAGGCCACGGCATCCCCGACGGTCTTGAGGTTCTTGACCTCGTCGTCGGGGATCGAGACGCCGAACTTCTCCTCGGCGGCCACGACGACCTCGACCATGGAGAGCGAGTCGACGTCGAGGTCGTCGACGAAGGACTTGTCGAGCTGGACGTCGTCGGCGTCGATGCCGGCGACCTCGTTGACGATCTCGGCGAGGTCGGCGCGGATCTCTTCGGTGGTGGCCATGTGGCGGTGTTCCTCTCGGTGGTGGGTGGTGCTGCTGGGTGGAGCGTCAGGGGACGACGACGACCTGGGCGGCGTACGCCAGGCCGGCACCGAAGGCGATGAGCAGCGCGGTCTCGCCGGACTTCGCCTCGCCCTCGCGGATCATCCGCTCGAGGGCGAGCGGGATGGAGGCCGCCGAGGTGTTGCCCATGTCGGCGATGTCGCGGGCGATCTTCACGGTCGAGGGGAGCTTCATCGACCGGGCCAGGGCGTCGACGATGCGCATGTTGGCCTGGTGCGGGACGAAGCAGTCGAGCTCGTCGGCGGTGATGCCGGCTCGGTCGAGCGCCTGCTGGCCGATCTTGGCCATGGCGAACGACGCCCAGCGGAAGACCGCGCTGCCCTGCATCGTCAGGTGGGGGATCGCCGGCGTGTCGGAGGCGACCACGTCGCGCCAGTCCTCGCGCTGCCGGATCAGGTCGAACTGCTCACCGTCCGAGCCCCAGACGACCGGGCCGATGCCGGGGGTCTCGCTCGGTCCGACCACCGCGGCGCCCGCGCCGTCGGCGAAGATGAACGCGGTGCCCCGGTCGGTGGTGTCGGTGATGTCGGAGAGCCGCTCGACGCCGATGACGAGCACGTGCCGGGCCGAGCCGGCCCGGACGAGGTCGCTGGCCATGCCGATGCCGTGGCAGAAACCCGCACATGCGGCCGAGATGTCGAACGCGGCCGCCTGGTCGGTGCCGAGCTCGTGGGCGATGGCGGTGGCGATGGCCGGGGTCTGCAGCAGGTGGCTGACGGTGGCCACGATGACGCAGTCGATCTGGCGGGCGTCGATGCCGGCCCGCTCGAGGGCCTGGCGCGACGCCGCGACCGACATCATCTGGACGGTCTCGTCTGGCCCGGCGATCCGGCGGGTCTTGATGCCCGAGCGCTGCTGGATCCACTCGTCGCTGGAGTCGATCGCCTCGACGATCTCGTCGTTGGGGACCACCCGGACGGGGCGGTAGGCGCCGACGCCGAGGATGGCGGAATGGGCCGAGCCCTGGCTGGGGGTGAGGGTGACCATCAGTGGGTGCCGCCTTCCGGGTGGAGACGGACCAGTGGCTGGCCGGGGGAGACCAGGTCGCCGTCCTCGACGAGCCACTCCACGACCTGGCCGCCGTGGGCCGCCGTCACGCTGATCCGGTCGCGGAGGCTCGCGACGTCGCCGATGGCGGCGCCGGCCGGCAGCACGTCCAGCTCGGCGGCCTCGTTGGCGAGGTGGAAGGTGCCCTTGACCGGAGACACGACCACGCGCCAGGTCGGGGTGGTCTCGATCTCGGAGTGCTCTCCGTGCTTGGCGACGAACGCCCGGGCGGCATCGAGCTGGTCGGGGGTCTTCAGGGCGAAGGTCTCGACACCCTTGAGGGCCCGCTTGGCGATGCCGGTCAGGGTGCCCGCCGGGGGCATCTCCAGGATGCCGGTCACGCCGAGGTCCTCCATGGTCTCCAGGCACAGGTCCCAGCGGACCGGGCTGGCGATCTGGCCGACCAGGCGCCGGAGCACCTCCTGGCCGTCGTGGACGACCTGGCCGTCGCGGTTGGAGATCACCCGGGTGCGGGGGTCGTGCACGGAGACCGAGCGGGCGAGGGTGCCGAGGTGGCCGACCGCGGGGGCCATGTGCTCGGTGTGGAAGGCGCCGGCGACGCTGAGCGGAATCAACCGGGCCTTGGCGGGCGGGTCGCCGGCGAGGGCGTCGAGCTGCTCGCGGGTCCCGGCGGCCACGATCTGGCCGGGGCCGTTGTCGTTGGCGGCGGTCAGGCCGTGCTTGGTCAGCGTGGCCAGCACCTCGTCACGGTCGCCACCGAGGACGGCGGTCATGCCGGTCGGCGTGACCGCGGCGGCGCCGGCCATCGCCTTGCCGCGCTCGCGGACCAGGACCATCGCCTGCTCGGCGGTGATCACCCGGGCGCCGGCGGCCGCGGTCAGCTCGCCGACGCTGTGGCCGGCGACCGCGCCGACCATGCCGAAGGCGTCGGTCGGGTGCGGGAACAGCTCCAGGGCCGCGACCAGACCGGTCGCCACCAGCAGCGGCTGGGCGATCTGGGTCTCGCGGATGGTCTCCGCGTCGGCTTCCGTGCCGTAGTGGGCCAGGTCGAGGCCGGCCACGGTGGAGAGCCAGGCGAATCGCGACGCGAAGGTCGAGTCCGCCAGCCAAGGAGTCAGGAAGCCGGGCGTCTGAGCACCCTGCCCGGGAGCGACGATGACGAGCACGTGGACCACTCTGCCGTGCCTGCCGTCGGGGTTCGCCTCCGGCGCGCACGAAAGTCGGACCCCAGTCTTTGTAGGAACCCTACAATTATCCGGCCCGGCCGGACTGGCGGCCGAGCACCAGGGCGATCTCGAGGGTGAACGCGTCGCGCGGCTGCGTCGGGCTGTAGCCGGTGAGCTCCGCGGTCTGCTTGAGCCGGTAGCGGACGGTGTTGGGGTGCACGAACAGGGCGCGGGCGGTCCCCTCGATCGACGATCCCGTTTGGAAGTACGTCGCGAGGGTCTCGATCAACGTCCCGCGGGCCTGCACGAGCGGTAGGTAGACCTCGTCGACCAGATGCCGGCGGGCGTGGCCGTCACCGGCCAGGACGCGCTCGGGGAGGAGCTCCTCGCTCAGCACCGGTCGCGGCGCCTGCGGCCAGCCCGAGGCGGACCGCTGGGCCGACGCGGCGGCCCGGGCCGAGAGATGGGCGGTGCCGAGGTCCGCGGCCATCGGTCCGACCACCACCGGTCCGTCCGCGAACAGCGGGGTCACCGCCTCGGCGGCCGCCCGCGGCTCGGTGACCCCGCCCAGCAGCACCACCAGGCGGTCGCCCTGGACGGCGCAGAGGGCCTCCATGCCGGCGAGGCGGGCGAGGCGTCGTACCTCGTCGAAGAGGTCGGTCTCGGTCCGGCGCGCCGGAGCCGTGCCGAGGACGACGGCCACCTCGCCGCTGGCCGACCAGCCGAGGGCACTGGCCCGGGAGAGCAGCGACTCGTCGTTCTCCGCGCGCAGCACGGCGTCGACGACCAAGGCCTCCAACCGGGCGTCCCAGGCTCCGCGGACCTCCGCCGCGCGTGCGTACACCTCGGCCGCCGCGAAGGCGACCTCGCGGGCGTAGCGCAGCACCGCGGCGTGCGCGTCGGGGGCGCCGTCGGGCTCGAGGAGGGTGTCGATGTTGCTCTCGACCACCTCGATGGAGAGCCGGACCAGGGCGACGGTCTGCTGCAGGTTGATCACACCCGCGAGGGTCCGGGGCGCCGCACCGAAGATCGACGCCGACAGAGCGGTCCCGTCGGTGCCGGGCACCCGGTCGGCGTCGTCGCGGTACCAGTCCACGAAGCCTCGGATACCGGCCTGGACGATGCTCCCCACCCACGACCGGTCCTGGGCGCTGAGGTCGCGGAACCACGCGTGCTCGGCCTCCATCCGGCTCATCGCGGCCGTGCTGAGGGCGCCCGCGGACCGTTGCAACGCATCGGCGTTGCGGGAACGGGGTACGGCGATGCCACGGCGAGCCACGGCCCGAGGCTAGTCGCCTGCCCAACAGGGGTGATTGTCGCCCGGTTTGCCCGCGGTGCGACGACATCCTCTGGTTGAATTCGTCATCTAAACCCAGCGAGGAGAACCTGGTGTCCGACCAGCCGCACGAGGTGCAGTACCTCACCATCCACGGGCACCGGCGTGCGTTCGTGAAGGTCGGCCAGGGACCCGCGCTACTGCTCCTGCACGGCCTCGGCTGCGACCACACGACCTGGGAGCCGGTGATCGACGCGCTCGCGCGCCGTTACACCGTCATCGCACCCGACCTGCTGGGTCACGGCCGCTCCGCCAAGCCCCGCGCCGACTACTCGCTCGGCGGCTACGCCAACGGCATGCGCGACCTGCTCACCATCCTCGGGATCGACCGGGTCACCGTGATCGGGCACAGCTTCGGCGGCGGCGTCGCGATGCAGTTCGCCTACCAGTTCCCCGAGCGCACCGAGCGGATGGTGCTCGTCGCCTCCGGGGGCCTCGGACCCGAGGTCTCGCCGGGCATCCGGGCGATCACCACCCCCGGCTTCCACCAGGTGATGGGCGTGCTCACGCTGCCGGGGATCCGGCACGCCGGCATGATCGGGCTGCGCGCGCTGGCGGCCACCGGCCTGAAGCCGGCCCGCGACCTCGACGAGGTCGCCCACATCTACGACTCCTTCAAGGACCCCGAGGCCCGGCACGCCATCCGGCACGTCGTGCGCGCTGTCGTCGACTGGCGCGGCCAGGTCGTGACCATGGCCGACCGCGCCTACCTCACCGAGGCGATGCCGATGGCCGTGGTCTGGGGCCGTGACGACGCCGTCATCCCGGTCCGGCACGCCAACAACGTGGCCGCACTGGCCCCGAACGCTCGGGTCGAGGTGATCCCGAACGCCGGGCACTTCCCGCACAAGGACCACCCGCAGCGGTTCGTGAAGATCGTGAACGAGTTCATCCGCTCCACCCAGCCCGCGTCGTACTCCCGGGCCCGCTGGCGGCGGCTGCTGAAGGAGGGCGGGGCCGGTCCGGTCAGCCCGCTCGCCGCGGCCCCGGACACCGACACCGCTTGAGAAAGCAGGGCCGAGTCAGCACTACTGGTGCTGACTCGGCCCTCTACTTCTGCTGACTCGGCGTTACGCGTCGCCGCCCTCCTGCTTGACACCGGCGACGGCAGTCGGGTCGTCGATGCGGTACGCCGCGAACGCCTTCTCGACCTGCGAGCGGTCGATCTCACCCTTGTCGGCGAGGGCCTGCAGGGTCTGCACGACCACCGACTGCGCGTCGATGTGGAAGAAGCGCCGGGCCGCGGGGCGGGTGTCGGCGAAGCCGAAGCCGTCCGCGCCGAGGACGCGGTAGTCGGCCGGCACCCAGCGGGCGATCTGCAGCGGGACGGCCCGCATGTAGTCCGACACCGCGACGACCGGGCCCTGGACGCCGGCCAGCTTCTGGCTGACGTACGCCGAGCGCGGCGCCTCGCCCGGGTGCAGAAGGTTCCACTCCTCGGCGGCGACGGCGTCGCGGGACAGCTCGTTCCACGATGTGACCGACCAGGTGTCGGCCTGGACACCCCAGTCCTCGCTGAGGATCCGGGCGGCCTCGCGGACCCACGGGAACCCGACGCCCGAGGCGAGGAGCGTGACCCGCGGACCCTCGCCCTCGGCCTTCGACATCTGGTGCATCCCGCGCAGGATGCCCTCGACGTCGACGTCCTCCGGCTCGGCCGGCTGGTGCACCGGCTCGTTGTAGACGGTCAGGTAGTAGATGACGTTCTCGGCGTTCTCGCCGTACATCCGCTCGAGGCCGTTCTGCATGATGTGGCTGATCTCGAACGCGTGCGCCGGGTCGTAGTGCACGACCGCCGGGTTGGTCGCCGCGAGGAGCGGCGAGTGGCCGTCGGCGTGCTGCAGGCCCTCGCCGGTGAGCGTCGTCCGGCCGGCGGTGGCGCCGATCAGGAAGCCGCGCGCCAGCTGGTCGGCCATCGCCCAGATCGAGTCGCCGGTGCGCTGGAACCCGAACATCGAGTAGAAGATGTAGAACGGGATCATCGGCTCGCCGTGGGTGGAGTACGACGACCCGGCCGCGGTCGCCGAGGCCATCGCGCCGGCCTCGGAGATGCCCTCGTGGAGCATCTGGCCCGAGGTCGACTCCTTGTAGGAGAGCAACATATTGCGGTCGACGGACTCGTACTGCTGGCCGGCCGGGTTGTAGACCTTCGCGCTCGGGAACATCGCGTCCATGCCGAAGGTGCGGTACTCGTCCGGGGCGATCGGCACGATGCGCTTGCCGATCTCCGGGTCGCGCATCCAGTCCTTGAGGAGCCGGACGACGGCCATGGTCGTGGCGATGGAGTTCTTGCCGCCGCCCTTCTTCAGCTCGGCGTAGGTGGCGTCGCCGGGCAGCTGGAGCGGCTTGGCGCGCAGCACCCGCTTCGGCACCGAGCCGCCGAGCTGCTGGCGGCGCTCGAGCATGTACTCGATCTCGGGAGCGTTCGCACCCGGGTGGAAGAACGGCGCGGCGCCGGTCTCCTCGTAGGAGCGCTCGAGGTCGCGGTCGGAGATCGGCAGGTAGAGGCGGTCCCGGAACTTCTTCAGGTCCTCCGGGGTCAGCTTCTTCATCTGGTGGGTGGCGTTCTTGCCCTCCAGCGCGTCGATCGTCCAGCCCTTGACCGTCTTGGCCAGGATCACGGTCGGCTGGCCGACGTGCTTCTTGGCGGCGTCGAAGGCGGCGTACACCTTGCGGTAGTCGTGGCCGCCGCGCGGCAGCTTCTGGATCTGCTGGTCGCTCATGTGCTCGACCATCTTCCGCAGCCGCGGGTCACCGCCGAAGAAGCTCTCGCGGACGTACGCGCCGTCCTCGACCGAGTAGGTCTGGAAGGCGCCGTCGGGGGTGCTGTTCATCTTGTTGACGAGCACCCCGTCGACATCGCGGGCCAGCAGCGGGTCCCACTCGCGGCCCCACACGACCTTGATGACGTTCCAGCCGGCGCCGCGGAAGTTGGCCTCGAGCTCCTGGATGATCTTGCCGTTGCCGGTCACCGGACCGTCCAGCTGCTGCAGGTTGCAGTTGATGACCCAGGTGAGGTTGTCGAGCTCCTCGCGGGCGGCGATCCGGATCGCGCCGAGCGACTCGGGCTCGGCCATCTCGCCGTCGCCGAGGAACGCCCAGACGTGCTGCTGGTCGGTGTCCTTGATGCCCCGGTTGTGCAGGTAGCGGTTGAAGCGCGCCTGGTAGATCGAGTTGATGCCGGTCAGGCCCATCGAGACCGTGGGGAACTCCCAGAAGTCCGACATCAGGCGCGGGTGGGGGTACGACGGGAGGCCGGCGCCCGGCCCGTGCTGGACCTCCTGGCGGAAGCGATAGAGCTGCTCCTCGCTCAGGCGGCCCTCGAGGAACGCGCGGGAGTAGACGCCGGGGGAGGCGTGGCCCTGGATGTAGATCTGGTCGCCGCCGCCGGGGGCGTCTTTGCCCTTGAAGAAGTGGTTGAAGCCGACCTCGTAGAGGCTGGCCGAGGACTGGTAGGTCGCGATGTGGCCGCCGACCTCCAGGCCCTTGCGGTTGGCGCTGGAGACCATGACCGCGGCGTTCCATCGGATGAACGCGCGGATCCGCCGCTCGATCTCCTCGTCGCCGGGGAACCACGGCTCCCGCTCGGGCGGGATCGTGTTGAGGTAGTCGGTGCTCCGCAGCGCGGGGACTCCGACCTGCATCTCACGAGCGCGCTCCAGCAGCCGCAGCATGACGTAGCGCGCGCGTTCGCGCCCGCGTTCGTCCACCAGGGCGTCGAAGGAGTCGAGCCAGTCGTGGGTCTCGTCGGGATCGATGTCAGGCAGCTGGGTCGGCAGTCCCTCGTGGATCACAGCAGGGGTGGTGCCGCCTCGCGTGCCGGAAGGTATGGGTGATTCTTCGGTCACGAAGCCCATCGTGTCACGGCCTGGTTTGCGGCAGAATTTACCCACGAGTAGGCGGCCTCTCCCCACGCCTGCTCGGCGAGGCCGACGGCCCCGGCGGCACGTCGGCCGGGCCCGCCGCTGTGGACAGAGGTTGCGCCATGCCCCGGACTCCGCTGGACTACTCCCACATCTTGGGCAACACAGCTGTGGCAACACCCGGCCGCCGGACACCCGGTGGTCGACCCGATTCGTCTGGAGGATGTCAGTTGAGCGCGACCGCGGGTGGCGGGTCCACCCAGACAGGGGCTTCTGGGGCTCCCGAACGGCTGGGCTTCAAGTCCGGCATGGTGATCCAGGAACTCGGCTGGGACGACGACGCCGACGACGCACTGCGCGTCGCGATCGAGGACGCGATCGACGGCGACATGGTGGACGGTGACTATGGCAACGTCGTGGACGCCGTGCTGCTGTGGTGGCGCAAGGAGGACGGCGATCTCGTCGACGGCCTCGTCGACTCGCTCACGGACCTGGTCGGCGGCGGAGCGATCTGGCTGCTGACGCCGAAGGTCGGGCGGTCGAACTCCGTCGACGCCGCCGACATCGCCGAGGCTGCGCCGATCGCTGGTCTGTCGCAGACCACGACCGCCGCGATCAGCAAGGACTGGGCCGCGACTCGGCTGGTGGCTCCGAAGACGCCGGCCTGAGCCGCGCGACCCGCCGCCTGCCACCGGCACGTCGTACCGCTCGCTTGCGTCCGATAGGAATGTCCTCGTGCTGCAGAAGCTGATCGACCGCGCCGCCACGGCCGGGACCGGGGCCCGGGTGCTGGTCGGGTCCGGGATCATCCGGCCGTACTCCCCGGCCGTGCTCGCCCGGCTGCTCGGCACCGTGCGGACCTGGGGGACCGGGCCGGCCGGCGGCTTCGCCTCGCTGGCGCTCCGCGAGCCCGACCGGGTCGGGATCGTGGACGAGCGCGGCTCGCTCACCTTCGGCGACCTGCACCAGCGCTCCAACGCGCTGGCCCGGGCGCTGCAGCGGCGGGGGGTCGGCGAGGGCGACGGGGTCGCCCTGATGTGCCGCAACCACCGCGGCTTCGTCGAGGCCAGCATCGCGGTCGCCAAGCTCGGAGCCGACGTCCTGTACCTCAACACCGCCTTCGCCGGCCCCCAGCTCGTCGACGTCCTGGACCGGGAGAGGCCGACCGTCGTGATCCACGACGAGGAGTTCACCGGCATGCTCGAGGGCGCCCAGGTCGGCACCCGGGTGCTGGCCTGGATCGACTCGGCCGAGCTGGCCGACGACGTGCTGACCGTCGACGGACTGGTCGACTCCATGGATCGCGACGACCTGGAACCGCCCGGCCGGCACGGCCGGATCATCATCCTGACCTCGGGCACCACAGGCACGCCCAAGGGCGCACCGCGCAACGAGGCCGGCATCGACGCGGCGATCTCGCTGCTGTCCCGGATGCCGCTGCGCTACGGCTGGAAGACCCACATCGCGGCGCCGCTGTTCCACACCTGGGGGTTCGCCCACCTCGCACTGGCGATGCTGCTCGGCTCCACGGTCGTGCTGAAGCGGAGGTTCGATCCCGAGGAGGCGCTCCGGCTGACCGCCGAGGAGGGGTGCGACTCGCTCGTGGTCATCCCGGTGATGCTGCAGCGGATCCTGGGCCTCCCCGAGGAGGTGCTGGGCGGTTACGATCTCCCGCACCTGAAGGTGGTCGCGGCGTCCGGCTCCGCGCTGCCGGGCGACCTCGCCCTGGACTGGATGGACCACTTCGGTGACAACCTTTACAACATCTACGGCTCCACCGAGGTCGCCTATGCCTCGATCGCGACGCCGGTCGACCTGCGCGAGGCGCCCTCGTCGGCCGGGAGGCCCCCGTGGGGGACGGTCGTGAAGGTCCTTGACGAGGACGGCCGCGAGGTCGCGCCGGGCGAGTCCGGTCGGATCTTCGTGGGCAACAGCCTGCTCTTCGAGGGCTACACCGGCGGCGGCCACAAGGACGTCGTGGACGGCCTGATGTCGACCGGGGACGTCGGCCGCTTCGGCGCCGACGACCGGCTCTACGTCGAGGGCCGCGACGACGAGATGATCGTCTCCGGCGGCGAGAACGTCTTCCCCCGAGAGGTCGAGGACTGCCTGTCCCGGCACCAGGACGTTGTCGAGGTGGCGGCGGTCGGGATCGACGACGACGAGTACGGCAAGCGGCTACGCGCGTTCGTCGTACTCCGAGACGGCGCGTCGACCACCGAGGACGACCTGAAGGAGTGGGTGCGGGAGAACCTCGCCCGCTACAAGGTGCCGCGCGAGATCGTGCTGCTCGACGAGCTGCCCCGAAACGCGACCGGCAAGGTGCTCAAGCGCGAGCTCGACACGTCGGACGGTGGAGCGTGACCGGCCTCGAGCTGGGCGGCCCCGCTCCCGACTTCACGCTGCGTGACCAGTTCGGCCAGGACGTCACGCTGTCGTCGTACCGGGGGACGAAGGCGGTCCTGATCCTCTTCTACCCCTACGCCTTCTCCGGGGTCTGCACCGGCGAGATGGCCGGGGTGCGCGACCGGCTGGCGGAGTTCCTGACCTTCGACACCGAGGTGCTGGCGCTCTCGTGCGACCCGATGTTCGCGCTGCGCGCGTTCGCGGACTCCGACGGGCTCAACTTCCCGCTGCTGTCCGACTTCTGGCCGCACGGCGAGGTCGCCCGGGCCTACGACGTCTTCGACGAGCGCAGTGGATCCGCGCGGCGCTCGTCGTACGTCGTCGATCGCGACGGCAACCTGAACTGGTCGGTGCACAACGCGATGCCCGAGGGCCGCGACCTCGACGAGCACCTGCACCAGCTGCGCGCCGCGGTCGGCTGAACTGGTCTGGACCGACGATCGGGGATTCCGGAGTTTTGCCGCAGACCCCGGACGCCGCGTTCTAAGATCGACCTGTCGAACCGCTGGAGACCCGAGACTCCGGCGGTTCGACTCATTTCGGGACATCCTGTTTTCACAGCCGCCGGTCCGCTCGTCTAGGGTGTGCCGCGCCTCGGCTGCTCGTAGCGGCGGGCCGGGGCTCCGGGCGCATAGCTCAGCGGTAGAGCTCCTCGCTTACAACGAGGCGGTCGGGGGTTCGATCCCCTCTGCGCCCACCACCCGGATCTAGGATCTCGCTCATGACCGCGGACCACGCGTTCGTCCACGCGGTGCGGGCCGCCTTGGCCGGGGCGGCCGACCCGGAGCGCGCGGTGGGGCAACAGGCGTACATGAAGTCGGCGATGCCCTACCGCGGCATCACGGCGCCGGCGCTGCGGGCCCTGCTGCGGCCGCTGCTCGCCGAGCACCCGCCGGCCACCCGCGCGGACTGGGAGGCGACGGTCCTCGAGCTGTGGGACCACGCGGAGTTCCGCGAGGAGCGGTACGCCGCCACAGCGCTGGTGCGCCACCCGTCGTCCCGGCCGTGGCGCGACCGGGACGCGGTGCCGCTGGCCCGGCACCTGATCGTCAGCGGCGCCTGGTGGGACCACGTCGACGAGCTGGCCGTGCACCTGGTGGGGGCTGCGCTGCGGACGGACCGCGCGGGGCTGACGCCCGTGCTGCGGGCCTGGGCGAGCGACGAGGAGGCCCAGAGCCCCGCTCACGACGGCGCCGCCGACTTCGGCAGGCTCTGGCTGCGGCGTACGGCGGTGATGTGCCAGGTCGGCGCCAAGGAGGAGGTCGACCGGGAGCTGCTCCGGTTCGCCATCGAGGCCAACCTGGACGACCGGACCTTCTGGCTGCGCAAGGCGATCGGCTGGGCGTTGCGCGACCTCGCCCGCACCGACCCGGAGTGGGTGCGCGCGGAGGTGGCCCGGCTCGGCGACCGGCTCTCCGGGCTGTCCCGCCGCGAGGCGACGAAACACCTGTCGGACCCGTAGGGCAGAATCTCGCGGGTGGTGGCTGAGGGACCAGTGGCGGACAGATCGGTAGCGGAGCGACTCGACGGTCAGCACGTCCTGGTGACGGGCGTGACCGGCTTCGTCGGCGAGGCCCTGCTGCACCTGATGCTGACCGAGGTCCCCGGCGTCCGGGTCTCGCTGCTGGTGCGGCCGAAGGGCTCGACGAGCGGTGCCGCGCGGATCGCCGCCCTGCTCAAGAAGCCGATCTTCGCCTCCGCGGTCGAGGCGGCGGGCGGGATCGAGGCGCTGATGGCCGCGCGGGTCGGGGTCGTCGAGGGCGACCTGGCCGACACCCCCGAGCTCCCTCAGGGGCTCGACGCGGTCGTGCACTGCGCCGGCGACGTCTCCTTCGACCCGCCGGTCGACCAGGGCTTCCGCACCAATGTCGTCGGCACCCGCGAGCTGCTCGCCCGGGTCCGTGATGCGGGCCCCGACCTGCACTACGTCCACATCTCCACCGCGTACGTCGCAGGCCGTCGCCGCGGCAGCATTCCCGAGGGGCCGGTCGATCTCGAGGTCGACCTGGAGGCCGAGCTGGCCTGGGGGCTCAGCCAGCGACGGGCCATCGAGGACCGCTCGCGCAGCGCCGAGGTGCTGACGGCCGAGCGCAAGAAGGCCGAGAAGGCGCACAGCCGGGCCGGTGCGCTGACCGCCGCGGCCGCGACCGAGGCCGCGCGCAAGGAGTGGGTCAAGAAGGAGCTGGTCGCGGCCGGCGCCGAGCGCGCCCGCAGCCTCGGCTGGACCGACAGCTACACGTTCACCAAGGCCCTCGGCGAGCGGGTGGTCGAGGAGCACGCGCTCACCCACCGGGCCTCGATCGTCCGGCCGAGCATCATCGAGTCCGCCCTCCAGCGTCCCCACCCGGGCTGGATCGAGGGTTTCAAGATGGCCGAGCCGCTGATCCTGGCCTACGGCCGCGGCGAGCTGCCGGAGTTCCCGGCGGCGGCCGACACCATCGTCGACATCGTGCCGGTCGACCACGTGGTCGCGGCGATCGTCGCCGTGCTGGCGCACCCGCCTGAGGTCGGCCGGGCGGCGTACTTCCACATCTCCTCGGGAGACCGTCAGCCGCTGACCTTCCACCAGCTCTACGAGAACGTGCGGGCCTACTTCGACGCCCACCCGTTCCAGGCCGGCGACCGCGGCGCGACCCGGCTGCCCGAGTGGCGCTTCCCCGGCGCCCACGCCGTCGAGCGGGTGCTGTCCTCGGGGGAGCGCGCCTACCAGGTCGCCGACTTCCTCGTCTCCCACGCGCCCCGCAGCGACCGCGCCCGCGACCTGGCCCGCCGCCTGGAGCTCCAGCGCCGCCGCCTGGAGTTCCTGCGCCGCTACCTCGACATCTACGCGGAGTACACGCAGGCCGAGCTGCGCTTCCACGACGGCCACACCCTGGCGCTCTACCGGTCGCTGTCGGCCGCCGACCAGGAGACGTTCGCCTTCGACACCGCGGTGGTGGACTGGAAGGTCTACCTCCAGGACATCCACTGCCCGGCCGTGACGGCGCCGATCCGCCGGCTCGACGAGGTCCGGGCCGCCCGCCGCAAGGCGGCCACGCCCGGCCTCAAGCCGCTGGCGAAGGACAAGCCGGCGGTCGCCGCGTTCTTCGACATGGACGGCACCCTGCTCTCCTCCAACGTCATCGAGACCTACCTGTGGGTGCGGCTGCGCGAGCTGTCCGGCTCCGACCGGCTGGCCGAGCTGGGCCGGATCGCCGCGAAGGTGCCGGCGCTGGTGCAGGCCGAGCGGCGCGAGCGGAGCGCCTTCCTGCGCACCGTCTACCGCGACTACGAGGGCGCCCGCCGCGACGTCCTCGACGAGATCGCCGACGAGCACCTCACCGACCACGTGCTGTCGCGGCTCTCGCCCGCCGCCGTACGCCGGATCCGCGAGCACCGCAGCGCCGGCCACCGGACCGTGCTGATCACCGGGGCGATCCGCCCGCTGACCCGGCCGCTCCTGCCGCTCTTCGACCACATCGAGGCCGCGGAGCTGGCCGTCGACGAGCGCGGGGTCTGCACCGGCTACCTGTCCTCCTCGCCGCTGGTGGGCGAGTCGCGGGCGGCGTGGATGGCGTCGTACGCAGCCGAGCACGGCATCGACATGGGTGCCTCGTTCGCCTACGCCGACTCCCACTCCGACCTGCCGCTGCTGGCGGCCGTGGGCAACCCGGTGGCCGTCCGGCCCGATGTCACCCTCTTCCGCCACGCCCGCAAGCACCAGTGGAAGATCGTCGACTGGCAGAGCTCCGGCTCATCGGTGCGGTCCCTCGACCCGGCCGGAGGCCAATGATGAGGTGGACGCGATGATGCTGGCGCTGGAGATGTTCCGCTCGGTGCCGCGCACCGTGGCGGGCAAGGCCGTCGGGAGCCGGCTGCCCGGGATCCTGTCCGGGTACGCCGCGCCGCTGCGCCTGGTCACGATCGATCAGCCGACCGTCGACCGGCCCGGCTGGGCCCGGCTGAAGACCCGGCTCTCGGGCATCTGCGGCTCCGACCTCGGGATGCTGTCGGGGCAGACGTCGCTGTACTTCTCGGCCCTCGTGTCGCTGCCGTTCGTGCCGGGCCACGAGGTGGTCGCCGAGCTGCTCGAGGACTGCGAGGACCTGCCCGCGGGCACCCGCGTCGTCGTCGACCCGGTGCTGACCTGCGCGGCCCGCGGCCTCGAGCCGTGCGAGAGCTGCGCGGTGGGCGCGACCAACCGGTGCTCGCGGATCACCGTCGGCGACGTCTCGCCCGGCCTGCAGACCGGCTTCTGCCACGACACCGGCGGCGGGTGGGGCCAGCAGCTGACGGCCCACCGCAGCCAGCTGCACCCGGTGCCCGAGGGCTACACCGACGAGCAGGCGATCCTCATCGAGCCGATGGCCTGCGCCGTGCACACCGCGCTGCGCGCCGGCGTCGCCGCCGGTGACCGGGTGCTGGTCAGCGGCGCGGGCTCCGTCGGGCTGTTCGCGACGTTCGCGCTGCGCGAGCTCACCGAGGCCGGCGAGATCATCGTGGTCGCCAAGCACGGCCACCAGCGCGAGCTGGCCCTGCAGCTGGGCGCCACCGAGGTGGTCAAGCCCGGCGAGGTGCTGCGCCGCATCCGGCGCTCCACCGGGGCCTTCCAGCTCCAGCCGCAGTTCTCCTCGCCGTACCTCCTCGGCGGCGTCGACGTCGCCATCGACGCGGTCGGGAGCAAGCAGTCGCTGGAGACCGCCCTGCAGGCCACCCGCGCCGGTGGCCGGGTGGTCCTGTCCGGCATGCCCGTGCCGGCCGACCTGTCCGCGGCCTGGTTCCGCGAGCTCGAGATCGTCGGAACCTACGCCTCCGCCCATGCCGACGCCGCGTTCGCGAAGGCCACCGAGCTGGTGGCCCACGACGCCGTCGCCCAGCTGTCCAAGTCCGTCGCCAGCTATCCGTTGCACCGCTGGCGCGAAGCGCTCGACCATGCCCACGCCACCGGCCGGCTCGGCACGGTCAAGGTGGCGTTCGACCCGAGGAGCACCCAATGAGTAGGCCCGGTTTCGTTCTAGAGGTCGACGACCGGACGCCGCCGTTGATCGTCCACGAGGGGCTGGGCTTCCGGCTGGAGAGCTTCCCGCTCGGCACCCGGGTGGTCTACCCGCCGGAGTCGCTCCCGAGCGTCCCCGACGTCGACGAGGCGATCCGCGACTCGCTGCTGCACCCGGTCGACTCCGACCCGCTGCCCGAGCGACTTTTCGCCGGCATGAAGCTGACCATCGCCTTCGACGACCTGTCGCTGCCGCTGCCGTCGATGCGCTCGCCCGACATCCGCGGCCGGATCATCGAGCACGTCCTGACGATGGCCGCGGAGGCCGGGGTCGACGACGTCGAGATCATCGCGGCCAACGCGCTGCACCGGCGGATGACGGCGGCCGAGCTGAAGCACATCGTGGGGGAGCGGGTCTTCCGCTCGTTCTTCCCCCAGGGGAAGCTCTACAACTTCGACGCCGAGGACCGCGACAACCTCACCCATCTCGGCACCACCGAGCAGGGCGAGGACATCGAGATCAGCAAGCGGGGCGCCGAGTCCGACCTGCTCGTCTACGTCAACGTCAACCTGGTCGCGATGGACGGCGGGCACAAGTCGGTCGGCATCGGGCTGGCGTCGTACAAGTCGCTGCGGCACCACCACAACCCGCAGACGATGGTGCACTCGCGCTCGTTCATGGACCACAAGAAGTCGGCCATGCACCACTCGGCCTGGCGGATCGGGCGGGTCATCAAGGACACCGTCAAGGTGTTCCAGATCGAGACGACCCTCGACAACAACGTCTTCAGCAAGCCGTACGACTTCCTGATGAAGCGCGAGTGGGAGTGGTCGGTCCGCGACCAGGCGTCGATGCTGGCGATGAAGCGCGGGCTCTCGGTCGCGCCGCAGAAGGTCCGGCACAAGCTCTTCCACGACCTGCGGGCGCCGTACGGCCTGACCGGCATCAGCGCCGGCGAGGTCGAGGCGGTCCACGAGCAGACCCTGGAGCGCGTGCACCGCCAGCAGCTGGTGGAGGTGCAGGGACAGTCCGACGTGCTGGTGCTGGGGGTTCCCTACCTCGGCCCCTACAACGTCAACAGCTCGATGAACCCGATCCTCGCGACCTGCATGGGGCTCGGCTACTACTTCAACTCCTACCGTCACCAGCCGGTCGTGCGGAAGGGCGGGGCGATCATCCTCTACCACCCGCTCAACGAGGGCTTCAACCAGCTGCACCACCCCTCGTACGTCGACTTCTACGAGGAGGTGCTCGCCGAGACGACCGACCCGGCGGTCATCAGCGCGAAGTACGAGAAGCAGTTCGCCGAGGACGAGTGGTACCGCCACCTCTACCGCACCTCGCACGCCTACCACGGCGTCCACCCCTTCTACATGTGGTACTGGGCGGCGCACGCGATGGACCACGTCGACGAGGTGATCTGGGTCGGTGCCGACCGCAAGGTGGCGTCCCGGCTGGGCTTCCGGGCGGCCACGACCCTGCAGGACGCCCTCGAGATGGCGTCCGGCACCGTCGGCAGCTCGCCGTCGATCACCTACCTGCACAACCCGCCGCACCTGCTGGCCGACGTGCGATGAGCAACTTCCTCAAGGACACCGTCGACGACGTCCGCACCGTGTCGCGCGGTTGGCGCTGGGGACGTCGCTCGATGGTGCCCCGGTCCGCCGAGGAGTACGTCCTGCCCGCGAGGTCGACGGTGTTCCCGTCGGACTGGTCGCGGCGCCGGCCGGCGATGGCGGCCCGCGAGGTGGCGCAGAAGGGTGGCCTGGAGCCGCTGTTCCGCTCCCAGGTCCGCACCCGGGTCGAGGGGCTCGACGTGCTCGACCGGATCGACGGCCCGGTGATCTTCGCGGCCAACCACGCCTCGCACCTGGACACCCCGCTGATCCTGCTGTCGCTGCCCGACGAGTGGCGCCGCCGTACCGCCGTCGCGGCCGCGGCCGACTACTTCTTCGACACCTGGTGGCGCGCGGTCGGGTCCTCGCTGCTGTTCAACACCTTCCCGATCGACCGCCGCGGCGGCGCGATGGCGACCACGCCCGGCGAGGTGCTCGCCGACGGCTGGAGCCTGGTGATCTTCCCCGAGGGCACCCGCTCGCAGGACGGCTGGGTGGGCAAGTTCCGGATGGGCGCCGCCTTCCTGTCCCACGAGTACGGCGTGCCGGTGGTGCCCGTCGCGCACCGCGGCACCTTCGCCGCGATGCCGCGCGGCGCCGGCTGGCCCAACCCCGGCCGGCGGCAGCTGACGATCCGCTTCGGCGAGCCGCTGCGCCCCGCCGAGGGGGAGTCGGTGCGCGAGTTCGCGCCCCGCATCAAGGACGCCGTCGCGCAGCTGCTCGACGAGGACGCCAGCACGTGGTGGGAGTCGAAGCAGCGGGCCGCCTCGGGCGCCACGCCCGACCCGTCCGGGCCGCAGGTCGCCCAGTGGCGGCGGGTCTGGGCGCAGACCGAGTCACCGCAGGTCACCCACGAGCCGAGCGGCCGCCGGCTGGCCGCCTGGCGACGCTGAGCCTTCCGATGACCGCTGCGGGGCTCGCCGGCAAGGCCGTCGTCGTCACCGGCTCGACCCGGGGGATCGGCCGCGCCGTCGCCGAGCTGCTGGTCGCCGAGGGCGCCTCGGTCGTCGTCAACGGTCGCGAGGCCGCGCTCGTCTCCTCGGTCGCGGCCGAGCTGGGCGCGGTCGGCGTGGCGGGATCGCCGGCCGACCCGGGGGTGGCCGAGCGGCTGGTCGAGTCGGCGCTGGCGTCGTACGACCGACTGGACGCGGTGGTCAACGTGGCCGGCACCGCCGAGCCGCCGGGCTCCTCGATCCTCACGATCAGCTCCGCGGAGTTCCGCGAGCTCATCGACGTGCACCTGCACGCGACGTTCGAGACCTGCCGGGTCGCGGCGCGGCACTTCGTCGACGCCGGGGTCGCGGGCAGCATCGTCAACACGACCTCGTTCGCGTTCCAGGGGATGTACGGCGGCACCGGCTACCCGGCCGGCAAGGGCGCGGTCAACAGCCTGACCCTCGCGCTGGCCGCCGAGCTGGGCGAGCACGGCATCCGGGTCAACGCGGTCGCACCCGGGGCGCGGACCCGGCTCTCGACCGGCGACGAGTACGAGCGGCACATCGACGACCTGCACCGGCGCGGGCTGCTCGACGACCTGACCCGGGCCGGGTCGCTCGAGCCCGCGCCGGCGTCGTACGTCGCCCGGCTCTACGCCTACCTGGTCAGCGATCTCGCGGTCGGGGTGACCGGGGAGGTGCTGGCCGGGTCGGGCAACTACCTGGCCCGGTTCGCGGCGCCGTCCTCGACGATGCTCGCGTGGCGAGACCACAGCGCCGAGCCGCCGTGGGAGCTCGCGGAGATCGACGCCTTCGTGCGCCGGTGAGAGCCCTCTCATGAAGGGCTCACCCTCACCTCACGGCCGGTGAGCAGAGTCGTCCTCGTCAACACCAGGGGCCCAGCCCCGACGAGAGGACAGACGATGAAGAAGATCATGACGCTCGGAACGCTCGGGATCGCCGGAGCAGTGACGACGGGGCTGATCGCGTTCACCACCCCGGTCTCGGCGGCCGACGACACGGCGTACCAGCGCAAGGACGACAACCCCGACGTGGTCGTGGCGATCGACGACGAGGACGACGACGACACCTTCGGTCGCAACGACAACACCAACACCCGCACCGGCGTCCAGACGCGCACGCGCACCCGGGGCGGCACGAACACCGGCACCAGCCGGTCGACGCGCGACCACACCAACAGCCGGTTCACGAAGGTCAGCCGCGACCGCGACCTCAGCCGCAGCGACAAGACCCGTGACCAGACGTTCGACGGGCCGGGTGGGAAGAAGCGCGACTGGAGCGCCAACACCACCAACGACCGGTCCCGCAACGACACCCGTCGCTGAGCGACGACGACCGGGAGGTTGGGGACGATGGGCAGCACGGACACCTGGGGGCTCGCCGAGGGCGACGCGATCACGACCGAGCTGACGGCCGTGCGGCTGCTCGGCGGCGGGTCGTCGTACGAGGCGTACCTCGCCTTCGACGAGATCACCTACGCACCCGTCGTGGTGAAGGTGGTCCGCCCCGGGCTCGTCGACGACGAGTCCAGCCTGCGCGGCCTGCGCCGCGAGGTCGAGGCGCTGGCCACGGTCAACCACCCGGTCGTCGTCCGCGGGCTGCGGCACCAGCTCGACGGCCCGCGCCCGCACGTCGTACTGGAGCAGCTCGACGGGCCGCGGCTGTCCTCCCTGGTGCGCCGCTACGGGCCCTTGCAGGAGCAGCAGTACCTGCCGCTGGCGATCGAGGTCGCCAGCGCCCTGCACTACCTGCGCCACCTCGGCTGGGCGCACCTGGACGTCAAGCCGAGCAACGTCATCATGGGCGCGCCGGCGCGGCTGATCGACCTCTCGGTGGCGCGCCGGATCGAGGACGCGGCGGCCCTCACGGTGCCGATCGGGACCGACCTCTACCTCTCGCCGGAGCAGTGCGACCCGCCGACGACGGGCGTGCCCGGCCACGCCAGCGACGTGTGGGGGCTGTGCGCGACGCTGTTCGAGGCGATCGCCGGCTACCGGGCCTTCGACGAGGGCGACCTGGACTCACCCGACGTCCGGGTGCGTTACCCCCAGCTGGTCGACGACCCCTACGAGCTGCCCGACCGGGTCCCCGACGAGGTGGTCAAGGTCCTGTACGCCGGGCTCGAGAAGCGGCCCGCCGACCGACCCCTGCCGCACGAGATCGCCGAGGCCCTCGAGCCCGTCCTCGCCCGCCAGCCCCGGGCCCGCCTCGCCGGCTTCAAGGTCCGCTGACTCGGCGGTGGGGGTCAGGTGTTGAAGCGGTAGCCCATGCCGCGGACCGTCGTGATCGCGGCGGCGCCGAACTTCTTGCGGAGGTAGCCGACGTACACGTCGACGACGTTGGAGCCGGGGTCGAAGGCGAAGCCCCAGACGTGGTCGAGGATCTGCTCGCGGGAGAGCACCTGCCCCGCGTTGAGGATGAAGATCTCCGCCAGCGTGAACTCCCGGGCCGACAGGTCGACCTGGCGGTCGCCGACGGTGGCGCGGCGGGTGCGGACGTCGAGGCGTACGCCGCCCGCCTCCAGCACCTCCTCGCGGGTCCCGGAACCGCCCTCGCCGGACTGCGCCTGGCGCAGCCGCAGCCGGATCCGCGCGATCAGCTCGGCGAAGCGGAACGGCTTGGGCATGTAGTCGTCCGCGCCGCCCTCCAGCGCGGAGACCGTGTCGGTCACCGAGTCGCGCGCCGTCAGCACGATCACCGGCATCCGGGAGCCCTGCGAGCGCAGCTGGTCGAGGACCTCGAACCCGTCCAGGCCGGGCAGGCCGATGTCGAGGACCATCAGGTCGAAGTCGCCGCTCAGCGCGTGGTCGAGCCCGGCCGGGCCGTCGCCGACGACGGTGGCCACGTGCCCCTCCGAGCGCAGGCCCTTCGCGACGAACGAGGCGATCCGGGCCTCGTCCTCGACGATCAGGATGCGGGCCACGTGGTCTCCTCGGGGTTGGTGGGTCGGGCGGGGAGTACGACGACGAACAGCGCTCCGGGCGGGTCGGCGTCCTCGACGGAGACGGTGCCGTCGTGGGCGGCGACGATCGCGGCCACGATCGACAGGCCGAGACCGAAGCCCTCGTCGTCCTCGGACACCGACGAGCGCCCGAAGCGCTCGAAGATCTTGGTGCGGTCGACCACCGGGACCCCCGGGCCGGTGTCGCGGACCCACAGCCGCGCCACGCCTTCGTCGTACGACGACCCGAGCGCGACGGTGTCGCCGACCGCCGTGTGCTTGACCGCGTTGCCGGCGAGCTGGAGCAGCGCCTGGGTGATCCGCTGGGGGTCCGCGTGCAGGACGGCGTCGGCCGCGGCGTCCAGCTGCCAGTCGCGGTCGCCGAGTGCGCGGGCCTTGGCGAAGGTGTCCTCGGTGAGCGAGGCGAGGTCGACGTCGGTGAGGGTGACGAAGTCGGGCCGGTCGCTCTTGGCGAGCAGGATCAGGTCGCCGACCAGGCGCGACATCCGGTCGACCTCGTCGAGCAGCAGCGCCCGGGTCTCGGCGACCTCCTCCGGGTTGCCGCTGTCGAGCAGCTCCAGGTGTCCGCGCAGGACGGTCAGCGGCGTCTTCAGCTCGTGGCCGGCGTCGTCGAGGAACTCCCGCTGCCCGGTGAAGGCGTGGTCCAGCCGGTCGAGCATGCCGTTGACCGTGCGGGTCAGCGCGGTGATGTCGTCGTTGCCGGTGATCGGGATGCGCCGGGACAGGTCGGTCTCGCCGATCTCCTCGGCGGTCTCGCGCAGGACGCGCAGGGGTGCGAGCAGCCGGCCGGACTGCCAGAAGGCCATCGCCGTCACGAGCAGCAGCGACAGGCCGGCGACGATCGTGTAGGTGCGCATCGTGTCGAGCAGCTCGGCCCGGTCCTCGTCGAGGTAGACGACGACGATCAGCGCGCCGCGGCTGGCGCCCTGCGTGACCGGCTGCGAGGTGAGCAGGGCCTCGCCGTCCGGGGTGTCGATCCGCGTCGAGCCGCCGTCCGTGACCAGGGGCTCGGTCGCCGTCCGGAACCCCGGGTCGTACACCAGAGGATCGCGTGGGGACCGGCTGACCGGACCGTCGACCCAGCCGACCAGCAGTTCGTCGTCGTCGGGCACGTTGCGCTCCATGAACAGCCGCAGCATCGCGTCCAGGTCGGTGAACGGCTCGCCCGTCTCGGGGTCGACGCCGTCCTGGTTGAGGCGGGCGAACTCGTCGAGCTCCTGGTTCACGTCGTCGGCGGTCTGCTGCTCCAGCCGCTGGCTCTCCACGGCGTACACCAGCAGTCCGGACCCCGCCAGTGTCAGCGCGACGAGCGCGGCCGCGGTCGCGGTGATGCGCACGCGGACGGAGACGCCCGACCGTCGCGGTCGGGCGTCCCTGGTCGGCGGCGCGGACTCAGTCGTCGTCGGCCCCGTCGTCGTCGCTGCCGCGGTCGTCATCGTCATCGTCGTCACCGCGGTCCTCGGCGTTGCCCGGCCCGGAGTTGTCGTCGACGTCGCCCGGCTCGGGGACGACCACCTCGACGTCGTCGTCATCGTCGTCATCACCGTCGTCGTCCTCGGACGGCGTCCTGGACGGGGTGCGGCTCGGCGTCCCCGCCGGAGGGTCGCTGGGCGGGACGGTGGGGGTGCCGGTCGGGGGGCTCGTGGGTGACGGGCCGGGCTCGGTGATCACGATCGGGTCGCGCGGGGTCGGCTCGTCGGCCGAGGAGGCCGCCAGCGATCCCGCCACGAAGGCGCCGACGGGCAGGACGAGACCGAGGGAGAGGAGGACCTTCCACAGCGTGCTCATGACAGCGACGATCCTGCCTCATCGTGGGTTCGCGGTGAGAGGCTCATGAGAGGACTCTCATGGCGGACAGGAGCCCGGTCGGCCGGAAGGCGCCGCTGAGATCATCGCGTGGGAGCCCGCGATGGAGCCGACACCGACCGCCGGCCGCGCGGGGGAATCGTCGCCACGGCCAGGTTCTACAGATCTTGGGAGAATTTCCAGCAGTCGCTGGACAGGGAATCCGCGGGACCGCTCAATGTCTGAACCGTGACGGCTTCGCGAAGGCAAAATCGCGGTTCGCCACCCGGGATCGAGTCATTCTGCATCGGATCTACCCCTTTCCCACTAAAGTGTATTTGCGCTCGATCAAGCTGTCCCGCCTCGAGGCAGATAACCCCCGATCTGCCCGAGT
Source organism: Nocardioides sp. W7 (assembly GCF_022919075.1). Classification (NCBI taxonomy): domain Bacteria; kingdom Bacillati; phylum Actinomycetota; class Actinomycetes; order Propionibacteriales; family Nocardioidaceae; genus Nocardioides; species Nocardioides sp. W7. The sequence continues at coordinate 4,600,430 of NZ_CP095078.1, read as the reverse complement.
CGCTGAATTGCGCAGGAGGCCGTATGGCACCGGGGCAGCAGAAGCCCGGTCGGCCCCCCGGCGCGGCCGGACCAGCATCCGTGACCCTGGTCGACGACTCCGTGACGTGGATGCCGGGTGGTCCGTTGTCGGCGTGGGCGCCGACCTTCGGGCCTCGGCGCAGGCAGGTCACCACCGGCGGTCGCCCCGTCCGGGTGGCCGTCACGCGGGCCGAGGTCGCCAGTGGTGACCGGTCCGTCGTCGAATGGCGGCGCTGGCAGAGTCGGTTCGTCCAGGCGCCGGGCCGGACCACCGCCGCCGGGACGGCGATGTGGTGGCGCCTGGCGGTCCACCAGCGCATCTTCGCCCTCTGCGCCGTCCCGCTTCCCGACATCGACACCACGGTCGCCGAGCTCCACCGCATCGTGAGAGCGGCGGACCGCCTGACCGTCTCCTTCGCGCACAGCCCCGGTCTGGCGGTCCCCAGCTGGGTCGTGGTCGACGGCGAGACCCCACTCCTGATCGGGTTGCCCGACTACCCGCTCGTCGGGGTCGGCGACGCGGACGACAGCCTCGTGGCGATGCTCCGTTCGTCGCAGTTCCAGCGCTACGTCCACGACATCCACGGGCGTGGACCGCAGCGCGCCAGGGTCGCCATCGCGCGGCAGTTGGCCGACCTGCCGCTCGGGGTCGAAGGCGGACCTGTCGGCACGATCAATATCAAGGACGACCTCTCGGCCGTCGTCGATCAATAGCGCCGATCGCTTGCGTGATTCGTATCCACGGGTCGGCAATGGGAATTCGTCGATCGAATACCCGTACCTTGTGCACTGTTCTTCTCGTCGTCACAGAAATGCAGCGCGGTGGCGCTATTTCCTGACGGCGACCGTGGCCTTCTTCATGGTCTTCTTCGCCGTGTAGACGGTGGTCGCGGAACTGACCGTGCTCGCGGGCACGCTCACCCGCACCTTGACTCTCTTCGTGGCGGCCTTCTTCGCGGCGGCACCGAGCCTGAGGGTGGCGGTGCCGTTCTTGACGGTGACGATGAACGACTTCCTCACCGCGCCGGTGAGGCGCACCTTCACGTTCCGCACCGTCGGCTTGAGGCTGGTGCCGCTCAGACGCACGCTCACCTGCAGCTTGCGGCCCTTCAGCGCCTTGACCTGCACCTTCGCCTTCGCTGCCTGGGTGACCTTCGACGGGATCTTCGCCGCGACCTTCTCGGTCGCCGTGCTGGTCCGCTGCGCGGACTCGTACCCGTCAGCGGTGCCGCTCACCCGGACACTGATCACCGTGTCGGTGTCCGCAGCCGTCGTCGTGTACGACGCCGCGGTCGCCCCAGCGATCGGTGCACCGTCGCGCAGCCACTCCCATGCGAATGACGCCCCCGGGGACCACGCCGCCACCGAACCGGTCAGCCGGTCGCCGACCTGGGGGCGGGCGTTGTCGATCACCGGAGCCGGCGACGTGGTGAAGACGCCGGTGGAGGTGCCCGTCAGCGGGATCGTGCTGACGCCACCGTCGGCCGAGTTGGCGACCGTGAGCGCCGCGGTCGAGGTCGCGTTCCCGCGGGCGGGCGCGAACGCGACCTGGAGCGTGCAGGCGGCGTCCACGGCCAGGGTCGAGTGTGCGCAGGCGGCGCCGTCGACCGTGAAGTCCGCGGCGGAGACGGAGTCCTCGTCCTCGACGGTGATCGCACCGATCGGCAGCGGCTTGGTGCCCGTGTTGGTCACGGTGACGGGCCGCGCCGCCGAGCTCGTGCCCTGCTTCTGCCGGGCGAACGCATCGAGCTCGGCGACGTCCACCCCGAAGCCGAGCGCGCCGGCGAGGGTCACCACGTCGGTGCGTCCCCGGCGCAGCGGGACGGCCGGAAGGTCCTTCTGCTGCGTCACCTCGTAGAACGCCGTGTTGTAGAGCTCCCCGGAGAGGACGGCGGAGTAGGGGCAGTCGTAGCCCTGGTCCATGATCAGCCGCACCTCGGCGCCCGGGTCCAGGCTCGCCGGCAGCTCGCCGATGCCCTCCCAGGCGCCCAGGGCGCTCGTGCACTTCTCGACGTTCGGCGGCGCCTCGCTGGTCAGGCGCTGCGGCGCCATGGCGGCCGTGCCGTTCCAGTACCAGAGCTGCTGCGGGTGGTGCCGCACGGTGGGGTCCGCGGAGAAGGCGGCGTCGGCGCTCAGGATGAGGTACTCCCCGGCCGCGTTCCTGCGGATCTCGCGGATCGACTGCCCGTCGAGGTCGAGCTCGATCGGCTCGCCGAAGGTCGCGGTACCGGCCTGGCCGCGGGTCAGCGCCTGGAGGTTGGTGACCGGCACGATGAGCGCGTCGCCGCCGGCGACGCCGCCGACCAGGGGAGAGCGGAAGCCCAGGTGGAGGGTCGTGCCGTCGGGCGCGAACTCGGCGGCCTCGATGTTGAACCTGTTCGGCCCGTCTGGGTGCTGGCCCGCGGCGGTGGCCGCGGCGAAGCCGTAGCGGTCGCCGTTGGCCCGGTCCCAGGCGACCAGGTCCCGGCGCAGGTTCCCGTAGCGGCCGGCCGGGGTGAGGGTCGCGCTCGCCCCGGAGCCGCTGATCGTCGTCTCGTAGACGACGTGCCGGGAGGTGGCGACCTCACCCTTCTTGGAGTTGCCGTGGGAGCCGAGCCAGAACACCGAGTCACCGGTGCGCGCGGAGGACTCGTAGTCGTCCTCACCCGTGGAGCCCGGGGGATCGTTGGGGTTCACGCCCGGACTGAACGTGGCGACCGGCAGTCCGGAGACCTCGCCGTCGTAGAGCCGGATCGGCCGGTCCTCGTCGCTGGCGACGAAGAAGTAGCCGCCGCCGGCCGCGATCGCCGTCGAGGCGTCGGAGGACATCTGCAGCGTGCGGCTGGTCGGCGTGGTCGCCCGGGAGGCGTAGTAGTCGATGGTGTACGACGCGGTCTCGCCGGTGGTGCCGGTGACGGTGACCACGACGTGGGCGTTGCCGGGGTCGGTCGGCTTGAAGCTCACGCTTCGTACGGCGCCCGTGCCGGTGACCGTCGCGGCGTCGGCGGCTGGCTGCACGCCGAACGGCGAGATCCGCGTGCCCTTCGTCGAGACCGCGGCCGTCACCTGCAGTTGTGCGGGATCGACCGGCGCCTGGCCGCCGACGGCGACCTGGCCGACGTACAGGTCGAAGCCGGGGTTGGTCGGGTCGCCCACGGTGCCGGCCTGTGCGTTGGGACCGCTCAGCGCGGGGGTGCCCACCGGAGTGCGCGGCACGGCGGCGATCCCCGGCAGCTCCGGCTCCGTGTTGGTCACGACCACGGTCGCCGCCGAGGTGAACGGCCCGCTGCCGTCCGTGCAGGTCTCCCGCACCGAGAGTCGGTGTCCCAGATCCGGCACCGTCACGGTGTAACTGTTCGAGATCGCGCCGCTGACCGGCTCACCGTCGCGCAGCCACTGGTCTCCGCCTGCGCACGTGGCCGGGGAGGTGAGCCGCTGCCCCAGCTGGGGGGTGCCCCCGACCGGACGGTCGTCGGCGGCGCGGGCGGCGCCACCGGTCGACGCGATCGTCGCGGCGACGAGCACGAGCGCCAGCGTGCCGGTGGCGCGGCGGGGGAGTGCGGAGCGGGTTCCGGGGACGTGCACGAGCGGCCTCCGTGGCGGGCGCGAGAGCGGCGGACAACCTCCGGATCATGGCGATTCCGCGCGTGACGCGGGCCACGTCGGGATGAGCGCTCGGTGAGCAATCGGGGATGGGTCGGTGAAGGGAGGGTGTCGCGGCCCGAGGCCGGATCGTGTTACCGCAACTTCACCTGGCGGAAGTCGATCGGAAATGTGATGTGCGGCGGTTCGACGATCCGCGGGGCTGTCGAGGCGCCGTGGGGCAGCGCTAGCGTCAGATGCAGGAGGGGGCTTCGCGCCGAAGCGAGAAACCCCCTCCCAGACTGCACATCCACTTCAGGCGCCAATGCCAGTTGGCGCCGCAATCCCCGAAGGAACCGAAGATGCACTTTACCCAGAACCGCCGCGCCCTGTCACGCCCGGGCACCGCTGCCCTCGCCGTGCTCGGCGTGGCCGTCTCGTCGTTCGCCGTGCTCGGCGCGGTCGCCCCTGCGGCCCACGCGGTCGGCACTATCAACGACATCGTCATCAACGAGGTCGAGTCCAACGGCGGCTCGCCGGGCGACTGGATCGAGCTCTACAACAACAACAGCGTCGACAGCGTCGTCCTCGACGGTGCGCAGCTGTCCGACAGCGACAACGGCCACACGATCACCATCACCGGCACCATCGCGCCGAACAGCTACGCGTGGTTCCAGACCGACAACTCCGCCACCCCCGGCAACTTCGGCCTCGGCGGCGCCGACTCGGCGCGCCTGTTCGCCGCGGGCGACACCCCCGGCACCGACCCGTCGATCGACTCCTACTCGTGGACCAACCACGCGGCCACCACCTTCGGGCGCTACCCCGACGGGGCCGGCGCCAAGAACGGCGGCGACTTCTTCACCACGACGGCGCCCACCCAGGGGACGGCGAACTCCTACACGGCTCCGGTCAACCCGAGCCCGGCCGCCTACGCCGGTGTGGTTGTCAACGAGGTCGAGTCCAACGGCGACGTCAACGGCGACTGGGTCGAGCTCTACAACACCCGCGCCTTCGGCTCGGTCAACCTGACCGGGGCGATCCTGGCGGACAGCAACAACTCGAACATCTACACGATCGGGTCCGTCTCCATCCCGGCCGGTCAGTACCGGGCCTTCTACGTCGAGGACGACGGCGTCGGCGGCGGCTTCGGCCTCGGCGACGTCGACGCGGCCCGCCTCTTCGCGGCCGGCACCCAGGACCTGGCGACCGCGACGGTGATCAGCGAGTACTCGTGGAGCACGCACTCCCCGACGACCTACGGGCGCAACCCCAACGGCACCGGCCCGTTCCAGATCACCGGCACGGCCAACACCTTCGCCGCGGCGAACAGCTTCGTCGGGGTCCCGGTCACGACCCTGGCCGGCAACGTCGTGATCAGCGAGGTGGAGTCGCAGCCGCAGGGCACGCCGACCTTTGCCGGTGACTGGATCGAGCTCTACAACGCCAGCGGCACCCCGCAGGACATCGCCGGCGCGGTGCTCTCGGACAACGACAACACCCACGCGTTCCGGCTTCCCTCGAGCACGGCGCCCCTGGCGGTCGGCGAGTACCGCGCCTTCCGGGTCGACGACGCGTTGATCGACGGCAACTTCGGCCTCGGCGGCGCCGACTCCGCCCGGCTCTACGAGGCCGGCTCCATCCTCGGGACCAGTCCGGCTGTCGACCAGACCAGCTGGGCCTCGCACGCCACGCACACCTGGGGCCGCCTCTCGCCGAGCGGCACCGGCAGCTTCACCGGCACCTCGGCCCCCACGCCGAACCTCGCCAACTGAACGACTGACTGACAACCGTGCTGCCGGGGTCGGCGACCCCGGCAGCACGGCTGTGCTCGCCCTCTGTCAGAAGGCGTCATCTACCCGTCCCCAACGGTTCATTGAGCCTTCGACCAGCGGTCGCCGATGTGACCGCGGACACCGCTGGCCCGCTCCTATGGTTCGGTCCGAACTGAGTTCCGCGGAGCTGCCCGAACCCCGGCCCGAGACACCCACAGGAGACAGATGATGACCGTCGACCACGCCGCACGACCAGGTGCGAGGAGGGCGCGGCGGCAACTGCTCGTGTTCCTCGTCGCTGTCGTCGTCGCGCTGAGCGGCCTCACCTTCGGTGCCGGCACCGCGCGGGCCGCCGAGGTCGTGGCTGTGCCCGACGCCAACCTGCGGGCGGTGCTCAACACGGCCATCGGCGACGCGACCGCCACCACCCGCACCCCCGGCCAGACGATCACCACCGACGAGGCACTCGCGGTGACGACGATCCTCAGCGCCGACGAATCAGGGGCCACCCCGATCTCCTCGTTCCAGGGTCTCGAGGCCTTCACGAACGTCACCTCGGTCGTCTTCGTCAACGCCGGCAGTACGGCGACAGACCTGCGCCCCTTCGCCCCGCTGTCCAAGCTCACGGACCTGACCCTGGTGTTCCTGCCGGTCACCAGTCTGGACGGCCTGGGCGGCAAGCCCGTGCTCAGCAATTTGGTGGTCGCCGTTGCCCCTGAGCTGATCGATATCAGCGCGCTGTCGATGGCGCCCGCCCTGACGTCGGTCACCTTCGACACCGCGGACAAGCTCGCCGACCTCTCCGCGCTCGCCGCTTCGAAGACCGGGCTCCAGAGTCTCCAGGTGATGAACGCGCGGTTGCAGGACATCGGCTTCCTCACGGGCTTCAAGCGCCTCGCGACGCTGAACCTGAATAACAACCGGATCGAGGACGTCTCGGTCTTCTCGACCTGGGACGATTCCTACGGGCTCAACGACGCCGTCGGCAACTCGCTCGACCTGAGCGGCAACCGGATCAAGGACTTCTCGCCCGTCGTCGCCTTCCGGAGCCTCCGGACCCCCCGTGCCGCCGTGCCGACCGTGAACGTCGGCGACCAGCAGGTGTACGCCGGGCGCCTCGACGAGCAGAACGGCGTCACGGTCGTGCTGAAGTCCGGTCCGGACTCGAACAACGCGACGACAGCTCCTCGCGTCACGAATGCCGCGCTCGGCTCCTACACGGTCGCGACCAGTCGGCTGACCAGCACGAGTCCCAACGCCGCCTTCCTCGTGGTGACCCCAAGCTGGACTGTGCACTTCGCCGAGGACCCGGACAAGCTCGCCGCGCTGCGGATCAATGAGATCGAGTCCAACGGGGACACCGCCCGCGGCGACTGGGTCGAGCTCTACAACCCGGCCGCCACCGAGGTCGACCTGGCCGGCGTGGTCGCCTCCGACAACGACAACACCCACCGAGTCCTCGTCCCGACCGGCACGAAGATCCCGGCCCACGGCTACCGGGCGATCAGGACCGACGACACCGCGGTGTCCGGCAACTTCGGGCTCGGCAGCAACGACTCCGCGCGGATCTTCGCGCCGGGCACCACGAACCTGGCGACGACCACCCCGATCGACTCCCACAGCTGGGGTCCGCACGCCGACACCACCTTCGGGCGCACCGCCCCGGGCAGGGGTGTGTGGACCACCACCCTCGCCAGCACCTACGAGGCCACCAACACGTTCCCCGAGCCCGAGGTCATCCCGACCGTCGCCGTCACGGGCAGCGCGACCAGCACGACCGGGTCGGCCAACTTGACCGCGACTGTGACCAAGCCCGACAGCACCGACCCGGCCACCGACGCGACCGGCCACGTGGTCTTCGCGGTGGACGGCAGCGACCGCTCCGGCCCGGTGACGGTCACCGGCGGCACCGCGACCTGGAACGCCACGAACCTCGTGGGCTCAGCTGCGGGGACCGCACACCAGATCACGGCGCGCTACGTCTCGGCCGGCGACGAGGACCCCTACGACGACTCCGCTCTCAGCGCCCCGTTCACCGTGACGGTCACGATCGGTGAGTTCACCGGCGCTGCGACGCTGTCGGCGACCACGGCGGAGATGTGCCAGCCGGTCTCGGTCGACCTTACGGGCGTATCTCCGTCGCCGGACTCGGTTAGCTATCAGTGGCAGACAAGAGGCCCGATCAGTGGCGAGTGGGGCGCGAACGGGACGACATCGGCCACGCAGACCGCGTCGTACATCTATCAGACTGGAGCAAACCCGGGCGTCGCCCGGTCCAACGAGACTTCTCGAGCGATCGTCACCGTCTCGAAGGCCGGGTATGCCACGAGACAGCTCACCACCGAGCCGGTCATCAGTGAGCCCGCTTCGTACCTCACCACGCCATCGCCGGTGCTGAGCTCGGGCAACCCGAAGGTCGGCGAGACGATCACCGCGACCCACGGGGCCTGGACCTCGTGCATCCCGGACGAGTTCGAGTGGCGCTCGGGCTACAACTACCAGTGGTTGCGGGACGGACAGCCGATCGCCGGCGCGACCGACGCGGTGGCCGAGGTCAAGAAACGAGAGGGCGGCGGCGGCCCGAAGCAGGTTTCCTACACGGTGACGCCTGCCGACGCCGGACACGTGATCTCGCTGCGGGTCTCGGCTGCCTCCAACCTGTTGAAGGCAGCGAGCGCGACCTCGACCTCGACCGCACAGGTCGCGGCGGGCGGGTTCTCGGCGTCCCCGGCGCCCACGATCGACAGGACCGCTCCCAAGGTCGGCGAGACCCTCACCGCGACGACGGCGGCGTGGTCGCCGGTGGCAGGGTTCGACTACCAGTGGCTGCGCGACGGCCAGCCGATCACGGGGGCGAGCAGCGCGTCGTACCCGACCGTGGCGGCGGACCTCGGTAAGCCGATCAGCGTCCGGGTGACCGGCACCGCCGACGGCTACGAAGCGGCGCAGCGGACCAGTACGGCGACCGCGAACGTCGCGGCCGGTGCGTTCACCGCGTCGTCGGCTCCGGTGATCGGCAACGCATCGCCGAAGCTCGGCGACACGCTCACGGCCACGACCGCGGCCTGGGCGCCAGTGGCCGCGCTGGCCCACCAGTGGCTGCGCGACGGCCAGCCGATCACGGGCGCGACCTCGGCGTCGTACACCACGGTGGTCGCGGACGTGGGCAAGAGGATCAGCGTGCGGGTGACCGGCACTGCGGCGGGCTATGAGGCGGTGGAGCGGACCAGTACGGCGACCGCGAGCGTCGCGGCCGGTGCGTTCACCGCGTCGCCGGCTCCGGTGATCGGCAACGCATCGCCGAAGGTCGGGGAGACCCTCACGGCCACGCTCGCGGCCTGGTCGCCGACGGCGTCGCTCACCTGGCAGTGGCTGCGCGACGATCAGCCGATCGCGGGGGCGACCGGTTCGTCCTACACCACGACGACGGCCGACCTGGGCCGGGCGATCAGCGTGCGGGTGACCGGCACCGCTGGCGGGCATGAGTCGGTCCAACGGACCAGTACGGCCACCGCGAGGGTCGCGAAGGCCGCCAAGGCCGCGCGGACGGGTGTGCGGGTCACGGCCGTGAAGGGCCGGAAGCTGCAGCTGAGGGTGAGCCTCAGCGGCACCAGCGTCCGGCCGACGGTGCGGAACGTGAAGGTGCGGCTCACCGGTGCGGTGAGGAAGACCGTCACCGTCACCGTCAAGAACGGCACCGCCACGCTCAAGCTGGGCGCTGCGGCTCGGAAGCGGGTCAAGGTTCAGGTCACGGTGCCCGCGAGCACGGTCAGCACCGCGACCACCGTCTTCACGGCCCCGAAGGCCGTCAAGAAGGCCACGGTCACGGTCAAGAAGTAGCCCTCCCGGGGTGGGGTCCGCCGACATCGGCGGGCCCCACCCCGGATGCATGTCCTCGTCGTCCCCTGTCCCCAGGAGCCTTGCTCATGCCTGTCCTCACCTCCACGCGCCGCCTGCTGGCCGCGTCCCTGACCGCCGCCCTAGCGGCCACCGGTCTCGCCCTCGCTCCCACGGCCGCCCCGACCGCCGCGGCCGCCGACGCCGACATCGTCGCGATCCCCGACCCCCAGCTGAAGGAAGCGGTCAACGCGGCCCTCGGTGGGGATCGCGAGCCCACCAAGGACGTCACCGAGGCCGAGGCGCGAACCCTGACCTCGCTCACCGCCGCCGGGGAGCCGGGCGTCACGAACCTCGCCGGGATGGCGGCGTTCACCGGGCTGAGGACGCTGACCCTCGATGCTGACCGCGGACTGAGCGACGTGAGCCCGCTGCGCGGTCTGCCACTCACCGGCCTGTCCGTCACCGGCGGAGCGCTCCAGGGCACCCTGAGCAGCATCGGCGCGATCACCACCCTCACCGGCCTGACGCTGACCGACAACCGGCTCTTCGACGTCACCCCGTTGACCGGCCTCATCAGGCTGACGCAGCTGTCGGTCGCCCGGAACCAGATCGCCGACGTCTCACCGCTCGCGCAGCTCACCGGCGTGAGCTGGTTCGACCTGACGAGCAACCGCATCACCGACGTGACCCCGGTCTCGGCGATGACGAGACGGGACTACCTGTACCTGTCGGACAACCGGATCGAGAACGTCGCCCCGCTGGCCGGCTACCGGAACACCCCGTTCGGCACCCAGGCCGGGCGGCTCGTGGTCGACGGGAACCGGATCGCCGACCTGTCCGCCTTCCGCACCTTCTCCGCGCAGCCGGCCTCCGGAGACCAGCAGGTGTACGCCGGCGCGTACCAGCCCGGCGGTGTCTCGGTCCCGCTGGCCCGCGCCGACTCCGAGGTGCTCCCCATCCAGCCGGTGAGCGCGAACGAGGGGACCTACGACCGGTCCACGGGCGCCCTGACCGTCACCGATCCTGCGGCGGCCAGCATCGACCTCGACCCCAGCTGGCGCGTGCACCTCTCCGCGGCTCCGAAGGACCCTGCCGTCGTCGGAGCCGCAGGGGTGAACCAGACGCTGCGGGCCTCGGCCGGCAGCGAGACGCGGCCCGGCTGTGCCCCGGCGTACCAGTGGCAGCGCGAGGGGGTCGACGTCCCGGGCGCCACGGACGAGCGGTACGTGCTGAGCGCGGCGGACATCGGCAGCCGGATCACCGTGCAGGTGACCTGCGGCGACCGCGAGGGCAGCTCCGCCCCGACCGCCTCGGTGGCCGGGACGACCGCCGGCGCGGCGGCGATCACGCCCAGCCAGACACAGCAGACCGGCGTGGTCGGCGACCCGACCAACCCGACGATCACCCTGAACGTCGGGCAGACCCGGGCCGACGGCACCCGGGTGAACCCGGAGGCGCTCACCGTGACGGCGATCTCCAGCAGCAACACCACGGTGCTGCCGCTCTCCGGGGTGCGGGTGAGCGGCGCCGGGCCGGTGCGCACGGTGTCCTTCGACCCGGCCCTGCGCGGCAGCTCGACGTTGTCGTTCCGGGTCGCGGGCGAGAACGGTGCGACGGCGAACGTGACGGTCAACTACTACGTCTCGATCCGCACCACGCCGACCAGTCGGGTGCTGATCGGGCAGGGCGACTCCTCCACGGCGCTCGACGCCGGCGACGGCTACCTGTTCGTGGCCGACGACGAGCGCAGCGACCTGGCGCTCTACCACCCGCAGGCCTCCGGCCCCGCGGTGTGGGAGGGGGAGGTGCTGCAGAGCGGGGAGATCGACTTCGAGTCCTCGGCCCGGAAGGGCGACACGGCGTACTTCTTCGGCTCGCACGGCAACAAGAAGGCCGGTGACCTGCAGAGCAGCCGGCAGGTCGTCTTCGCGATGACCCTCAGCGGCACCGGCCGCGACGCCCGGCTCACCAAGCGCGCGGAGTACCGCGGCCTGCGCACCGACCTGCGGGCCTGGGACCGGGCCAACGGCGACGCGCTGGGCCTGCACGCCGCCATGAGCGAAGGGGTCCAGCCCGACCTCGCGAACGGCTTCAACCTGGAGGGCGCCGAGTTCTCGCCCGACGGCTCCGAGCTCTACCTCGCGTTCCGCTCGCCCGGGATCCAGGTCGACGGGGAGTACCGGGGACTGATCGTGCCGGTGACCAACTTCGACCGGCTCTTCACCGGAGCGGCGACCAAGGCGACCTTCGGGGAGCCGATCCTGCTCGACCTCGACGGGCAGACCATCCGTGAGATCCGCAAGAACGAGGCTGGGCAGTACCTCATCGTCGGCGGCACCCCCGGCATGTGGACCAGCGCCAGCACCCAGTCGCTCTTCGCCTGGACCGGGTACGCCGAGGACCCGGCCGTCGAGCTGACGACCGAGATCGGCAAGGACCTCGAGCCCTTCCACACCGACAACGCCGGCGCCTGGGAGGGGATCGGCGCGCTGCCCGACGACCTGGCCGAGGGCGGTGAGGTGCGGCTGATCATGGACCAGGGCTACGACGCGCTCTACGGGAACAAGGATGAGAACAAGAAGAACCCCCTGCTGATCCGCAAGGCGCGGATCGACACCTTCACCCTCGCCGGGAACCTGGGGCTGAAGGCCGAGCTCTCCGGGCCGCTGGCCTTCGCCGACCAGCCCGCGCAGAGCATCAGCCCGGTTCGCAAGGTCACCGTGACCAACACCGGCTCCGAGAAGGTCCGCATCAGCCAGGTCTACGTCACCAGCGACACCGGGCACGCCGACGAGTTCCTGGTGAGCAGCAACACCTGCGCGTACGCCGTCCCGGGACCCGGGGCGTCGTGCGAGATCGGCGTACGGTTCGCGCCCACCGCAGAGCACGGCGCCTCGACGGCGCGGCTCGTCGTCCGGAGCAACCTGCCCGGATCGGCCCGCACGGTCGAGCTGAGCGGGACCGCCACGACCCTGCCGCAGGGCCCTCCCGGTGTGCCCGGCGCTCCGGGCGGTCCGGGAGAGGACGGCGAGGACGGCGCTCCGGGGCCGCAGGGACCGCAGGGACCTCCGGGACTGACGGGGCCCCAAGGCCCGGCGGGCACGGTCGGGATCAGCGCGGTCTCGCGGACCGTGTCGGTCGATCGCCGCGGCCGGGTCCGGATCCCGTTCCTGGTCCAGAACCGCACGGAAGGCGCAATCTCGGCGACGCTGCGTGCGAAGACCCCGGCGGCGCTGCGTGCATCCGGTGCGAAGAGGCTGCGGATCACCCGCCTCGGCGCGGGCAGGAAGGCCACCTACGCGTTCGTGCTGAGGGTCGGTGCGAAGGCGAGGGCCGGCCGGCACCAGGTCCGGGTCACGTTCGAGCTCGGTGGGGCCATGGTCACCCGGACCGTCGTCGTCCGCCTGCCCCGCCGCTGACAGCAGGTTTCAGGGTCGGACGGTGACCCGCGCCCTCGCGACGCTCCTGCGGACGTCGACGGTGGTGTGGGGCACCGTCCGGCTGAAGGCCCGGAGGGTGACGGTGACGCGCACCCGGGCACCGGTCCGGACCTTCGGGCTCTTCCTGAGCCGGACGACCCCCACGCCGTTCTCCAGCGACGGGCGGTAGGTGCGCCTCGCTCCGGCGACCCGGAGGGTGACCGGCAGGTCGAGCTGCGACCCGGCCAGCCCGGCCACCCGCACCACCACCCGGATTCGACGACCGCTCAGCGCCTTGACCCTGATCGCCGCGGAGGCGGACGTGTGGGTCGGGCTCGGGGTGGGTCTGATCGTGGGGGCGATCGTGGGGGTGATCGACGGCCTGCTCGACGGGGTGGCTGACGGCGTGGGCGAGGTGGTCTCGTCGGGCGTCGCCGAGGGTGACTCGGTCGGCGTCGGGTCCGCCGTCGGGTCCGGTGTCGGCTCGACCGGTGCCACGCAGCTCAGCGTCCCCTCGCGGATCGAGTAGCCGCCGCTCTCGTCGTCGTCGGCCCACCAGGCCGGCTTGCGCCCGCCGGTCCCGTCGTCGGTGCACTCGGCGTCCGGCGCGAACGCGAACCCCTCGTGGTTGGCGTTGGCCAGCCCGCCGGGACGCAGATAGACGTGGCTGAGCGCGAACGCGCCGCGCTGGTCGCCACTGGTGGCGATCTCGTACGTGGCGGACCGGCCCTGGCAACCGTTGTCGCAGGTCGCCCAGAGCCGCTGGTGGTCGCCGTCCCACTGCAGGTCCATCAGCGCGGCTGCGCCGAGCGTCCGGGCGGCGTTCGTCGGCCGGATGGTGGCGATGCGGTGATGCCCCTCGGTGCTGTGGTCGAGGGCGTACGCGTAGATGATGCCGGTCTGTTCCACACCGACGAAGAACAGTCCGTCCCCGTGGTCGGGGTAGGCGCTGGGCACGTAGGGGCCGGCGGCGCGCTCGTCGACGAGACCCGCTGCCGTCAGGACGCTGTCGGGCACCCAGGCGACGGACTCGAACCCCTTGTTGGGGTCGACGGCCGGCAGGTCGCCGGTCAGGTCCCACCGCCGGGTCGGCGTCAGGGACTGGCCGCTCCCGCCGACGTCGTACCGCAGCACGGTCAGGCTGGACACGTTCTTGTTGGAGTTGCTGCGCTCCGAGGCCACGTAGACGCCTCCGGAGGACCCGGCCGCGGTGATCGTCACCCCCTCGGCGTCGGGGCTGGAGGAGTTGCCCGGGTTGCGCAGCGGCTTGCCCGCCGACCAGCCGTCGCTCGTCGCCGGGACCCAGTCGGTGCCGCTGCGCTCGAGGCGGTAGAGGGTGGCGGGGTCGTTGCGGACCGCCCACAGGGTCGCGGCCCTCCCTGCGGCGGCCGGCTCGTAGACCAGCCCGGACAGGTCGGTGCCGAATTGCCCGGCCACGGACGCGGTGGTGACCTGGCTCCCGCCGGGCCAGGCCTCGGCGGCGCTCGGCGGCGTCCCGTCGTACGCCGCCGCCCCGGTGTCGGCGTGGGCGATCAGGACGCCGACCAGGGAGAGGGAGGCCGTCGTCACGACCACGTGGAGTCCGACCTGCCGCCGGGGGGATCTCGTCCGCACGGCGGGCAACGTAGCGACGGCAGATGAACACTTGTCGACGCCGGTCGCTACGGTGGCGGACATCACAAACTCGTGTCCGGGAGGAAGCCGTGCTCGTCCCCTTCAGCGTCTCCGACTTCATCGACCGCGCCGTGCAGGTGTACGGCGAGCGGGTCGGGGTGGTCGACGAGCCGGACCAGCCGGCACCGGCTCTGGGCAACGCGCGGGGCGAGCTGACGTACGCCGAGATCGGTGAGCTGGCGCGTCGCCAGGCGGCCCGGCTCGACGAGCTCGGCATCGGGGTCGGCGAGCGGGTCGCGATCGTCAGCCACAACAGCTCGCGGCTGCTGACGTCGTTCTACGGCGTCGCCGGCTTCGGGCGGGTGCTGGTGCCGGTGAACTTCCGGCTGCGCCCCGAGGAGGTGCAGTACATCGTCGACCAATCCGGCGCCCGGGTGCTCTACGTCGACCCCGAGATCGACGAGGCACTGGCGTCGGTGACCTGCGAGCACCGATTCGTGCTGGGCGACGACGAGAGCCTGTACGCCGCGCCCGGCGCCGAGCCGACGCCGTGGGAGCCCGACGAGAACGCCACGGCGACCATCAACTACACCTCCGGCACGACCGCGCGACCCAAGGGCGTGCAGATCACGCACCGCAACATCTGGATCAACGCGACCACCTTCGCGATGCACGCCGGTGTCACCGACCGGGACGTCTATCTGCACACCCTCCCGATGTTCCACGCCAACGGGTGGGGACATCCGTTCGCCGCCACCGGCCTGGGGGTGAAGCACGTGGTGATCCGCAAGATCGACGGCGCCGAGATCCTGCGCCGCGTCGAGCAGCACGGCGTCACCTACCTGTGCGCGGCCCCGGCGGTGGTCTCGGCGGTGCTGGAGGCTGCGCAGGACTGGGACGGACCGATTCCCGGTCGGAACAAGGTGCGGATCATCGTCGCCGGGGCCCCGCCGCCGACCCGCACGGTCGCTCGGGTCGAGGAGGAGCTCGGCTGGGAGTTCATCCAGATCTACGGCCTCACCGAGACCTCGCCGCTGCTGACCGTCAACCGCTCGCGCCAGGAGTGGGACCACCTCAGCGCCGAGGAGCGCGCCGCCAAGCTCGTGCGGGCGGGCGCGCCGGCCCTCGGCGTCACCCTCTCGCTCGGGCCGGACGACGAGGTGCTGGCCCGCTCGAACGTCGTGCTCGAGGGCTACTGGGAGAAGCCGGACGAGAGCGCCGCGGCGCTCGCCGACGGCTGGTTCCACACCGGCGACGGCGGCACGATCGGCGACGACGGCTACCTGACGATCAGCGACCGCAAGAAGGACGTGATCATCACCGGCGGCGAGAACGTCTCCTCGATCGAGGTCGAGGACGTGCTGTTCAGCCACCCGGCGGTCTCCGAGGTCGCGGTCATCGGCGTACCCGACGAGAGATGGGGCGAGACGATCAAGGCTCTGGTGGTGCTGACGCCGGGCGAGTCGGTCACCGAGCACGACCTGATCGCCTGGTGCAAGGACAAGGCAGCCGGCTACAAGGCCCCGACGTCGATCGAGTTCCGCGACGAGCTGGCCCGTACGGCGACCGGCAAGCTGCAGAAGTTCAAGCTGCGGGCGCCGTACTGGGAGGGCCGGGGTCGGCAGGTCAACTAGGTCTCGATACGCCCGCTCGTTCCTCGCGGGCTACTCGACCACCGAGGGGTGCGGGCTACTCGACCACCGGGGGCCGGACGTCCAGCACGACCTCGAACTCCAGCAGGTCGGCGCCGGAGGCGACCGGCTTGCCGTGCTCGCCGCTGTGGGCGGCGCGGGCGCTGCCGTCGCGCCAGGCGGCGAACGACTCCTCGTCCTCCCACTGGGTCACAACGAAGTAGCGCTCCTCGCCGGCGACCGGGCGGAGCAGCTGGAAGCCGAGGAAGCCGGGGGAGCCGTCGACGGTGCCGGCTCGGGCGGCGAACCGCTTCTCCAGCTCCTCGTGGGCCTGCGGCGGGACGGAGATGGCGTTGATCTTCACTACGGGCACGGGCTCACGCTAGCGGTTGCCTCGATAGCCTCCGGGGCATGACCACCCTCAGTGACGTCGTCGACCTGCTGCACGGCTGGTACCCGCCTGCGACGGCGGACTCGTGGGACGCCGTCGGGCTGGTGGCGGGCGACCCGGCGGACCCGGTCGCGAAGGTGATGTTCGCGGTCGACCCGACGTACGACGTGGCCCGGGAGGCCGCCGACTGGGGCGCCGACCTGCTGGTCGTGCACCACCCGCTGTTCCTGAAGCCGGTGCACGGGGTGGCCGCGACCACGCCGAAGGGGCGCACCCTCGCGACCCTGTCCCGGGCCGGCTGCGCGCTGCTGAGCGCGCACACCAACGCCGACCAGGCGGTCGGCGGGGTCTCGGAGGCGATGGCGACCGCGCTCGGGCTGAGCGACCAGGCGCCGATCTTGCCCGCGCCGGCCGAGCCGCGCGACAAGCTGACGACCTTCGTGCCGCTGGCCGACGCCGAGGCGGTGCGTTCCGCGCTGGGGGCGGCGGGCGCGGGCCGGATCGGCGACTACGACCAGGCGTCGTTCAGCGCGTCGGGTCAGGGCCGGTTCCGGCCGCTGGCGGGCGCGAATCCCGCGATCGGCGCCGTCGGTGAGCCGGAGGTCGTCGAGGAGGAGCGGATCGAGGTGGTGCTGCCGCGGTCGCGTCGTACCGCCGTCGTACGGGCGCTGCTCGCCGCCCACCCCTACGAGGAGCCGGCCTGGGACCTCACCGAGCTCGCCGACGCCGGCCTCGCGACGACGGGGACGGGGCGGATCGGGACGGTGCCAGAGCAGACCCTGCGGTCCTTCGCCGAGTCGGTCGCGCGGGCCCTGCCCCAGACCGCCCACGGGGTGCGGGTCGCGGGCGACCCCGAGCGCGTCGTACGACGGGTCGCGCTGTGCGGGGGAGCCGGCGACTTCCTGCTCGACACGGTGCGTCGGAGCGACGCGGACGTCTACGTGACCAGTGACCTGCGGCACCACCCGGCGTCGGAGTTCCTGGAGCAGGACGGCCCCGCGCTGGTCGACGTCGCGCACTGGGCAGCCGAGTGGACCTGGCTGCCGGTGGTGGAGGCGCGGCTGCGGGCCGCGCTGGGCGATACGGTGGAGACCCGGGTCAGCGTCGCCGTCACCGACCCGTGGACGTTCCGCCCCTGAACCAGCCGTAACCCACGCCAGGAGACTCCGCTGAAAGCCGATCCGATCGCCCAGCTCAAGCTGCTCGACCTCCAGGCCCTGGACGCCCGCGCCGACCAGCTGCGCCATCAGCGGGCGACGCTCCCCGAGACCGCCGAGATCACCACGCTGCAGGCCTCGCGCACCGAGCTCGACAACCGTGCCCGCGACGCCCGGATCGTCGTCGACGACCTGACCGCGGAGCAGGGCAAGGTCGACGCCGACGTCGAGCAGGTCAAGACCCGCCGCACGCGCGACCGCGACCGGATGGACCGCGGACTGATCACCAACCCCAAGGACCTGGAGCGGATGACCCACGAGCTCGAGTCGCTCGAGCGCCGGATCTCGACGCTGGAGGACGAGGAGCTCGAGGTGATGGCCCGGCTCGAGGACGTCCAGCGCGACCTCGACTCGGTGGCCGCCGAGCTGGCCGAGGTCGACGAGAAGCTGGCCGCCCTGACCGCTTCCCGGGACGAGAAGGCGGCCGCGATCGATGCCCAGCTCGTCGACGTCGAGGCGCAGCGCGGCCCGTCCGTCGAGGGGCTCCCGGCCGACCTGCTGGGGCTCTACGACAAGCTGCGCGCCCAGAAGGGCGGCGTGGGCGCGGCCGAGCTGCGGCAGCGCCGGTGCACCGGCTGCCAGCTCGGCATCGACAACGCCGAGCTCGCGGTCATCAGGTCGCTGCCGGCCGACACCGTCGTCCGGTGCGAGGAGTGCTCGCGGATCCTGGTGCGGACGGCCGAGTCCGGGCTGTGAGTCTCGACAGGCTCGACCGCCGATGAAGGCTCGACCACCGGTGAAGGGCCCGACCTCGGTCGTCATCGAGGCCGACGGCGGCTCGCGGGGCAACCCGGGGCCGGCGGCGTACGGCGCGGTCCTCAAGGACGCCACGACGGGCGAGGTCCTCGCCGAGGACGGCACCACGCTCGGCGTCGCCACGAACAACGTCGCGGAGTACAACGGCCTGATCGCCGGGCTCCGGCTGGCCCGGGAGTTCGCGCCGGACGCCGAGATCGAGGTCCGGATGGACTCCAAGCTCGTCGTCGAGCAGATGTCGGGCAACTGGAAGGTCAAGCACCCCGACATGAAGGTGCTCGCGGCGGAGGCGAGCCGGCTGGCGCCGGTCGGGACGTCGTACACCTGGATCCCGCGGGAGCGGAACTCGTACGCCGACCGGCTCGCCAACGAGGCGCTCGACGGCAAGCGGTCCGGCGTCAGCGTGCCGGGCGAGGCCGACAACTCGGCGATCGAGGAGGCCGAGAAGCCGTCCCGCGGCTGGTCGGCGTCCGTCGGGGCGCCGACGACGCTGGTGCTCGTGCGCCACGGGGTCACGGCGCACACGGTCGACAAGCGGTTCTCGGGTGGGCTGGCGAGCTCCAACCCGGGGCTCAGCGACGAGGGGCGCGCCCAGGTGCGCGCGGCCGCGGCCTGGCTCTCCCCAATCGCGGAGCGGGTCGACGTGGTGGTCGCCTCGCCGGTGCGTCGTACGGCGGAGTCCGCGGCGATCGTCGGCGAGACGCTCGGACGCCCCGTCGTCGAGGAGCACGGCTTCGCGGAGATGGAGTTCGGTCACTGGGACGGGCTGACCTTCGGCGAGGTCGCCGAGCGGCACCGGGCCGAGATGGACAGCTGGCTGGGGTCGCTGGACGTCGCGCCCACGGGCGGGGAGTCCTTCCGGACCGTCGAGAAGCGGGTGCTGGACGGGCTGCAACGCGTGCTCGACGCGCACGCCGGCCGCACTGTCGTGGTGGTCAGCCACGTGACGCCGATCAAGACCCTGGTCGCGCACGCAATGGGAGCGCCGCTGGACGCGGTGTTCCGGATGGAGCTGTCGCCGGCGTCCGTGACGGTGGTCGCGTTCTACCCGGACGGCAAGAGCTCGCTGCGCCTCTACAACGCGCTGCCGCCGGAGAACGACGCGTTCGCCGATCCCGGCCGCTGGTAGAACGACCGGGTGCTGAGCCGCCACCACCAGATCGCGCTGTTCGATGTCGGTTCGGGTCGGGTGCTGGTCGTCGACGGTCCTCTGCCGCGCCAGATCTACCGGGCACAGCCCGCCGACTCACGCTGGGAGTTGGCCACGGTCGTGGGCGAGGTGATCGACCGGCTCGCGGAGACGCGGGCCGAGGACCGGTAGCGCTCAACCCACATACCGGCGCGCTCGATGCGTCGAGGGTCGACGCCGTCTTCGAGCAGGGCGACGAGGCGTGCGGCCAGCCGGTCGGGCGGTCCCTGGGGCACGGTGAGGTCAGCGTCGAGCCCGGTGACCCGGTCACCGTCGGATGCCGCCCACATGCACAGGTCGGGACGCAGTTCCCGAACGTGCCGTACGACCGCCCGCGCCCGGGTCTCCCACCCTCGTGCTGCCATCGCGGAGCGGACGACGCCCAGATACTCCTCGGCGTCAAACGTGAAGGTCGACAGGCCCGGATGACGAGGCCCGGATGACGAGGGCTGGCGAAGTCGGGGTCCCAGGACGTCATGGGATCGGGACTGTCCTCGGGGTCCGGCAGGGCGGCGTCGTAGGCGCCGGTCAGACACCGGAAGTCGCTCCACTCCACGACGTCGCCACGACGGGCGACGAGGCCGGCGACGTTGGCGCAGGAGAACTCACCGCAGCCGCAGCCGTAGAAGGCGATCCGCCGGGGCAGGTCGACGGGGAGGAGGGCGCCCGAGTCGAGGATGTCGGCGGGATCGTTGCCACGGTCGATGCCGCCGACCGCCAGCAGGTCATCCCCGTCAATGAGCAGGCGGACCTCAGGGTAGTTCGCCGCCGCTTGGTCGACGCGGATCGTGAGCGTGTGCACATGGCCGGCGTCCTGGACCGGACTCGCTCCTGCAACGGGATTGAGGGGCAAGGCAGGTCCCCGCGCCTGTGGGTTGCCGGCTGCCCGGGTCGACCGCCGGGATCACCGGTGCGGAGCAGTCCTGGGCGGAGCGGTTCGTGACGGTGGCTGAGGTGCGACGCGCCCAGTGCCGAGCCTCGAAGTCCGGTGGGTCGAGAGGCAGCCTGTGGTCGGCGCGTCCGTTTGGCTGACGGGGTTTCGAGGCTCGCTCCGCTCGCAACTCAACCAGCGTCGGAGAAAGCTGCGGTGATCGGGCGCGAAGGACGCCGGCACTGCGCCGCTTTGCCTCTCCGGGCGCGCCTGTAGCCCTGACTGGCGGTGCCAGTCAGGGCTGCAGGATGCCAGCTGGTCAGGCGAGGGCGATGGTGCCGGTGCGGTCGCGTTGGAAGACCAGACCGTTGGGACTTCGCCAAACGAACGAGGTGTCGTCGACCTTGTCGTAGCGCCACCGGGTGTGCGTCTTGCCCCGGTGATGTCGCCGGCACAGTGGCGCGATGTTGCAGTCACACGTGGGTCCGCCGCGGGCGGCGGGGTCGATGTGATCGCAGTCCGCGCGCCGGGCCGGTTTGTGGCACCAGGGGAACACACAGGTGTGTTGGAGCAGGACCTGACGCTCGCGGAGCCGATCCGGGGTCTCGTAGGCATCCACGTGGACGTGGCCGGTGAGGTCGATGACCGGCTTCACGACCACCTGGGTGTCGGGGTTCGCACACCAGGTCTTGACCTGGTCGGCGGAGACGAACGAGCGGGTCTCCTCCACCCGCGCCAGCTGCAGGTCACTCCCGGACCCGGCGAGCGCCGCTTCGGAGAGGTGCACATGGAGCAGGACCTGGCGGGCCTTGGGTCGGTCCTCGTTGTCCGCAGCTGCGAGGTCCAACGAGAGCTGGCGCCGGGCCAGGTCGCCCACCGCGATCGAGCGGCGGACATCGAGCGGCGCGTCCAGGCCGAGGGCGCCGAGGTCGCGGGCTCGGCGGGCGACGGCGTCCTCCAGGTCGAGGGCGTCGGCGAGGTCGAGGGTGCCGTGGACGTCGACGCAGCCGTCGAAGGAGACCTGGCGGGACTCGATGTCGAAGTGCCGCGCCTCCTGGGCCGCGACCTGGCGCGCGATGGCTTCGCCGGGGTCGAACCGGACCCGGGCCTCTTCCACGGTGCGGTCGAGCTGAGCGATCGAGACCTTGTGGGCCACCGCATGCAGGTGCGCGTCGACGTACGCGGCACCCGCGAGCGGGAGGTCGAGCGTGGACTTCGCGATCCGCCGCGCCTTCCACACCGGCAGCGCCAACGCCTGGACCCGCGCGTAGAGCCGCGGAAGGCGGTGCGCCAGCTCGACCGCCTCACCGAGATACATCCGTCCGGCGTCCGAGGAGAGGCCGAGAGCCGCGGCGAACTCCAACACACAGAACTCCGCGACCAGCGGGGCACCCTCGCCCGCGATCGTCGCGGCGCCCTCAGCGCCCGGAACGATCGTCGCGGCGTCGTCGTAGGAGTCCGTGGCGTGCATCCCCGCCCAGGCCACGGCGGCGGCCAGCTGGTGGGCGGCTGCTCGGGTCTCGGCTTGGCGCGCGGCACCGACGTAGGCGAGCAACGCGGATGCGTTGTCGCAGTCGTGGAGTTTCCGAGTGGCCATACAAGTATGGTATTCGCGGCCACCGACAGTCGAGGATCTTCATCCACAACAGCGTCCGGTCGCACCAGAGGTCGAGCAGTGAAGGCGCTCTGGCGCCTGAGCGCCCGTCGAGACCCCCACACCCGAGCGCCGACATCAGCCGCCGTGGTGCCGCTGCTCACGCCGTACCTCGGCTCGCCGGGTTTCGAGGCTCGGCGCTGGGGCGCCTCACACCTCAACCAGCGTCACTGAGCGTCCGCAAGGGTGACCACAGCGGTCGACCCGAGGCGGCCGCCAACCCACAGGCCACCGCGACCAGGTACGACGAGTGCCGCCTACGGCGCCCCCGCCATCTCAGTGATCCTTGAAGCAGCGCAGAGCAGACCGGAGACCGCAACCCACGCCGTACCCGGCGCCGCTTCTCGGCTCACTGGATCTCGACGGGCGTCAGGCGCAGAGCGCCTTCCTGCTCGATCACCGGGCCTACCGCCGTACCTCGGCCCGCCGGGTTTCGAGGCTTGGCGCTGGGGCGCCTCGCACCTCAACCAGCGTCAGGAACCGCTGCGCGAGCGACGGCTTCGCAGCGGTGACCACAGCGGTCGACCCGAAGCAGCCGGAAGCCCCCAGGCGACCGCGACCAGGTACGACGAGTGCCGCCTACGTAGACCCGGCTGTCTCAGTGATCTTTGAAACGGCCGCGAGCCAACCGGAGACCGCAGCCCCACGCCGTACGTCGGCTTACTGGATCTCGACGGGCGTCAGGCGCAGAGCGCCTTCCTGCTCGATCACCGGGCCTACCGCCGTACCTCGGCTCGCCGGGTTTCGAGGCTTGGCGCTGGGGCGCCTCGCACCTCAACCAGCGTCAGTCAGAGATCGCTGACGATCACGTCCAGCTGGCCGCCGTCGACCTCGACCACCCAGCCGAGGTCGCCCAGTGCCTCGGCGAGGCGGGCGGGGGTGCGGGGGTTGGCGCCGTCATCGAGGAGGGCGCGGACGATGCGGCCCTTGGTGGCCTTGTTGAAGTGGCTGACGACCTTGCGGACGCCGCCGACCTCGTGCAGCACCCGCACGGTCGCGACCCGGGCCGACGCGGGCGGGCGCCAGAACGCGGCGTACATGCCGCTGCGCAGGTCGACGAGCAGGCCGTCGCCGACGGCCTCCTCGAACGCCGGGCCCAGCTCGGAGCGCCACAGGCCGGCGACCGGGCCGAGGCCGGGGAGCGAGGTGCCACCGGAGAGGCGGTACGCCGGGATCCGGTCGCCGGGTCGGACCAGTCCGAAGACCGAGGAGGTGACGGCGAGCCGCGTGGTGGCGCGACGGCGGGCGGCGGTGGAGAGGGTGGCGACGTCGAGGGCGTCGTACACGACCCCGGCGTACACCTGGTCGGCCCGCGCTGTCGGCGCGGAGGCGAGGCGGGCGTCGAGGGCGACCAGGTCGTGCTGGGTGCTGCCGACCTCGAGGATCTTGGCGGCGACGTCGACCGGCCCCGAGCACAGGGCCACGAGCGCGGCGATCACCGACTCGCGCGCGGGGGTCAGCGAGGGGAAGGACAGGGAGGCCAGATCGAGGGACTTCCCACGTCGCGGCTCGGTCTTGCCCTCGGAGGGCGGTAGGACGATCAGCACGGTGGGTATGTTGCCGTCATGCCCAGCAACCGCGTGGTCCGGGTCCGGTCGTCGAGTGAGGGCGGGGCTCCGGCCGCGTTCCGAGACGGCGTCGTACGCCTGCAGCAGGAGCTGGGCGTGACGCCCGACTTCCCGCCGGAGGTCGAGGAGGCCGCGGCGCGCGCCGCCCGGTCGCCGCGGCTGCCCGACCTGGACCGCACCGACCTGCCCTTCCTGACCATCGATCCCGAGGGCGCGCGCGACCTCGACCAGGCGCTGCACCTGGAGCGCGACGGGGACGGGTACGTCGTGCGCTACGCGATCGCCGACGTCGCCGCGTTCGTCGAGCCCGGCGGCCCGGTCGACCTGGAGGCCAATCGGCGCGGCGAGACGCTCTACGGCGCCGACATGAAGGTGCCGCTACATCCGAAGGTGATCTCCGAGGACGCCGGCTCGCTGCTGCCCGACCAGGTGCGCCCGGCTCTGCTGTGGACGATCCGGATCACCGGCGAGGGCGAGCGCACCGAGGTCACCGTCGAGCGGGCACGGGTGCGCTCCACCGCGCAGCTGACGTACGACGACGCGCAGCGCGCCATCGACGGCGGCGAGGGCCCGGAGACGCTGACCCTGCTGAAGGAGGTCGGCGAGCTGCGGCTGGCCCGCGAGGCCGCCCGGGGCGGGGTCTCGCTGCCGCTGCCCGAGCAGGAGGTCACGGTCGAGGGGGACTCCTGGTCGCTGGAGTTCCGCTCGCTGCTGCCCGTCGAGGAGTGGAACGCCCAGATCTCGCTGCTCACCGGCTTCGCGGCGGCGTCGCTGATGGTCTACGCCCGGGTCGGACTGCTGCGCACCCTGCCGGAGGCGGACCCGCGCGACGTCAAGCGCCTGCACCGCGAGGCGCGCGCCCTGGGCATCGAGTGGCCGGCGGAGATGCTCTACCCCGACTTCATCCGCACCCTCGACCCCTCGAAGCCCAAGCACGCCGCGATGGTGGTCGCCTGCACGAGCCTGCTGCGCGGGAGCGGGTACGTCGCCTTCGACGGCGAGGTGCCCGCCGACCCCCAGCACGCCGCGCTCGCCTCCGAGTACGCCCACGTCACCGCCCCGCTGCGCCGGCTGGGCGACCGGTACGCCGGTGAGATCTGCGTCGCGCTGTGCGCCGGCACCGACGTACCTGCCTGGGTGCTCGAGGCGCTGCACGGACTGCCGAAGACGCTCCAGGACTCCACCCGCCGCTCCCGGCTGTACGAGAGGGGGGTGCTGGACCTGGTCGAGGCAGGCCTCCTCTCCACGCGGGTCGGCGAGGTCTTCGACGGCGTCGTCGTCGACGTCCGCGACGACGACCCGAAGCGCGGCATCCTCACGCTGCGCGACCCGGCCGTCGAGGCTCCGGTCCGCTCCGAGCGCGACCTGCCGCTCGGCACCGACGTGCAGGCCCGGCTCACCGTCGCCGACGTCGTGACCCGGAAGGTCGAGCTGGTCGTCGAGTGACGGAGTCCGGTTCGAGCTCTGCGGTCGGGTGCGGGGGTCTCGACGGCGCTCAGGACTCCGTCCTTCGCTGCTCGCCCAACGGTGCGACCGTACGCTCGAGGCCATGACCGTCGCACCCCTGCCGACCGTGGTCCTCGACGCGCGCTTCGCCCGCGAGCTGCCGGAGCTGGCGCTGGCCTGGCAGGCCGAGGCGACGCCCGAGCCGCGGCTGCTGGTGCTCAACGAGCCGCTGGCCGCCGAGCTCGGCCTCGACGCCGCCGCCCTGCGGACGCCCGCGGGCCTCGGCCTGCTGACCGGGACCCGGCCACCGGAGGGGGCGACCCCGGTCGCGCAGGTGTACGCCGGCCACCAGTTCGGCGGCTACAGCCCCCGGCTCGGTGACGGCCGAGCACTGCTCCTCGGCGAGCTGGTCACGCCGACGGGTGAGCTGCGCGACCTGCACCTGAAGGGCTCGGGCCGCACCCCGCTGGCCCGCGGCGGCGACGGGTTGGCGGCGGTCGGGCCGATGCTGCGCGAGTACGTCGTCAGCGAGGCCATGCACGCCCTCGGCATCCCCACGACCCGCTCGCTGGCGGTGGTCGCGACCGGTCGTCCGGTGCGCCGCGAGACGGTTCTCCCGGGCGCCGTCCTCGCCCGGGTCGCCCGCAGTCACCTGCGCGTGGGCAGCTTCCAGTACGCCGCTGCGACCGGCGACGTCGACCTGCTCCGGCGGCTCGCCGACCACGCGATCGCCCGCCACCACCCCGAGGCGGCCGCCGCGCCCGCGCCGTACCGTGCCCTGTTCGAGGCGGTCGTCGACGTCCAGGCGTCGCTGGTCGCGCAGTGGATGCTGGTCGGCTTCGTGCACGGCGTGATGAACACCGACAACATGACGATCTCCGGGGAGAGCATCGACTACGGGCCGTGCGCGTTCCTCGACGCCTTCGACCCGGCGACGGTCTTCAGCTCGATCGACGAGCAGGGCCGCTACGCCTACGCCAACCAGCCGGTCGTCGCCGAGTGGAACCTCGCCCGGCTCGCCGAGGCGCTCCTGCCGCTGCTGCACGACGACCAGGAGCAGGCCGTCGCGCTCGCCGTCGAGTCGCTCGGCACCTTCCGGGTCCGCTACACCGAGGCGTGGGCGAGCGGCCTGCGGGCCAAGCTCGGCCTGCCCGCGGGGCTCGACGACGCCGTCGCGACGCCGCTGCTCGACGAGATCTCCGAGCTGATGAGCGGCAGCCGGGTCGACTTCACGTCGTTCTTCCGCGCGCTCGGCCGGGCCGCCCGCGGCGACGCCGAACCGGCGCGGGGGATGGTCCTCGACCTGGCGGCGTTCGACGCCTGGGCCGAGCGCTGGCGCGCGGTCGGGCCCGACGCGGACGCGATGGACCGGGTCAACCCGGTCTACGTCCCGCGCAACCACCTCGTCGAGGAGGCGCTGGAGGCCGGCACCGCCGGCGACCTGGGACCGCTGGAGAGGCTGCTCGACGCGGTCACCGCGCCGTACGACGAGCGGCCCGGGCTGGAGCGGTACGCCGCACCCGCACCGGCCGAGTTCAACGCCGGCTTCCGGACGTTCTGCGGGACCTGACGCTCAGTGGGCCAGCTTGAGGCCCACGATGCAGGAGACCAGCCCCAGGATCAGCAGCACCTTGACCAGGCTGACCGGCTCGTCGCCGGTGACCATCGCGTAGACGACGGTCAGGGAGGCGCCGACGCCGACCCAGACGGCGTACGCCGTCCCGGTCGGGAGGCTGCGCATGGCGTAGGCGAGGCCCACCATGCTGGCCACGACGGTGACGCCGAAGACCACGGTGGGGCCGAGCCGGGTCAGGCCGGCGGAACGGCCGAGAGCCGTCGCCCAGACGGCCTCCAGGACACCGGAGAGGACGAGCACGAGCCAGGGCACGAGGGACTCCTTCGTGGCCGTCTTGTCGCGTGCCGGGTACGGCTCCCTCGTCCGGCGGCCATGTCAGTGACCGTCCGTCGAGCCTAGCAACGGCTCGGTGCCTCCATTCGCGCGGACTCGGCCCTACATTCGCGCGGACTCGGCGAAGGTGGGGAGGGTGCCGGCGGGGTCGGTCCAGGCCGCGCGGAAGGACGGGTGCAGGTGCAGGCCCGCGACCTCGTCGACGGGGACCCAGCGGTGCGCGTCGCTCTCGGAGCGGTCCTCGAGGACCAGCCCGGTGAGCGGGACGCCGAGCAGGGTCTCGTAGACCCAGCCGCCGCAGGTGGCGACGTACGAGCCGCGCAGCGCGACCGCCGCGGCGTCGACACCGAGCTCCTCGTGCGCCTCGCGGAGGGCGGCGTCGGCGTACGACTCGCCGGCCTCGCGCGCGCCGCCCGGGATCGACCAGGTCCCGCCCTGGTGGGCCCAGCGGGCCCGGAGCTGGAGCAGCACCCGGCCGCGGTCGGCGAGCAGCAGGCCGGCCGCGCCCCGCTGCCCCCAGTGCGCATGGCCGCGATCACAGGCCGCCCAGCTCGCACTCAACACGGGCCCAGTGTGCCCGCACCGTAGGCTCTGCGGCGATGAGCTCCCTCGCCCGCCGTCTCGCCCAGGTCCTCGTCGCGTGGGTCGCCTACGGTCTGATGGCCGCCCTCGTCGCCCTGCCGGTGGCCGTGGTCTGGGCACTCCAGCACGCGTCGTTCGAGGACCGGCTCGGGGCGTTCCCGGTCGAGATCTCGCTGGCCCACGACGGCCGCTCGACCGTCGACACGGGTCTGCTCGGGAAGATCTACTGGGAGCGCACGGGCGCCGGCGGCTTCGGTGCGCACGTCCGCTCCACCGGGCCGCCGGAGGCGGGCGGCACGCTGTCGTCGTACGTCTCACCCGACTTCCTGCAGGCCAACGCGGCCTTCGTCGACGACCCCGGCGAGGTCGCCCGGGTGTACGGCGCCGAGCTGCGCGACCAGGTCGTCGGGGGACTGGTCCGGCTCGAGCTGGTCGTCGCGGTGGTGGTGGGTGGCCTGCTGACCGCGGCGTTCCGTGGCGGCGCCCCGCCCGGGTCCCGGCGGCTCACGGCTGCGGTCGTGGTGGCCTCGCTCGGAGTCTCCTCAGTGGTGGCCCTGCAGGCCTTCCAGGCCTGGTCGGACACGGACGAGACGGTGGAGACCCACCCGATGCCGGGCTTCGACGGGATCTCGTTCAGCAGTCCCCAGACCGTCGAGGTCGCCCAGCAGGTGCAGCCGTTCATCGAGAAGAACCAGACCCGGTTCGCCGCCGACGCGCGGGCCTACGCCGACGCCGTCGCGGCGTCCTTCGAGACCGTGCTGCCGGTGCACGCCGAGGCGCTGACCCCGCGTGAGGGGGAACGGATCGTGCTCGCCGAGGCCGACCCCCAGGGCAGTCTGGTCGGCACCCGGGTCCGCCGCGCGATGTACCCCGAGCTGGCCGAGGCGCTGGGCGAGGACGCCCTCACCGTGCGGACCATCTCGGGTGACATCAGCTCCAACGGCACGGTGGCCGAGGAGGGGTTCGTGAAGGGGGAGGCGACCGCCAGCCCGGAGCTCCCGACGGTGGCGGTGAAGGGAGACCACGACTCCGACACCACCGTCGACCAGCTGCGCGAGCACGACGTGGACGTGCTCGACCTGGAGACGCTGGACGTCGACGGGCTCACCCTCGTCGGCGCGGCCGATCCGGCGTTCAAGGCGCTCTTCGGAGGCCTGGTCACCAACGAGTCGGGCCTGGAGGAGGCCGACCTCGGCGCCGAGCTCCGCAAGGTCGTCGACGAGGAGACCGACGAGGACCAGCCGGTCGTCGCGCTGCTGCACCAGCCGCGGGCGGTCGCGGGCTACCTCGGCATCACCGGCACCGTCCAGCTGACCGACACGATCGGCCACGAGACGCAGCCCTGGGACGACGGCATCGACGACGTGCCGCCCGGGCTCGTCGACTACGGCCACCTGCACGACGTCGCCGGGCCGTGGGTCGTCTGGAACACCGGCGACGCCGACGACCCCGACCACGAGGTCACCTGGACGGTCGTGAGCCAGCTCGGCACCTCAGGCGGGGTGCTCGAGGCGCCGACGTTCAACCGGTTCTCGACGCCGTTCTCGGTGCCGCTGAAGACCGTCAGCCTGCAGCTGCAGTACGTCGACGGCGAGTCCGGGCTGCAGACCGGGTACGCCGCCATCGACGTCAGCGTCGACGGCACGGTGACCATCTCCGACCGGGTCGACCTGGGGCTGCCCGGCGGGCAGCCGATGACGCGCTCCGAGCTCGGCCTGGACGGAACGACGCCGTGAAGGTCCTGGTCACCGGCGGCGTGCGGTCCGGCAAGTCGCGGCACGCGGAGTCGCTGCTGGCGGATGAGGACGCGGTCACCTACGTCGCACCCGGGCCGGTCCGCGACGACGCCGACTGGCAGGCGCGGATCGCGGCCCACCGGGCGCACCGGCCGGCCACGTGGACGACCCTGGAGACGGGCGACCTCGCGACGGCGCTGGCCGTCGACGGGCCGGTGCTGGTCGACTGCCTCGGCACCTGGCTGACCAGGCTCGTCGACGACGCCGGCCTCTGGGAGGCGCCGAGCGACGAGGTGACGGCGTACGTCGAAGAGCGCACCGCCGTCGCCGTCGCCGCGCTCGCCGGTGCGATCGGACCGGTGGTGCTGGTGACCAACGAGGTCGGGCTGGGCGTGGTGCCCGAGCACCGGTCGGGACGGCTGTTCCGGGACCTGCTCGGCACCGTCAACCAGCGCGTCGGCGCGGCCTGCGACGAGGTGCACCTCGTGGTCGCCGGCCGCGTGCTGAGGCTCTAGACCCAGCACCAGCCGAGCAGGGTGACGGCGAGGGCGACCTCGATCGCGGCGCCGAACACGTCGCCCGTGACCCCGCCGAAGCGTCGTACGGCCCGGCGGACCAGCAGGACCACGGCCAGTCCGCCGGCGACGGAGAGCAGCAGACCGCCGACCGCGGCCACCGGCACCGGCACGGTCCGGGCGAAGCTCACGCCGAGCCCGTCCGCCCGGGCGGGCGGCACGACCGAGCAGCACACGATCCACAGCGCGCAGCGCGACAGGCAGACCAGCGCGCCGGCGACCAGGGCGCCCCGGGTGGAGGTGCCGAGCGGGGCGAGCGCGGCGACCTGGACGCCGAGCACGACCACGGTCGCGACCACGCCGGCCGGCCCGGACGTCCCGGACTTCATCACGGCCAGCGAGCGCTCGGCGTCGTACGACGCGGTCAGGCCGTCGGCGACGTCGGACAGGCCGTCCCAGTGCAGGGCGCGGCTGCCGGCGGCCAGCGCCCCGACGGCGACGAACGCGACCGCGAGCGGCGGCAGCTCGGCGAGGTCGCCGAGCAGGAGCACCGCCGTCACGAGCGCGCCGAGGGGCAGGACCGCGATCGGGGCGAGCAGCAGGGCCCGCCGCGCGACGGCCCGGTCGACCCGGGTCGGGGCGCCGATCGGCAGCGCCGTCAGGGTGCCGACGGCCAGACGCCAGGCGTCGCTCACAGCTCGCTGAGCAGCGCCACGTCACGCAGCAGGGCGACGGCCGAGCGCAGCACCGGCACCGCCGCGACGGCCCCGGAGCCCTCGCCGAGCCGGAGCCCGAGGTCGAGGACCGGCTCCAGGCCGAGCTTGTCGAGCGCGAGCGACTGGGCGGGCTCGGTCGAGCGGTGGCCGGCGGCGAACCAGGCCGCTGCGCCGGGCTCGATCCGGTCGGCCGTCAGGGCGCAGGCCACCGACATCAGACCGTCCAGGAGGACGGGGACGCCGCTGCGGGCCGCCTCGAGCAGGTAGCCGGTCGTCGCGGCCAGGTCGGCGCTGCCCAGGGCGGTGAGGGTGTCGACCGGGTCCTGGGTGCGGTCGCCGGCGCGGTGCAGGGCCTGCTCCAGGACCACGGTCTTGCGGGTCAGCCCGGCCTCGTCGACGCCGGTGCCGCGGCCGACGACCTCGCTGGCGGGCAGGCCGAGACCGGCCGCGACCAGGGCCGCCGCCGGGGTGGTGTTGCCGATTCCCATGTCGCCGCTCAGCAGCAGCTGCGCTCCCGCGGCGATCTCCTCCGCCGCGACACTCGCGCCGGCCTCGAGGGCCTGCCGGGTCTCGTCCGCGGTGAGGGCGTCCTCGCGGTGGATGGCCCCGGAGCCCCGTCGTACCTTGTGGGCGGTGACGTCGGCCGGCACTCCCGCCAGGTCGTCGTCGACGCCCAGGTCGAGGACCCGCACGTGCACGCCGTGGGCGCGGGCCAGGGCGCTCACGCCGGCCCGACCGGCGAGGAAGGTGCGGACCATCGCGGGGGTGATGGCCGGCGGGTACGCCGAGACGCCGTACGACGCCACGCCGTGGTCGCCGGCGAAGATCACCAGGCGGACGTGCTCCAGCTCGCGCGGCGGGACGACCCCCTGCGCGGAGGCGACCCAGACCGCGAGATCACCGAGTCGGCCGAGCGCTCCCCCCGGCGTGGCGAGGGCCCCGAGCCGGCGCTCGGCCTCGGCTCGGACGATCGGCGACGGGCTCCGCAGCATGGGTCCTCCTCAGGATGCCGACCTCCGCCGGCTCCGTCGTAGCGTAGGGCCGCACCCGCTGGACGGTGTCGGCGCCGTACACCGGATCCAGGCTCGGTGGAGCGCGGTAGCCTCGGCGCCCGTGTCCTCCCATCCCGCTCCCATCGTGGTCGCCGGTGTCTGCCTCCGTGACGACGCCGGGCGGGTGCTGAGCGTCCGCAAGGCGGGCACCAGCCGGTTCATGCTCCCGGGCGGCAAGCTCGAACCGGGGGAGACACCGGCCCAGGCCGCGGTCCGCGAGGTCCGCGAGGAGGTCGGCCTCGACCTGGCCGAGGTGCGGCTGCTCGGCGAGTTCACCTCGGACACCGCCAACGAACCCGGCTTCGTCCTCGAGTCGACCGTGTTCACCGCCGACCTCACCGGCACGCCGAGCGCCTCGGCGGAGATCGCCGAGCTGCGCTGGATCGAGCCGGACGCGACCGACGCCGACCTCGCGCCGCTGCTGCGCGATCACGTGCTGCCCGCGCTCGCGGCTCGGGAAAGTTAAAGAAATCTCCCTAGACGGGGTGTTCGGCCGTCGGTTCGGGGGAAGTGTCCAGGCATCCCGCCGGGCGTCGCCCGGCACCTCCCGAACAGGATCCTTGATGATGCGCGCCCCGAAGTTGATCGCCTCCGCCTTCCTCGTCCTCACCCTCGCCACGGCGTGCGGTGGAGAGGGTCGACCCTCGGTCGACGACCTCTCCAAGGCCTTCCAGGACAGCGACAACGTGATCGGCTCCGGCCTCGAGAAGGACCAGGCCGACTGTGTCGCGGAGGCGTTCCACGACTCCGACATCTCCGACGAGACGCTGCAGGCCATCGTCGACAACGACGAGGACTACAAGGGCGACGACGGCGACGAGGACGCCCTGAAGGAGATCTCGACGGAGTCCATCGCCGAGTGCATGGGCGCCGAGCTGCCCGACATGGACGACCTCGAGACCCCCTCGTCCTGATCGGCTGCTGACGCGGCTCGCCGCGTCAAGGGAAACCTGTCTAGATGGGGGTTCCGATCGCGGCTGCGGGGAGGAACCGTCGGGGCATCGCGCCGGGCGGCCCGGCGCCACTCGAACAGGATCCCCGATGACGCGCACCCCGAAGCTGATCGCCTCCGCCTTCCTCGTCCTCACCCTCGCCACCGCGTGCGGGGGTGGGGACGAGGGCGGCGACGGCAAGAGCTCCGAGAGCAAGCCCGAGAGTTCGGGGAATCGCCCGTCCGTCGACGAACTCTCCGCGGCCTTCCTGAGCGGCGAGAACATGCTCGGCCCCGGGCTCAAGGAGGACCAGGCCGACTGCGTAGCCGAGGCCTTCCACGACTCCGACGTCTCTGACGAGGCGCTCCAGGCGCTGGTCGACAAGGACGAGGACTTCCAGGGCGACGAGGACGACAACCAGGCGATGGCGGCGATCTCGCAGGAGTGGATGAAGGAGTGCATGGGCGTCGAGGCGCCCTCCTCCTGACCGACCACGCCACCGACTGCGCCACCGCCTTTGTCCGGGGCTCTGGCATGGTTCGACCATGAGCGGACCTGTGGCGGAGGTCGCCGTGATCGGCGGCACCGGCTTCTACTCCTTCCTCGGCACCGATGGTGAGGCAGTCGAGGAGGTCACGGTCGAGACGCCGTACGGCGCCCCGTCCGCGCCGATCGCCCTCGGCACCGTCGCGGGCCGGCGGGTGGCGTTCCTGCCGCGGCACGGCCGGCACCACGAGCTCCCACCGCACCGGATCAACTACCGCGCCAACCTGTGGGCGCTGCGCTCCCTGGGGGTGCGCCAGGTGCTCGGGCCGTGTGCGGTCGGCGGCCTGCGCGAGGAGGTGGCGCCCGGCGACGTCGTCGTACCCGACCAGCTGGTCGACCGCACCTGGGGGCGGACCCAGACCTACGTCGAGACCGGCGCGGTGCACCTGCCCTTCGCCGATCCCTACTGTCCCCGGGTCTCGGCCGCGGTGGCGGCCGCGGACCCGACGGTCGCGCTCGGCGGGACGATGGTCGTCATCGAGGGCCCACGCTTCTCCACCCGGGCCGAGTCGCGGCACTACGGCGACCAGGGCTGGACGCTGATCAACATGACCGGCCACCCCGAGGCGGTCCTCGCCCGCGAGCTGCGGATGTGCTACTCCGCGATCGCGCTGGTCACCGACATGGACGCCGGCGTCGAGACCGGCGCCGGCGTCGGCCAGGAGGAGATCTTCGCGCTGTTCCGCGAGAACCTAGCCCGGCTCACCGGGCTGCTCACCGACACCATCGGCGCGCTGCCCGACCCGACGGGCTGCACCTGCTCCGGTTGGGCCGACGGCCTCCGGCTCACCTACGAGATCCCAGGACCCGTCTAGGCCGGTCGCAGACCATGCTCCGATCGGGCAACCTCGCGACTCGTTGGCGCGTCTGTCTGGTCAGGAGCATGAAGGAGCTGCACGATGGGAACCGCCTCTCTCGGCACAGACCTCGACGCACGGAGGACCACGTGAGTGCACCGGAGCCGATCGTCGACGACCTGTCGCCCCGCCCACCGCTCGCGCGCCTGCGCCTCGTCGAAGGACACGACCCCACATGCCAGCCGACCTGTCAGCACACCTGGCGCCTCCGCAGCATCGACTTCAGCGACGGCGCCTCCGTGCGGGAGTTCGGCTGCGCCACCTGCGACTCGGTCTGGTTCGAGTGATCCTCGGCCCGGACGTCCGATGACGCTCCGACCCGCGGCCCTGGCTGCCGCCGTACTCCTGGCCGCCACGCTCGCCGCCTGCTCCTCCGACGAGAGCGACCCGGCGGCGGAGCCCACTCCGACGCCCGCGTCCTCGGCACCGACGAGCACCGGCAGCCCCGGCGACTCCGGCACGACGCCCGCGCCGACGGAGCCGCCCGCCGAGGTGCCCGCGGGGGTGTCGCTCGTCGTCCGGATCGACGGCGAGTCGGTCTCGCCGAACGCCGCCGACCTCGACCTGGGCCGCGGGGAGCCGCTGACCCTGCGGATCACCTCCGACCGCGCGGGGGAGCTGCACGTGCACTCCCGGCCGGAGCAGTACGTCGAGTTCGAGGCCGGCGCGTCCACGCACGAGCTGGTCATCGACGCTCCCGGGTCGGTGGAGGTCGAGGAGCACGAGTCCGGGGTCGTCGTCGCCGTGCTGAAGGTCGGCGGCTAGGGTTCACAGCGAAAGGGAGTAGTCCCCAACAGCTGCGTCGACATACTGCCCCGCTCGCGCGGGACCGGTGCAGCGGGCCAGCCGGGCGACCGGGTGGCGGACGAGACTTTCGACCAGTTGCACCACCCTGAACCCCAATTTCAGGCGTGCCTGGTCGAAGGCGCGTCCCACTGGGAGTCCCTCCGGCCTGGCAGGCCCGGAGAGGAACCCGTGGAAGCCTTCCTGATCAGCACCGTCGTCATCTTCGTGGCGGAGCTCGGCGACAAGTCCCAGCTGATGGCGATGACCTTCGCGGCGCGCTACCGGGTGCGCGACGTCATCATCGGCATCACCGTCGCCACCGCCGTCGTCCACCTGGCCTCGGTGGCGATCGGCTACTGGATCGGCGACGCGTTCGCCGGCAGCCAGGACGTCATCAACCTCGTCGCCGGCCTCGCCTTCCTCGGCTTCGCGCTGTGGACCCTGCGCGGCGACGAGCTCACCGAGGACGAGGCCGAGAAGGCCCGCAAGAGCAAGGGGGCCGCCATCCTCGCGGTCGGCCTCGCGTTCTTCCTGGCCGAGCTGGGCGACAAGACGATGCTCGCCACCATCACCCTGGCCACCCACGAGGGCTGGTTCGGCACCTGGGTCGGCAGCACCGTCGGCATGGTCGCCGCCGACGCCCTCGCGATCGTGGTCGGCGCCGTCCTCGGCCGCCGCCTGCCCGAGAAGGCGATCAAGTACGGCGCCGCCGCGGCGTTCGCCGTCTTCGGCCTGCTGCTGATCGCCCAGGGACTTCGGTGACCGCGGTGGCCGCTCGGGTTCCGTAGGCTGCGACTGTGGAGTCCGAGCCGATCCAGCGCAGCGGCACCGAGTCGTGACCGGCACGCTCGCCGTCACCTGGTGGGGGCACGCATCGGCCACCGTCGAGCTCGCGGGACTGCGGGTCGCCACCGACCCGCTGCACGTCGACCGGCTCTTCCACCTGCGCCGACACAGCCCGCCTCCCACGGCGGCGGCGTACGACACGGACCTGGTGCTGGTCTCGCACCTGCACCACGACCACCTGCACGTCCCGTCGTTGCGCCGGATGACGCCCGGCGTACCCGTGCTGGTGCCGCGCGGGGGCGAGTCGCTGATCCCGCCCGGGTACGACGTCCACCCGGTCGAGCCGGGCGACGAGCTGGAGGTCGCGGGCGCCACGGTGCGGGTGCTGGCCGCGACCCACGACGGCCGGCGGTTCCCCGGCTCCCGGCTGGGCGGCCCGGCGATCGGGTTCCGCATCGAGCGGTCCGGAGTCTCGTGCTGGTACCCCGGCGACACCGGCCCGCGCGACGACTTCGACCGGGTCGGCGCGGTCGACCTCGCGCTCGCGCCGATCGGCGGCTGGGGCCCGAGCCTCGGCGACCGGCACCTGGACCCCGAGCAGGCCGCGGCCGCGGTCGCCCGGCTCGGCGCCCGCTGGGCGGTGCCGGTGCACTGGGGCACCTTCTGGCCGATCGGCCTGGCGCAGCTGGACCGGCGTACCCACCACCGGCTCTTCGTCACCCCGGGCGAGCGGTTCGTCGCCGCGTTGCGGGAGGACGACCAGGGCGGTGATCCCGCCCTGGCCGTCCTGGCGACCCCGGGGGTGCGGGTCGAGCTGTGAGGGGTGTCCGCTTCGGGCCGGTCGACGCTCGGGTGCGGCTCAGTCGCGGCAGAGGAGTCGCGGGCTGCCGAGGGCGACGTGGGCGCCGCTCTGGTCCTCCGGGGTGCCGGCCGGGTTGGCGGAGGTCCAGTCGAAGCTGAGCCGGAAGACCTCGGTGAGGGGCAGGGTGATCGGGCTGGACCGGGTCAGGGTGTAGGAGCCGGTGAACCTCTCGATCCCGTCGAACCTCAGCCACGCCGTCCCGGTCGCGGTCTGGGCCGAGGTGTCGGCGATCCCCACCCGGGTCCGGAGCTGCCGGCACCGGCGTTCGAGGTTGTAGGCGATCCCGCCCCGGTCGGCTCCGGAGGCGGCCACGACGGAGCCGGGGTAGGCGACGCCGTTCATCTTCACGTCGGCGTGGTCGTAGGTGTGCTGGTCGCTGACCCTCTCGAACGAGCCCAGGTTGCGCCAGGAGTAGACGGCGACCCGGACGGGCCTGCTGCGCCCGGCCGCGCGGCCGTTGCCGGCGGGCTTGACGATGCGGTAGGCGCGGCTGCGGCTGCTGGTGATCTTGTCGGTGATCCGGAAGCGGCCGGAGCGGTCCAGGCGGCCGGCGAGGTCGGACCTCTGCCAGCGACCGCCGAGGTAGCGGATCTGGACCTGGACGCGGTCGCCGCGCTCGCCCGCGCGGACGGCGCCGCGGATGACCACCCGGTGCCCCTGGACGACGGCGTCCCGGCTGACGGCGGCCGTGACGACGTGCGGGCGGGCGGCGCGCTCGGCCGACTCCGTCGGGGCGGAGCGGGTGGCCGGGGCGGAGTGGGCGGGCGGGGCGGCGACCGTGGCGAGCACCAGGCCGGCGGCGGTCAGGGCGGTGGCGCCGAGGGTGTGTGAGATGGACATGTCAGGTCTGATGCCCGCGCTGACCGATCGGTTCGCGCGATCGTGCGCGCGCCCTGATCCCCGACCCGATCCCCGCGCTCGCGGTGGGCGGTTCGGGGGAACGACAGTGACTTCTGAGACAGATGTGCCCGGTCAGGGTTAGTTCCGGTCCGGATGTGGCACTGACAAGACATGACTTCGACGGCCGAGCCGCTCCTCGACGCACGCACGATCCTGGTGCTGCCCGCGGCCACGCGGATCACCGGTATCGCCCGCCGGGTGATGGCTCGCCAGCTGATCGAGCACGGCGCCCAGCGCGACCTCGTCGAGGACGCCGAGCTGGTGCTCAGCGAGCTGGTGACCAACGCGCTCCAGCACGGCGCGGCCGAGCCCCACGACGACCTAGAGGTCTCCTGGGCGCTGAGCGCCGGCCGGCTCCGGCTCAGCGTCCTCGACGGCGGCACCACCACCGGTGAGCTCGTCGTCCGCGACGCCGAGGCCGACTCGCTGTCGGGTCGCGGGCTGGCGATCGTCGACTGCCTGAGCGAGGAGTGGAGGGTCGAGCACGACGGCGGCACCCGCGTCACGGCCGAGCTCGCGGTCGCGGTCTGAGACCGACCTCGGCGGCTGCCGTCCACCTACGACCGACCCGCCCGTCGTAGGTATCTCGAGGCCCGAGGCCCGCTCCTCGAGATGAAGGGCTGTCGATCCTGGCGGGAGAGCGTGATGTCGACGAAGCAGCAGACCGACCGGACCTGCAAGCGGGTGTGGGCCCAGGACGTCAACGTGGCGGTGGACGTGCTGGAGACCCGACTCGCCGCCCTCGAGGCGACCGGCGGCGGCCTCGGCGCGGCTCAGCAGGCGGTGGCCGCGGGCGTACGACGGCGCCTGGCCGCGGCCCGCAATGCGACTCTGCGCCGCGACCCCGCGCCCGGCGCGCTGAGCAACTGGTGGCGCGGCACCCTCGTCGACGCGGCGTACCAGAACCTGCACGCCGCCGAGTCGATGGTCGTCGGCCTCTACCCGGCCGACCAGATCGTCGCGGAGATCCCCGAGGCGGTGGCCCGCGTCGAGGCCGGCCTCGATCGCGACGACCCGCGCCGGATGGCGGCCCTCGCGCTGCTCGGCGGCGGGCCGGCCGACCGTCTCCGGCGCGCCCAGCTCGCGAAGGCGGTCGAGGTCGGGTTCGGCGCCGCGGACGCGGAGTACGCGCGGCTGCGCAACTTCCGCAACACCGTGCTGGGCGGCGCGGCGGCGATGTCGGCCCTGCTGGTGCTGTTCACGGCGTACGTGATGCGCAATCCGACTGACGTGCCGTTCTGCTTCCAGCCCGACGGCCCGCCGGGCAGGTGCGCCTCCGGTGCTGGTCCCGCCTCGGCGCACGACGTCCTCACGGTCGTCCTGCTGGGCTCGCTGGGCGGCCTGCTCGCGGCGATCCTCGCGATCCGCAACATGCGCGGCACCGCCTCGCCGTACAACGTCCCTCAGGCCCTCGCCCTGCTGAAGCTGCCCCTGGGTGCGGTCAGCGCGATCGGCGGGCTGATCGCGATCCGCGGCGGCTTCATCCCCGGCTTCTCCGACCTCGACAGTCAGGAGCAGATCCTCGCCTACGCGTTCGTCTTCGGGTTCGCCCAGCAGCTGCTCACGGGTCTCGTCGACAAGCAGGCCCGCACGATCCTCACGACCGCACCGGGCAAGGCCACCGGCGCGACGCGGCCCGAACGGCAGGCCTGGCGCACGCCGACCTACCAGGAGGAGTCGGCACCGGAGCCCGACGACGGCGAGGCGACGGTCGGCGGCGTTCGCCCCGAGCTCGGCTGAGCGCTGGTCGCCCCTACGGCCGCAGCGCGCCGCTGAGGGTGGTCAGGGTCTCCTCGACCACCCGGTAGAAGGCCCACCGTCCCCGCTGCTCGCGGACCACGAGCCCGGCCTCGACCAGCTGCTTCATGTGGTGGGACACGGTCGGCTGCGACAAGCCCACCGGGTCGACCAGGTCGCAGATGCAGGCCTCGCGCTCGGGCTGGGCGGCGATGAGGGACAGCAGCCGGACCCGGGTGGGATCGCCGAGCGCCTTGAACATCCGGGCCAGCCGCTCGGCCTCCTCGGCCTCGAGCACCCCGCCGGTGACCGAGGAGCAGCACGCCTGCGCGGCATCGACGAGCGGGAGGGTCTGCGTCATGACCTCACCCTACGACACCGATTGACAAACGTCGATACATCGAGAATGCTCGATGTATCGATCGTCGCCGATGCTTGGAGGAGAGCCATGACGAACACCCAGGACGTGCGGGAGCAGGTGCGGGCGCGGTACGCCGAGGCGGCCGTGGCCGTCGGGCGCGGCCGCTCGAACAGCGAGCTGAACGAGGGGCTGCAGGTCGTCGACGACGGCTGCGGGACCGGGTCGTGCTGCGGCGCCGGGGACACCGAGGTGGACGAGTCCTTCGGCGCGGTGCTCTACAGCACCGCCGACCAGGACGAGCTGCCCGCGGAGGCCGTCGCCGCGAGTCTGGGCTGTGGCAACCCGACCGCCGTGGCCGCCCTCCAGCCGGGGGAGCGGGTGCTGGACCTGGGGTCCGGCGGCGGCATCGACGTACTCCTCTCGGCACGCCGGGTCGGCGAGTCCGGGTTCGCCTACGGCGTGGACATGACCGACGAGATGCTGGAGCTGGCCCGGGCCAACGCCGCCCGGGCGGGCGCGACGAACGTCGAGTTCCTCCGGGGCACCATCGAGGACGTCCCGCTGCCCGACGCCTCGGTCGACGTGGTCATCTCCAACTGCGTCATCAACCTCTCGGTCGACAAGCCCCAGGTGATCGCCGAGATGTACCGGGTCCTGGTCCCCGGCGGCCGGATCGGGATCTCCGACGTGGTCGCGGAGGACCACCTCACCCCCGAGGACCGGGCCGAGCGCGGCTCGTACGTCGGCTGCATCGCCGGGGCGCTGTCGCGCAGCGAGTACGTCGAGGGACTCGCCGCCGCAGGGTTCGTCGACGCCGAGGTCGAGTTCACCCACGAGGCCGTGCCGGGCATGCACGGCGCGATCATCCGCGCGACCAAGCCGACCGGGTGAGCAGCTCCGCGCAGGTCGCCGAGCCCGCGGTCACTCGCCGGCTCTCGACCCTGGACCGGTACCTGCCCGTGTGGATCGGACTGGCCATGCTCGCCGGGCTGCTCGCCGGCCGCTGGGTGCCGGGCATCGCCGACGTCCTCGACGCCGTCACGGTCGGGTCGATCTCGCTGCCGATCGCCCTCGGGCTGCTGGTGATGATGTACCCGGTGCTGGCCAAGGTCCGGTACGACGAGGTCGGCGACGTCGCCCGCGACCGCCGCACCATGGTCGTGTCGCTGGTGCTGAACTGGCTGGTCGGCCCGGCGGTGATGTTCACCCTCGCGTGGGTGTTCCTCCCCGACCTGCCGGAGTTCCGCACCGGCCTGATCATCGTGGGTCTGGCCCGCTGCATCGCGATGGTGATCATCTGGAACGACCTGGCCTGCGGCGACCGCGAGGCCGCTGCGGTGCTGGTCGCCGTGAACTCGGTCTTCCAGGTGCTGGCCTTCGGCGTGCTCGGCTGGTTCTACCTCGACCTGCTGCCGGGCTGGCTCGGCCTGTCGACCGCGGGCCTGGACGTCTCCCCGTGGCAGCTCGCCGGGAGCGTCGTGGTCTTCCTCGGCCTCCCGCTCGCGGCCGGCTACCTCACCCGCCGCGTGGGCGAGCGTCGCCGCGGGCGGGACTGGTACGAGACCCGGTTCCTGCCCCGCCTCGGCCCCTGGGCGCTGTACGGGCTGCTGTTCACCATCGTGATCCTGTTCGCGCTGCAGGGCGACGCGATCACCAGCCGGCCCCTCGACGTCGCCCGGATCGCCGTACCGCTGGTGATCTACTTCGCCCTGATGTGGGGCGGGTCCATGCTCCTCACCCACCGGCTCGGCCTGGGCTACGCGCGCTCGACCAGCGTGGCGTTCACCGCCGCGGGCAACAACTTCGAGCTCGCCATCGCCGTGACCATCGCCGTCTTCGGCGTCACCAGCGGACAGGCCCTCGCCGGCGTCGTCGGGCCCCTGATCGAGGTCCCGGTCCTCGTCGGCCTGGTCTACGTCAGCCTCTGGTCCCGCCGCTTCTTCTCCGACACCGACCCCGACGCACCAGGAGCCGCCCGATGACCCGCACCCCGACCGTGGTCTTCGCCTGCGTCCGCAACGGCGGTCGATCGGTCGCCGCCAGGGTGCTGACCGAGCACTACGCCCAGGGGCGGGTGGCCGCGCTGTCCGCCGGCACCCAGCCGGGAGAGCGCATCCACCCCGAGGTGGCAGTGGCTCTCGCCGCGCTCGGTCTGGACACCTCGAGGGAGCAGCCCAAGCTCCTCACTGCGGAGACGATCCGGGGCGCCGACCTCGCCATCACCCTCGGCTGTGGCGAGGAGTGCCCCTACGTCCCCGGCGTCACCTACCGCGACTGGCCCGTCGACGACCCCGCGGGCCAGGACGACGCCACCGTCCGCCGCATCGTCACCGAGCTCGACACCCGCGTCCGCGCGCTCCTCGCCGAGCTGGTGCCCGGGTTCGACCTCGCGCCCTCGGTTCTCGCGACCTCCTGACTCCGGGACGCGCCCGGGCGCCGGACAACCCCTCCCGAGAGAGGACCTGCCGGATACGGTGATCGTCATGGCTGCCCTGACTCCGTGCCACGAGCCGGCTGGATGAGCGGCCGGCTCTCCCCGCTCGCGGCGCCCGCGTTCCGTTACTTCTTCCTCGGTCAGGTCGTCAACCGCACCGGATCGTCGATGGCGGGGGTGGCGCTGGCCTTCGCGGTCCTCGACATCAGCGACTCCGCCTCCGACCTCGGGTGGGTGCTGGCCGCCTGGAGCGTGCCGTCGGTGGTGTTCATGCTGCTCGGGGGCGCGATCGCGGACCGGTTGCCGCGGGCGGTCGTGCTGCGCGGCTGCAACCTCGTGCAGGGCGTCGTGCAGAGTCTGACCGCCGGGCTGGTGCTCAGCGGGCACGCGGAGATCTGGCACCTGGTCGTGCTCCAGTTCGCCGCCGGCACCGTCTTCGCGGTCAGCTATCCCGCCTTCCTCGGCATGGTGCCGATCCTGCTGCCGGTCGAGGAGCGGAAGGCGGCGTTCCTGCTCATCGGCCAGGCTCAGAGCGTCGTCGGGATCGCCGGTCCCGCGGTCTCGGGGGTGCTGGTCGCCACGGCGGGAGCGGGCTGGGCGCTGGCGGTCGATGCGGCGACGTACCTGGTCGCGGCGGGTCTGCTGGCGCTGGTCAGGCTGCCGCCCGGGGATCGGAGCAACGCCCGGCCGAGCGTGATCGGCGACTTCGTCGCCGGCTGGGCGTTCGCCCGTCAGCTCGGCTGGGTGATCCCCGCGGCGTCGGCGTCGCTGGTCTTCAACGCGCTCGTCAGCGGGGCGATCGGCGTGCTCGGGCCGACGATCGCCGCCGACACGATCGGCAGCGAGGGCTGGGGCGTGGCCCGGTCGGGCCAGGCGGTCGGGGTGTTCGTCGCGGCCTTCTTCCTGGCCCGGGTGACGCTGCGGGTGCCCCTGCGGGCGATCATGATCGCCTTCGCTGTCTGGTGTGTGCCGATGGTGGTGCTCGGCACCCACGTGACCATCTGGCTGCTCACGGCCTCGTTCGTGGTCGCGGGGGCGGCGCTGGGCCTGCTCGACCTGGCCTGGAACCTGACGGTCCAGGAGAAGGTCCCCGAGGAGATGCTGTCGCGGATCATGTCGATCGACGGCTTCTTCTCGTTCGTGGCCACGCCGATCGGTCAGCTCGCTGTCGGGCCCCTCGCCCTGGCCTTCGGCGCGAGCCAGGTCCAGCTCGGCTGCTTCGCCGTCGCCGTCCTGGTCGCGGCGTTCGCCGCCACCCGGCGCACGATCACCGACGTCCGGCTCACCGGGGCAGCGTCCGCCTCGTGAGGTGACGT
Organism: Nocardioides sp. W7; assembly: GCF_022919075.1. Classification (NCBI taxonomy): domain Bacteria; kingdom Bacillati; phylum Actinomycetota; class Actinomycetes; order Propionibacteriales; family Nocardioidaceae; genus Nocardioides; species Nocardioides sp. W7. The sequence continues at coordinate 4,557,451 of NZ_CP095078.1, read as the reverse complement.
GGACGACCCGGGCACGGTCCCCGCGCCCGGCACCTACAGACAGGGGATGCGCCCGGGTCCGCACCGGACGCACAGTGGTCGACAGCGGCGGTCAACGGCGACCGCCCCCTCGGATCGGATGCCCCCATGCGCCGCACCAACCGTCTGCTCGTCGTCCCCGCCGTCGCCACCCTGGTGGCCGGCCTGCTGGCCGCCGGCGGCCCGGCGGAGGCCGGCCGGCACGACCCACCGTCGAAGCACGGGTCGGGGCACGGGCCGGACCTGGTGGTGATGACCCAGAACCTCTACCTGGGCTCCTCCCTCGACGCGGCACTCGCCGCGCAGACCGGCCCGGAGTTCGTCGCGGCGACCGCCCAGATCTACGGCACCGCCGTGGCCAGCGACTTCCCTCGGCGCGCCGAGGCGATCGCCGACACGATCGCGCGCAAGAGCCCGGACCTGATCGGGCTGCAGGAGGTCACCCGGTGGACGGCGACCCCGCTCAAGGCGGGCGCCAACCCGCCGTCGTACGACTTCCTGGCGATCCTGCTCGGTGAGCTCGCCGAGCGGGGCCTGTCGTACCGCGTCGCCGGGGTCTCCGACAACGCCGACATCGGCCCGGTGCCGCTGATCGCGCCGCAGTTCGGCTGTGTGGCGGTCACCTCGCCGACCAGCTTCGACTGCGCGGTCGGGCTCCAGGACCGCGACGTGATCCTGGAGAACACCCGCACGCGGCACCTGGACGTGGGACCCGCGGTCAGCGGCCGGTACGCCGCCCAGCAGACGTTCCCGATCCCGGACTCGGGTGGCGCGGTCCTCGACTTCGGCCGGGGCTGGGTCTACGTCGACGCGACCCTGCGCGGGTCGCGGTTCCGCTTCGTCAACACCCACCTCGAGGTCGGCGAGTTCGGCGCCGTGCAGGAGGCCCAGGGAGCCGAGTTCCTTGCCGGCCCGGCCCGCACGTCGCGCCCGGTGATCGCCACCGGGGACTTCAACTCGCCGGCCGACCCGCGGGTCTCGACCACGAGCACGTACGCCGACCTGACCCGCGACTGGTTCGACGACGCGTGGTGGGTCAACCGCCGGGCGCCCGGCTTCACCTGCTGCCAGGGGGCCCAGCTGGCCAACCCCACCTCGAGCCTGCGCACCCGGATCGACCTGGTCCTGACCCGCGGGATCCGCAAGGTCCGCTGGGCCAAGGTGGTCGGTGACCGGCCGATCTCCGCGATCCCGCCGCGTTGGGCCTCCGACCACGCCGGCGTGGTGGCCGGACTGCAGCTGCGCGCCGGCCACCGGCACGGTCACCGCTGACGGTCCCGTCCTCCTCGGAGAGAATGGGGCGTATGCGCCGCCTGAACCTGCCGTCGCCAGTCCTGGCAGCTCCCATGGCCGGAGGCCCGAGCACGCCGGCGCTCGTGCACGCGGTCGCCGACGCCGGCTCGCTCGCCTTCGTGCCCGCGGGTTATCGCACCGCCGGTCAGCTCGCCGACGACCTGCAACAGGTCCGAACCAGAACCAGTGGGTTCGGAGTGAACCTCTTCGTCCCCGACCCCCGTCCGGTCGACCGCGCCGCCGTCGCCAGGTACCGCGAGGTGATCACGGCCGAGGTCGGGTCACTGGGTGCGTCCCTCGGACCGGAGCGACTCGAGGACGACGACGACTGGGAGGCGAAGGTGGAGCTTCTCTGCCAGGACCCGGTGCCGTGGGTGAGCTTCACCTTCGGGCTGCCGGACGTGGCGGTCGTACGGCGCCTGCGAGTCGCGGGCTCTCGGCTGCTGATGACCGTCACGGACGTCGACGAGGCGCGCGCCGCTGCCGACCTCCAGCCGGATGGACTGGTCGTGCAGTCCGCTGCCGCCGGCGGTCACCGCGGCACGTTCGACCAGCACCGGACCCCGAACACCGACGACCTCACCGACCTCGTCGCTGCGATCACGACGATCACCGACGTTCCCGTCGTGGGAGCCGGTGGACTGGCGAACCCCGCAGCCGTACGACGTGCGTTCGAGGCGGGAGCGGAGGCCGTGGTCGTCGGCACCGCGCTGCTGCTCGCCGACGAGGCCGGCACGCGGCCCACCCATCGGACTGCGCTCGGCGACCCCGCCTCGACGACCACCACGATGCGGGCCTACACCGGTCGGGTCGCCCGCGGCATCCGCACCGCCTTCAGCGACCGCTATGAGAGGGACGCGCCCGCCGCGTACCCCGCCGTCCACCACCTGACCGCACCGCTGCGTCGCTGGGCAGCCGAGCACGACGATCGCGACCATCTGCACCTGTGGGCCGGCACGGCGTTCAGGACCGCGCGCCCAGGACCGGTGAGTGAGCTCCTGGGCGGACTCGCGCCCTAGTTGTTGGTCCACGACCCAGGAGATCCCGTCAGCGGCGCCGGGGGACCGGTCGAGCCGGCCAGCGGGAGCCGTCGAGCAGTTCCCGGTCACCCAGCGGCTCGCCCAGCCGCAGCGGGTGGGGGACCGGCTGATTGCCGACGCAGTTGTTCGCTCCCTCTGGAGCCTCGCTGGTCCAGAAGACGACCACGCTGTCGTCGTCCTCGACGAGGGTCGGCTCCTGCAGGAAGGGCCGCGGATCCCGGCCGCTGGTGCAGCCGCCCTCGGTGACCTCGACCGTCACCTCGGTCGACGCGGGGTCGAGGTCGGTCGCGGCGTCGATCCGGACCCACTGCAGTCCCGGGTCGACGACCGGGGCCAGATTCCTGCAGTCGCCCCAGCTCTGCACCTGCCAACCGGCTCCGCTCGCCTTCAGCCGCACGACCTCGCCGTCCCTGCCCGGCCCGCCCCCGTCCCACGACCCCGTCGCGACGACGACTGACGTCTTCGTCTCGGCCAGGACGAACCACGGCGCCTCGTGGACGTCGGCGTCCTGGAGGGCGCTGGGTGCGTCGATGCCGGCTCTCGCCGCCAGGGCCTCCAGCGCCCGGGTCAGCTCGTCCGCGGGGAGCCGGCTCGCGATCCCGCCGTCCATGGCCGACGCCGGCCAGCCCGGCGCCTCGCCCGTGCAGCTGATCGGCCGCTCATCGGACGGCCCTCCGGACTCCTCCGCCTCTTCGGGCACGGACTTCGTGGCCTCGACGGGCCCGGAGGTCTCGGTGCCGCAGGCCGAGACGCAGAGCAACAGCGCGACGGCGATGCCGAGACGGGCGGTTCGGGGCGTGGTCATGACCATCGGACGCAGCATGCCCTGCCGACGTTGCACCCTGCAGGCTTTCCCCACGATCACGTCGTGACCGACGCGGGCGCCGCCTCAGCACTCCCCGTCGCCGATGGCCTCACGTCCATCGGCACAGATCCGGCTCCCGTTGCCGTACCGGTCGTACGTCGCCAGCACCTCCGTCGGGATCTCGGCCACCCTCTCGACCAGGGTCGTCGTCGAGGTGTACGTGCCCTCCGGCGAGGAGGAGCCCATGCGCAGGACCTGGGCGTTCTCCTTGTCGATGGTGAACGAGTCGACCCCGAGCAGGTCGAGGTGGAAGCGACGGAAGGAGATCTCCACCGCCTCACGGCCATCGACCTCCACGTCCTCGGTCGCCACCCCGTCGACGTCGGCGATGGCCTCCAGGGCGACCGCGAGAGCGGCCGGGTCGAGCAGGTGGGAGTGGGCCAGGTCGGTCACCGCGACGAAGAGGGCCTCGTCGTGGGAGTTGGAGCCGGACACGGTGGCGTCGAGATACTCGCGCAGCTCCGCCGGTCCGTCCGGCAGCTGAGCCACGAACTCCGGTGTGGGGGATCCGAAGCTGCTGTCCTCGGTGCTCGCTGGGAAGTAGTGGTACTCCGTCCAGCCCACCGAGGGCCGGGTGTCGATCGCCCACGTGGTGCCGTCCCACCGCACCCACGCCTCGCGGTTGGTGTCGAGGGTCCGGCCGTCGCTGAGCAGGCGGCTGTTCTCCTGGACCGACTCGGTCTTCACGTGCAGGTAGGTCCCCGGGGTGAACGCGAGCCCCTCGGCGGACGAGGCCACCGACGCGAGTCGGAGGATCTCCGCGCGCGCCTCGGCGTCGCCGCCGTCGACGACCGTCGGCACCACGGCGACGGCGGTGACGGCCGCGGCGGCGAGCCACACGACACGGCGGCGGGGCCGGCGTCCGGCGCTCGCGGCCCGCGCATCGATCTCGTCGAGCAGGATCGCGCGCTCCTCGTCGGGCCAGGCGGCGCGGAGGTCGGCGTCGGTGGGGCGGGCGTGGGTGAGGCGGTTCATCAGGTCGGTCATGGTTCAGTCCTCCAGGGCAACGGGGCGCAGCAACGGGTCGTGAGCGCGGGTCGGGCCCGCGGCGAGGCGCCGCCGGGCGCGGTGCAGTCGTACGGCGAGGGCGTTCGTGCGGATGCCGAGCACCTCGGCGGCCTGGGTGGCACTGAGGCCGTCCCAGGCGGTCAGCAGGATCAGCTCGCGGTCGGTCTCGGACAAGGCCGCCAGGGCGGCGAGGCACTCCTCGCGCTCGGCGACGGCGTCCTCGTGCGAGTCGACACTGCTCAGCCGCCAGCCTTCACGCAGCGCCTCGAGCGCGTACCGGTCTCTGCTGGCACGGCGCCGCCGCTGGTTGGCCGCCAGTCGCCGGACCGTCGCGACCAACCACGGCCAGGCGTCGGCATCGTCGGGCGGCAGGTCGTCCGGGCGGCGCAGGGCCACCACGAAGGCGTCCGCCACGAGGTCGTCCGCCTCGCTGGCGTCGGCATGTCGACGGGCGTACGCCCGAAGCCTGGGCGCGTAGCGCTCGAACAGGCGGGTCAGCCTGACATCGGCGTCTCGAATCGTCCTCACACCCGGTACATGTCGTGACGGCCGCCGGTCTTACCTTCCGACCACGAGAATCTGTGCTCAGGCGGGCAGCCGCGAACCTAGCCGTTCCCGAGGCGGCCCGTACGCGGATCCGTCGACAGAGACCGAGGTGCGAGCGCACTATGGGTCGGTGGGCACACGAAGGTGGCCACGTTCGCTTCGGGTGAGGTGACGTCATGGGTGTGGTGACCGACGTACGCGTGCGGCAGCCGCGGACCAACGACGTGGTCAGCGACCGGTTCGTGGTGACGGGCCTCGGCGCCGGGTTCGAGGGGACCATCGGCATCCGGGTGCTCGGTCCCGGCGGCCGGGTGCTGGCGACGGACTCTGCGCAGTCCAGCGGGGGCGGCATCGGCGTCGGTGACTTCGTCGCCCGGGTCCGCGTCCCCGACCCGCCCCGTGCCGGGACCCGGCTGACCGTGCAGGTCTTCGGTGACAACCCGGGGCTGCCCGACGAGGGTCCGAGCCCCGGCTTCAACACGCGCACGGTCGAGGTGATCTGCTTCCCCGACTCCCGCGGCTTCCTGATCTACCGCGTGGAGGCGGGCGACACGCTCACCGCGATCGTGCGCAAGCTCCGACCGTTCACCCGGGTCACGGTCAACCAGGTCGTGAAGGCCAACCCGCGCATCGAGGACCCCGACGAGATCCAGGTCGGCTGGCGACTCCGGGTCCCCGTCCAGGACTGAGCGCGCCGCTCACAGCGGCGAGTGCACGAAGGGCAGGAACGTCGTCACCCAGTCGAGCCGCTCGTCGAGCCAGCCCAGCAGGCCCAGCGAGCTCGTGATCGAGGTGGGCGGGTTGCCGATGAGGGTGTCGGCGCGAAGCAGCCGGTCGAAGTCGACCGTGATCGGACCGGGCCGCGGAGCGCCGTGGCGGTCGCGGAACTCGACGCCGGCGGTGCGCAGGATCGAGATGACCTCCTGGGCCAGGATGCCGTAGCCGATCGTCGTCGGGTGCACTCCGTCGAGCGAGAACAGGCCGCCGTCGGTGCGGCCGGTGGGACCCGAGCGGAAGAAGCGGGTGCTCGGCACCGGGTCGAGTCGCTGCAACGCCGCCGGCAGCTCGTACGGCGTCCACCAGGTCGGACGCGCCCACGGGCTGTTGATGTAGCGCCGGACCGCCAGCCGGTCGAGCACGCCGCCCATGTCGAACAGGTACCAGTCGAGGCCGTCTCGCCGGGCCGCCTGGACGGAGGCGATGATCGTCTCGTTGTAGGAGTCGATCGCCGAGTCGATGGCCCGGACCTCCTCCTCGGTGAGGTGCGGGTCGTGCTTCGGGTCGAAGTCGTCGTCGGTGACCCAGGGCCGCGTGTAGTACGGGAAGTACCGGGAGTCGGGCCGGACCTTCCGGTGCGTCCCGCGGGCGATCGGCGCGATGGTGACCGACGGGACGGTCGCGACGACGACGTGCTGCGCCTTGATGGTCCGCAGCTGCGCGACGAGGTCGGCCCAGTCGGCCCGGAACGCGCTCGGTCGCCACAGGTTGCAGCCCTGGCGGGCCTCGGCGCGCTCCGCGGGAGTCAGCTTCGCGTACCCGGGCGGTGTCCACTCCGGCACCAGCGAGAGGACCGAGCCGAGCGCGTTGTTGGAGCCCAGGACCACGACCAGGCTCTCGACGCCCTCGTCGTCGGCCAGGGTCGCGATCGAGTCGAGCACGGTCTTGCCGGGACTGCCCTGGGCCGCTCGGTGCAGGACCGGCCAGGCGGCCCGGGCGGCGTGGTGCTCGACGAGCTGTTTGAGGAAGTCGTCGTCCGGCTTCGTGGCGAGCCGTTTCGCGATCCGGGCCTCGGTGGCGATCAGCGGGTCCAGCACGTCCCAGCCGTAGACCGCCGTGTTGTGGAACGGCGCCCCGTCGCCCGGGGGCTCGGATCCCGTGCCCCGCTCCCAGTAGTCCTCGATCTCGTCCAGGTAGCCGCGCAGCCAGGGCCCGGCCCGGAAGGTCTCGAGCAGGTCGAGCTTGCTGCCGAACCGGCGGTCGAACTCGCGGGCCAGCCGCTCGAGGTCCAGGGGCAGGCCACCGGGACCGGTCGGCCACTCGTACGTCGGGAACCTGAACTGCTCGGCGCTCAGCCCGAGCTCGAACGCCGTGATCGCCGGCCAGGACAGGTCGGTGCGGTGGATGGCGCCGCTCATGAACCCGTGGGTCAGCGAGTCACCCACCGTCACGAGCCGGTGCCGGGGCGGCGCCGCGGGCTCCTCGACGGTCACCGGGATGCCGAGCGTGGGATCGTCCACGGGGCGACGTGGCTCGGTCCGGATCTTCACCTCGCGCGGAATCGGCTGGTGTGCGGTCATGGCGGTCCCGTTCCTCCCTGCCCCCTCGGCACCGTACGCCGGAGACGGCGGTGCCGGCATGGCCTGATTTCGGCATTGCCGGGGCGACCGAGATCTAGGCTCCGAGCATGGTCGAGCGAGGCGACCGGACCGGTCGTGCACCTGACCCGGGGTCTGTCCGCAGCACGCCGCGCCCGTTGACCGCCGTACTCGGGCCGCAGTTCACTGGAGGGTCCACACCGTTCCTGAGGAGGCAGCATGTCCGGCAAGGTGGTGCACTTCGAGATCCCGTTCGACGATGGTGACCGGGCACGGAGTTTCTACGGCGACACGTTCGGCTGGCAGCTGATGCCGGTGCCGGACATGAGCTACACGATGGTGATGACCGGTCCGAGCGATCCCGAGCAGGGCCCGACCGAGCCGGGCTTCATCAACGGAGGCCTGTTCGAGCGCAGCGCGGAGTTCCCGGGCAAGGCGCCGAACATCGTGATCGACGTGGCGAGCGTCGACGAGGCGCTGCGCAAGGTCGAGACGGCCGGCGGGAAGACCGTGTCGCAGAAGATGCCCGTCGGTGACATGGGCTTCACCGGCTACTTCACCGACACCGAGGGGAACCTGATCGGGCTCTGGGAGACCGTTTGAGCGGCGCGCACGTCACGGCTCGACCGCGGCACCGGGCTTGCCCGCCTCGGCGTAGGACCGAACGATCGAGACGTTGAGCGGGAAGTCCACGGCGAGGTCGCGGAACAACAGGCCCGCGGCGGTCGCGGCCGCCTCGGTGGCCTGCGCGGCGACCGCGTCGGCCAGGTCGGCCGGGGCGTGTACGACGACCTCGTCGTGCAGGAAGAACACCAGGTGCGGGCGCGACTCGAGTGGACCGGAGCCGCCGAGACGCCAGAGCCGGTTGCGCAGGTCGGCGATCCAACACAGCGCCCACTCCGCGCCCGTGCCCTGTACGACGAAGTTGCGGGTGAACCGGCCGTACGCGCGCCGGAAGCGGGCCTGGCTGTCGGGATCGACCGGCGGGTCGTCGGGATCGCGATCCCACGCCTCGCCCAGGGCAGGCGACCCGCGTCCCAGCAGCGTGCGCACCAGCTGGCCCCGCTCGCCGGCCCGGGCGGCCTCCTCGACGAGACCGAAGGCGTCCGGGTAGCGCCGCGTGAGACCCGCGACCATCCGGCCGCTCTCGCCGCTGGTGGCGCCGTACATCGCGCCGAGCAGGCCGAGCTTGGCGTCGCTGCGGCTGGCGACCGCCCCGTCGTCGACCATCCCCTGGTAGAGGTCGGCGCCGCGGGCCGACCGGGCCAGCGCGCGGTCGCCGCTCAGGCCGGCGAGCACGCGCGGCTCGAGCTGGGCGACGTCGGCGACCACGAACACCCAGCCGCCGTCGGCCACGGCCGCCGGCCGGACCGTCGCCGGGATCGACAGCGCGCCGCCGCCGTTCGACGACCAGCGCCCCGTGCTCGAGCCGGCCGGCTGGTACGACGGCCGGAACCGGCCCCCGCTCACCCACTGGTCGATCCAGGCCCAGCCGTTGGTCTGCCACAGGTGCGCGGCCTGGCGGTAGCGCAGCAGCGGGACGACGCCCGGGTGCTCGAGTGCGCGCAGGGTCGACATCCGGATGTCGGTGACGTCGAGGCCGGCCCGTCGCAGCGCGGACAGCAGCTCGGGTCGCGAGTCCGGGTTGAGCCCCGGCACGCCGAACGCGTCGCGCACCTCCGCGACCAACGCCTCGAGTCCGCGCGGCCGAGCGCCGCGCGGCGGCCGCGGCCCGAGCAGCTCGGTCAGCAGCCGCTCGTGGACGTCCACCCGCCACGGCACGCCGGCGTACGTCATCTCGGCCGCGACGAGGGCACCCGACGACTCGGCCGCGAGCAGCAGCCCGAGCCGGGCGGCCTCGGTTGACGCCGCCACGGCGGCCAGCTGCCGGGCGTCCTCCAGGTCGGCGCGGAGGTGCTCGGCCGCGTCGTCCACCGCGAACAGGCCCGGATCGGACGGCGTGCTCGGCCCGAGGCGGTCCCAGTGCTCCGACTGCTCACCCGCCAGCAGCCGCACCTCCACCGCGGGCGCCCGCCGCAGCAGGTGGTGCCCCAGCCGCAGGTCGTGGCAGCGCCCGACCCGCACCCCCGCCGCCAGCAACGGGGGATACCAGCGCGCGGTGTCGTCCCACACCCAGCGCGGCGCGCCGGCCTCGCGCGCCCCGACGTACGCCGGCAGGTCCGCCAACGTCAGCGTGCGCTCCAGGTCGCCGTCGACGACCAGGACCCGCTCACCCGGCAGGCGCGAGAGCGAGACCCGGGTCATGGGGACACCCTGACACCCCGCGGGGACACCGACCGAGGGGCGGTACCCGGGCACCCGGCGCGGGGGCGGCGCTCACCCGAAGCGGGTGATGCCGAGGTCCCTGCTCGAGTCGAGGATCCGAGCGTGACCTCCTCGCATCCGGGGACCCGGGCCCAGGCAGCCGGGCCGGCGCGCGACCCCGGCCCTCTCGGCCCTCCCGGCATGGTCCGGATCCCGGGAGGGACGTTCCGGATGGGCTCCGAGGACCACTATCCCGAGGAGTCGCCCACGCGCCGCGTCGCGGTGGACGGCTTCTGGATCGACCAGCACGCGGTCACGAACAGGGAGTTCGCGCGCTTCGTCGACGCGACCCGACACGTCACGCTCGCCGAGCGGGTCCCGGACGCCGCCGACTACCCCGGAGCGAGACCCGAGCTGCTGGTCGCCGCGTCCGTGGTGTTCCAGCAGCCGACCCGTCGGGTGCCGTTGAACGACCCCTACAACTGGTGGACCTACCTGCCCGGGGCCGACTGGCGCCAGCCGCAGGGACCCGGCAGCTCGAGCAAGCGGCGGCCCGACCATCCCGTCGTGCACGTCGCCTGGGAGGACGTGACGGCGTACGCCCAGTGGGCCGGCAAGCAGCTGCCCACCGAGGCGGAGTGGGAGTACGCCGCCCGCGGCGGACTCGACGGCGCCACCTACGCCTGGGGTGAGGAGCTCACTCCCGACGATCGGTGGATGGCGAACACCTGGCAGGGCGAGTTCCCGGTCGAGAACACGCGCGACGACGGTCACGCGGGCATCGCCCCGGTCGGCTCGTACCCGCCCAACGGCTACGGACTGTTCGACATGATCGGCAACGTCTGGGAATGGACCAGTGACTGGTACGGCGCCCACACGGCACCCGCCCACGCCTGCTGCGCGATCGAGAACCCGCGTGGGGGCGACCGCGAGAGCAGCCACGACCCGGGCGAGATCGGCCCCCGGATCCCGCGCCGGGTGATGAAGGGCGGCTCCCACCTCTGTGCACCGAACTACTGCCGCCGCTACCGTCCGGCGGCCCGGATGGCCCAGCCCGTCGACACCTCGACCTCGCACCTGGGCTTCCGCTGCATCGTCCGCGACCCGCCCGCGGACGGCGAAGCGTGACGACCGCAGCGTTGTCGACCTGGCACGAGGGCCCGGTCAAGGACGCCGTCGTGGCCTACGTGGACCGGGTCTGCACGGACGGTTCGCCCGACTGGGTGGCGCCCGAGGAGCGGGTCGCGGTCTTCGACAACGACGGCACCCTGTGGTGTGAGAAGCCGATGCCGATCCAGCTCGACTTCGTCCTGCGCCGGCTGGCGGAGATGGCGGACGCCGACCCGACCCTCCGGGACCGGCAACCGTGGCAGGCCGCGTACGAGCACGATCACGCGTGGCTGGCACGCATCGTGACCGAGCACTACGCCGGCGACGACACGAACGTCAGGACGCTGGGTGCCGGCATCGTGGCCGCGTTCGCGAACCTCACGGTCGAGCAGTTCGAGGCGGACGCCGGCACCTTCCTGCGCCAGACCCGCCACCCGACGCTGAAGCGGACCTACCTCCAGTGCTCCTACGCGCCCATGCTGGAGCTGCTCGCGCACCTGCGAGCCCACGGGTTCACGAACTACATCGCCTCCGGCGGTGGGCGCGACTTCATGCGACCGATCAGCGACGAGGTCTACGGGATCTCGCGCGAACGCGTGATCGGCAGCGCCGTCGCCCTCGCCTACGCCCCGGGCGAGCACGGTGGCGCGATCGTCCGCCAGGGCGCCGCCGACTACCTCGACGACGGACCGGAGAAGCCCGTCCGCATCTGGAACCGCATCGGACGCCGGCCGATCCTCGCTGCCGGCAACTCCGACGGCGACCTCGAGATGCTCGACTTCACCCAGCATCGGGACAAGCCGTCGCTGCGCCTCCTCGTCCTGCACGACGACGCGGAGCGCGAGTTCGAGTACGTCGCGGGCGCGGAGAACGCGCTCGACCGGGCCCAGACCCACGGCTGGACCGTGGTCAGCATGAAGAACGACTGGGCCACCGTCTTCTGAGAGAGGAGTCAGTCATGTCGCACGCAGCAGCCCCGATCGCCCCTGACCTCGCGGACCTCTACCGCGACCTGCATCAGCATCCGGAACTCGGCTTCCAGGAGCACCGCACGGCCGCACTGGTGGCCCGCCGGCTCGCCGCGTCGGGAGTCGACGTCACCCCCGGGGTGGGTGGCACCGGAGTCGTCGGCACCCTGGTCAACGGTCCGGGTCCGGTCGCCCTGCTCCGAGCCGACATGGACGGGCTGCCGGTGCGCGAGGAGACCGGCCTGGAGTACGCGAGCACGGACACCGCGACCGATGCCCACGGCGCTGAGGTGCCGGTCAGCCACGCCTGCGGCCACGACCTGCACACCACCTGCCTGCTCGGTGCGGTCGAGGCGCTCGCCGCGGACCGGGGGAGCTGGTCGGGGACGCTGCTGCTGGTCTTCCAGCCGGCGGAGGAGCTGGGGGCCGGTGCGCAGGCGATGGTGGACGACGGGCTGTTCGAGCGGTTCCCGGTGCCGGAGGTGGTGCTCGGCCAGCACGTCGCCCCGCTCCCGGCGGGAACGATCGCCGGGCACCCGGGACCCGCGTACGCCGGGTCGGACTCGCTGCGGGTGCGCCTGGTGGGCAAGGGGGCGCACGGGTCGATGCCCCAGAACTCCGTGGACCCGGTGGTGATGGCGGCCGAGGCCGTGCTGCGCCTGCAGACGATCGTCGCGCGCGAGATCCCCAGCACCGAGGTCGTGGTGCTCACCGTCGGCTCGGTGCGGTCCGGCGAGGCGGCCAACGTGATCCCGGGCCAGGCCGAGCTGCTGCTGAACATCCGCACCTACGCCGACGGGACCCGCCAGCACGTCCTGGCCAGCGTCGAGCGGATCCTGCGGGGGATCGCCGTCACCGCCGGAGCGCCCGAGGAGCCCACGATCGAGTCCATCGAGCGGTTCCCCGTGGTGGTCAACGACGCCGCGGCACTCGGGCGGACCTTCGCGACGTTCCAGGAGTGGCTGGGTGCGGAGCGGGTCCTCGACCCGGGGGCCGGTGCCGGCAGCGAGGACGTCGGAGTCCTGGCGACCAGCGCCGGCGCGCCCCTGTCGTACTGGCTGCTCGGAGGCACCGACCCCTCGCTGTTCGGCACCGGGGGCATGGACGACCCGGCCCTGCGGACGGTGCCGTCGAACCACTCGCCGAGGTATGCGCCCGCGATCGACCCCACCCTCGGGATCGGGGTGACCGCGCTGGTGAAGGCGGCCCGGACCTGGCTCCCGACCGGCTGAGCTCAGCCGAACAGCGCCCGGTAGTGGTCCGACTGCGCCGGGTAGTAGTCGTCGAAGTCGATCGCCGCGACGTCGCCGCCGGCCTCTGCCGCGACGAGCCGGTCCAGGTAGTACTCCCAGCCCGGACCGACGCCGGCCGCCAGCTCGGCGTCCGGCACGGACTGGCTGAAGGTGAGCGTGGTGGTGCCGGCGTCCTCGGTGAGCTCGAGGAGGAAGTGCCAGACGTTCTCCTCGCCCTCGACGTTCGAGGTGAGGGCGAGCCGGTGGGGTGCGTCGCAGGCGTCGATCGTGAAGGTCTCGGGCTTGATGTCGTCGCCCTCGGCGTTCATCCGGAACAGGACCGAGCCCGAGGCGGGGTCGCCGGTCCAGGTGCCGACCCAGCGCTCGAGCCGGTCGGACTCGGTGATCGCCGCCCACACGGACTCGATCGGCGCCCGGAAGGTGCGGTCGAACACGACGCTGTCGTGACCGAGGCGGGTCTCGCGACGGCCGGTGGTGCTGGGGGTCATGCTGTCTCCTCTGCTGGGTTCTGCACGGGGCTCTGCACTGGCTCGGGCGCCGGGGCGTCCCGATGGTCCCGAACGGTGCGGCGGACCTCCAGGTCGAGGCCGTCGAGCACCGAGTCGTCGAATCGCGGCAGCGGGCGCAGGTCCGTGAGCAGGTCCCGAACCGGCTCCAGCCCGGCCGGGACCAGCGCGTAGTGACGCTCCCGCCCCTGGCTCTCCGCGCTGATCAGGCCGGCCTCGACGAGAACCCGCAGGTGTCGGCTGACGGCCGGGCGGCTGATCGGGTGCGCGGCCGCGAGGTCGACCACGCGCGCCGGGCCTCGGGCGAGGGTGCGCAGGAGGTCGCGGCGCACCGGGTCGGCGAGCGCGGGGAACGGGTCCATGGGATATTGGTAACGGATCGGTTACCAATTTGTCAATCGTGGCCGCTGCTCGCAGATACCCAATCCGTGCCATTGACGTCGGCCGAACGGCGCGGAAGGTTCGAACCCATCCCGGGGGAGCCGTGCCCGGGCACGACGCGATCCCCGCCGGGCCGCTCCCGCCTCAGTCCTGGAGGGTGCCGTGAACCGCGTAGCTGGCCGACCTGTCGTCATCGTCGCAGCGGCCGCACTGGCCGTCCCTGCCGTCGTCGCGGCGGTGGCCGCGGGCCCGACGCAAGCCGCGCCGCCCGGTCACTCCCACGGGGGTCACCCGCCGGCGCAGACCTCCTCGAAGGCGGTCTACTTCGCCTCCGACGGCCTGCGTCAGGACCTCGTGGAGAAGTACGCCGCCGAGGGGGTGATGCCGACGATGCGCTCGTTCCTGCGGGACGGCGTCAAGGCCCGCGGCCACGGGATGCTCACCCAGGCGCCACCCAACACCGGCGCCGGCTGGTACACGCTGGCCACCGGAGCGTGGCCCGGCGTGCACGGCTCCACCAACAACACCTTCCACCGCAACGGCGACCCGTTCGGCAACCGCACCGCCGCCTTCGACCCGGGCGTGCTGGAGGCGGAGTCGATCGCGCAGGCGGCCGAGCGGGGCGGCCTGAAGGTCGCGCAGGTCGAGTGGGCGGGCGGCCGGAACGCCTCGATCCAGGGACCGACGATCGACTTCCGGACCTTCCACTCAGGGCGCGGGGTCGCCACGAACTTCATCGGTCAGGTCGGGGAGCCGCTCTTCGACGACGCGGCCTTCATCCAGTCCTTCGGCCTGCAGTTCGACCATCCCGCCGGGTACGCCGGCCAGGCGCCGTTCGCCGGCGCCGCCCCGACGCCGGCGACCGGCTGGACCGACGTGCCCGCGTCGTACAGCCCGGCCCGGGAGATGCGGCTGCGGGTGCTGGACGGCGGGACCGACAAGTACGGGCTCAACGCCTATCTCTACGACAGCCGCAACGACGGGCGGACCCGCTACGACCGGGTGCTGTTCTCCCCGACCAGGAGTGGCGCGGACGCCGTCGCCGACCTGCGCCCGGGCCAGTGGGCGGACGTGAAGGTCACGCTCCAGGGCGGCGCCCTCGACGGAAGGACGGCGGGGATGCTGGTCAAGGTCGAGACCCTCGCCCCCGACCTGTCCCGGGTGCGGCTCTTCCACACGTCCGTGTCCCGGGCGACCGCGAGCTGGCCGACCTGGCCGGGGGAGCCCGGCTACACCGAGTTCGACGAGTTCCTCGCCGCGGAGTTCCCGACCTCGACGGCCGCCGACTTCGCGATCCTGGAGGCCGGCATCACCAGCGAGGACACCTACGTCGAGCAGGGCCTGGCCTGGTCGACCGCGCACTGGCCGATGCTGGAGTACGTCGCGAAGACCTACCGACCCGACCTGCTGATGGTCGGCATGCCGACCACCGACGAGTTCCAGCACCAGTTCCTCGGTCTGGTCACCAAGCGGCTGCCGAACGGCGAGCCCAACCCGGCGTTCGACGACGTCGACCTCGACGGGATCCGCGACGGACGGGTGCGGGAGCGGTCGGCGTACCTCCGCGAGGCCTATCAGGAGTCCGACCGGACCCTGCGGCTCGCCCGGTCGCTCGCCGGGCGCGACCCCACGACCTTCGTCGGCTCCGACCACGGGTTCGCTCCGCAGTTCCTCGCGGTCGATGCCAGCCTGCCGCTGGTTGAGCTCGGGCTGCTCTCGCGGCCGCAGACGTCGAACTGCCGCCCGGCGACCGGCGAGACGATCGGCAGGGCCAAGGCCTGCTGGGCCGGCGGCACGCTGCAGATCTACCTCAACCTCGCCGGGCGCGACCCGGCCGGCGGTTTCCAGCAGGTCCCCGCGGCCGAGGAGGCGGCGACCCTGGCCGCCATCAGGGCGAAGTACCAGGGACTGAGCGACCCCAACGACTGGACGCACGACGGGCAGCCGGAGGGCTGGCCGGTCATCGACCGGATCTTCTCGAAGGCCGAGGCCCGCCACATCCCCAACGGTCCGGGCAGCACCGCCGACATGGCGCACCCGACCCGCACCGGCGACCTCGTGGTGTTCGCCTACCCGCCGTACCAGTTCGACGCCGAGACGCCGGGCACCCTCGTGGCGGCGTCGCACTTCTTCGGCCAGCACGGCTACGTCCCCGACGTGCAGGACCTCGGCGCGAACGTCAACATGCGCGCCACCTTCCTGGCCGGTGGCCGGGGGATCGCCGACCGCTCCGTCGGTGCGCGCTCCATCGACCTGGCTCCGACGCTGGCGTTCCTGCTCGGGATCCCCGAGCCGCAGCACAGCCAGGGCCGGGTGCTGCTCGACGTCGTCGACGACGGCGGGAGGTACACGCCGGTGTCGATCGTCGGGCTCAACGACTTCCACGGTCAGCTCGACCCGACGACGCGGCCCTACGACAACGGCATCAACGCCCGGGTCGGGGGTGCGGCGTTCCTCGCGACCCTGTTCGACGAGGAGCTCGACGCGCTGCCCGGGCAAGGTCTGACCCTGTCCGGAGGCGACAACGTCGGGGCCTCGCCCCCGAACTCGGCGCTGCTCCAGGACCTGCCCGCGATCGACGTCGCCAACGCCTGGGGCCTGGACGCCACGGCGTACGGCAACCACGAGTTCGACTACGGCGTCAGCCGGCTGCTCCAGCACCAGGCACGGGCCGGCTTCCCGTTCCTGGCCACCAACATCGTCGACGAGGCGACCGGCAAGGCGCCGCCGTGGGTGACGCCCTCGAAGGTGTTCCGGGTCAACGGCGTCAAGGTCGGCGTGATCGGCGCCGCGCTCGAGCAGACGCCCGAGCTGGTCGCCGCCGGCGCCACCGAGGGCCTGACGTTCCTGCCCGAGGCGCCGCGGATCAGGGCCGAGTCCGAGCGGCTGAGGCGTCAGGGGGTCAAGGTCCAGGTCGTGGTGATCCACGAGGGCACGTCCCGGGGCACGAACCCGGCCGGCCAGACGCCCGGGGCCGCGTGGGAGGGGCCGATCCTGGACGTGGCCGACGCCCTGCAGAGCACGACCGTGGACGCCATGGTGGTGGGCCACACGCACCGGGTCTCGAACCTGATGCGCGGGCACATCCTGATCACCGAGGGCGTCAACCAGGGCACGTCGTACTCCGTGCTCCAGCTGATGGTCCGCGGCGGCGACGTGACCTGGGCCGGCGGAGCCACCCGAGTGGCCAAGACCCTCGGCGTCGAGGCCCGACCCGACGTCCAGGCGATCATCGACCGGGCCAACGAGGAGACCGCGGTCCTGCGCAACCAGGTGATCGGCACGCAGGTGAACGACATCCTGCGTGATCCCGCCCGCCTGCACGAGTCCGAGCTGGGCAACCTGGTGGCCGACGCGATGCGACTGAAGTACCCGGGCGTCGACGCGGCGTACACCAACTCCGGCGGGCTCCGCGCCGACCTCGTGTGCTCGCCGCCGAGCGCCGACGAGGCGGCGTGCGAGATCACCTGGGGCGAGATGTTCGCCGTGCTGCCGTTCGCCAACCGCACCACGATCCTCACCGTGACCGGCGCGCAGCTGCGCACGGCCTTCGAGAACGGCTTCTCGCCGGTCTGCGACCCCGCGGTGCACAGCGGTCGATTCCCCCAGATCTCGGGTCTGCGCGCGACCTTCCACTGCACCGGCACCACGCCGGTCGTCGACGGCATGTGGAAGACCCCCGACGGCATCGGTGGACCGGAGACCCCGATCGCCGACGGGGACCCCGTCCGGCTCGTCATCAACGACTTCATGCACACCGGCGGCGACGGCTACACGATCTTCGGCCAGGGCACCGACGTACTGCAGCCCGGCGACGACCTCATGCAGGTCGCCACCGACTACGTCACCGCGAACTCCCCGGTGGACCCGCAGGTCGAGGGCAGGATCACGCAGAACTGAACGACGACGGAGTCTCGACCTCGTCGAGCCTGTGGAGTGACGGGCGCGCTCCTCGGCTCCATCCGCACGAGGCCGCGAGCACCGTGGCGAGCGCCGCCAGGAGGAACGTGGCCGGCAGCCCGGCCCGCTCGGAGAGCGCGCCCGCCGCCGACGATCCGGCCGCCTGGCCGAGGACGAGGGCGATGAAGACGACGGAGGTCCCGGGAGCCGCCCGGTCGGGGACGAGCTGGATGGTCCAGGCGAGGAGTGCCGAGGTCGCCGCGACGAAGCCCCAGCCGAAGACTCCGCACGCCAGGACGGCGACCGGGAGCGGACCGGGTACGACGAGCCCTGCGGTGGCGACGGCGACGGCGAGGCCGGTGACCAGCCAGGCGCGCTGAGCCGGCCAGGCACCCAGCACCCGCACGGTCCAGACGGTGGCGGTGCCACCGACTCCGATGGCGATCCAGGCCAGGACGGACGCGGCGTCGCTCATCCCCGACCCGACCAGGTGGGCTCGTCCGTAGGTCCACACGGCGGCGGACGCGGCGCCGAGGAGGAATGCCCCGGCGGCGGGTCGGAGCAGGGCCAACAGCCACCGTTGCCGCCGCGGGTCCGGTCCGTCCTGGACCGGAGTCGGTCCGTGACGGACCGGATCGCGACGATCGAGGAGCAGGACGGCGAGGCCGGCGGCGGTCGTGAACACCGCGCTGATCGCGAACCCGACCCGCCACTCCGGCAGCAGGAGCGCCAGGAGCCCGGCGGCCACGAGGCCCGGCCCCGTGCCGGCGTTGACCGTCGCCTGCGCCCGGTCCACGCGGTCCGCGGGCAGGCTGCGCGCCACGACGGCCACCAGGCCCGGTGAGGCGAGGCCGGCACCGGCCGACGCGAGGATGGTCGACGGCACGAGGACGGCCATCCCGGGAGCGAGCGCCATGCCGACCGACCCGATGGACGCGGTCCCCAGCGAGCCCAGGACGAGCAGGCGTGGCCGTTCGGCCGCCACCAGTCCGACGAGTGCCCCCGCACAGTAGGCGGCCGAGGCGCCTGACGACACGTAGCCGGCGATCGACGAGCTCATCGAGACCGAGCCCTGGATGTCGGGCAGGAAGAGACCGTAGGCCAACCGCACCAGTCCATAGGTCCCGGCGATCAGGCAGGTGCCGGCGACGACCAGCGCTGTCTCCCGGTCGAGCGACAACGATAACGATCGTTTCACTTTTTCACTCTATAGTCCGGGTGGTGGGCACCCGTGAATCCACCAGGAACCGGCTCCTGGACGCCGTCGACGAGCTCGTGTTCGCCCGCGGCGACACCCACGCGTCGGTCGACCGGATCCTCGAGCGCGCTGGCGTCTCGCCGGCGACGCTGTACCGCGCGTACGGCAGCAAGGACGCGCTCGTCGCCGCGGCTCTCGACCGTCGCCAGCGCGAGTGGCTGGAGGTGTGGGACGAGGCGGTGGCGCGCGCCGACACCGATCGGGAGCGCCTGCTGGCGGTCTTCGACGCTCTCGAGGAGTTCCAGGCGCGAGCGACAGGCGCACGGTGGTGCGCCTTCCTCGGGACCGCCGCGGGGTACGCCGAGCCGCCGCCCGTCCTGGCCGAGGCCGTCCGGCAGGACACCGACTCGCTACGGCGTCGGCTGCTCAAGCTCTCCGAGGCGCTGGTCGGCCCGCGCGCGGCCGCCCTCGCCGACGCCCTGACGCTGCTCGTCTCCGGTCACCTGGCGATGCGCCTGCGGACCGGCTCGCCCGCGAGCTCCTCCGGGGTCGCCCGGGAGCTGGCAGCACTGCTCATCGATCATCCGGAGCGACTGCCGGGATAACGCCGGCGAGTGGGTGCCTACTCGGACTCGGGGAGCGGCCCGTACCGCTCCGTGCGGTCGTCCCACGCCCACTCCCCGTCGACGGGATCGGTCGCGAACACCGGGCGGAGCTCGGGCCACCGGTCCAGGAGGAACCCCACCTCCTGGAGCAGCAGGTTGTCGGGATCGTCGACCTCGGCCGCGCTCTCGTCGCCGACGAGTGCGCGCCATCCCGAGTCGTGCTCGTCGTCCGGCTCCTCGCGATACACGAACCCGGGGCGTAGGTCGTACTCGTGGCAACGCCGGCTGACGATGATCCTCTTCGCGAGGAGGGAGTCGACCACGCGATCCGTCACGGCCACATTCTGCCCGAAAGCGGCCCGCCGGCAATCTGCTGTGGCGGCGGGCCGCAGCCGGCTTCGGGCCCCTCCGGACTCAGGCGATCGTCGAGGTGTCGATGACGAAGCGGTAGCGGACGTCGGAGGCGAGCACGCGCTCGTAGGCCTCGTTGATCTGGTCGGCGGCGATCACCTCGACCTCGGAGCCGATGCCGTGCTCGGCGCAGAAGTCGAGCATCTCCTGGGTCAGGGCGATGCCGCCGATCATGGAGCCGGCGAAGGAGCGGCGGGAGTTGAGGAGCGAGAAGACGTTGACGCTGAGCGGCTCGGCGGGGGCGCCGACGTTGACGAGGGTGCCGTCGACGCCGAGGAGGCCGAGGTAGGCATCCAGGTCGATGCCGGCGCTGACGGTGTTGATGATGAGGTCGTATCGGCTGGCGAGCTGCTCGAAGGTGCCCGGGTCGGAGGTGGCGAAGTAGTCGTCGGCTCCGAGGCGGAGGCCGTCCTCCTGCTTCTTCAGCGTCTGGGAGAGGACGGTGACCTCGGCGCCGAGGGCGTGGGCGATCTTGACGGCCATGTGCCCGAGGCCGCCGAGTCCCACGACGGCGACCCGCTTGCCGGGACCCGCGCCCCAGCGGCGCAGGGGGGCGTAGGTGGTGATGCCGGCGCAGAGCAGCGGCGCGGCGGCGGCCGGGTCGATGCCGTCGGGGACGCTCAGGACGTAGTCGGCGTCGACGACGACGTGGGTGGAGTAGCCGCCCTGGGTGGTGGTGCCGTCGCGGTCGGTGGCGGCGTAGGTGCCGACCATGCCGTCGAGGCAGTACTGCTCGTCGCCGTTGCGGCAGTTCGTGCACTCGCCGCACGAGTTGACCATGCAGCCCACGCCGACCCGGTCGCCGACCTGGCGGCGGGTGACGTCCGCTCCGACCTCGGCGACGACGCCGACGATCTCGTGGCCGGGGACGACGGGGTAGGGCTGCGGTCCCCAGTCGCCGTTCACGGTGTGGATGTCGGAGTGGCAGATGCCGGCGTACCTGATCTCGATCAGGACGTCGTTCGCTCCGACGCTCCGACGCTCGATGGTGGTCGGGGTGAGGGGCTGGCCGGCGGCGGGGGCGGCGTAGGCGTTGACGCGCATGGGTCTTCTCGTCTCTGGGTGGGTGGTGTCTGGGCGTTCGTGGGCAGGGTGAGGCGGCTCTCGGTCTCGTCGAGCACCGAGCGCACCGTGCGGGTGCTACTTCCGGCCGGCTCGTTTGAGGTCGTCGGCCAGCTTGCGCGCCTCGCCGGACAGCAGCTCCGCACGGGCGGCGTCACCCGCGTCGGTCGCGTGCCAGTAGTCGATCTTCAGCGCCACGTATCGCTGGCGGAGCGCGATGTGCTCCGCTTCGAGCGCGAGTCGGCGCTGCTGGGCGGCGAGGAGCTCGATCTGCTCGCGTGCCGCGGCGGGCCCGAGCTCCCCGTTGGCGACGTACTTCTTCATGTCGCTCACCGACATCCCGGTGGCGGCGAGGCAGGCGACCCACATGACCTGATCGAGGTCGTCCTCGTCGTAGACCCGGTGCTTGCTGCTCGCCCCGCGGCCGATCGGGGCGATCACGCCGATGGACTCGTAGTAGCGCAGCGTGCTGGCCGGCAGCCCGGTCAGCGCCGCGGCTTCCTTGATCGTGTACTCGTGCCGGGTCGTCGGTGCGCTCACCCCGACGACGTTAGGAACTTCAAGTACTTGAAGTCAAAGGCCCGGTCGGGCGCCCCGGGGCGCGTCGAGTCACGCGGCCAGGTCCTCGTCGGTCGTCAGCTCGACGTTGGCCCAGATGTCGTAGCGCAGGGGCTCGAGCCGATCGAGGATCGCGCGGCGTACGGCGTCCTCCTCGGCGACCTGCCAGCCGAGGTCGACCACGAAGACGACCTCGAGATAGAGCCGGGCGCCGAGCTTGGTGGCCGCGACGAACGGCTCCGGGAGGCCGAACCTGGCCCGCACCTGCCCGATCGCTGCAGCGATCTCCGCCTGCACTGCCGGTGGCGGTGCGCCCTCGAGAAGCTCGAGACCGGCGGACCGGAGCAGCCTGAACGGCACCGGGACGATCAGCGCGCACGCCACCAGGACCAGCACCGGGTCGGCGTAGACGGCGGCGTCCTGCCACGCCCCGCCGTCCAGCCACAGGGTGATCGCACCGCCCACGGCGATGACCGCGCTCAGTGAGACGCCGGCCTTCCACTGCGCCACCTCGGCCGCCACCAGCTCGGAGTCGGACAGCCGGCTCAGCCGCCACGCCACCAGCAGCGAGACCAGCGCGGAGAGCACCCCGTAGGCGAGGACGGTCTCCGGCGCGACGGGTGTTCCCCCTCCGCGGATCACCGTCACCGCATCCACCGCGGCGTACAGCAACGTGCCGAAGAGAGCGGCGCCCTGGACCCCGACAGCGAGCGGCGTCGCCGCCTTCTTCCCGAACGGGAGCCCGACGAGTGGGTGCAGCGCCGGCCGCCACGGCGGCCAGCATCGACAGCCCGGAGAGAAGGATGCCGAGCACCAGGTAGATGCCGTCGAAGAGCAGCACCCGCGACTCGGCCAGGACCCCCCAGACGAGGGCGACGCCGCCCATGACGGCCGAGCTGACGATCGACTCTCGCAGGGCGCGCTGCTCCGCGGACCGCGCCGGGCCAGCGTCTTGGCTCATCTGCGGATGGTTCCAGATCCGGCCGACTCCCGAGAAGGGCTGGTCGACCCCCTTCCTGCGAGTCCTCGCTCAGGGGATGAGCCTTCGTTCGCGCAGGTCGCTGAAGATCTGCAGGAACATGCTCTCCGTCTCGACGTACTCGTGGAATCCCGCCCGTCGCGCGCGCGAGCCGTCCGCGAGGACGTCGTAGTCCCAGCCGAAGACGAAGTCGCCGAAGGCCCAGGACGAGACATCGCCGTACGGCGTCGGCAGGAGTCCGTGCTCGGCGACCATCCGGCCCCAGAGGTCGCCCTTGTCCGCCATGACGTCGGTGAGCGACATCGGCAGTGGGGGAGCGGTCTCGAGATCGAAGAACGCCGCGATCCGGGGCCACATGCTGCGCCAGCGGAACAGGTCCCCGTTCGTGATGTTGAACGCCTGGTTGGCGGTGCTCGGATCGGTCGCGGCCCAGGTGGTGGCCTTCGCCAGGAGCCCGGCGTCGGTCATCTCGATCAGGCTGTCGTAGGCGCCGGGGGAGCCGGGGAACCGCAGCGGGATCCCGAGCTCCTTGCTGATCGAGGCGTAGATCGCGATGACCATGGCGAGGTTCATCGGGTTGCCCAGGCCGATGCCGCACACGACCGAGGGGCGCATCGCCGACCAAGTCCAGGGGGTCGCGGACGACTGGGCGGCCTGGCGGGCCTCGAGGAACGACTGCTGGTCCACGTTGAACTCGGGAGGCATGTGCGGGGGGTCGTCCTCCCGGGCCGGCGTGCTGAACGGGCCGAGGTGGGCGCCGTACACCTTGTAGCCCTGCATCAGGCTGACGTGCTCGAGTCGGTGGGCCACCGACTCGACGGCGTCGAGGGTGTTGACGAGCATCCCGAGGTTGGGAGGCACCAGCTCGGCCCAGGTCGGCCGGTCCTGGTAGGCGGCGTAGAAGACGTGGGTCACCTCGCTCAGGTCGGCGAGCGCGTCGATCGTCGCCTGCCGGTCCAGCAGGTCGACGGCGCGGTGACGCAGCCGTGGCCCGTCGACTCCGCCGCGCCGGGAGACGCCGATGACGTCCCAGTCCTCCTGGAGCAGGTGCTCGACGAGGTTGCCCCCGATCACTCCGCGGGCGCCGATCACCAGTGCCGTACGTGCAGGCATCACGTTCTCCTATCGTCATATCGGAATCTTGCGATGCCTTTCTAGCACGAGATACCGCGATATTGCGATGTGACGATAGGATCCGAGGCATGACCACTGCGGAGGACGAGCTCGTGCAGGCCCTCAAGGCGCTCGCCCACCCGACCCGCCTCGCGATCCTGGGCTGGCTCCGGGACCCGGCGAGCTTCCCGCCGCAGGACCAGCCGGCCGAGGAGGTCGGCGTCTGCCTCAAGCACATCCAGGCGCGCGCCGGCGTCTCGCAGTCGACGGCGTCACAGTTCATGGCGGTGCTTCACCGCGCGGGCCTGGTCACCAGCACCCGGATCGGCCCCTGGACCCACTACCAGCGCAACGAGGAGCGCATCGCCGCGATCGCCGACGCGATGCGCACCCGCGTCTAGGTGTACCTGACCAACGTGTTGGCCAGGTACACCTAGGTCGTGGAGGACGCCTGGGGCAGTGTGCGCTCAGGCATCCACGACGATGGCGATGATGAGCGGACTCCGGCGGAACTTCTTGTACGCCCAGCGGCCGACCTCGCGGGTGAGCATCTGCTCGAGCTGGTGCGTGTCGCCGATGGCTTCCGCCGCGGCCCGGGCCAGGGTCTTCTCGACGACGGGGATCGCCGTCCGGAACGCCTCGCGGTCGTGGACGAAGCCCCGGATCATGAAGTCCGGCTCCTCGGCCAGCTTCCCGGTGTCGGCGTCGACGAGGGCGAGCACGGTGACGACGCCCTCCTCGGCGAGCGTGCGCCGGTCCTTGAGCGACGACTCGGTCGCGCCGCCGACGGTCTGCGCGTCGACGTACACGTTGCCGGCCGGGACCTTGCCCGTGATCTTCGCGCGGCCCTTCACCAGGTCGACGACCACGCCGTCCTCGGCGAGGATGACGCGCTCGGGGTCGACTCCGGTCCTGATCGCCAGGTCGGCGTTGGCCTGGAGGTGCCGCCACTCGCCGTGCACCGGCATCACGTTCGTCGGTCGGACGATGTTGTAGCAGTAGACCAGCTCGCCGGCGCTGGCGTGACCCGAGACGTGCACCTTCGCGTTGCCCTTGTGCACCACCTTGGCGCCCCAGCGGCTGAGCCCGTTGATGAGCGAGGAGATGGCGGTCTCGTTGCCGGGGACGACCGAGCTGGCCATCAGCACCGTGTCGCCTTCCCCGATCCGGATCTTGTGCTCGCGGTTGGCCATCCTGGACAGCGCCGCCAGCGGCTCGCCCTGGGATCCCGTGCAGACGATCGCGACCTTCTTCGGCGGCATCCGCTCCAGCTGCTCGAACGGGACCACGAGGTTCTCGGGGTACCGCAGGTAGCCCAGGTCACGGGCGACGCCCATGTTGCGCACCATCGACCGGCCGACGAAGGCGACCTTGCGGCCGTGCTCCTCGGCGGCGTCGAGGACCTGCTGGATGCGGTGCACGTGGCTGGCGAAGCTGGACACGATGATGCGGCGGGGCGCCGTACGGAAGACCGTCTCGATCGCGGGGGTGAGCTCCCGCTCGGACATGGTGAACCCGGGGACCTCCGCGTTGGTGGAGTCCGTCATGAACAGGTCGACGCCCTCCTCGCCGAGACGGGCGAAGCCGCGCAGGTCGGTGATGCGGTCGTCGAGGGGGAACTGGTCCATCTTGAAGTCCCCGGTGTGCAGGACCAGGCCGGCCTGGGTGCGGATCGCCACGGCGAGGCCGTCGGGGATGGAGTGGTTGACCGCCAGGAACTCCAGGTCGAACGGGCCGAACTTGACCCGGTCGCCCTCCTTCACCTGGTTCAGCTGGGGCTTGATCTGGTGCTCCTTGAGCTTGGCCTCGATCAGCGCCAGCGTGAGCTGGGACCCGACGACCGGGATGTCGCGTCGTTCCCGCAGCAGGTACGGCACCCCGCCGATGTGGTCCTCGTGCCCGTGCGTCAGGACCACGGCGACCACGGAGTCGATCCGATCCCGGAACCAGGTGAAGTCGGGCAGGATGACGTCGATGCCCGGCTGGTGCTCCTCGGGGAACAGCACCCCGCAGTCGACGATGAGCAGCTTGCCGCGATGCTCGAACACGGTCATGTTCCGGCCGATCTCGCCGAGGCCGCCCAGGCCGACGATGCGCAGGCCGTCCGCGGGGAGTTTCGGGGGCAGCTGGAGTTCGGGGTGGGGGTGGCTCACGACCTCACGCTAACCGAGGTGACCCGGGTTCCCGTCCTCCGGACGCCCCGGTGGGCACTCGACCGGTCGGCAGGACCGGGTCAGGTACGCCGGCTCCGCAGACCTGGACCGCTTCCCCGAGGCGCGCCTAGGCTGACCGCGTGCTGTCGTGGCGTTCCCGGAACTCGTTCCTGTCGATCTGCTCCGAGGGTTCGGTGCTGTCCATCGGCAGCATCGGCTCGTTCGCCTCCATCGGGTCCATCGGCTCGGCCATGTCCGTCGGCTCGATCGGGTCGCTGATGTCGGCGATGTCGATGCTGTCGGCCCAGAGCAACTGCTCGATCTTGAGCCGCCGGAGCAACTGCTCCATCCTCAGCGACGAGAGCAACACCTCCATCCTGGGCCACCGGACCGACCGTGCGGTGCTGGGACGCCGAAAGCACGAGAGTCCCTGAGCTTCGTTCTCCTTGTACGGCGACGCGGGGGCGTTCTGGGTCCAGCCACCCGACCGGCAGCGGTGGAGGAACACCGGGGAGTCCCATCGGGGCATCGTCCGTCCGACTGCCGGCGATGGTCTGGCGGCACACCGCCGACCGGGCGGCCGTCCTCGCTCCGACGCTCCGGATGGTCAGTGTGCGGTGCGGGCGATCGCGTCGTTGAGGATGCGTGCCGCGTCGGGGTAGGCCGCCGGGTGCGGGCCGGCGTAGTTGAGGCGGACGAAGGGGCCGGTGGGCTCGGCGGGGAACCACTCGTCGCCGGCGGCGACGACGAGGCCCGCGCGCTCGCAGTGCTGGGTGACCCGGCCGAGGTCGGTGCCGTCGGGCAGCCGGACCCAGAGGTTCAGCCCGCCGGGCGGCAGGTGCTGCAGCTCGGCCAGGGGCGCGTGGTCGTGCAGGGCCCGGGCCAGGAGGTCGCGGCGCAGGCGGAGCTGGTCGCGGACCTGGCGTCGGTGGGTGGTCCAGGAGGGGTTGGTGACGACGTCGAGTGCGGCGGCCTGGAGGAGGTCGCTGACGTACATCGACTCGGCCTGCCGGTCGGCCAGGATCCGGTCCCGGGCGGGGCCGCGGGCGATGACGGCGGCGACCCGGAGGGCGGGGGAGACGCTCTTGGTCAACGATCGCAGGTAGACCACGTGGCCGGTGTCGTCGTGGGCGGCGACGGGAACGGCGGAGCTGGCGATGGCGAAGTCGTGGGCCCAGTCGTCCTCGACGAGGAAGGCGCCGTGGTCACGGACGATGTCGAGGATCCGGCCGTGCACGGCGGGCGGCCACTGGGCGCCGGTGGGGTTGGCGTAGTTCGGCTGGGCGTAGAACAGGCGCGCGCCGGTCTCCTCGAACGCGCGGGCCAGCTCGGCGGGATCCGGTCCGGCGGGCCCGCTGGGCACGGGGACGATACGGGCGGCGGCCTGCTGGGCCGCGAGGATGGCACCCCAGTACGTCGGCGACTCCATGATCAGGGGCTGGCCGGGCGCGAGCAGGGCACGGAAGATCGAGCTCAGGCCGCTCTGGCTGCCGGGTACGACGATGACGTCCGAGGGCACGGGTGGAGTCAGGCCGGCCGGGGTCGCGTCGCCGAGCTCCTGGGAGAACCAGGACTGCAGCTGGGGCAGGCCGGCGGCCGGCGAGCGTCCCAGCGCGGCCTCGCTGCGCGTCGCGCGGGTCAGGGCGGAGCGCACCAGCCGGGCCGGCAGGAGCTCGCGGTCGGGGTAGCCGGAGTGCAGGGCGATCACGTCGTTCGGGACGTCGCGCAGCGCCGCGGCACCCGAGTCGATGGGCGTGTGCGGTGAGCGAAGGGCGCCGCTCTGCCAGCCGTAGTCGGCGGTGCGGTGCGTTCGTGCTGCCCGGACGAAGGTCCCCACCCCGGCGCGGCTCTCGATCCGGCCTTCGCCGGTCAGGGTGCGCAGGGCTCGCTGCACGGTCACCGGGCTCGCGGCGTACTGGGCCACCAGCTGGCGCGTCGACGGCAGCCGGGCGCCCGGCGCGGCGGTGGCGATCCAGCCGCGCAGCCCGGCCACGATCCGGGCGCTGCTATCGTCGGCCATGAGAGTTGACAGTAGCGCTACTCACGCGCCGACGACACCGCTACCGGGGTCGTCCCGCGCCGGACTCGGCTGGGGACTCGTGGGAGTCGTCGCCTTCTCCTTCACCATGCCGTTCACCAGGGTCGCGGTCGACGGGCTCTCCCCGTTGTTCATCGGCGCGGGCCGGGCGGTGGTGGCGGCCGTCCTGGCCGCGCTCGCCCTCGCCCTGACCCGCCAGCAGTCTCCCGTCGGAGCCCAGTGGGGGCGCCTCGCGGTCATCGGGGGCGGGGTCGTGGTCGGGTTCCCGCTGCTGACGTCGTTCGCGCTCACCACCGCCCCGGCGAGCCATGGTGCCGTGGTGGTCGCGGTCCTCCCGGCGGCCACCGCCGTACTCGCGGTGCTGCGCGGTCACGAGCGCCCGCCCCGGGCCTTCTGGGTCGCGGCCGGACTCGGAGCCATCGCTGCGCTCGGGTTCGCCACGGTCCAGTCAGGGGGTCTGGGGCAGCTGCACGTGGCCGACCTGCTGTTGTTCGGAGCCGTCGTGGCCGCGGCCGTCGGCTACGCCGAAGGTGGCCTCCTGGCCCGCGAGCTCGGGGCCTGGCAGACGGTCTCCTGGGCGCTGGTGCTCTGCCTGCCGGTCATGCTCACCCTCACCGTCGTCGCGGCGGTACGTCAGCCGCCGCACGGGACGCCCGCCGAGTGGGCGGCCCTCGGCTACCTCGGCGTGATCTCGATGTACCTGGGGTTCTTCGCCTGGTACCGCGGGCTCGCGCTCGGACCGATGGCCCAGGTCAGCCAGACGCAGCTCCTCCAGCCGATCCTGAGCATCGCCTGGGCCGGCCTGATCCTGGGCGAGCAGATCGGCGCCGCCACCCTCCTCGGCGCCGTCGTGGTCATCGCCTTCGCCGCCTCCGCCGTACGAGCCCGCGCCCGCCGAGCCCGCGGGATCACCCGCAGCGGATGAGGCGGCCTGCGCGAGCGCGTGAAGGATGGACACGGCGCAGCGGGAAGGAGGAACGGCCATGCGGTGGTGGTTCGCGTCCGTCCTCTCGTGCCCGGCCGCCCGTTCGGGGTCCCCATGCTCGGCGTGAACCGAGAGCCCGGCGGAGCGACGGAGCGGGCGCCGGTGCGTCGGCTGAGAAGGGTCAACCTCGTGTCGGCGCTGGCGTTCATCCTCGGCGGCAGCCTCTTCGCCCTGGGTGCACTCCTCGCCCAGCTCGGGGTGGGTCCGCTGGTGATCGTGAACCTGACCTACCTGGTCGGTGGGTTCTTCTTCAGTCTCGGCGGCTACGCCTCGATCCTGCTCGTCAGCGCGGTGCCCGGGCCACGCGGGCGCGCCTGGCTGAGTGCGGTGGTGCTGTTCGTCGGAACGCTGCTGTTCGCGGTCAGCCTCGTGGCGGCCTTCGCCCAGGGGCTCACGCCCCGCCAGTCCAACGGATGGATCTGGTTCCCCGACATCCTCGGCTGCGTCTGCTTCCTCGCGTCCGGCCACCTCGCGATGCTCGAGGTGGGCGCCGGTCATCTCGAGGTGCACGTCCATGAGCTCGCCTGGTGGGTGGTGGCGATCAACCAGGTCGGTTCCGTCGTCTTCTTCCTCGCCGGGATCGCCGCCTTCACTCGTCCCGCGACCTCCAGTGCTCTGGACGCCGGACTCGTCAACTGGGGGACCTTCATCGGCGCGGTCTGCTTCGCCGTGGGCGGGTTCCTGCAGCTCCTCGTCACGCCAACCTCGACAAGAACGGCGGTGCAGCACGCATGACCACCCTGAGCCAGTCAGCAGCCGAATCGCTCTACGGCAACCGGTTCCTGACCGAGAAGGCCCCGGCCACCTCCTTCCCGCAGAGCGGGATGCATCCCACCGACGCCATGCGGCTGGTCGGCGAGGACCTGAACCTCGAAGGCGAGCCGCAGCGCAACCTGGCCACCTTCGTCACGACCTGGATGGAGCCCGAGGCGCAGCGGATCATCGCGGAGAACCTGCACCGGAACTTCATCGATCACGCGGAGTACCCGATCTCGGCCGAGATCGAGCAGCGCTGCGTCCGGATGCTGGCCGACCTGTTCAACGCCCCGGGCGCGACGACGGGCTGCCGCACCCAGGGGTCCTCCGAGGCGATCATGCTTGGCGCCCTCTCCCTGAAGTGGAAGTGGAAGGAGCGCCGGCAGGCCGCGAACCTGTCGACCGATCGGCCCAACCTCGTCTTCGGCGGGGACGTCCACGTGGTGTGGGAGAAGTTCTGCCGCTACTTCGACGTCGAGCCGCGGATCGTGCCGCTGGAGGAGAACAAGTACACGATCGGTCCCGCGGACGTCGAGCCGCACCTCGACGAGAACACCATCGGCGTCGCAGCCGTCCTGGGCACCACGTTCACGGGACACATGGACGACATCCGCGGCATCAACGACCTGTTGCTCGACGTCAGGAACCGCCGCGACCTGGACATCCCCCTCCACGTGGACGCCGCCAGCGGCGGGTTCGTGTGGCCGTTCCTGTACCCCGACTCGGCGTGGGACTTCCGGCTCGAGCAGGTGCGCTCGATCAACGTGTCGGGTCACAAGTACGGGCTCGTCTACCCCGGGATCGGCTGGCTGGTCTTCCGCGAGGAGTCCGACCTCGCCCAGGATCTGGTCTTCTACGAGAACTACCTCGGCAAGACCGATGCCACGTTCACGTTGAACTTCTCGACGGGCGCCGCGATGGTCCTGGCGCAGTACTACAACTTCGTCCGCCTGGGACGCGACGGCTACACCTACGTGATGAGGCAGATGCAGCAGAACGCCCAGGCGCTGGCGACCAACCTGCGCGACGGCGGCAGGTTCGAGGTGATCGGCGGCGCGGCCGAGCAGCTTCCGCTGGTGGCCTTCCGGCTGTCGGGGGAGCACACGACGTACGACGAGTCCGACGTCGCGTGGCAGCTGGCCGCGGAGCGCGGCTGGATGGTGCCGGCGTACACCCTGCCCCCCAACGCCGAACGGGTGAAGATCATGCGTGCGCTGGTGAAGGAGACCCTGAGCCGCGAGCAGATCGAACGCCTGACCCGCGACATCGCGGACGCGTGCGCGACCCTCGACGAGAAGGGCGGTACGGCGCAGGCCGAGCGTCGACAGACCAAGCGCGGGTCCGGGTACTGACGGCGACGGTCCGTCGCGAGAGCCGTGCCCGCCGGGTCACTGGCGGGTGGTGGCGATCCGCATCCGTTCCTCGGGGGTGAGGAGGCGACGTGCCCACCACCCCGTGGGGGGAGATCCCGACCGCCGTAGGTGGCTACCTGGAGTTGCCGACACCCGCCACGGATGAAAGTCATTCGACACGCGCGACGGCAGCGCCCCGGTTGTGACCCGCTCACGGCCGGGGCGCCCGGTGTCCCGTCGGCCGCCGTCAGGACGGGCTCCTCGGGTTCCTCGTGCTACGGGTCGGCGCGGATCCAGCCGCGCCGGAGACCTTCCTCGACGAGCCGTCCGGTGACCGACCCCAGCGTGGTCGACGCGGCGACGACCCCCGCCTCCCGGGCCCGGACGGTGGACTCGGTCGCACCGGGCATCTGCCAGGTGCCGCCGTGGTTGAGCCAGTTGAGCAGCATCGGCTCCAGGCGGTCCATCGCCTTGCAGAATCGCGCCTCGGGGGTCGCCGCGGACTCGAACTCGTCCCAGAGGGCGCGCACGTGAGCCGCCTGGTCGGGCGGAAGCAGCGTGAACAGTCGCTCGGCCGCCGCCTCCTCGCGCTCGACCTGGTCCACGACGGCGTCCGGGTCGAAGACGGGGCTGTCGCCGGCGTAGATCTCCACCAGGTCGTGGACGACCACCAGCTGCATCGCGTGCCCGACGTCGATCGGCTCGTCGGAGTACTCGGCCAGCAGCATTACCATCAGGGCGAGGTGCCACGAGTGCTCGGCGTCGTTCTCCCGACGACTCGCGGCGGCGAGCGGTGAGGCGCGCAGGATCGTCTTGAGTCGGTCGGCCTCGGCGACGAAGGTCAGCTGCTGACGTATTCGCTCGTCGAGGTCGTCGGGCAACGGGCTGCCGTCGATGACCAGGCGCGGGTCGTCCGAGGCGGGCACGACGCCGAGCCTAGGTCCTCGCGGCTACGCCGATCCGGTGGGACGTCGACCGGGCGCCGACGTGAGGGGCGAGGCTACGACGGGGAGGTCGGCGTAGGTGACGATGCCGGGCCGGGCTGCGACCACTCCGGGGATCGCGTGCACCACCGGCATGCCGGTGATGGTCATCCCGATGCCGTGCAGGTCCTCGACGGTCAAGGTCTCGAGGGGCTGGTCGGGCATGATCCCGAGCGTCAGAGTGATCCGGGGTGAGCCGTCGACCTCGATCCGGTAGCCGTGCTCGACCGGCATCGGCGGCTCCAGCTCACGGCTCATCACCCACCGCTGGTGCAGCTCCAGGACCTCGACACCGTCGACGATGCCGACGTAGCGGAGGTCGAGACCCGCGACCGTCCCGGCGGCGATCGGCCGACCCGGCAGGTCCAGGTCGTGGACCGCGGCGGCGAAGCCGACGTGGCAGCCGACGTCGTCGAGCTCGATGCCCATCGTGTCGGCGAGCACCTCCACGCCGTCCTCGAAGACCGCCACGGCCGCGCGTACGGCGTCGGCGTGGCCCGGGTCGCCCATGGGCCGGCCCCAGCCAAGTCCGTCCTGGTTGCTGTCGGACGCGAACAGGCTGACGTCGACCGACTCGACCGCGCGGACGTGCCGGACCTCCTCGCACACACCGGTCGCCACGGCGCCGAGGAGCTGGGCGAATCCCGGGTTCATCCCGCTGCCGAAGATGCTGGCCGCACCGGCCTCGGCGGCGGCCCGGATCGTGGCGCGAGCGTCCTCGCCGAGGGTGCGTCCGGTCAGGAACTCGGCCGAGGTGACGACGTTGACGCCGGCCCGGAGGATGCGGCTGACCTCGTCCACGTCGAAGCGCAGGGGCGTGTAGAGGACGCAGTCGGGTCGCAGCGCGAGCAGCGCCGCGACGTCGTCCGTGGCGAGGATGCCGGTCTCCACGTCGAGGCGGCACAGCTCCCCGACGTCCCGCCCGACCTTGTCCGCGCTCCAGGCGTAGCACCCGACGAGGTCCAGGTCGCGGCGGGCCAGGACGGCGCGGACCGTCTTGCGGGCCACGTTGCCCGTCGTCCACTGCACGACCCGCAGCGGCCGCCTCACAGCAGGTCCGTGATCGTCCGGAGGCCGGCGTCGTACAGGACGCCGGGCAGCATCCCGCCGTCGAGCTCGATCGTGGTGCCGTTGATGTAGTCCACGTCGCCCGAGGACAGGAACACGCAGGTCCGGCCGACCTCGGCAGGGGTTCCGGCTCGTCCGAGCGGGACCTTCTCGAAGTAGCCCGCCCCGGTCGGGTCGTCGGCCGGCAGCACGAAGCTCTGGAAGTTGTCGGTCATGGTCGGACCGAGCGCGAGGCAGTTGACCCGGGCGTGCGCGCCCCACTCCTCGGCCAGCGATCGGGTCAGGTGGTTGAGACCGGACTTCGCTGCGCCGTACGAGACCAGCGACGGCGAGCCCGCCGGGTGACCCGCGCCGCTGGAGATGTTGACGATCGACCCGAGACCGTCCTGGGTGGCCATCTGGCGATAGACCCGGATCGCGAACCACAGCGGGCTGATGAGGTTCATCTGCACGGCGAACGCGTGGAAGAGCGCCGTGCGCTCGAACTCGTCGGCAGCCCGCGGGGAGCCCTGGATCTTCTGCACCAGCTCCGGGACCGCCTCGACGGCGGGCGACGGCACGGTGCCCCCGGCGTTGTTCACCAGGATGTCGACCCGGCCGAACTCGGCGACGACCCGGGACACGAAGGCGTCGATCGCCCCGTAGTCGCCCTGGTCGCACACCCACTGCCGCGAGCGCCGGCCGTCGTCGTCGAGCCCCTCGGCGCCGGGCAGGCCCGGCAGCTCGCCACGCGAGCAACCGACGACGGTGGCGCCCGCCCGGAGGAGCTCGGCCGCGATGCCGGTCCCGACTCCTCGGCTGGTGCCGGTGACGATGGCGATCTTGCCGGCCAGGGGCTGAGGTTCTGCTGCAGTGCTCATGGACGGGAAACATAAAAGGGTTTATGTTTCCGCGCAAGACTCGACGAGGGGTGTTTCCATGACCAAGCGCGTGATCCAGTTCTCGACCGGCAACGTCGGTCGCAAGGCGCTGGAGATGATCATCGGCAGGCCCGATCTGGAGCTCGTCGGCGTACACGCCGGGAGCGCCGACAAGATCGGTCGTGACGCCGCCGACCTGTGCGGACTCGACACTCCGACCGGGGTGGTCGCGACCGACGACGTCGCCGCCCTGGCGGCCCTGGGTGCGGACTGCGTGGTCTACACGAACCAGGCCGAGACCCGCCCGGAGGAGGCCCTGGCCGAGGTCTGCGCGTTCCTGGAGGCCGGCACCAACGTCGTCGGCTCCTCGTTCGTGTGGCTGGTGAACCCGAGGACCGCTGACGCCTGGCTGCGCGACCCCATCGAGGCGGCCTGCTCCGCCGGCGGTACGTCGATGTACGTCAACGGGATCGACCCGGGCTACTCCGGCGACACCCTCGCCCTCGCCGCGCTGAGCCTGGTCGGACGGGCGGACAGCGTCCGCGTCCAGGAGATCTTCGACTACGCCGACTACGACGACTACGACTTCACCGGGGTCACCTTCGGGTTCGGCTCCCTGCCGGGCGCCGAGCCACCCATGATGTTCCTGCCCGGCGTGCTCGCCTCGATCTGGGGCGGGTCCGTCCACCTGCTCGCCGACGCTCTGCAGGTCGAGCTCGACGACGTGCGCGAGTTCTACGAGCCCTGGGTCACGCCGACCGCGATCGACTGCGTCATGACCCACGTCGAGCCCGGCCGGATCGCCGCCGTCAGGTTCGGCGTCGAGGGCATCGTCGCCGGGCGACCCGTCATCATCGTCGAGCACGTCAACCGGCTGACGCCCGCGGCGGCCCCCTC
Organism: Nocardioides sp. W7; assembly: GCF_022919075.1. Taxonomy (NCBI): domain Bacteria; kingdom Bacillati; phylum Actinomycetota; class Actinomycetes; order Propionibacteriales; family Nocardioidaceae; genus Nocardioides; species Nocardioides sp. W7. Next base: position 4,522,965 of record NZ_CP095078.1, on the reverse strand, counting down.
CTGGGCCTACCCGCCCGAGGGACACCTCGGCGTCCACCGGGTCGTCGTCGAAGGCTCGCCCGGGGTCGAGCTCAACAGTCACGTGGGACTGGGGGGAGTCTCCGAGACCGAGGCGGGGGTGGTGGCGACGGCCGCCCGGATCGTCAACGCGATCGACGCCGTCTGCGCCGCCCCGCCCGGACTGCTCGGCGTCGTAGACCTTCCCGCGTCGTACGCCGGACGTGTGCTGGGGTGAGCCCCATGACCTCCATCCAGCCCACCCGGCCGGCCTCGGGCCGACAGGCCCGGGCGGACGCGACCCGGCAGCGCATCCTCGACGAGACGGTCGCGTGCATCCTGGAGGAGGGCTACCCGGCTGCGAGCGCCAAGCACATCGCGGAACGAGCCGGGGTCACCTGGGGAGTCATCCAGTACCACTTCGGTGACCGCAGCGGGATCCTCGCCGCGGTCACCGAGGCCGGCCTCGCCGAGTTCGTGGCCGCGATGGAGTCCGTCTCGATTCCCGACGGGCCGCTGCGCGCGCGGCTGGAGGCCATCGTCGAGGCGGGGGAACGGGCCTTCACCAGCCGGCTCTCCCTCGCCAGCTTCGAGATCCTGATGGCCACCCGGAGCAGTCCCGACCAGACCCTGGACGCCCAGGCCGAGCCCTTCGGGCGCGAGGTCAGGCGTCTCGGCGCGCGCGTCGCGCCCCGCCACGACCGCACCGTCAGCAGGGTCCTGCTCACCGGCCTCCGAGGCATGGCGCTCCTCCAGCTGGTCGCGCCGGTCACGGTCGACTCCCGACGCGAACGGGCAGCCCTGGTCGACGTGCTCCTGGCCTACCTGGAGCTGACTGCGACCGACCAGGACGACCAGGGGTCGGCACGCCTCTAGGGTGGAGCGATGGCGTCGGTCAAGCAGTTCCAGGTCACCTTCGACTGTGCCGAGCCCGAGCGCGTCGCGCGCTTCTGGTGCGAGGTGCTGGGGTACGTCGTACCGCCTCCGCCGGAGGGCTTCGCCACCTGGGACGACTTCGACCGCACCCAGCCGGCCGAGGACCAGGGGTCGGCGTTCGCCTGCGTCGATCCCTCGGGGGTCGGCCCGCGACTGTTCTTCCAGCGCGTCCCCGAGGGCAAGGTCGTCAAGAACCGGCTGCACCTCGACGTGCAGGTCGGCACCGGGCTCGTGGCCGAGGAGCGCCTGGCCGCTCTCGAGGCCGAATGTGCGCGGCTGCTCCCGCTCGGCGCCGTGCGCGTGCGACTGCTGACCGCCGACGGCGTGAACGAGTCGTGCCTGGTGATGCAGGACGTCGAGGGCAACGAGTTCTGTCTCGACTGAGCGCCCGGCGCCCTGATCAGGGGGCGGCGTACGCCGGGAGCGGTGGGTCGAAGGTGAGCGCGGTGTTGGGAGCGAGGTCCGCGATCTCGTCGCGCGGCCAGACCGCCGTGCCGAGGTAGCGCCTGCCGTCCAGGGTGAGCCGCACCTGGTAGGTGAACGGTGGCGGGCCCAGCTGGGCCGCCTGCTGTGCCTGGTCCTGCTCGCCACGGAAGAACAGGGTGCCCTCGGCGTAGCACTCGCCATGGTCTCGGCCCTCGGCGTCGAGGGTCATCGAGCGCCCGTTGGCTGCGGTCACCGTGACCTCGACGTCCGCCTCCCGCGGTTGGAAGGCCAGGTCGTCGACACCGACCTCCACGGGGTGGGTCTCCAGCTCGCCGGCCTCCGAGGCGAGCGCGACGTAGGCGCTGGGTTGGTCTGCCGGCCCGTCGCTCGGGGTGGCCCACAGGAAGCTGGCGCGCACGCTGCCCTGGTCGCCGCTGCCGAACAGGTTCACGCTGTAGCGGCCGGCCGGACCGACCGGGTCGAGGTGGAACAGGTGGTCGCCGGTGCGGGTGACCGGCACCGTGTGCTGGCGTGGGCAGTCGACGCCGAGCTCGGTGAAGGTGGCCTCGAACCTCCAGTCCTCGACACCGAACCAGAAGTCCAGGGCGGCTGGACTTCCGACGCCCGGCAGGTCTCTTGTCTGCTCCATTCCGTAGGGACAGATGCTCCGCGATATCCCTTTTCGGTTGGGTGGCCCCGTCCAGCAGTAGGACGACGGCTTCAGCGCGAGGTCGCGACTGGCGAGCCGGAGCACCACCGGTGAGGGCTGCTCGCCCCACTCGTACGTCGGTTCCGGCCGTTCGGTCTCGGTCTCGGTCGGGGCGGGGCTGCTCGTGGCCGGGCCGCCGGAGTCCTGCGGGTGGTCCGGTCCGAGCGGCTGGGTGCCGATGGCGATGGCGGCGACGGCGACCATCGCCGTACCGCTGGCTGCGAGTGCGCGGTGCCGGCGGCGACGCCGGTCGCGTCGCGCCAGGACCTCGCGGAAGGGCACCGACTGCTCCGGGGTCAGGGCGTCGACGTGCCTGCGCAGGCGGTCTTCGAAGTCGTTCACGTGCTGCTCCGTTCCTCGTCGGCCAGCAACGGCGCCAAGGCTGCGCGAGCGCGCGACAGCCTCGACTTCACCGTGCCGGCGGGGACGTGGAGCAGCTCGGCGACCTCGGCGACCGAGAGGTCGTGCAGGTGGTGCAGCACCAGGACGGTGCGCTGGTCGACGGGCAGGCCCGCGAGCGCCTCGTCCAGCTCCACGTCGTGCCCGGGTCCGGCCGCGGGCGGCGCCGTCGCGGCGCGCCGGCCGAGCAGGGCCAGCCCGCGGACCGCCACCTGCCGTCGGCGGTGACGCGACACGAGCGCCCGCACCGCGACCGTGCGCAGCCACGCCTCCGGGTCGGAGTAGTCGCGGACCTTGCCCCAGTGCTCGAGCAACCGGACGAAGGCGTCCTGAGCGACCTCCTCGGCGTCGGCCCGACTCCCACCGATCGTCGTGAGCAGACCCACCAGCGAGGGGCAGGCCCGCGCGTACAGGGCGGCGACTTCGTCGGTCTCCACACCTGTATCACGCGACAGCGCCCGGTCCGGTTCCATCCCGATCGGACGCTACGGGACCACGGGGCGCTCCGGGTCGACATCGGGTCACGGGTCGGCGGGCAGCAGATCCGTGTATGGCGGTCGAGCTCCTCGGGCCAGGTGTCGGCGTGCTTCGTGACGCGGTGCTGGCCGCGCGTGCGGGCTCGGACGAGACGTCTCAGGCGGCCGGGCCCTCTACTGCGTCGGTCGTCGGCTCGATGAAGAAGTTGTCGCGGAACAGGCCCGTGGGGTCGTAGCGGCGTTTGAGGCCGCGCAGCCGGGCGAGGTGGGCGGGTGGGAACGCGCGCTCCAGCCACAGTGGTCCGGTGCCGGTCTCGAAGCTGAGGTAGCTGCCGGACAGGTGTGGGACGAGCCGTTCCCAGGCCGTGTCGAACGCCGGGCCGGTGCCGAAGCCGGAGAGCGAGAAGGCCGCGCTGCGGCCGGCGTACGCCGTGGCCCCGCTCGGTACGTCGGCGACCGCGCCGCCGACGGCGCGGATCGAGAAGAAGTACGACGTGCCCGCGTCGAGCAGGTCCGCGAGCTCGGCCGCGAGCTCGGGGGAGAGGTGGTCGGCCAGACCGGAATGGGTGTGCGGCTCGCCGCGGCCCTGCTGCGGCTCGTCGCTGCTGAACAGGCCCATCACCTGCTCGTAGGTGGTGAGCGCGACCTGCTGCTGCATCAGCGGCGCGATCTCGGCGATCGGCTGCAGGCGCTCGATGACGGTGTCGGGGTCGTCTGCGTCGACGACCAGCATCGCCTGGGCGATCCGCTGTCCGCCCCGCCGAGCGCCGAGGATCACCTGGCCGGTGACGCTGCGGTCCGCGGACTCGATCTCCTGCCCCCACCGCTGCAGGAAGGTCGCGGTGTCGCTGGCGTCGAAGGCGAGCTGAGCGAAGGCGATCGTGCCGACCCGGGCGGCGGTGAGCTCGAAGGAGGTGGCGATGCCGAAGTTGGCCCCGGCGCCGCGCACGCCCCAGAACAGGTCGGGCTCCTGCTCGGCGCTGGTGCGCACGACCCGGCCGTCGGCCAGGACCAGCTCGACCGCGGTCAGGTGGTCGATGGTCAGGCCGTGGCTGCGTGCGAACCAGCCGATCCCGCCGGCGGTCGCGAGCCCGCCGACGCCCACGCCGCCGTAGTCGCCGCTGCTGATCGCGAGACCGTAAGGCGTGAGCGTGCGGGCCACGTCGGCCCACCGGGCGCCGGGTCCGAGCCGGACGCGGCCGGTGTCGGGGTCGAGCACTTCGACGGTGTCGAGCGCGCTGACGTCGATGACGAGTCCGCCGTGGTTGAGGGAGCGCCCGGAGATGCCGTGCCCGGCGCTGAGGACGCCGAGCGGCAGCTCGCGGTGCGCGCGGGCGACGGCGACCGCGGTCTGCACCTCGGCGACGGTCCGCGGCCGGAGCGCGAGACCGGGGGCGCCGCCACGCAGGTGGCTCGACGTGTAGCGCGTGTACGCCGGGTCTCCCGGCTCGACCGCGCGCTCCGCCAGCTCGGGCGGCAGGTCGTCGTACCCGATGCCGGGGAGCCGCTTCGCCAGGGCCGAGGAGCGACGGACCCGGCCGCGCTCGCGCACCCCGGAGCTGTCGCGGGCCTCGGCGACCCGCTCGCGTACCTCGCCGGTCAGTGCGGCGAAGCGACGCAGTCCGCCCTCGTCGTCGCCCATCACGATGAAGGTGCTGACGCCGTCCTCGACGACGAGGCGCACCAGCTCGTCGGCGCCGGTATCGGGAGCGATGTTGAGCAACCGCACGACCTCGGCGGGGTCCCGGCCGGCCTCCCGGGCTGCCTCGTCGATCACGCGCATGCCGCGCTCGAGGTCGCCGGGCTGGAGGTACGGCATCGAAGGCAGCCAGCCGTCGGCCGCGCGGCCGATCAGGCGCAGCATCCGCGGCTTGAGCGCCCCGAGCCAGATCGGTACCTCGTGCGCGGGCGCCGGACCGCGCTTGGCGCCGCGGACCCGGTGGTGGGTGCCGTCGACGGCGAGGACCGACCGGTCGGAGGTGTCCCAGACGCCGCGGATGATCGTGATCGCCTCGGCCAGGGCGTCCACCGCCTCGCCGGGGGTCAGGCGGGTCCCGCCGTACGCCTCGATCGCGTCCCAGAACCCGCCGGCGCCCAGCCCCAGCGCGACGCGGCCGCCCGTGAGCAGATCGAGACTGGCCACCGACTTCGCCAGTACGGCGGGCGGTCGCAGCGGCAGGTTGAGCACGTTGCCGGCAAGGTGGATCCGCTCGGTGCGGGCGGCGGCGTACGACATCAGCGTCCAGGTGTCGAGGAACGACGGCTGGTAGGGGTGGTCCTGGAACGTCGCGAGGTCGTAGCCGAGCTCCTCGCTGAGGACCGCGAGCTCGACCGGCCGCCCGGGCGAGGCGGCCGCCGGGGTGATGAAGGATCCGAAGCGCAGGGGGTGACCGTAGTCGGGCATGCCACCAGCATCCGTCGTGCGACGGTGCGGCACCAACTGCGGGTAAGGGGGTTACTATGAGTAAGTGACCGCGAAGAGCTCGGCGCCCGACCGTCAGGACCTGATCGACGACGCCACCTGCCGGGAGGCCACGGCGGGCCTGGAGTTCGTCGGCCGCCGCTGGACCGGCGCGATCATGCTCGCGCTCGGCCGCGGCGCGTCGCGGTTCGGGGAGATCGAAGCGGCCGTCGACGGGCTCTCCGCGCGCCTGCTCACCGCCCGACTGCGCGAGCTGGAGACCTACGACGTCGTCGAGCGCGAGGTGATCCCGACGACGCCGGTCTCGGTGCGCTACCGGCTCACCTCACGCGGGCGCGACCTGCTGGCGGCGATGCAGCCGCTGGTGGCCTATCACCTGCGCTGGGGCGACAGTCCGCGTGGCTCGAACCCGTAAGGCCTGCGCCGATCTTCGATCGGCCCTTGTGAAACGGTTCACGGACGGCCGTGCGGACTGTCGTTCGCGAAGCGCCGGCAGGCCCGGGTCTCGGAAACTTGGACGTACGGACTGAGTCGTCGAGGACGCGACGGGCTGACCCCCGAGGCGGTGACGGCGGTGACGGCGATGGCCGATGGGCTCGTCGTGACGCCATCCGGTCAACCTGGGACCGGTTGCTAGCGCTGGGCCAGTGTCTATGAAACGGTTCACATCGCGTGACGGTCGCCACGCGGCACGGGGCTGATCGGGCAGCCGTTCCTGGCTCGACGGATGGGGAAGCAGTGACACGACTTCTGGCGCACGGCAACAGGCTCGCAGCGGCGGTACTGACCGCACTGGGGCTGCGATCGCGGATCGCCGGCCTGATCGTCCTGGCGCTCGGCCTCGGCGGCCTCGTCGCCGTCGGCGGGGCCGTGGGGATCGTCGCTCCGGCCCAGGCTGCGCCGCCCCGGGTCTGCGAGGCCGCACTGGACAGCGGGACCGACAAGGTCGTGCTGCTGGACCTGCCGGCCGCCGGGAGCACGGGCGCTGAGACGTACTCAGGCGGCCACCTCGCACCGGCCCGTGCGTCGGAGTGGACCAACTACTCGCTCGAGGGCGACGCCACCACGCCGAACACCCTCGCGGTGTCCTTCCGGCAGAACGCCAACAACGGCCCGTCCCTCCAGTTCGCGGGCGGGCAGAACACGCTCGGCCCGCTCCGGCTCAACAACGGGGGCTGGGCGGCCGACGGCACCCTCACGCTGCCCGCCGGCACGATCACGCCCGGTGCGCCCTTCCACTTCCGAATCGCCGTGAGCGGCCAGCAGGTCACCGTCTCGATCGACGGCGTCCAGGTGGCGCAGTACTCCCGCCCCTGGCTCCCGGTCTCCGGGACGATCGGCATCCGGGTCTCCGGGTCCGAGACCGGGACCCTGGACAACCTGGTCGTCCGTCAGCTCGACACGGGCAAGTACCTCTACGCAGACGACTTCGAGGACCGGGCGATCGGCACGAGCGGCGCCACCGCCGCCGGCTACGAGGGCCTGGAGATCGTCAGTGTCTGCACCGTGCCGGACTCACCGGACGACGCCTACTGGATCTGGACCTCGGACGCCTCCTCGGTCAACAACTGGGCCGCCTTCCGCAAGACCTTCACCGTCGACGACGTCTCGGAGCTGCCGGAGACGGTGAACGCGCGGATCTCCGTCGAGACCAAGTACTGGCTCTACGTGAACGAGGAGCTGGTGGTCTTCGAGGGTGGAGTGAAGCGAGGCCCCAACCGGGACGACTCCTACGTCGACAACGTCGACCTGCGGCCCTACCTGGAGGACGGGGAGAACACCGTCTCGATCCTCGCGGTCTCCTACGGGCGCGGCGGGTACGCCGGCCCGTACGCCGGCCGGGCCGGCTTGTTCTTCGAGGCCCCGGACCTCGACCTGCGCTCGAACGACACCTGGAAGGCGCAGCAGGTCGACGCCTACGGCTCGATGGCGGTGGACACCAACTACCGGCTCGCCGAGCCCAACGTCCGCTACGACGCCCGGGCCGAGCTCACCGGTTGGGCGAACTGGAAGCAGACGGACTTCGACGACTCGACCTGGCCGGTGGCGGTGACCTCCGGCAACGAGGGCAGCTCGCCGTGGAACCTCCTGGTCGACCGCCCGATCCCGCTGCTGAAGTACGACGAGGAGTTCACGACGTTCGCGGTCACCGACCCGAAGGTCAAGGTCAGCACCAGCGGTGGCGTCACGCAGTACGAGGTCCGGATGCCGGTCAACCACCAGCTCACGCCGTACGTGAAGCTCGGCCCGGACACCCAGGCCGGCAAGACCGTCGGGCTCAAGACCGACCGTGCCACCGTGCGGGGCTCCGGGATCGAGCAGGCCGTCCAGGCCGAGTACGTCACCAAGGCGGGTGCCCAGGACTACGAGTCCCTGGTGTGGATGAACGGCGACAAGCTGTTCGTCACCGCCCAGCCCGGAGTGCAGGTCGAGGAGTTCGGCTACCGCCTCTCCGGCTACGCCAGCGAGTTCGACGGCTCGTTCACCTCCGACGACGAGTACCTCAACAAGCTCTGGACGATGGCGCGCGACACCCTCTACGTGACGATGCGCGACTCCTACATGGACTGCCCGGACCGGGAGCGGTCGCAGTGGTGGGGCGACGCGACGAACGAGCTCGAGGAGGCCTTCTACGCCCTCGACCCCGCGGCCGCGGACCTGGCCCGCAAGGGCATCACGAACCTGATGGGCTTCCGCAACGGCGACCTGATCCCGACCCAGGCGCCCGCGGCGAGCTTCTCGGAGCTGCCCGCCCAGTCCCTGGCCGCGGTGATGAGCTTCTGGATGTACTACGAGTACTCCGGGGACGCCACGGCGCTGGAGGAGACCTACCTGCCTTCCGTGGCCTACCTGCGGACCTACAACATGGCGACCGACGGCCTGCTCAAGCACGACCGTGGCGGCACGTGGCACTGGCACGACTGGGGCTACAACGAGGACGGTCGCCTGATCGACACCCTGTGGTACTACATCGCCCTCCAGTCCACGATGAAGTCGGCCCGGACGCTCGGCGTGCCGGCGGACGACGCCGCGATCACCTGGATGCAGGGACGTGCGGACTCGATCCGGGACAACCTCGACAAGCTCTGGGTGGAGGGCAAGGGCTACTACGAGTCCACGGGTGACGGACGCGCCGACGACCGCGCGAACGCGCTGGCGGTGTACGCCGGCCTGGCGGACCCGGCCCAGTACGAGCAGATCCGTGACGTGCTCGTCAACGTCAAGAAGTCCAGCCCCTACATGGACAAGTACGTGCTCGAGGCGCTGTACCTCATGGGCTACCCGGACGACGCGGTCGCGCGGATGAAGGACCGCTACGCCCCGATGGTCAACGACCCCGAGCACTCCACGCTCTGGGAGTTCTTCGCCGGCCCCGAGCAGGATGACGCCGGCACCTTCAACCACGCCTGGACCGGCGGGCCGCTGACCATGATGAGCCGCTACGCCGCCGGCATCCAGCCGATCAAGCCGGGGTTCGCCGAGTTCGCCGTACGGCCGCAGCTCGGCACGCTGAAGACCGTGGGCGCGAAGGTCCACAGCGTCGGCGGGAAGATCCAGGTGGACATCGACGCGCGGGACCGCCAGGTCTACGCGCTGGACGTCCTGGTGCCCGCCACCACGGTGGCGCAGGTCCACCTGCCGACCATCGAGCCGTCGGACGCGACGGTGTCCGGTGAGCCGCTCAGCGAGTCGGCCTCCGGCGTGCTGGACGTGTCGGTCGACGAGGCCGCCGGCGAGACCGTGGTGCGGCTGCAGCCGGGCGAGTACTCGTTCGCCGTCGCGTCGCCTCCCGCGGCCGTCGCCCTGCCCCGCATCGGCACGGTGAGCCCGGGCGACAGCGCCCCGGGCGTCGTGAAGGTCGAGAACACCGGTGGCTCACGGATCGACTCGATCTCGGCCGTCGTGAGCGTGCCGGGGCTCGCGGAGCCGATGACGCTGACCGGCGGACCGGTGGCGGTGGGGGAGACCACCGAGCTCCCGTTCACCCTCGCGGTGCCGCAGGGGGCGCGCAACGGCGCGTCGTACGACGCCGACGCCGAGGTGACGGTCTCGTACGGCGACCGGCAGCGGACCTTCTCCGTCCCGACGACCGCCTTCCTGCGCGTCGCCGCCGATGTCACGGTCGACTCGGTCGTCGTCGGCGAGCGCGTCGGTGCCTACCCGAAGACCGGGCGGTGGACGGTCACCGCGACGGTCCGCAACAACGCCGAGACAGCGGTGACCGGGCAGCTGGCGGCACGGTCGGTGGCCCGGGTGCTCGAAGCGGGCGCGCCCTCGGAGCTGGTGACGATCCCGCCCGGCGGGTCGCGGCAGGTCGAGGTCACGGTGCACGGCGGCGGGGAGTACTGGTTGCCGATGATGCAGTCGGCGACCGTCGACTTCGTCGACCGCGGCTCGGTGCTGGCGACCGCGACGAGCGGCACCCGGATGAAGTGGTACGGACCGAAGGGCCAGGGCTGGAACACCACCGGCGCGGCTGCGATCACCGGGACGACCGACTTCGTCGACTTCGGGGACGGCGGCTCGGGCACGACGGGCAATGCCCCGGCGAACGTGCAGCCCGGCCCGACGGAGCTGGCACACAACCTGCGATGGGACTACCGCTCCACCATCCCGGTGGGCGGCACGAACACCGAGGGCGGCCTGACGCGCCGCTTCACCTGGGCGCGCGACGGCAGCTGGTACAGCGTGGACGTCGACGTGACCACCGGCGAGCCCTTCGTGCTGAGCATGCGGGAGACCGCGGACACCTCGGCCGCGAGCACCGTCGGGGTGGTGCAGACCCGACCCAAGCTCTACAAGATCCTGGTCGACGACGTCCTCGTCCGCCAGGTGAGGTACCTGATGCCGAACGAGGGCGTCGTCGGCAACACGCTGTCCAACTACCAGGTGCTGGTGGACGATCCGGCCGCGCTCGACGTCGACGGCGACGGGAAGGTGAGCGTCAAGTACCTCTACGACGGTCCCGAGGACGGCTACTACGATCCGTCGCTGACCGACCTGTGGGTCTCCGACGCGGCCGCCCCGGCGGCCGACGACCGGGCTCCGACCGTGTCGGCAGCACCGGCCGAGACGACGGCGTACGGCAACAACGGGTGGATCACCGAGCCGACGACGCTGCTCGTCCGGGCCGTGGACGACGTCGACCCCTCGCCCTCGGTGGAGGTCGCGCTGGACGACGAGCCGAGTGCGCCGTACACGGCACCGGTGCCGGTCGACTCCGACGGCACCCACGTGCTGCGGTACACCGCCACGGACGCCTCGTCGAACAGGTCCGTCGAGCAGTCGCTCACCGTGAAGGTCGACGGCACCAAGCCGGTGCCGGCCTTCGGCGAGTGGCCGGCCGGGGTGGTCCAGGAGGGTGAGGTGCCCGACGAGCCGGTGTGCCTGGGCACCGACGCGACCTCCGGCGTGGCGTCGTGTGTCCAGAGGGGCTACTCGACGGCGCCCGGCGCGCACACGATCACCCAGACCGTGGTGGACAACGCCGGGAACCGGGCCAGCGCGACGCTCGACTACGTCGTGGTGGCGGCCGACAAGTCGGCCTTGGGAGAGGCCCTGACCCAGGTGTCCGAGCTCTCGGCCGAGGACTACACGACGTCGACCTGGGGCGTGCTGACCGGCGTCATCGAGGGCGCGACCGGCGCCCAGGCGGTGTACGACGGCACGGAGTTCGCCCAGGCGCAGATCGATGCCGCCACCGAAGCGGTGAACGAGGCCGTGGCGGCGCTCGAGCGACGGGGTGACCCGACGGCGCTGGCGACCCTGATCGCCGCGGCCCAGGAGGTGGCACTCGACCTGGACGAGTACACCGAGGCGTCGGCGAGCGCGTTGCGCGAGGCACTGGCCGCGGCGCAGGCCGTCCACGAGGCCCGGGCCGACAAGACGCAGTCCCAGCTCGACGAGGCCACCATCGGGCTGCAGTCCGCGCTGGACGGCCTGACGGTGAAGCCGCCCGCGGCGCCCGACAAGACGGTCCTGCGGTCGGTGTACGACCAGGCGAAGGCACTGTCGAACACCGGCGACCGGTTCACCCCGGTCTCGTGGGCGAGGCTGCAGGCCGAGCTCGTCGACGCCGCCCAGGTCCTGGGTGACCCGACGGCGAGCCAGGCCCGGATCGACCAGGCGACGTCCGAGCTCGGCGCGGCGCTGACCGGGCTGCTCCCGGCGCAGGTCACGCCGGTGGTGACGAAGGTGAAGCTGAACCAGTCGCAGCTGCGACTGGTCAGTGGAGGGAAGCTCCGCCTGGAGGAGGGCGTCTACTACAGCGAGGGTCGTCCGTCGTACGGCGGCGCAGTGGTGTGGAGGTCGTCCAACCCCCAGGTCGCGACCGTGAGCTCGACGGGCGTCGTCCGGGCGAAGCGGACCGGGAAGGTGGCCATCACCGCGATCAGCGTGCGACCCGGTGCGTCCGGCACGAAGCTGTCGGCGCGCATCAAGGTGACGGTCGTCGGGACGCGGTCGAAGGCGAAGGTCAGTAGGGTCCGCGCCGTCGTACCGAAGTCGATGAAGGTGGGCCAGTCGGTCTACGTCACCGGCAGGTACGCCCCGGCGAACGCGACCGGCGTCAAGGTCACGTACCGGTCGTCGGCCACCGGGGTCGCCGAGATCGACGCCGCCGGCCGGATCCTGGCCAAGCGGAAGGGCGCGGCGAGGATCGTCGTGAAGGCCGGCGGCAGGACGACGACGTACACGATCAGGATCCGTTAGCCCGGAGGTGGCGGGTGGCCCGTTCGGCGGGCCACCCGCCTGTCCCGATCAGCTGTCACCGGCGAGCACCGAGGTGGTCGGCCGGTGGGGACTTCCTACAGACGCGCTGCGGTGCGTACCAGCCCGGCCACGCCGGGCGACGTGCTGTGCGGTGGCCAGGCGATGACGGTCGTGACCCGTGGGGCGTCCGAGAGCGGTACGACGGCCAGCCCGTCGCGCAGGTTGGCGCGGGCGGACTCGGGCAGCACGATCGCGGTGCGGCCGAGTCGCACCAGCTGCAGCACCTGCGTCAGGTCGCGGAGCTCGGGGCCGGGCCCGGCGGGGTAGGTGCCGTCGAGGTGCGGCCAGCGTGGCGTCGGCAGGTCGGGGATCGAGGTCGCCTCGGCGACGGTCATCGACGTCAGGGTGCTCAGCGGGTGGCCGGCGGGCAGGATCAGGACCTGCTCCTCGACCAGCAGCGTGTCCACGTCGAACCCGCTCAGGTCGTCGAACGGCCGGTGCAGGATCGCGACATCGGCGCGCCCGTCGCGCAGCATCGGGGCCTGGTGCCCGGGCGCGCTCAGCACCACGTCGACGTCGACGGAATCGGGTTCGGCGGCATAGGCGTCGAGCAGCTTGGCCATCAGCTCGCTCGACGCACCCGCCTTGGCGGTGAGCACCACCGAGGCTCGGCCGGCCGCCTCGACGGTCCGGCGGGTACGCCGCTCGGCCGCCTCGACCGCGGCGAGCGCCGCCCGACCCTCGCGCAGGAGGGTCTCGCCGGCGCTGGTGAGGGTCACGCCGCGCGGTGTGCGTACGAACAGGTCGGCGCCGAGGCGCCGCTCGAGCTGAGCGATCGCGCGCGACAGCGGCGGCTGGGCCATCCCGAGACGCGTGGCGGCCCGGCCGACGTGCGACTCCTCGGCGACGGCGACGAAGTAGCGCAGCTCGCGGGTCTCCACCTCGTCGAGGTTACGCGGCTCACCTGGCCTCATACCGCGGCGGTATCGGTCCCGACCCGATCGGTGTTGGATCGATGCACCGGTGCGAGCACATGATCGTGGCATGGCAGAGAACAGCACCGAGAACAAGAAGACAGCGTTGGTCACCGGCGCCAACAAGGGCATCGGCTACGAGATCGCCGCGGGCCTGGCCCGCCTCGGGTACCGCGTTGGCGTCGGCGCACGAGACACGGGCCGGCGCGAGGAGGCCGTGGGCAAGCTTCAGGCCGACGGACTCGACGTGTTCGGCGTACCACTCGACGTGACCGACGACGCGAGCGTCACCGCCGCGGCCGCCCAGCTCGAAGCGCAGGGCGGGCTCGACGTCCTCGTCAACAACGCCGCAATCACCGGGGGGATGCCGCAGGAGCCCACCAAGGTCAGCCCCGACCAGGTCCTCGCGGTCGTCGACACCAACGTCATCGGCGTCATCCGGGTGACCAACGCGATGCTGCCGATGCTGCGCCGCGCCTCGTCGCCGCGCATCGTCAACGTCTCGAGCACGGTCGGCTCGCTGACGCTGCAGACCGCGCAGGCCGCGGCGGTCGGCCCGATCTCGGCGGCGTACTCACCGACCAAGTCCTACCTCAACGCCGTCACGATCCAGTACGCCAAGGAGCTCGCCGGCACCGGCATCCTGATCAACGCCGGTTGCCCCGGCTACGTCGCCACCGACCTCAACGGCTTCCAGGGGTTCCGTACGCCTGAGCAGGGCGCCGCGATCTTCCTGGAGCTCGCGACGCTGCCCGACGGCGGACCGACCGGCACCTTCCGCGACGACGAGGGCATCCAGCCCTGGTGAGGTGTGCAGCACCGGCTCTTGGCGCGGACGTGTGCGAGCCTCGCCGTACCGACCGAGAGCCGGCTGCTGCTGGAGGTGCAGTAGGTCGTCCCGCTCCCTGCGGCCAGGGTCGTCCCGCTCCCTGAGGCCAGGGAGCCCATGCTCCGGAATGACGTCCCGCTGCGCAGGGCCTGAACGGGCGCAATGACGCACCTTCTCGTGAGGATGCCGAGCGGCAGATTGCGTGCGTCGATGCCACTCGAACGCCGGGTCAAGGACGGCGCAAGACGGCGTGCGAGGGCCTGTGGAAGATCCAAGCGGTCGAACGTGCGTTCGACTAGAATTGGGGCATCATTCCGCAGCGTTTGTGGAGCTCTCGGAGGCTCGCATGGACCACCCGATCCGGGTCGCCGCCCAGGTCATTGACGGTGCCCTGAAGTCGGTCGCTGACGTGAACCCGGCGTTCATGACCACCACCGACAAGGCCGCCGCCCTGGTCGAGCTGGCCGCGATCGAGACCCGGGTGGGCGAGCTGCGACTGCGGGTCACCGCCGACGCTTCTGACGTGGCCGAGGAGTCGGGTGCGCGGGACGTCGGGGCGTGGGTGGCGGCCGCGACGCGGCGTCGTCGTGGTGACTGTGCTGCGGATCTTCGCCTCGCGTTGGTGTTGGCCGACCGCCCGGTGCTGGCTGCTGCGGTGCGTGAGGGTGAGGTGAACCTCGCGCAGGCCCGGGCGATCGCGGTGTCTCTTGCCGAGCTGCCGGCCGAGGTCGACCCCTTTGTGGTCGACCGGGCGGAGGCCGCGTTGGTGGGGTATGCCGCGCGTTTCGACCCGGTCGAGCTGGGGCGCCTGGGTTGCCGGATCCTCGACGTCGTCGCCCCGGAGATCGCCGAGGGCGTCGAGGCCCGCCACCTGGCCGACCTCGAAGCCTCCGCCCACCAGCGGATGCGCCTCGGACTGCGGCCGATGGGCGACGGGACCACCCGCATCACCGGACTGATCCCGGACGCGTCCGCGGCTCGGCTCGCGACGTACCTGCACGCCTTCACCAACCCTCGCCGCGACGACGCCGACCCGGAACCGGCCCAAGCACCGCGGACTCCCCACGGCCGCAAGACCGCCCGCGCGTTCTGCCAACTCCTGGAGACCCTCGACCCGACCCGGCTCCCCATCCACGGCGGCGACGCCACCACCCTCGTCGTGACCATGTCGCTGGAGTCGCTCCGCGCCGAGCTCGGCACCGCCACCCTCGGCAACCCGGCACCGGGCGACTCGGCCGACCGGATCACCGCCGACGAAGCCCGTCGCCTGGCCTGCACCGCCCACCTCGTCCCGGCCGTCCTCGGCGGGAAGGGCGAGGTCCTCGACCTCGGCCGCTCCCAACGCCTCTTCACCCGCGCCCAACGCCGCGCCCTGGCCCTGACCGATCGCGAGTGCCGAGCCGAGGGCTGCCGGGTCCCGGCGCCGTGGTGCGAGGCGCATCACGCCGGCACTCCCTGGGCCGCCGGCGGCCGCACCGACCTCGCCGACGGGATGCTGCTCTGCTCCCACCATCACCACCGAGCCCACGACCCGACCTACACCTCAGGACGACTCCCCGACGGCGGCGTCCGCTTCCACCGACGAACGTAGGCCGGGGTGGCGGGTCATGGGCGGCTACGGAATGGGGCGCATCACGGAGTAGCCGAGTAGAGGGGCGGGTGCGCCTGACGCCCGACATGTGGCACCCCGCGAGACTGCACCCGTGCGCATTGGAACCTGGAATCTCGAGGGGCGTTGGGACGCTCGCCATCGAGACCTGGTCGACTCCATGGATTGCGACGTCATGTTGCTCACCGAGGTCTCTGAGTGCTTCGAGCTCCCGGGATACGACGTGCACCTTGGGCAGCAGTTGATGATGCCCGAGCGACGGTGGGCGGCCGTAGCGTCCCGCCTGCCGATGCGGCCGGAGCCAGATCCCCACGGCGCCTCAGCGATGGTCGTGATCGAGGGTCTGCGGGTCTGTTCATCCGTTCTCCCGTGGCGCTCGTGTGGCACCCACGGTCCCTGGACCGGTAGTACCACCGCGGAGAAGACCGCCGAGGCCGTCGCGGCGGTGGAAAGCGTGCGTCCGACGGTGTGGGGCGGAGATTGGAACCATGCCCTGTCGGGCCGCGAATGGGCGGGCTCGATGGCGGGCAGGCGGTACTTGTTGGCAGCAGTCGAACGCCTCTCGCTCCAGGTGCCTACCGCCTGGGAGCCCCACCATCTCGAGGATCTGCTCAGCATCGATCACCTCGCCGTGCCGCAGTCGTGGACGGTCGATGCCGTAGGCCGGCATCGCGCTTTCGTCGGGACCGGTCGGATCTCTGACCACGACGCGTATGCAATCGATGTCTCCATCGACACCACCGACGACTAGGAGTCAGCAGGAGGCGACAGAGGACTGCGGCGGTTGGACGCACCCGGACCTGCGGGAACAAACCGATGCCGCAGCGCATCCGAACTGCCTTCGGGCCCTCGCCGCCGAAACTTGGCCGCGCTGCTCGAGGGTCGCCCGCGGCGCTCGGCGCGAACCGGTGGCCGGCGGCACGGCGTCAGTCTGACGAAGGTTGCCCGACAGTCACCGTCAGTGGCGAGTACTCGCGCCGGCGGGCGGGACACGCCGATGCCACCCCGTTCGCCGCTGGTAGGCGTCGGCGACCCGCAACAGGGTGGCCTCGTCGAAGCCCCGGCCGACGAGTTGGCAGGAGAGCGGGAGTCCGTCGACGCCCACCCCGCACGGGAGTGACATGGCCGGCAGGCCCGCGAGGTTCCACTGGCCGCTGAACCCGGTGCCGGAGAACAGCCCGCCCATGTCCTCCTCGTCCCAGCGCGGCAGGGGAGCGACGAAGTACGGCGTGAGGAGCACGTCGACCTCCTCGAACACCACCGCCGCCGCTCGCCGGAACAGCTCGCGGACGACCGTGGCCCGGGCGTAGTCGCCCTCGGAGACGAACGCTCCCCGGGCGAGGGTCTCGCGGGTGGAGGCGCCGTAGTCCGACCAGCGGGTGGCCAGGTCCGCGCGGTGCAGCGCGAACGCCTCGTGCAGCCAGATGAGGTTGTTGGCGTGCCATGCCTCCGAGCGCAGGGGGACCGTCACCTCCACGAGGTCGGCTCCGGCGGCAGCGAGCTCGTCGACCACGGTGGCCAGGGCGGCGGCCACCTCGGTGCTGACGGCGGGATCGTCGAGCCAGCCGCGCCGGGGCAGTCCGACGCGCAGCCCGGTCAGGTCACCGTCGAGGACGGGGCCGTCGTGGGGGACGGCAGCGCCCCGGAGATCGGTCCGGTCCGGGCCGGCCAGCGCTTGGAGGAGCAGGGCGCAGTCCCTGCTGCTGCGGGCCATGGGTCCGACGGTGTCCAGGCTCGGTGCGAGTGGGACGACGCCGTGGGTCGGGACGAGGCCGTACGTCGGCTTGAGACCGGTGATGCCGGTCGCGGCCGCCGGCGCCCGGACCGATCCGGCGGTGTCCGTGCCCAGGCCGCCCAGTGCCATCCCGGTCGCGACGGCGATCGCCGTACCGGCACTCGATCCCGAGGGGGTCAGGCGCGGATCCCAGGGGTTGCGCGGGATCGGGAAGCCCAGAGCGGGGTCTGGGAGCCCGCAGGCGAACTCGCTGGTGGTCGCCTTGCCGACCAGGACCGCACCCGCCGCTCGCAGACGTGCGACCGAGGTGGCGTCGGCGCCGCCTCCCCATCCCGGGGCGAGGACCCGGCTGTTGGCGGTCGTCGGGGCGTCGCGCGTCGCGATGTTGTCCTTGACGGCCAGCGGGATGCCCTGCAGCGGGCCTCGGACGACCCCCGCGTCGAAGGCCCGGTCGGCCGCGCGCGCGGCGGCCAGTGCCGGCTCGGCCGTGACGGTGACGAACGCGCCGAGCTCGGCGTCGCGACGGTCGATGGTCTCGAGCGCGGCCGTGGTCAGGTCGACCGAGGTCAGTGAGCCGCTCGCGAGCGCGGCGGCCGCCTCCACCAGGGTGACGGGCATGGTCATGAGCGGCACTCACCCTCGAGCTCGGTCTCCGTCAGAGCCTGGAGCTGCCGGGTCCGGTCCTTCAGGACGACGTACGCCTCCCCGAGGCGGCGCGCTTCCGCTGCCGAGACTCCGATCCCCGCCTCTTCGAGGAGGGCGCTCGCAGCAGCCACCGAAGCCTCGGTCATCGACCCCTCCGTCAGTTGACTTATTTACAACATTGGTTGTTTTATCGACATGCCGAGTATGTCGGAGGAAACGGGTCCTGCGAAGGGCTGTCGGGTAACGAGCTCGTTTCCAGCTCGGCCCGATGCCGTCTGCCCACCGGCCGCCCGAGGTGACCCGACCGGGGGCATCGGCGCCGCCCCTCGGTCTCGCCGTCCTACCTCGTCGCGCTCAGCTGTACGACGGCGAGCACGCCCACCCCGGTGAGGCGAATGACGACGGGTCCGGTCGGCCCGTCGACCAGGGCCGTCTCGCCCTGATGGAGCTCGGCGGTGTCGTCGACGACCTCGATCGCCGCGCCCCCGGCGATCGCGTGGACGGCCACCTGCGCGCCCGCGTCTCCCGGGAGGGTCAGGGACTCGGGGCTGTGGTGCAGGGTGACGGCGGCGGAGAGGCCCTGGCGGCGCCACATCACGTTGAGCTGACGCGTGGGTCCGCCGAGCGGTTCGCCTTCCACCTCCTGCTCACCCGCGAATCGGTGTGACTGTCCCGAGCGCAGGGTGACGGCAGCCGCCCCAGGGGACGTCAGTCGAAGGCCGGAACCGCTCACCAGGATGAGCTCGCGGTCGACCTCCGGGAACGATGAGAAGGCGGCAGTCGCGTCGCTCTCGGCAAGGGACAGTCGCCAACTCCAGTCCAGGTCGGACGGCTCGGCGTGGATCTGCGTGGTCCAGCCGAGGCCGTTGCGCCACCGGGCGCGTCGATGCTCGGTGACCGGAAGGACCCGGATGCTGCTCACGGGCCAGAGGGTGTCACAGGACTCGCCTCGCTACCCGGCCTCGCTACCCGGCCTCGCTACCCGGCCTCGCTACCCGGCCTGGCGAACCTCGATGTCCGTGTAGAGCTCGGGGCGTCGGTCCGCGAAGACATGGTTCACGCCCGAGAGCTGCCGCTCCCGGGCCGTCGACAGCGACAGCTCGGCGACCGCCATCTGGTCGGCGCGAGGCAGGCTGAGCACCCATCCGGCGGTGTCGATGATGGCGGACCCGCCGGTGAAGTCCTGATCCCGCTCGCGCCCGGCCCGGTCGGCGCAGGCGACGTAGACATGGTTGGTGCGGGCCGCGGCGCGCGCCAGCATCACCTGCGGTGGCTCGTCGCCGTACGGGCGCTGGTCGAGCGCCCAGTTCGTCGGCACGGTGATCAGGTCGGCTCCCCGCAGCGCCGCGCTGCGGGCCATCTCGGGAAACTCCAGGTCGTAGCAGATCAGCACGCTGACCCGGCCGAACGGCGTGTCCAGGACCGGTGGGAGCTCGGTGCCCGGCGCGAAGAAGCGCTTCTCGCGGTTCCACAGGTGCGTCTTGCGGTAGACGGCCCGGACGCCCGACGCGTCGACCAGGGCTGCGCTGATGTGGACGTCGGCACCCGATCGCTCGGCGAAGCCCCCCACGACCAGCCCCGGCGCCCCCTCGAGTGCCGCCGCCCAGCGGGCGAAGACCGGGTGAGCGGCCGTGATCGCGCACGAGCGCACCTCGGCCGCGGTCTCGAACATGTAGCCGCTGAGGCACAGCTCGGGGAGGACGATGACGTCGGCACCGCGCTCCCGGGCGGTCTCGATCGCGTGCACGGACAGCTCGACGTTCGCGTCGAGGTCGAGCAGCCGGGGTGCGAGCTGTACGACGGCCACGGTCGCCGGCGCGGTCACGCCTCCCGTCCCGACGGGAAGCGGACGCCGTCACGAAGCGCGAGGAGGTCCTCCAGCTGCTCGGCGGCCTTCTTGAGGCTCGTGACGGCGTGGTCGATCTTCGGCTCGAGTCGGAAGGTCGGGCCCGAGACGCCGAACGCGGCGACCATGATCCCGCGGTAGTCCCGCACCGGGACGCCGACGGCCGTCAGGCCTACCTCGAACTCGTCCACGACCGTCGCGTAGCCGTCGTCGCGGGCGCGGGAGACGGCCTCCACCAGGCCGTCGACCGACTGCACGCCGCCGCTACGGGCGCTGCTCAGCTGCTGGCCGGCGTACATGTCCCGGATCTCGGCGGAGGTCCGGTCGGTGAGCAGGACCCGACCCACCGAGGTGGAGTGCAGGGACCAGTGCGAGGGCATCGCCTGGATGGAGTGGTTGGCGGTCCGCTCGGCGACGGTGAGGGCGTCGAAGCCCGAGCGCACGGAGAGGTAGACGGACTCATCCAGCTGGCCGACGAGGTCGTCGAGGACCTCGCCCGCGCACTCCAGCAACCGCTGGTCGCCGCTGACCTGCGCCATGCTGAAGATCCGCCAGCCCAGCCGGAACGCCCGGGTCTTGGGGTCGCGGTCGACCAGGCCGTACTCCGCCAGCACCTTCAGGCTGCGCGAGATCTGGCTCTTGTCCATGTCGAGGGCCTCGGCGATCTGGGTGACGCCGAGTCCACCGTTCTCGCGGGCGCGGCGGGTCTGGAGCGTCATCAGGACCTCCAGGCCCCGGCGGATGCTGGTGTCCCGTGTCGGTGGCATGGCAGTAGCGTCGGGCATCAGTTGCATGGACCGCAACAAGAATTGGCCCATTCACAAATTTGGAAACGAATTTGTAACGACTACGTCATTGCGCGGCCATACCGACACCGACATACTCCTCATGTCCATACGGCAACCGTAGTTGGCATAGTGCCAACAAGAGAAGAGGGTCGATGCGTCGCAGATCATGGCGGGCACTGTCCACGGCGAGTGCAAGTGTGGTCCTCGTGGCCTCGCTTGCGGCGTGCGGGGGAGGGTCTGACGACTCCGACACCGTGACGCTGAAGTTCCTCAACTACGGCGACTGGGTCGGCAAGACGGAGATCGCGGACTTCGAGAAGGCCAACCCCGGGATCAAGATCAAGCAGTACGCCCTGCCCGAGGGCGGCTCGTCGGCCCTGGCCGCGCAGCTGGCCAAGGACAAGGGCGCCTACGACCTGGTCGCGGTCGGCAACGCCACGGCCGCCCGTCTGGAAGCCGGCAAGCTGCTCGCGGACTTCGACCCCGCCTCGGTCCCGAACCTCGAGAACATCCCCGAGGAGTACCTCGAGCAGTTCCCGTGGGGCATCCCGACCGACCTCGGCAAGGTCGGGATCATCTACGACAAGGAGAAGGTCGCGAACCCGCCGGCCTCGTGGCAGGAGCTCTTCGACGACGCCGAGCAGTGGTCCGGCAAGATCGTGCTCCCGGACTACGACCTCGACGTGCAGGCGATCGCCCTGCTCGCTCTCGGCTACGACATCAACACCACCGACGAGGGTGAGCTCGCCGAGGCCGAGGAGAAGGTCAAGGACCTCAAGCCGGACCTGCTCGCCTTCCAGGGCGACGGCCGGGCCAAGTCGGTCATCGACGGCTCGGCCCTGATCGCGGTGGGCTACGACTACGAGTTCGCCGGCGCCGAGGACGACTCGATCGGCTGGGTCTCCCCGTCCGAGGGCACCCCCGGCTACATCGAGGGCGTCGCGGTGCTCCCCGGCAGCGAGCACGTCGAGGAGGCTTTGGCGTTCCTCGACTCCCGCCTCGAGCCGGAGACCTACGCCGGGCTGATCAACAACACCGGGTCGTCGTACCTGATGCCAGCCGCCGAGGAGTTCATCGACGAGTCGATCCTCACCAACCCCGCCCTGCAGCAGAACCCCGACTCGCCGTTCGTGGCCGAGCAGTTCCTCTCCGCCGAGGACACCGAGATCCGGGCCAAGATGTGGAACCGGATCAAGGCTTCCTGATGACCCAGGCTCCGTCCGCCCCGCGTCCCGGTGCCTCGGTGCACCGGGACGGGGGCACCTCCGGGCCGCGGTCGCCACGGCCGGGCAGCGACGACTCCCTGCGCCGACGCCGTCGCTGGGCGGGGATCCTGCTCGCGGCGCCGATGACGGCGTACGTCGTGGCCTTCTTCGTCGCACCCCTGGTGCTGCTCGCGGTCTACAGCGTCTCGGAGTTCGACCTGCTGACCTTCGAGGTGCGGCCGGGATTCTCGCTCGACAACTACCGCGAGATGTTCGGCGGCACGTACGTCGGCGCCGTGGTCCGCTCGCTCACGATGACGGTCGCGATGACCCTGGCCTGCGTGGTGCTCGGCTTCCCGGTCGCGCTCACGATCGCCCGGGCGACCGGCCGCCGCAAGGCGCTGCTCCTGCTCGCGGTCATCGTGCCGTACTGGATCAGCTTCGTGGTCCGGACCTACGCCTGGGTGGAGCTGCTCTCGCCGACCGGTGCGATCTCCGAGCTCGCCGCGGCCCTGGGCCTGGTCCCCGACGGCACCCAGCTCGGCTACTCGACCTTCGCGATCGGCATCGGCATGGTCGCGGGCTACCTGCCGCTGATGGTGCTGCCGATGTTCATGGCGCTCGACCGCATCGACCCGGCGCTCGAGGAGGCCGCGGCCGACATGGGGCTGAGCAGGCGGCGCACCTTCTGGAAGATCACCGTCAAGCTGGCCATGCCCGGCAGCATCGCCGGCGTCCTGCTCGTCGGCATCCCGGCGATGGGGGAGTACACCATCCCGGCCATCCTCGGCGGCTCCAAGACGCTGATGATCGGCAACGTCGAGGCCGACCAGTTCCTCTCGACCGGCAACTATCCGTTCGGCGCGGCGATCGCCACCACCTTGATGGTCGTCATGCTCGCCGTCCTCTTCGCCTCGCGCAGGCGCCTCGACCGGCTGGGAGACATCACGTGAAGCGCCGGTTCAGCCCAGCCTCGATCGTCACGGCCGTCGTCCTGGCCTTCCTCTACCTGCCGATCGGCATGGTGGTCGTCAACGCCTTCAACGCCGACGAGAACCTGATCGGCTGGGGCGGCTTCACCCTCGATTGGATCACCGGCGCCTTCGGCGACGAGCGGGTCCGCCAGGACTTCTGGACCAGCTGCGTCATCGCGCTGCTCTCCACCGCGGTCGCGGTGACCCTCTCGCTGGCCGCGGTGATGGCCGTGTCCCGGCTGCCCAAGCGGGCCGGTGCGGTGCTGCAGACGCTGACCTACGCCCGACTGATGATCCCCGAGGTCGTGATCGCCGCGGGCATCCTGGTCGTGATCGACCGGCTCGGGCTCACCACCGGCACCTGGTCGGTCGTGGCCGGGCACATCGTGTTCTGCTCGGCGTACGCGACCCTGGTCCTGCAGTCGCGGTTCGCGACCCTGACCGGCACGTACGACGAGGCCGCCGCCGACCTGGGCGCGCCGCCGTACCGCGTGTTCCTGCGGGTGCTGTGGCCGATGATGATGCCCGCGGTCGTGATCGCCTCGCTGCTCTCCTTCACGTTCTCCTTCGACGACGTCGTCAGCACGGTCTTCCTGGCCGGGCCGGAGACCGAGACGCTGCCGGTGCTCATCCTGAGCCTCTCGCGCCACGGCACCTCGCCGGAGATCAACGCGATCGCCGTCGCCTTCATGTTCGTCTCGCTCGTGCTCATGTGCCTGGTCGGGCTGGCCTCGTTCTGGCCCAGCAAGCAGGCACGCCGCGCCACCTCGGAGGAAGAAGCCTCATGACCACCGCCGTCGACCCGGACTACAGCCCCGCCTCGCTCCGGCTGGAGGACCTCGACTGCTCCTTCGCCGACCACCACGTCGTCAAGGGCATCAACCTGGACATCAAGGGAGGTGAGTTCTTCTCCCTCCTCGGACCCAGCGGCTGCGGCAAGACCACGACGCTGCGGATGATCGCCGGCCTCGAGCAGGCCACCGGCGGGCGGATCCTCGTCGACGGCAAGGAGATCCAGGGGGTCCCGCCGCACAGGCGGCCGGTGCACACGGTCTTCCAGAACTACGCCCTCTTCCCGCACCTGAACGTCTTCGAGAACGTGGCCTTCGGGCTGCGTGAGCGCAAGGAGGGCAAGCAGGCGATCCAGGAGAAGGTCGGCCGGCTCCTCGACCTGGTCGAGCTGACCGGCAAGGAGAACCACCGGCCGCGCCAGCTCAGCGGGGGCATGCAGCAGCGCGTCGCCCTGGCCCGTTCGCTGGTGCTCGGCCCGCGCGTGCTGCTGCTGGACGAGCCGCTCGGCGCCCTCGACCTGCGGATGCGCCGTCAGATGCAGGTGCTGCTGAAGTCGGTGCAGCACGAGCTCGGCATCACCTTCGTCTACGTGACCCACGACCAGGAGGAGGCGTTCGCCATGTCCGACCGGGTCGGGCTGATGCAGGACGGTGACCTCGTGCAGGTGGCCACCCCGGCCGAGGTCTACCACCAGCCGGCCACCCGCTTCGCCGCCGGCTTCGTCGGCGCCTCGAACAGTCTCGACGGCGTGGTCACCGCCGCCGGCCAGGGGACGTACGACGTCTCCATCCCCGGCGTCGGCCAGGGCCGGATCGACGGGGTGGGCGAGGTCCCTGGCGACAAGCGGGTCACGATGATCCTTCGTCCCGAGGTGGTCGGCCTGCAGTCCGACGAGCCGAGCGACTTCCGCGCCGACGGGATCGTGCGTGACATCGCCTTCCTGGGGGCGCGCACCTCGGTGCGCGTCGAGCTCGCCGGCGGCCAGGTCGTCACCGCCGACCTGGCCAGCCGCACGCTGCCCGCCAGCGTGAGCCCCGACGCTCCGTGCCGGGTCTCGTGGCGCAGCGCCGACCTGTGGGCGGTGACCCGGTGACGTACTCCGTCCTCGCCCGCTGCGAGCGCACCGGCCAGCTCGGCGTCGCGACCAGCACCTCCGACGTCGCCGTCGGCGCCCGGGTGCCGTGGCTGCGCACCGGCGTCGGTGCCGTCGTCACCCAGCACCGGACCGACCCCCGGCTCGGGCCGCGGATGCTCGACCTGATGGCGCTCGGTGCGAGCGCCGAGGAGGCCGTCGAGGGTGCCCGGCACTCCAGCGTGCACGCCGAGTGGCGCCAGCTCGCGGCGATCGGCACCTCCGGGCCCGGCGTCGGGTGGACCGGCGCCCACGTCGACCGCACCGGGGTCGCAGTGGTGAGCGCCGACGACCACGTCGTCGTCGGCAACATCCTCGTCGGGCAGGTCGTCGGCGACGCCGCGAGCGCCGCCTTCGCCGCCGATGCCGGCCTGGAGCTGGGGGAGCGGCTGGTCCGCGCGCTCGAAGCGGGCCTCGCCGCCGGCGGCGAGCCCGACCCGCTGCGCTCGGCGTGCCTGCGCGTGCACGGTGCCGAGTCGTTCCCGCTGGTCGACCTGCGGGTCGACGAGCACCCCGAGCCGCTGCGCGAGCTGCGCCGGCTGTGGGAGCTGTACGGCCCGGCCGCCGGCGAGTACGTCAGCCGGGCGATCGACCCCGACGCCGCGCGGGGCGTGGCCCCCGGCGCGGACCTGGAGGAGGCGGTCGTCGATGCCTGAGGGCGTGGCGGACCTCGCCGCCCTGCTCGAGCCGCGCCTGGACGACATCCTCGCCCTGGCGGCCTCGCTCACCGAGGTCGAGAGCGGGTCGTACGTGCCCGCCGGTGTCGACCGGGTGAGCAGCCTGGTCGCCGAGCAGCTGGCGCCCCTGGGCTTCACCGCGTCCACCCACTCGATCGGGCCCGACCGCGGGCAGGCCTTCGAGGCCACCCTCGAGACCGGGCGGCCCGGACTGCGGGTGCTGGTGCTCGGCCACGCCGACACCGTGTGGCCCGCGGGCGCGACGGCCGACTGGCCCGTCGTCACCGACCGCCCCGTCATGTCCGGTCCCGGCCTCGGCGACATGAAGTGCGCTCTCGCGATGGCCGTGCACGCGATCGCGGCCGCGTTGGAGACGGGCGTCCCGGGCGTCGCCTCGATCACCTACGCCCTGGTCCCCGACGAGGAGCTCGGCAGCGTCGGGAGCCGCGATTGGCTGGCCGACCTCGGCCGGCGCACCGACGTCTGCCTGGCCCTGGAGGCCGGACAAGTCGACGGCGGCGTGATCGTCTCCCGCGGCGCGGTCGGCGCCATGATCATCACCGCCCGCGGTCGCACCGCGCACAGCACCGACGAGAACGGCGCGAGCGCCGTGGCCGCGCTGGCCCCGCTCGTCGCCGGGCTCGAGGCGCTCACCGACCGGTCGCGGCGCACCATCTGCACCGTCGGGATCCTGCGCGGCGGCACCGCGCGCCAGGTCGTCCCCGACCATGCCGAGCTGCACCTCGACCTTCGGGCACCGGACGACGCCGCCGGCGAGGCGCTGGTCGCCGAGGTCCGCCGGCTCGCCGAGGCCGGCGCCGGCGCGGGCGTCACCGTCGAGATCTCCGGCGGGATCACCCGCCCGGCCCTGCCGCGCACCGTGACCGACCCCGTCTACGCACTCGCCGAGGAGCTCGCGTTCGGAGCCGGGCTCGCGCTGCGCCGCATCGACGAGATGGGCGGCTCCGACGCCAGCCTGGTCGGGCAGCTCGCCCCGCTCGCGCTCGACGGTCTGGGCCCGACCGCGTTCGACCAGTGCAGCCGCGCCGAGACGGTGCTCCGCGACTCCGTCGTACCCCGCACGGCGCTGCTGGCGGCGCTGATCGCCCAGGCCGGGCGGCTCGCCGTACACCTGCCGGACCGGGAGGAGGGCCGATGATGCCGATCCGCGTCGACCATCGATCAGGTGTTGTAAATATGACGATCGACAATGCCGATAACGCAACACAATCGGCCGACGTGCTGGACTTCGTCGTCGGGCTCACCTGGGGCCAGGTCCCCCCTGAGGTACGACGGCGCCTGGCCATGCTCACGCTCGACGCCTCCGTCGCCGCCCGGGCCGGCACCCGGCTGAGCGTCGCGCGGATCATCACCGACTTCGCCGCCGCGGCGATGCGCGGGGACGAGGCCACCTGCCTGCTCGACGGCAGCCGGGTGTCGGCGGCCGGGGCCGCGCTGGCCAACGGCACCCTGATGAACGCCGTCGACTACGACGACGGGCACGCCCTCGCCAAGGGCCACCCCGGTGCGGTGATCATCCCCGCCGCCCTCGCCGCGGCCGAGGCGAGCGGCGCCAGCCACGAGGAGTTCCTGCTCGCCACGCTCATCGGCTACGAGGTCGGGATCCGGGCCGCGATCGCCCAGCACGACCGCTGGCCGCTGTTCCACAGCAGCGGCACCTGGGGTGCCGTCGGGGCGGCGGCCGCCGCCGCCCGGCTGCTGAAGCTGGCGCCGGCCCAGGTCGACGCCGCCCTCGGCCTCGCCGAGTACCACGCTCCGGTCGACCTGATCATGCGCGCGGTCGCCGAGCCGACGATGGCCAAGGACGCGATGGGCTGGGGGGCGCACGTCGGCGTCACCAGCGCGCAGCTCGCCGCGGCCGGCTTCACCGCGCACCGCTCGGAGTTCGTCGCCGACCGGCGGCCCGGGGAGGGCGGTGTCCTGGGCGCCGAGTGGCAGCTGCTGACCACCTACGTCAAGCCCTTCCCGTGCTGCCGGTGGGTGCACCCGGCGCTGGCCGGCGCCGAGCGCGTGCTCGGCGACCTGGGCCGCGACCGGCTCGATCCCGCCGAGGTGACCCGGGTCGAGGTGCGGACCTTCCAGGCCGCCGCCGAGCTGTCCCGGGTCGTCCCCGCGACCAGCGAGGAGGCGCAGTTCAACCTGATCTGGCCGCTGGCCGCCTACCTCACCACGGGCGGGTTCGGCCTCGACGCGATCACCCGCGACCTGGGCGACCCCACCATCGCGCGGATGGCCGGCCTCGTCGAGATCGTCGTCGACCCCGAGCACGAGGCCGGCTTCCCCGCCGTACGACGCAGCACCCTCACGCTCACCCTCGCCGACGGGCGCACGGTCACCAGCGGTCCGTGCCTCGCGGCCGGGAGCGCGGAGGACCCGCACTGGGAGGACGTGGTGCGGGCCAAGTTCGCCGACGTCCCCGACGAGCGCTGGGCGTCGCTGTCCGCCGAGCCGCTGTGCTCCGGCGTCCGGGACCTGGTCGCCCTGGACCCGCTCTCCCCGCTGCTCCACCCCCTGGCCGACCCGTCCGACCATCCCCGCTCCACCGCCGCAACGCACCGCTGAACCCACCACGAAGGAGAAACCATGACCTCCCCCGAGCAGACCAAGCGTCTTGCCGCGATCGACGCCCTCGCCCAGGGCTTCCGCGACCGGGCCCGTCGCTACGACGACGAGGCGATCTTCCCGACCGAGAACTTCACCGAACTGCACGAGGCCGAGCTGCTGGCGCTCACCCTCCCCGAGAAGTGGGGCGGCCCGGGGCTGTGGACCGAGGGCGGCTTCGCCGAGTACTACGAGCTCATCGAGCACCTGGCGAGCATCGACGCTCCGACCGCGCAGCTGTTCCAGGTGCACTCCCACGCCATCGGCATGCTCGCCCACGCGGCCACGGACGCGCAGATGGAGAAGTACGTCGTCCCGATCGCCCGCGCCGGCGAGCTGGTCGCCTCCGTGGGCAGCGAGTCCGTGCCCGGCAAGAACAACCTCGGCACGTCGACCAGCCAGCTGGTGCGCAACGAGCAGGGGCAGTGGGTGCTCAACTGCACCAAGCACTTCGCCTCGCTGGGCCCGGGCGCCTCGCACTACGTCATCTGGCTGGCCATGCCCGGCACCGAGGAGTACGACCACCGCACCATCGCCGTCCTGGTGCCGCGCGACGTCCCCGAGGTCGAGCTCATCGACAACTGGGACGTCCTGGGGATGCGCTCCACGGTCAGCTGGGCGGTCAAGGTCACCGACTACGTGCTGCCCGACGACGCGATCTTCGGCGAGCCCGGCTGGTGGGAGACCGACGACACGCGCACGTTCACGCTCGCGTTCGCGGCCAACCACCTCGGCGCGGCTCGCGGCGCCCTCGAGTTCACGATCGACTGGGTGCGCGAGCGTCCGCAGCTGGCCACCAGCGAGCTGATCCAGTTCCAGCTCGGCGAGCTGGCCGCGAAGGTCTC
This sequence comes from Nocardioides sp. W7, assembly GCF_022919075.1. Lineage (NCBI taxonomy): Bacteria > Bacillati > Actinomycetota > Actinomycetes > Propionibacteriales > Nocardioidaceae > Nocardioides > Nocardioides sp. W7. Next base: position 4,494,216 of record NZ_CP095078.1, on the reverse strand, counting down.
CTCGGCGCGCGCCGCGCTCTTCGACGCCGCCGCCGTGTGGGACTCCGGACAGCGCTCGGAGGGCGAGTTCCGGGGCGTGCACGCGCTGACCGTGGCCAAGCAGGTCGCCCTGGAGGTGACCCAGCGCTGCCTCGACGTCTGCGGCTCGCGCTCGATGTTCAAGAGCTACCCGCTGGAGCGCTTCTACCGCGACACCCGCGCGTTCTCGCTGCACTACCGGGTGGACAACTACACCCGCAACCTCGGCGCCTCGCTGCTCGCCCAGGGGTTCTCGGTCAACGGCAACGGCGGCCTGACCCCCGTCGAGGCCTGACCGAGCGCCCACCACCCTCCGGACCGACGACCACGGGAGCACGCTGATGACACTCATGACGACCGACACCGATCCGGCCACCCTGCGGGCCGCGTACGCCAGCTTCCCGACCGGGGTGACCGCGGTCTGCGCCGAGCTCGAGGGGGAGCTGGTCGGCATGGCGGCCAGCTCCTTCACGGCGGTCTCGCTGGATCCGCCGCTGGTCTCGGTGTGCGTCATGCACGGCTCGCGAACCTGGCAGCGGCTGCAGGAGGCGACCCGGCTGGGAGTCAGCGTGCTGGCTGCCGACCAGGGCGCCGCCTGCCGGGCCCTGGGCGCGAAGGAGGGCGACCGGTTCGTGGGCGTCGACACCGCGGTGACCCCCGAGGGGGCGGTGCTCGTCCGGGGTGCCGGCGTCTGGCTGGACTGCGAGGTCCAGGGGCACCTGCCCGCGGGCGACCACGAGATCGTGCTGCTGCGGGTGCTCGGGCTCGACGTCGACACCCTGCGGGAGCCGCTGGTCCACCTGGCCGGCGGCTTTCGCGACCTGACCCCGCGCGCCCCGCGCCGGGTCGAGACCCTCACCGCGGTGGCCGCCGCCGCGGCCCGTGAAGGAGCACTGTCATGACCGGTCGGCGCGTGGTCGTCGTCGGGGGCGGGCTGATCGGGCTCTCGATCGCCCGGGCCCTCACCGAGCGGGGCGTGAGCGACGTCCTCGTGCTCGAACGGCACAGCCTGGCCAGCGGCGGGACCGGCAAGTCGAGCGGGATCGTGCGCTCCCACTACGGCGTGCCGTCGATCGCCGCGATGGCCTGGCGCAGCCTGCCGACCTTCGAGCGCCTCGGTGCCGAGGTCGGCTTCCGGCAGGTCGGCTACTCCGTCATCGTCGGGGCGGAGAACGCAGACCCCCTGCGGGCCAACACCGCGATGCACCAGGGGCTCGGCATCGAGGTCGACCTGATCGACCCCGACCGGCTCCAGGAGCTGTGGCCGATGATGGCGGTCGAGGACGTCGCCCTGGCGTCGTACGAACCCCGTGGCGGGTTCGCCGACGCCACCCAGCTGGCCCTCCACTTCGGCCAGCAGGCCCGCGCCCGGGGCGCGAAGGTCCGGCAGCACACGCCCGTCGCCCGGATCCGGACCGAGGGCGACCGGGTGTCCGGGGTGGTCCTGGAGAGCGGCGAGGAGGTCGACGCGGACCAGGTGATCGTGGCCTCGGGGTGGTGGTCCAAGAAGCTGCTCGCCGAGCTCGGCGTCGACTTCCCGGTGGAGGCCTACCGCTCCGAGCTGCTGATCGTCGACGCCGGTGAGCCGCTGCCGGACCTGCCGGTGGTCTCGGACCTGGTCAGCCTGCAGTACTGCCGGCTCGAGGGCTCGGGCCAGTTCCTGGTCGGCAACAGCGACCACGGCGACTTCGCCCCGAAGCTGGTGGACCCGGACGCCTACTCGAACATCGCCTCCGAGGCCAGCATCGAGAAGTACGCCGAGAAGGTCCTGCACCGCTTCCCGGGCTTCCCCGAGCCGTCGGTCACCCACACCTACGCCGGCGTGTACGACGTACCGCCGGACTGGAACCCGGTGATCGCGCCGGTGGGCGGCGTCGAGGGCCTGATCCTGGCCGCCGGGTTCGCCGGCCACGGGTTCAAGATCAGCCCCGCCGTCGGTGACCTGGTGGCCGACCTGGTGCTCGAGGGCGACAGCACCGACCCCGACGTACCGGCCTCGGACTTCCGCCTGGAGCGGTTCGCCGAGGGCCGGCCGCTGAGCAGCCTGCACCCGTACGTCGGCGCGGGGGAGATGCGGTGAGCGACACCGTCGCCGGCCTGCTGGCCGAGATCGCGGACGTCGGGCGCGACCCGCAGCGTGGGGGCTACTCCCGGCTGGTGCACTCCTCGGCCGAGCACGAGCTGCGGGAGTGGTTCGTCGCGCACGCCGAGCGCCGGGGCCTGGAGGTCGAGGTCGACCGCAACGGTGCGATCTGGGCCTGGCACGCGCCCGGCGGCTCGCGCGACGACGCCGTCGTCACCGGCAGCCACCTGGACTCGGTGCCGGGTGGTGGCGCGTACGACGGTCCCCTCGGCGTCGTCGCCGCGCTCGTGGCCGTCGACCTGCTGCGCGAGCGCGGGGCGCTGGGGGAGCGGCCGCTGGCCGTCACGGTGTTCCCCGAGGAGGAGGGCTCGCGCTTCGGCGTGGCCTGCCTGGGGTCCCGGCTGATGACCGGGGCGATCAGCCCCGACCGCGCCCGCGCCCTGACCGACGTCGACGGGCGCACGTTCGCCGAGGTCGTCGCGGCCGGCGGGCTGGACCCGGAGCGTCTCGGGCCCGACCGTGAGGCGCTCGGCCGGATGGCGGCCTTCGTGGAGGTGCACGTGGAGCAGGGGCGGGGGCTGGTCGACCTGGACCGCCCGATCGCCGTCGCGTCCTCGATCCTGGGGCACGGCCGCTGGCGGGTCAGCATCACCGGCGAGGGCAATCACGCCGGCACCACGCTGATGGCGGACCGCCGCGACCCGATGGTGGCGACCGGGCGGCTGGTGGCGGCGATCCGCGATCTCGCGCGCCGGCACCCCGGGGCGCGGGCCACGGTCGGCCGCCTGGTCCCCACCCCGGGCGGGACCAACGTCATCGCGTCCCGCGTCGACGCGTGGGTCGACGTACGCCACCCCGACGACGTCGTCACCAACGTCGTGGTGGAGCAGATCCGCGAGGCGGCGAGCCTGCTCGCGGCCGAGGAGGGCTGCGCCGCGACGATGGTCGAGGAGTCGTTCAGCCCGACGGTCGACTTCGACGCCGGCCTGCGCGACTCGCTGGCGGCCACGCTCGGGGACGCACCGGTGCTCGGCACCGGCGCCGGGCACGACGCCGGGATCCTCAAGGACCACGTGCCGACCGCCATGCTCTTCGTCCGCAACCCCACCGGGGTCTCCCACGCGCCGGGTGAGCACGTCGACGACGCCGACGCCGAGGAGGGCGCCGGCGCGCTCGCGGACGCGCTGGAGCACCTGTTGCAGCTCGGGGCCGACTCCCGGACCTGACGCGTCGCGGGCGATCCGTGCGTCGGGACAGTGGCGTGAAGGCGCCTTGAAGCCGGGGTGAAAGCACCTCTCCCTAGCGTCGCTCGTACGTCGTTCGGCACTCGGACGCGTCCGATCGGAGGCCACCTTGACCACCACGACTCCCGCACCGTCGGGCACCTACTCGTCCCTGCGCGCGGCGTGGATCCCCCTCGCTGCCCTGTGCCTGGCGTTCTTCGTCGAGATGGTCGACAACACGTTGCTGTCGATCGCGCTGCCGACGATCGGCCGCGACCTCGGCAGCGGCACGACCGCGCTGCAGTGGGTCACCGGGGCGTACTCGCTGACGTTCGGCGGACTCCTGCTCACCGCGGGGTCGATCGCCGACCGGTTCGGACGTCGGCGGGTGCTGTTGGCGGGGCTCGCCGTCTTCGGCTTGCTGAGCCTGTCCGTCGTCTTCGTGACGACGGCGGGCGAGCTCATCGCGCTGCGCGCCGCGCTCGGTGTCGCCGCCGCGGCGATGGCGCCCATCACCAACTCGCTGGTCTTCCGGCTCTTCGACGACAAGGCGCTGCGGATGCGCGCGATGACCCTGATGATCGTGGTCGGGATGTCCGGGTTCGTCCTCGGTCCGCTGCTCGGCGGCACCGCACTGGCCCACGTGCGGTGGGAGTGGCTGCTCGTCGTCAACGCGCCGATCGCGCTGATCGCCTGCGTCGGTGTCCGGCTCGGCGTGCCCGCCGACCGGCCCGAAGACCTGACCAAGGACACACTCGACCTGCCCGGTGCCCTGCTCAGCATCACCACCATCGGTCTCGCGTGCTACTCGCTCACCAGTGGCGTCGAGCACGGCTGGCTCTCGGCGATCACGCTCGGCTCGATCGTCGGCGCCGTGGCTGCCGGCGCGGCGTTCGTGGGGCACGAGCGTCGTACCGCCTCACCGATGCTGGACCTCCGCCTGTTCTCCAACGGCACCGTCCGGGGCGCCGCCATCGCGCAGGTCGGGACGTCGATCGCGATGGCCAGTGTGATGTTCGGGCTGATCTTCCACTTCCAGTACGCCTACGGCTGGAGCCCCGTTCGGGCAGGTCTGGCGAACCTGCCGATCATCGTGACGATGATTGCTGCCACCCCGGTCTCCGAGTGGCTCGCGCGACGGTTCGGCCACCGCGTGGCCTGCCTGGTCGGCGCGGCCTGCCTGGCCGGCTCCCTGGCCGGACTCTCGTGGGGTGTCGACCACGGGTATCCCGCCATCGCCGTCTCCATGGTGGTGATGACCGTAGGACTGCGCACCGTCATGACCATCTGTGCCGTCGCGCTCATCGACGCGATGCCGAGCAACCGGACCTCGATCGGCGCTGCACTCAACGACACCGCACAAGAGGTCGGCTCCAGCGTCGGCACCGCCGTAGTCGGGACCCTGATCGCCGCCCTGGTCACCACCCAGCTCCCGACAGGCGCCTGGAGCAGCCCCCTCGTCGCGTCCTTCTTCCACGGCGAACGGATCACCTACGCCGTGCTCGCCGTCGTCGTCGGCCTGCTCGCCGCGGGCGGTGCACTCACGCTCACCAACTCCCGGGCAACCGAGGAACCCGGCTGACGAGTAGGGCGTCGTTCGTCCGTGCTGGTCGGGATCGGCTCACGTGTCGCGATGCTCTCGGGACACGGCACCGACGGCACGGGACAGCAGGGTGTGCAGGGTCCGTCGTTCCTGGGGACTCAGGGTCGAGAAGAGCTGATCCTCGATATGTCCGAACCGGGTCGTTGCCTCGGTGAGCTCGCGCGTGCCCTTGCTGGAGATCTCGACGATGTGGCGGCGGCGGTCCGCCGGATCCCGCCGCCGCGTCACGAGCTCGTGCTCCTCCAGCTCGTTGAGCAGGCCCACGACATTGCTGGGGTCGAGCCGCAGGGCCTCGGCCAGTCCTCGCTGTCCCAGGGGGCCTTGCTCGCTGATGACCTCGAGCGCGATGACGTGCCGGGGCCGGAGCGTGTCCGGCAGTGCCTCAGCTGCTCGCCGGCCCATGCGGGCGAGGTAGTCGAGCATCGGCACGAGTCGAGTCTCGTCGGCGGTTCCTGACGTGGGCACGAAGGCAGTCTACGAGTGACAGATAGTTTGTGGAGCACAAATCATCGGTATAGTGGGCATTATTAGTCCTCGACGGAAGTAGACCGCCATGACCACCGCTCGCGCGCTCCCCGGACTCGCCACCCCACGACCCATCGTCTCGGCGAAACCGGTGGCGATCCCCGCACCTCACCGCGGCCAGGACCTGCACGTGCGCATCTCCGCACCCGCCGCCGGCCGCGACCTGCCCATCATCGTGTTCGCGCACGGATTCGGGTCGTCGCTGGAGGCGTACGGGCCCTTGACCGACTACTGGGCGGCCCACGGATTCGTCGTGGTCCAGCCGACCTTCCTCGACTCCCGGACTGTGAACCTGGCTGCGGACGACCCCCGCACGCCGGACATCTGGCGGCTCAGGGTCGAGGACGTGAAACTGGTCCTGGACCAGCTCGATCTCGTCGAGACCTCGCTCCCCGGTCTGGCCGGACGGCTCGACCGGTCGCGCATCGCTGCGGCGGGCCACTCCTTCGGTGGTCAGACGGCCGGCAACCTGCTGGGCCTCAAGGTGCTCGAACCTGACGGCACGGGCGGCGAGGATCTCTCCGATGCCCGCATCAAGGCCGGCGTGCTGCTCGCCACGGCGGGGGAGGGTGGCAAGAACCTGACCCCGTTCGCCGCCGAGCACCTGCCCTTCATGCAGGCCAGCTTCGGGCACATGTCGACGCCCGCCCTGATCGTCGCCGGGGACCGGGACGACTCGCCGCTCACCGTGCGCGGTCCCGACTGGTGTGCCGATCCTTACCACCTGAGCCCCGGCGAGAAGAGCCTGCTGACGCTCATCGACGCCGAGCACTCGCTCGGTGGCATCGCGGGTTACGAGGCTGCGGAGACGACCGATGAGAACCCCGAGCGCGTGGCCCTGGTCCAGCGGGTCACACTGGCCTACCTGCGCAGCGTGCTCGGTCTCGACGACACGGGATGGGCGAAGGTACGTGCCGAGCTCGCCGCGAATCACCCGTCGGGACGGCTCGAGTCGAAGTAGACGCGCGGCCCCAGCTGACCGGACGTCCGTCCGTCAGGACCTGGTGGAGGTGGCTGCCTTCGCGAGGACCGCCGTCGGCACCTGACGGCCGCGTTCCCGGGGATCCGATGCGGGTGCCGGAGGGAAGATGGCCACCTGCCGTTCACCTCGATGCAGCAAGGTCACTCGCGTGCCTGACCCCGCCGATCCCACCGCGCCCCTCCTGCGGGGCGATCAGGCTCCGCCCGCCCGCACCCTCGTGGACGTCTTCCGGGCGACGGTCGACCAGGCGGCCGACGAACCGGCGGTCGACGCCGGCACCGGCGCACTGACGTACGCCGAGCTGGCCGAGGCCGCCGACGGACTGGCCGCCGAGCTGAACGCGCTGGGAGTCGGACGCGGCGACAAGGTCGGGGTCCGGGTCGGCTCGGGCACCACCGACCTGTACGTCGCCATCCTCGGCGTGCTGCTCGCGGGCGCGGCGTACGTCCCCGTCGACGCCGACGACCCTGACGAACGAGCCCGACTGGTCTTCGGGGAGGCCGACGTCGCGGCCGTCGTGGGCAACGACCTCGCGATCACCGCCCGGCGGTCGGGTCCGGCCCGCGAGCCGGAGGACCCGGGTCTGGACGACGACGCGTGGGTCATCTTCACCTCCGGCTCGACCGGCACCCCCAAGGGCGTTGCGGTGACCCACCGCAACGCCGCGGCCTTCGTGGACGCGGAGTCCCGGATGTTCCTCCAGGACGAGCCGCTCGGCGTGGGTGACCGGGTGATGGCCGGCCTGTCCGTGGCCTTCGACGCCAGCTGCGAGGAGATGTGGCTCGCCTGGCGGTACGGCGGCTGCCTGGTGCCGGCACCTCGCGCCCTGGTCCGCAGCGGCATCGACGTCGGCCCGTGGCTGGTGGCCAACCGGGTCACCGTGGTCTCGACGGTGCCGACCCTGGTGGCGTTGTGGCCGGCCGAGGCGCTGGCGAGGGTGCGGCTGCTGATCATGGGCGGCGAGGCCTGCCCGCCCGAGCTGGTCGCGCGACTGATCGCGCCCGGACGCGAGGTCTGGAACACCTACGGCCCCACCGAGGCCACCGTCGTCGCCTGCGGCGCGCTGCTGACCGGCGAGGCACCGGTGCCGATCGGCCTGCCGCTGGACGGCTGGGACCTGGCCGTCGTCGACGCCGACGGACGTCACGTCGCCCCGGGCGAGACCGGCGAGCTGATCATCGGCGGCGTCGGACTGGCCCGCTACCTCGACCCCGTCAAGGACGCCGAGAAGTACGCCGCGATGCCGTCCCTCGGCTGGGACCGCGCCTACCGCTCCGGCGACCTGGTCGTCTTCGAACCCGCGGGGCTGCTGTTCGGCGGCCGCGCGGACGACCAGGTCAAGCTCGGCGGCCGGCGGATCGAGCTGGGCGAGATCGACAGCGCCCTGCTGCAGCTGCCCGGCGTGCACGGAGCCGCCGCGGCGGTCCGGCGGAGCGCGGCCGGAAACCAGCTGCTCGTCGGCTACGTCGCCGTCGACGCCTCCTTCGACCGGGCCCGGTCGCTGGAGCTGTTGCGCCGCGACCTGCCCGCGGCGCTGGTCCCGCGGGTGGCGGTGGTCGACCAGATCCCGACCCGCACATCGGGCAAGGTCGACCGTGACGCCCTGCCCTGGCCGCTGCCGACCGCTGCGGACACCGGTGCCACGAGTCTCGGCGGCACCGAGACCTGGGTCGCCGAGCTCTGGCTGGAGGTGCTCGGCGCGAGTGTCCGCGGCCGGGAGGACGACTTCTTCGACCTCGGTGGCGGCAGCCTGACCGCGGCACAGATGGTCTCCCGGCTCCGCACCCGCTATCCCGAGGTCGTGGTCGGCGACCTCTACGAGCAGCCGACCCTCGGCGGGCTCGCGGCGTACCTCGACGGCATGGCCGAGGCGGGACCGACCAGCGACCGCACCGTGCCGGTGGTGCCGTTGAAGACCCAGGCCGGGCAGGTCGCCGCGTTGCTGGGGCTGCGGGCGCTGGCCGGGCCGCGCTGGCTGACCTGGGCCGCGATCGGCTGCCAGACCCTCGACCTGATGGGCCTGGAGTGGCTGCCGACCCTGCACCCGCCCCTGCTCGGCCTCGCGGTGCTGCTCTTCGTCGCGCCGATGGGCCGGATGCTGCTCGCGGCCACCGGCGCCCGGCTGCTGCTGAACGGCATCGAGCCCGGCGAGCACCCGCGAGGCGGCAAGGTGCACCTGCGGCTGTGGCTGGCCACCCGCGTCGCCGACGAGCTCGGCGCCACCTCGCTCGCGGGCGCGCCCTACATGACCTGGTACGCCCGGCTCCTCGGTGCCAGCGTCGGACCCGACGTCGACCTGCACAGCCTGCCGCCGGTGACCGGCTTCCTGACCCTCGGCAAGGGCTGCTCGGTCGAGCCGGAGGTCGACCTGACCGGTCACTGGATCGACGGCGACGTGCTGCACCTCGGGCCGGTGCGGATCGGCGCGAGAGCCCGCGTCGGAGCGCGCTCGATGCTGGTCCCCGGCGCGGTCGTGGGCGCGGGCGCCGAGGTCGCGCCCGGCTCCGCCGTCTTCGGAACCGTGCCCGAGGGCGAGTTCTGGTCCGGTGCTCCAGCCGCCCGGGTCGCCACCGACGCCCGCGGTCCGTGGCACTCGCGGCCCGTCAACCGGAGCAGCTGGGTCGCGGCGTACGCCGTCGTCGCGCTGCTGCTCTCCTCACTCCCGGTCGCGGCGGTCGTCGCCGGGCTCGCCGTGCCGCTGCTGCTCGATCGCCCGGACGGGTACGCCGACGCCCTCGGGCTGCTGGCCTGGCTGCCGGTCTCCACGGTGGTCGGCCTGCTGGTACTGGCCTTCCTCGTGTGGGCCGTGGTCCGAGTCGCCGGGCTGGCGATCCGCACCGGCGTCCATCCCGTCCGCAGTGCCCCCGCTCTCGCGGTGTGGACGACCGTCCGGGTGCTCGACGAGGCACGGACCTGGCTGTTCCCGCTCTACTCCTCCCAGCTCACCGCCGGGTGGCTGCGTGCGCTCGGCGCCCGGGTCGGACGCGACGTCGAGGCCTCGACGGTGCTGATGATCCCGTCGCTGACCCAGGTCGGCGCCCAGGCGTTCCTCGCCGACGACACCCTGATCGGCGGCTACGAGCTCGGCGGCGGGTGGCTGCGGGTGGAGCGGGTCAAGATCGGCAAGCGGGCCTTCGTCGGCAACTCCGGCATGGCCGCCCCGGGACGCAAGGTCCCCAAGGCCTCGCTGGTCGCGGTGCTCTCCGCGGCACCTCGCCGCAAGGTCGCGACGGCCGGCGAGTCCTGGCTCGGCAGCCCGCCCGCCCCCCTGCGCCGGGTCAGCCAGGACACCGACGCGGCCCGCACCTACCAGCCCCCGAGACGGCTGAAGGTGGCCCGCGGGTTCGTCGAGCTGTGCCGGCTGGTCCCGGTCATGGCCGCCCTCGCCCTGGCCGCGGTCAGCACCGTCACCCTGGTCGCGGTCGCGGACGCCGCCGGGCCGCTGATCAGCCTGGTGCTCGCCGGGCCGGTGCTGGCCGCGGGTGGAATCGTCGCCGCCCTGGTCACGGTCGCCGCGAAGTGGCTGCTCGTCGGCAGGGTCCGCCCCGGCGACCACCCGCTGTGGAGCTCGTTCGTGTGGCGCAACGAGCTGGCCGACACCTTCGTCGAGGTGCTCGCCGCGCCGTGGTTCGCCCGGGCCGTCGCCGGCACCCCGCTGCTCAACGTGTGGTTCCGCGCCATGGGCGCACGGATCGGTCGCGGCGTGTGGTGCGAGACCTACTGGCTGCCCGAGACCGACCTGGTCGACCTCGGCGACGGCGCCACGGTCAACCAGGGCAGCGTGGTGCAGACCCACCTGTTCCACGACCGGCTGCTCAGCCTCGACTCGGTCGTCCTTCGACGCGGCGCGACCCTCGGTCCGAACAGCGTGATCCTCCCCGCGGCGACGCTGGGCCGCCACGCTACGGTCGGTCCCGTGTCGTTGGTGATGAGGGGCGAGTCGGTGCCCGACAAGACGACCTGGATCGGCAACCCCATCGGGCCGTGGGTGTCCCGCTCGTGAAGCTGCCCGGCAGCCGCTCGGACCTGCCCACCGCCGACCCCTACCTGCCGGGGCACGGCGATCCGTCCTGGAGCGCGACGCGCTACGAGCTCGCTCTGAGCTACGAGGTCGACGGCAACCGGCTGCGCGGGGAGGCGACCATCGAGGCGCTCGCCGAGACCGACCTCGACCGGGTCGTCCTCGACCTGGCCCACCTCGACGTCGAGAAGGTCACCGTCGACGGTCGGCCGCCCGCCAGGTACGCCGTCCGCGACCACCGGCTCGTCGTCACGCTGCGCACCCCGATCGGCGCCGGCACGGTCTTCCGGATGAGCGTCAAGTACGCCGGCAAGCCCAAGCCGCTGATCGAGAAGCACCACGGCGAGGCCGGCTGGGAGGAGCTCACCGACGGGGTGATCGTGGCCGGCCAGCCGCACGGGGCGCCGACCTGGTTCCCCTGCAACGACCGGCCCGACGACAAGGCGTCGTACCGCATCTCGGTCGCCACGCATCCCGACTACACCGTCGTCGCGAACGGCCGGCTCGAGAGCCGCCTGCGCCGCGGCAACACCGTGACCTGGGTCCACGAGCAGGACGAGCCGATGTCGACCTACCTCGCCACCGTCCAGATCGGGAGGTACGAGCTCCGCCGGCTCGACGCCGCCGTCCCCATGCTCGCCGCCGTACCCGAGGGCACCACCGACGGGTTCGAGGCCGGGTTCGGCCGTCAGCCGGAGATGCTCGCCGTCTTCACCGAGCTGTTCGGCCCCTACCCGTTCGGCTCGTACGCCGTCGTGGTCACCGACGACGATCTCGAGATCCCGCTGGAGTCGCAGAGCCTGTCGACCTTCGGCCGCAACTACCTTCGCGACGACTGGGGAGCCGTCCGGCTGGTGGCCCACGAGCTGGCCCACCAGTGGTTCGGCAACGCCGTCACCCTGCGGGAGTGGCGCGACATCTGGTTGCACGAGGGGTTCGCCTGCTACGCCGAGTGGCTCTGGTCCGAGCACTCCGGCGGCGAGCCGGCCGACGACCACGCGCGCCGCCACCACCAACGCCTCGCCGGCCTCGACCAGGACCTGGTGCTCGCCGACCCGGGTCCGGAGCTGATGTTCGACGACCGGGTCTACAAGCGCGGCGCGCTGACCCTGCACGCCCTGCGCCTCACCGTCGGCGACGACGCCTTCTTCGACCTGCTGCGCGGCTGGGTCGCCGACCACACGGGCGGCTCGGTGACCACCACCGACTTCGTCGCGTACGCCGAGCAGCGCACCGGCGCTGCCCTCGCGAACCTGTTCAGGGCGTGGCTGGACCACCCGGACCTGCCGGACCTGCCAGACCTGTCAGCCGCCAGGTGACCGTCGAGCCGACGTAGCACGAGGTCGCGCTCGCGCAGGCGAGGCGACTCGAGCACCACCTGAGCCGGGATCCGTCCCGTTCACCTCGACTTCATGCGGCAAGGCACGGGTGTAGTCCAAGCATCCATCTGGCTCGGTGAAATTCGTCCGGGGAGCTCGCCGTGGGCGCGAGTCGATCAGCCGCGCTCTGTCCTGAAGGTGAGTAGATCTGCATGCGTCGTGGACTCTGGGGCGTGTGGGCACTGTTCCTTGTCGGAGCAGTCCTTGCCCCGACCGAGCGCGCGGGGGCACACCCCTTCGGAGCTCCGCAGACGGCCGAGATCACGTCGAGCGGTAAGACCGTGTCGGTCACCTGGCATGCGCCGCCGGACGACATCACCGCGCTGGCCATGCATCTCGGCCTGCTGAACGGCACCCGGACCTACGTCTTCCAGGACGGTGCTCTGGTGCCGGGGGAGTCCGACGCCCAGGACTCCGAGGTGTTGGCGGCGGCGCCGCAGTTGTCGGCGTACCTGCTGGAGCAGGTGAAGGTCACCACGCCCGAGGGCGCCTGCGCCGGCGCGCTCGCCGCTGTGGGCGAGCTGGCCGAGGACGGAGCTCGCCTCGACTTCGCGTGTCCGACCGCCGCTGCCTCAGCCACGGTGCAGCTGGCGCTCCTCACCGACATCCACGAGGCCTACCAGACCCTCGCGACCGGCCCCGATGTCCAGCGCCACCTCTACACCCTCGAGGCCGACACCTACGACTGGCGCCTCGACGGCTCCGGCGAGTCCGCAGGTGCCAGCGCCGCAGGTCAGCTCTCCGCAGCCGTTGCCCTGGTGGCGCTCGCGGGTCTCGGGGGCTGGTTCGTTCTACGCCGGCGGCGGCTACGCCACGTCGGCGGCACCACCTCAGCGGTGCCCTGAGCATCTGGGTTCCGGTCCTACGCCGAAAGAGAGACCTTGAGTGAGTGACATGCGCAGACATGCGTCCGCGTCCAACCGGTCACGCCGCATCCGGAGCGGCCTGGCCACGGGGCTGTCGGCCCTGATGACCGTCGGCCTCCTGGCCACCGTCGACGTTCAGGGCGCAACCGCCGCTCCCAGCGACCCGTGGCTGGTGGATTCGGCGCAGCAGCGCCTCCCGATCACGGTGCAGGGCGAGGGGCTGTCCGGTGCGGTGGCCGACTTCCCGGCACTCGTCACCCTCTCGGCGGCCGAGGTCGACAGTGCCGACTCCGACTCTCTCGTCTTCACCACGGACGACGACGCGACGCCGCTGGCCTACGAGGTCGAGACGTGGAGCGTCGACGGTGCGTCGGTCTGGGTGTCGGTGCCGTCGGTCTCCGGCACCGCTGAGGACCTGTACATGTACTTCGACGGGACGCCCGCTTCGTCGGTCGACTCGGCGACCGCGTGGGACGACGACTTCGAGGTCGTCTCCCACATGCACACCGGCTCCGGCACCGTCCCGGACTCCACCGGCAACGGCTTCACGCTCGAGCCCGTCGCCGCTGCCGTCCGTGGCGCGGAGACCGCGTCCGGCACGCCCGGCATCCGGCTGGGCGCCGACGAGTACCTGGACTACCCGGGCGGTGGGGACGGCGTCGGCAACAAGGTCGACCACATCACCTACGGCGGCACGGTCTATCTGCCCGAGGCGATCACGGCGTCCAACAGCGCCGAGAACCACATCTTCTCCCGCGAGGAGGCCCCGGAGCTCCGGCCCAACGACCAGTTCACCTTCTTCGCCCACAACGGTCGGGTCCGTCCGCGCATGCAGACCGGGGGGAAGTGGAGCGACACGCCGTACACCGCCCTCTCCGGCCCCGGGTGGTACGACTTCCAGGTCACCTATGACGGGCAGCGGCTCAAGGTCTACGTCAACGGAGAGATGACTCAAGACTCTGCCGTCACCGGCGCGCTGTTCAAGGGGTCGATCCTGCCGCTCCGCCTCGGCCGGATGACCAACAGTGTCTATCCGACCAAGGCCGGCCAGGTCTTCGACGAGTTCCGCCTCTCCACCGTCGCGCGCAGCGCCGACTGGATCAGGGCCGAGCACCTCGCCCGGACCGGCGAGCTGACCGACAACCGGCCGATCGAGACCAAGGACGGCGGCGTCGCCGTCGCTCTCGACCTCACCTCCCCGGCCGACGGTGCGCGCCTCGGCGCCGAGGTCCGCCTCGCGGGCACGGTGAACCAGCCGGCCCAGATCGCGTACGCCGTCGACGGTGGCCAGCCGGTCGAGCTCACCGGCCACACCGACGCGGTCGACCTGACCCTGCCCGACCTCACCCACGGCGAGCACACGCTGACGGTCACCGCGACGGTCGCCGGGCAGACTCCGGTCACTGTCGCGCGCACCTTCCAGGTCGATGCGCAGGGACCGCAGGTCACCGTGAACTCGCCGGTCGACGGACAGTCCTATGCAGGTGCCGTCCAGCTGGACGTCGACGCGACCGACGCTGGTGAGGCCGGCCTGGTCCTGGTCCTGGACGGGACGCCGGTGCGCAACAAGCGCGGCGTCGCGTTGAGCCCCGGCGAGCACGTGCTCGAGGTGACGGCGAAGGACGACCTCGGCAACGAGTCGGCGCAGACCGCCACCTTCACGGTGTCCGGCGAGTCCGGTCGCGAGCCCTGGCGGGTCGCAGAGGCCCAGCAGCGCCTCCCGTTCATCATCCAGGCCTCGGACCTGGCCGAGGACGTCGAGGACTTCCCGGTCCTGGTGCAGTTCGACGCCGAAGAGGTCGACCACTCCACGATCACCCGCGATTCCTTGACCTTCCTGGCAGCAGGCGGCACCGACCCGCTGCCCTATGAGATCGAGAAGTGGGACACCGAGGGCGTCTCCTCGGTCTGGGTCCGGGCCCCGAGCGTCACCAACGACTCGTCGAAGCTGTTCATGTACTTCGACGGAGCCCCCGAGAACGCCGTCCCGGCCACCGACGTGTGGGACGAGGAGTTCGACGTCGTCACCCACATGTCCAACCCGGACGCGTCCGACCGGCTGCCCGACTCGACCACCAACGGCAACCTCCTGGTCGAGCGCAGCACCACCGCGGCGACGTTCGGCGCTCGTACGCGTAGCGGCACTCCCGGCGTCACCTTCCCGGCCGGCGGAGCGCTGACCTACCCCGGCGACCCCGGGGTCGCCGCCGAGAACATCACCATCACGACCTCGGTGTATCTCAGCGAGGAGCACACCAAGGCCTCCAGCCTGGAGAACTACATCGTCGCCAGGGAGACCAACAACTTCCCGATCGACGACCAGCTCACCCTCCTGCTCCACCAAGGCTCGATCGGCCCGCGTCTCGCCGTCGACAACAAGTGGTCGTTCGGCGACCGGGTCGCGATCCAGCCCGGCTGGCACACCATCTCCTTCAGCCACGACGGCGAGAAGACGAAGATGCTGATCGACGGCAAGCTGGTCTACGAGTACGCCGCCCGCGGACCGCTGCGTACCGGTTCGAAATTCCAGCTGCGCCTGGGGGAGATGGCCAAGGCCGCCACCGCCGAACCCGGCAGCTACCCGGCCAAGCCCGGCTACGTGTACGACGAGGTACGTGTCTCGAAGGTCGCGCGCAGCGAGAGCTGGCAGCGCGCCGAACACCTCGCCCTCAGCGGCAGGCTCGTCTCGGGCGGAATGGTGGAGACCTCCACCGAGGCGGGTGCGCTCGCCCTGGTGATCACCAGCCCGGAACCTGACGCCGTCCTCCCGGTCGAACCGACCCTGACCGGGACCGTGTCGAGGACGGCGAGCATCGACTACCGCCTCGACGGTGGGGACTGGGTCTCGACGGGTCTGCGACTCGGTGACTTCCGGGTCGCCCTCGGAGCGCTCGAGGGTGGCAGCCACACGATCGACGTGCGGGCGACCGCGGGTGCGGACACCCAAGCCAGCTCGGTCGGCTTCCAGGTCGACGCCACCAAGCCGTCGATCGTGTTCACGTCGCCGACCGACGGCGCCAACTACGGCGACGACGGAGTCGACCTCGACGTCACGGCGAACGACGAGTCCGGCGTCGAGTTCCTGACCCTGCTCCTGGACGGCCGCCCCGTCGAGACCGGGCTGCACCTGGCTGCCGAGGACCTGGTCGGTGACGACCACGTGCTCCAGGCCACCGCCGTCGATCGATCCGGCAACACCCACACCGAGTCGGTGAGCTTCGTCGCCGTCGGCACCAAGGCGCCCGACTCCTGGCAGGTTCCGCAGGCCAGGAGGCGGATCCCGTTCGTGGTGCAGGCGGACATCCCGACACCCTTGGCCGACGTACCGTCCCTGGTCCAGTTCGACGACCGCGTCGTGGACTACAGCGCCATCGACCCGGAGCGGATCGTCTTCACCACGGCGGACGACCCGACGCCGCTGCCGTTCGAGGTCGAGCGCTGGCACTCGTCGGCACGACTGTCGTCGATCTGGGTGAAGGTGCCCGAGGTCTCCGCCGAGGCCCGGACCATCTACCTGTACTTCGACGGGGTCGAGCCCACCACGGTCGACCCGACCGACGTGTGGGACGACGACTACGAGTTCGTCTCCCACATGGCGCACGACACCCACCCGCAGTACGACGCCAACGGGTCCGACCTCACCGTCGAGCAGCTCGGCGAGCAGAGCTACTTCCGCTCGGCGGGCAACCTGTCGCCGGCGGTCGCCATTCAGAACACGCCCGGCATGAAGATCGACTCCGGCGTGGCCGGGCCCGGTGCCCGCTCGCCGCATGTCATGTACAGCGCCACCGTGTACGTCCCGGAGACCGCCCTCGCAGCCGGCGACCGACACATGATCATGTCGCGTGGCGTCCCCGGTGGCGGTGCGTCAGGCGACACGTTCGGCATCTTCACCGTGAACGGCGGCCTGACGGCATCGCTGAAGCTGGGCGGTAGCTGGTCCTCGGCGACCTCGCCCATCGAGGCCGGTTGGCACACGATCGCCACCTCGCACGACGGATCACTGCTGCGGCTCTACGTCGACGGCGAGCTGGTGGTCTCCAACCACATCGGTGCGATGCTGAGCCAAGGGTCCACGGAACCGTTGATGCTCGGCTCGCTCGAGGACGGTTCGCAGGACTCGCTGAACATGCTCTTCGACCAGCTCCGGGTCTCGAGGTCGGCACGCAACGCCTCGTGGGCCAAGGCCGAGCACCTGTCGGCCACCGGTGAGCTGGTGACCCATGGCGGCATGGAGACCAAGGACAGCGCCCCGGCACTGTTCCTGTCCACCCCGGCACCGGGCGTCGCCTACGCACCGGGCCTGATCGGCGTCGCCGGCACGACCTGGGAGCCGCTGACGGTCTCCTTCGCCGTGGACGGCGGGGCGCCGGTGGAGGTGGGCGTGGTCGAGGGCGACTTCGGGGACACGATCGAGAACCTCGCCGCCGGTATCCACACGCTGAGCGTGACCGGCACCCGCCCGTCGGGTCGCAGCGTCACGAAGTCGGTGGAGTTCTTCGTGGACGGCGAGGGACCGGTGATCGAGGTCGAGACCCCGGTCGAAGGTCAGCGGTACGACGAGGACTTCCGGGTGCTCGCGTCGGCCACCGACGCGAACGAGGTCGCCTCGCTGAGGTTGAGGATCGACGGCCGCACGGTGAAGAACGACTCGACGATCTCACTGCTGGACCTGACCGGACTCGACCACACGCTCGTGGCCACCGCGACCGACTCCGTCGGCAACGTGTCGAGCAGGACGATCGCGTTCCAGGCCCCCGGCGGCCTGCCCGCCGAGCCGAGCGAGCCGCGCCCGGTCGACGGCGCGGTCGACGTGGACCCGGAGAACGCCGAGCTGTCGGTGCTCGCCTCCGACGCCTCGGGTGAGCCGCTGGACGTGTCCTTCCACTCGTCGTACTCCGGCGAAGCGGCCTCGGTCGCGACTGGAAGCACCCTCGACGGTGTGCCTGCACCGGACGCCGGTCAGGGCGGCGACGTTGCGGGTGCGGCGGCAGCCGACGACGAGGTGATCGAGACCTCGATCGACAAGGCGTACCCGTTCCAGCGCTTCGAGGTCTCCGTTCCCGCCGACCTGGGTGCCGCCGACTTCGAGGTCAGCTGGACCGGAAGCGTCGACAAGGGCGACCGCGCGCAGCTCTCGGTGTGGAACCACAGCGACGCGAAGTGGGTGAAGCTCGCTTCCGCTGAGGGCGACGGCGGGGAGATCTCGTTGCAGGGCGGCACGAAGGTCGCCGGGTTCGTCGTCCAGGACAAGGCGACCGTCCTGGTGCAGAACGTGCCCGAGCTGGTGATGGACACCGACACCAAGCAGCGGTTCCTCTGGATGACCGACACCCAGTTCTACAGCCAGGGCTCGTTCCACCAGACCTACCGCGACATGGCGCAGTTCGCCGTGGACAACCGGGAGTCCGAGGACATCGTCTACGGCGTTCACACCGGGGATCTCGTCAACAACCCCGACCAGCCCTATCAGTGGGAGGTGGCCGACTCCGCGCACGACATCATGGACGAGGCGGACTTCCCGTACGGCGTCCTGCCCGGCAACCACGACGTCGGCCCGGCCGACTGGGGCGATCACACCTACTACAACCAGTGGTTCGGCAAGGCGCGGTTCGAGGACCGCGAATGGTACGGCGACGGCAACCGTGGCAACGCGGAGCACTACGACGTCATCTCGACGCCCAGCGCGGACTACCTGTTCCTCTACCTGGGCATGCAGCTGGACCCGCAGGCGTTCCGGTGGGCCGATGACGTGATCAAGGCCCACCCGGACCACAACGTGGTCATCGGTGTGCACGTCTACCTGCAGCCCTACGGCGGTGCGGACTACGAGTACCAGGGCCGTCAGGTCTTCGAGGACCTCGTCGCGCCGAACGACAACGTCGGCATGGTTCTCACCGGTCACAACTGTTCGCCGGTGACCCGGGTGCAGCGTCCGTCCGAGGGGCGGGTGGTCTACGAGGTCATGTTCGACCCCCAGTGCAACCCCAACGGTGGCGACGGCTGGATGCGGTGGATCGACTTCGACACCGAGACCAAGGACATGGAGCACTCGACCTTCTCCATCAAGAAGGAGGGCAACCAGTACTGGCCCGAGGGCATCCATGGATCGGGTGGTTCGATCGACCTGAAGGAGAACGAGAACTTCGTTGCTCCCTACGACCTGCAGACTGCTTCTCGCACCATCTCGACCGATGCCCTGACCGTGTCGGCACGCGGTGCGCAGATGCTCGGTGGCGCGCCGGTCCGGGTCGCCTCGGGGGAGCGGGCAGTGCTCTCCGCCGACGCGCTCGGCGACCTCGAGGAGAACCGCGGGTACTCCTGGTACGCCAAGGCCACCAACGACCGCGGCCACTCGACCGAGTCGCCGGTCTGGTCCTTCGCCACGGGTGAGGCCGGACAGGAGCCCGAGCTTGCCGACTCCACCGTGATGCCTGGTTCCTTGGCCTCGGTGCTGACCGGGCAGAAGGTGACGGTGCCGGTGACGGTGACGTCTGCCGGTGAGACGGTGCCGACCGGTTCGGTGACGGTGACGGTCGGTGGTGACGCCGTGACCGGTGATCTGGATGCGTCCGGCAGGGTGAGCATCGAGGTCGGTCCGTTCGCGACCGCGGGCACCAAGTCCCTCGCGATCTCCTACGCGGGCGACGAGCGCACCAGGTCGTCGTCGGCCACCGCAACGGTCATCGTGACCGAGCGGGTGGTCGTACCGGACGTCGTCGTTGCCGGCACGCCGGTCGTCTCGGGCACGCCGCGCCTCGGCGAGACGCTGGCGGCGGCGCCGGGCACCTGGGCACCCGCGGATGCGGAGTTCACCTACCAGTGGCTGCGCAACGGCCAGGTGATCGCCGGAGCCACAGGCAGGTCGTACGTGCCCGGTGCTGCTGACGTGCACGCGGCGGTGTCGGTCCGAGTGACCGGATCTAAGTCCGGGTTCGAGCCGGCAACGGCGGAATCGGCAGCGGTGACGATTGCGCCGGGCACTCTCGCTTCCGAGCAACCGACCTTCACGGGGGTGGCGCGCGTCGGCGAGGCGCTGAAGCTCCGCACGACTGACTGGGGAGTCGGCGTCACCCAGGAGATCCAGTGGCTCCGCAACGGGGCTGCGATCGCTGGAGCCACCTCGGCCAGCTACGCGCTCCGTGCGGCCGACGTGCGCAAGCGGATCTCGGTCCAGGTCACCGGCACCAAGCCCGGCTACACCACGGTCACCCGGATCAGCCTGGCCGAGATCGTGGCCAAGGGTGAGTTGACCGCGAGGAAGCCCACGATCAAGGGCAAGGCGAAGCCGGGGAAGCAGGTGAAGGCGAACACGGGCAGGTGGAAGCCGTCCTCGGTCTCCTACTCCTACCAGTGGTATGTCGACGGCAGGGCCGTGAAGGGTGCCTCCAAGAAGTCCTACACGATTCGTCCTGCAGACGCTGGCCGGCGGATCAAGGTGAAGGTGACCGGGCGCCTCGCCGGCTATGTCAAGGAATCGATGACCAGCAAGGCGACGAAGATTCGCCGTAGGTGATTCCAGGGGCGGACCGGGAAAGCTCAGCGCCCGCCCCGCCCCGCTCCACCGCCCGTCCCGCTCCACCGCACTGCCCGGTCGTCTTCTCAAGTGACGACCGGGCAGTGCCCGTTCTCGAACGCGCGCTGGTTCGGAGAAGGGATCTCGCGGTGGTAGTCCGTGTCACATCCGACGCGGAGTCATCCACCCTTGTTCATGTTCTGTTCAGAAATGACCAGGGAGCGCGTTACCCGGGCTGTCTAGCTTCGGCGATGTCATCAACCCAGACATCAGGAGTTCTGAAGTGAAGCGCACTTCCATCCGCCGGGCTGTTGTGCCCGGTGTTGCCGTCCTCGCCCTGGCCCTGTCCGCTTGTGGCGGCTCCGACGCCAGTGGCGGCGAGGGCGACGGCTCGGCTAGCGGCAACGTCGCTGTCGACGGCTCCTCCACCGTGTTCCCGATGAGCGACGCTGCTTCCGAGCTGCTCGCCGAGGAGAACCCCGACGTCAAGGTGACCGTCGGCGAGTCCGGCACCGGCGGTGGGTTCGAGGCCTTCTGCGCCGGGAAGACCGACATCTCCGATGCCTCCCGTCCGATCAAGGACGAGGAGATCGCGGCGTGTGAGGCCGAGGGGATCGAGTACACCGAGCTCCAGGTCGCCACGGATGCGCTCACCGTGGTCACGCACAAGGACCTCGACGTGGACTGCCTCACCGTCGACCAGCTGATCGCACTGTGGGGCCCCGACTCCACGGTCACCAACTGGAACGAGCTCGACCCGAGCTTCCCCGACCAGAAGATCGCCCTCTTCGGTCCCGGCACCGACTCGGGCACCTACGACTACATGGCCGCCGACGTGATCGGCGCCGAGTCGGAGGCGACCCGCACCGACTACGAGGCCTCCGAGGACGACAATGTCCTGGTCCAGGGCGTCGCCGGCACCGAGGGTGCGACCGGGTACTTCGGCTACACCTACTACGAGCAGAACGCCGACAGCCTCAAGGCCCTGGCGATCGATAGCGGCAACGGCTGCATCGAGCCCTCCGCCGAGACCGCCCAGGCCGGCGAGTACACCCCGCTCGCCCGTCCGCTGTTCATCTACGTGAACAAGGCGAAGTACGCCGACAACGCCGCCACCGCGGCCTACGTCGACTTCTACATCGAGAACCTCGCCGAGATCGCCGAGATCGGCCAGTTCATCCCGCTCAGCGAGGACCTCTACGCGGAGACGACGTCGTCGCTCGAGGGTCTCTCGAGCTGACCCGAAAGGTCACCCGGCTCTCATGAGCATCACGACCACCGGCGCAGGCCCGTCCTCCGGGACGGGCCTGCCCGGCGTCCCGGATCTGGGGCGCAAGCCCCGGCCCCTCGAGGCCGTCATCAAGGCGCTGCTGCTGACCGCGGCCCTCCTCTCGGTCGCGATCACCATCGGGATCATCGCGGCCCTGATCGAACCCGTGGTGGAGTTCTTCCGCGAGGTCCCGTTCGGTGACTTCTTCGCCACCGAGGGCGAGTTCGCCGTCCTCCCGCTCGTCGCGGGCACCGCCTGGGTCACGTTCATCGCGCTCGTCGTCGCGATCCCGCTCGGCCTGGGCGCGGCGATGTACCTCTCGGAGTACGCCTCGCCACGTGCCCGTCGGATCCTCAAGCCGACGGTGGAGCTCCTGGCGGGCATCCCCTCGGTCGTCTACGGCTTCTTCGCCCTGACCTTCGTGACGCCGACGCTGCTGCAGGACCTTCTCGGCATCGAGGTCAACTTCACCAACGTGCTGTCCGCGGGCCTGGTGCTGGGCGTCATGATCGTGCCCACCATCGCCTCGCTGTCCGAGGACGCGCTCTCGGCCGTGCCGCACGCGCTGCGGCAGGGCTCGCTCGCCATGGGCGCCAACCGGATGCAGACCACGCTGCGGGTCGTTCTTCCCGCCGCGCTGTCGGGCGTGGCCGCCGCGATCGTGCTGGGCCTGTCCCGGGCCGTGGGGGAGACGATGATCGTCGCCCTGGCCGCCGGCGCCCAGAAGAACCTCAGCCTGGATCCCCGCGATGGCATGCAGGCCATGACCGGCTTCATGGCCCAGACCGCGGGCGGCGAGAACCCCGTCGGCTCCATCCAGTACAACAACCTCTTCGCGGTCGGCCTGCTGCTGTTCGTGATCACGCTGGTCATCAACATCATCAGCATCGCCCTCGTCCGCCGATTCCGGCAGGAGTACTGATGAGCATCGCTGCAACGACCGCCCGCGACGTCACCGCCGGCCTCTCCACGGGCCGGAGCAAGGACCGCAACCTCGGCTCGCTCATCTTCCTGGTGGGACTGTGGTTCTCGCTGTTCTTCGGGGTGATGGTCCTGCTGGTATTGATCATCGACGTCGCCATCGAGGGCTCGTCCCGCTTCGACGCGGCGCTCCTGACCGACTACGCCTCCCGAGTGCGACCCGAGGAGACCGGCTTCCGGGCCGGCATCCTCGGCTCGCTGTGGATCATGCTGTTCACGGCGCTGCTCGCCGTACCCCTGGGGATCGCTGCGGCGCTCCATCTCGAGGAGTTCGCCGACAAGGACCGCTGGTGGAACCGGTTCATCGAGGTGAACCTGCAGAACCTCGCCGCGGTGCCGTCGATCGTCTACGGCCTTCTCGCGGTCGCCGTGATGTCGCTGCTCGGCTTCGAGCGCACCGGCATCGTGCTCGGAGGCGCCGTCGCCCTGGCGTTGCTGATCCTGCCGGTCATCATCATCACCACCCGCGAGGCCGTCCGAGCCGTGCCACGCGAGATCCGTCACGGCTCGCTCGCCCTCGGTGCGACGGTCTGGCAGACCACCTGGCGCCAGACGCTGCCCTCGGCCATCCCCGGCATCGCGACCGGCACCATCCTCGGTCTCTCCCGGGCGATCGGTGAAGCGGCGCCGCTGATCATCGTCGGCATCGGGGTCGGCGTCCGCTTCGATCCCGAGGGGCTGCTGAGCGAGGTCACGGCGCTGCCGATCCAGATCTACAACCTGACCTCGCAGTCGCAAGAAGAGTTCCGGGTCGCCGCCTCCGCGGCCATCATCGTCCTGCTCGTGATGATCCTCGGGCTGAACGCGCTCGCCATCGTCATCCGCAACAAGTTCCAGCGATCCTGGTAGGAGACGTCATGTCCACGCACCCCGCGACCACCTCGACCCGTCCGGTGGACGGCGTCGAGATCGGCAGCCTGTCCTCCGCCCACCAGGAGGCCGAGCGCAATCTGCCCGAGATGCCCCCGGACCCGGTGATGGAGGCGCTGAAGCTCAACGTCTACTACGGGGACTTCCACGCGGTCCACGACGTCAACCTCTCGTTCGGCAAGAACGAGATCACCGCCCTGATCGGGCCCTCGGGCTGTGGCAAGTCCACGGTGCTGCGCTGCCTGAACCGGATGAACGACCTGGTCAGCGGAGCCCGCGTCGAGGGTGAGGTGACCTACCACGGCCAGAACATCTACGGTCGCGGCATCGACCCGATCGCCGTCCGCACCGCCATCGGGATGGTCTTCCAGAAGCCGAACCCGTTCCCCAAGTCGATCTACGACAACATCGCCTACGGCCCCCGGGTCACGGGCATGAAGGTCGACAACATGGACGACCTGGTCGAGGAGGCGCTCCGCGGAGCGGCGCTGTGGGATGAGGTCAAGGACAAGCTGAAGCAGTCGGCGTACGGCCTCTCCGGCGGCCAGCAGCAGCGGCTCTGTATCGCCCGGACCATCGCCACCAGGCCGGACGTGATCTTGATGGACGAGCCGTGCTCGGCCCTCGACCCGATCGCCACCGCCCGCATCGAGGACCTGATGGTCGAGCTGCGCAGCGACTACACGATCATCATCGTCACCCACAACATGCAGCAGGCCGCCCGGGTCTCGGACCGTACGGCGTTCTTCACCGCACGGCCCGACGAGACCACGGGCAACCGCACCGGTCTCCTCGTCGAGTTCGACAAGACCGGCCGGATGTTCTCCAACCCCTCTGACAAGCGCACCGAGGACTACATCTCGGGTCGCTTCGGCTGAGAGACCGTCGCATGACCGCAGAACTCGGGATGCTCCCGCTCGCGGAGCGCGAGCAGGAGCTTCCGCCACGCCAGGCGGGGGCCCGAGCCTCGAACCAGCACTGGACCGAGGCGACAGGGGCCCAGCTCCTGGTGGTCGACCCGTTCGTCGACCACGAGCAGCTGGCCGAGGACATGTCGACCCGTGGGGTGCACGTGACCTGCGTGGGCTCCACGCTCGACGCGTTGATCGAGTTCGGTCGCCTCCGACCGACAGCCGTCGTCGTGGCGCCGGAGACACCGGGCCTGCCCGCGGTGGACTTCGTCCGGAAAGTGCGCGAGTACGGCCCGACGTTCGTGGTCGCCGCGCTGGATCGAGCGGATGCTCCGGAGGCCGGACCGCTGCTGCTGGCGGGCGCCGGCGCCGCCATGACTCGTCCCTACACCGCGGAGACGGTCTGGGACATCCTGGACAAGTCCGGCAACAGCTTCGACGACCACGCGAAGGTCTCGTTCGGTCCCATCGAGCTCGATACTCGGGCCTACCTCGTCCGCATCAACGGCGAGCGGATCGCCGATCTTCCGTTGAAGGAGTTCGAGCTGCTCCGCACGCTGATGTACAGCGCGCCGGAGGTCTTGAGCAACGACGAGCTGCGCCTCTCGCTCTGGGGCGACACGCACGCCGGTCCGGCCGACAACACGATCTCGGTGCACGTGGCGCGGCTGCGCAACCGACTGCAGGGGATCGCACGCATCCGCAGGATCCGGGGCCGGGGCTACTCGCTGACGCTCGGCTCCTAGCGGGCAGTGCCGCCGGGTGCCGGTGGCGGCCTCGGCGGCCGCGCTGACCGTCAGAGCGGCCACCAGCAG
Organism: Nocardioides sp. W7; assembly: GCF_022919075.1. NCBI lineage: Bacteria > Bacillati > Actinomycetota > Actinomycetes > Propionibacteriales > Nocardioidaceae > Nocardioides > Nocardioides sp. W7. The sequence goes on along the minus strand of NZ_CP095078.1, from coordinate 4,469,153 downwards.
TACGACGGCCACCGACCACCCGGTCGGCAATGACGTACCGCGGTGACGCCGACTACAGGTCCAGCAGCCGCGTGTTCAAGCTGCGGGTCAGGAGGTAGGCGACCCACGAGTGCGACGGCCCCGGTCCTACGACCGGGGCCGTCGCTTTCGGACCGTCCGCGTTCGTCTGAGATCCACCGATAGGCCTCTCAGAGGCCTCTTTACCTGTCTTGGCTGCGAGCGGCTTCACCGCCCGGTGTCGGCACTCGGACCACAGAAGGACGAACGTAGTGACAAGACAGGCACGACGGCGCGGCGCTGAGACCGCTGCAGCCACCGTGGCCGGATTGGCCATCTTCACCACAGGCATCGCGGCGAGCGTCGCGATGGCTCCTTTCGCGAACGCTGCCGACACGGCCGGCGCGCCCATCGTCGTGGAGGGGATGAACCTCGACCGCGGTGGCACCGCGGTGATCAACGACCTCAGCACCGAGCAGGTGGCTCCTGGCCTCACCCACGTGGAGTGGGAACGACTGGGCCCCGACGGGTGGCAGCAGATCAACGTGCTCAAGGCAGAGCTCTCCGACAGCACGGTCAAGATGAAGTACTTGACGCCCCCGACCGTGGCCGGGCGCGGGAGCACGGTCACGGAGTTGACCGAGTCCAGCGCAGCGGTGGCCGGGGTGAACCTGGACCGGTTCGACATCAACAACTCCGGTGCCGCAGCTGGATGGGGTGTCCGGGACGGCAAGATCATCAAGTCCGGCAACCCCGACGCCTCTGCATCGGTCGGGATGACCAAGGACGGGCTGGGTGCGTTGGTCAATCTGGCCCTCGTCGGATCGGCGAGATTCGCCGACGACACTGCTGTCCAGATCACCGGCATCAACGTGTCCAGCGCTCCGACGAACGGCCTGTCGGTCTACAACAGCCAGTGGGGCGAGTTCTCCCGAGCACGCGCGCTCAGCGGCCCCGCCGCCGGCGTCGAGGTGGTGCTCGACGCTCAGGGCAAGGTCACGTCCGTCTCCGACACCGTCGGCGAGGGCCAGCTGGCGGAAGGCGTGCAGGCGCTGGTGGCAGCCGACGGCTCGGCAGCGGCGAACCGACTCAAGCAGCTGGCGACCGGGGATCGAGTCACGATCTCCTACTCCGTCGACGACGCCAACCTGAACGTGGCCGAGGCCGGCGGTGCCTGGCACCCTCTGGTGCGTGACGGCGTGGCACTGCCGTTCGACGCGAGCCAGGAGTACTTCTCCGGGGTCAACCCCCGCACCATGATCGGGTTCAGTTCCGACCGCCGGACCGCGTACTTCGTGGTCGTCGACGGGCGCGTCGCCGTGGCCAAGGGCATGGGCTTCACCGAGATGGGCCGGCTGATGCTGGACCTGGGTATCGACGACGCGATCAACGCCGACGGCGGCGGTTCGAGCCAGATGAACATCCGGCGTGTCGGTGACACCTCCACCACCATCGCCAACAGTCCATCGGACGGCTTCGAGCGGCACGACGGCGACGGCATGGGCCTGGTGCTCGCCGCGCCGGGCTCCGGCGAGCTCGAGGGGTACGCCGTTGCGCCCGCATCCGACACCGAGAACGCCGACCGGGTCTTCGCCGGATTCCACCGGACCATGGTGGGCCGCGGCCACGACGAGACCGGATCACCTGTCGACCAGGCGCCTGCGTCCTGGAGCAGCTCCGACACCGACGTCGCCCGAGTCGGCGACGGTGTGGTGGCGGGCCGCAAGACCGGCACGGTGAAGGTGCGCGCCCGCCGCGGCGTCGCAATGGGTGTCAGCACGGTGCAGGTCCTGGGCGCTCCGACCGCTCTCACGGTGAACCACAACGTGGTGAACCTGGAGAAGGAGGGTGCCAGCGAGACCCTCTCCTTCACCGGCCGTGACGCCCTCGGGTTCACCGCACTGGTCGAGGCGGGAGATCTGACGGTGGACAACCCGTCGCCCGACGTGTTCAAGGTTGAGCCCACCGCCGACGGTCGCTTCACCGTCACCGCCATCGGCGACACGGGCACCGCGACCCTCCGCTTCTCCCACGGCGACCTGGTCGCCGAGGTCGCGGTGGCTGTCCCACTCGAGGTCCGTCTGATCGACGACTTCAGCGACATCAGTCAGTGGACCACGGCGCAGGACCGGGCTCCCACGGGCAGCATCGGGGCCGGTGACGGTCACGACGGGCAACCCAGCATCAAGCTCAACTACGACTTCACCCAGTCCACCGGCACCCGGGGCCGGTACGCCGTTGCGCCCGGCGCGGTGACCGGTGGCTCGGGAGGGATCGACATCCCGGGCCGCCCGCAGAAGCTCTCGGTCTGGGTCAAGGGCGACGGGAACGGCTCCTTGCTACGTCTGCAGGTGATGCAGGCCAACGGCGTACGCAACTGGCTCGACGGTGCCGACGAGAACGGCGCTCCCACCTCGTTGTACGCCACCTGGACCGGTTGGGAGCGCAAGGACTTCGTCGTCCCCAGCTCGTTCTCCTTCCCGCTCAAGCTCGAGCGCATCCGGATCCTCGAGACGGTGGCGGCCAAGCAGTACACCGGGTCGATGGAGTTCTCCAAGATCTACGCCTACCTGCCGCCGGACGGGGTCACCGCCCCGGTGGTCGAGCCGGTGCAGGATCCGCTGGTGACCAGCACCGGTGGCACTGACCAGTCGCCGCTGCGGGTCGCGGTCATGTCGGACGCCCAGTTCGTCGCTCGCGACCCCAACAGTGGCGCTGTGGCCGGTGCTCGGGATGCGCTGCGCGAGATCGTGGCCGAGAAGCCCGACGTGTTGATCATCAACGGAGACTTCGTCGACGAAGCCTCTCCTGCCGACTTCGATCTGGCTCGCTCGATCCTCGACGAGGAACTGGGTGGCGTGGGCTTCCCCTGGTACTACGTGCCGGGCAACCACGAAGTGATGGGCGGGGCGATCACGAACTTCAAGGATGAGTTCGGTGCCACCAACCACACCTTCGATCTCAACCACACCCGGTTGATCACGCTGAACACCACCACCGGCAAGCTCGCCGACGACTTCAGCCAGGTCCGCGCGTTGCGCACGCAATTCGATGACGCCGCCGAGGACCCCAGGATCACCGGCGTGTTGGTCTTCGAGCACCACCCGATCGACGACCCGTTGCCGACCAAGGGCAGCCAGCTCGGCGATCGCAACGAGGCTGAGCTCCTGGAGGACTGGCTCACCGAGTTCCGGGCGGACACCGGCAAGTCGATCGGCTTCGTCGGATCCCACGTCGGTGTCTTCCACGCCGATCGTATCGACGGTGTGCCGCACCTGGTGAACGGCAACTCCGGCAAGGGCCCTGCCTCCACCCCGGAGGACGGAGGCTTCACCGGATGGACCATGCTCGGCATCGACCCCGAAGAGGGACAGTGGGAGGCCACGGACGACCGGGGCGCCGACTGGCTCAGCTCCGAGGTCAACGCCCGGGTGGACTCGCTGACCGTGCAGTCGCCCGGAACCGCACTCGGCGTCGGGCAGGTCTTCGACACCGCGCCGGTGGTTCTCCAGGACGACACCCGTGAGGTGCCTGTCGCCTGGCCCGTGAGCCACGCGTGGAGCGGAACCGACGGAGTGTTCGTCGGTGAGGTCGCCGATGCCCCGAGCGACGCCGTGGCCGCCATCGACCCGACCTCGGGCGAGCTGTCGGCGCTGCGCCCGGGCAGTGGCTCGGTGACCCTGAAGGTCAACGACGCGGTGCAGACGGTCTCGTTCACGGTGACGGGTGGCGAGTTCGCCCTCTCCGGGAGCCCGGTCTTCGGGCAGGAGCTGACCGCGACGCTCGGTGGCTGGGCCGTCGGTGGTGACGTCAGCCACCAGTGGCTGCGCGACGGACTGACGATCCCCGGAGCCACGGCAGCCAGCTATCGGATCACCGCCGCCGACATCGGCCACACCATGGCCGTCGAGGCGACGGTGACCGGGGCGGACCGGGCACCGGTCACGGTCCGTGCCGCCAGCACGACCGTGAGGTCTGCGGTGCAGGCAGCCCCGACCGTCCAGGTGTCGGGAGAGGCGACCATCGGCAGCACGCTGCTGATTGATGCCGGCTCCTGGCAGGAGGGCACGACGGTCACGTTCGCCTGGCTGCGCGACGGGCACCAGATCCTCGGCGCCCGATCCAGTGGCTACCGACTCACCGAGGCCGACCGGGGTGCCCGGATCCAGGCGGTGGTGACAGGTCACCTCGAGGGCTACGAGTCCACCAGCGCGACCAGCGCTGCCTCCTCCGTGGTCACCGCTCCGGTGACCACGCCGGAGCCGGAGCCGGTCCCGACCGTCGTCGGATCGGCCACGCCGGGGATCGCCGGCACGGTGCGAGTCGGTCTCACGCTGCAGGCTCGTACCGACGGGTGGGAGTCCGGCTCGGTCTTCACCCACCAGTGGCTCCGCGATGGCAGCCCGATCCTCGGAGCCACGGGTGCGCAGTACGTCGCCACGGCGGCCGATCGCGGACACAGGCTCACCCTGCGCGTCATCGGCGCCAAGGTGGGCCGGGTCGCCGTGAGCCGTGACAGCGCGGCCACCGGCGCGGTGGCTGCGGGACGGATCACGGTCGGCAAGCCCCGGCTCAAGGGGATCGCCAAGCGTGGCGCGGTGCTGAAGGTGCTCCCCGGCGACTGGGGTGGCGCGAAGGTGACGTACACCTGGTACCGCGGCACCAAGGTGATCCGCAGCGCGACCAGCAACCGCTACAAGCTGGGCAAGGCAGATGTCGGCAGCCGGATCAAGGTGGTCGTGCGGGCCACCAAGGCCGGGTACGAGTCGGCACGTTCAGCCCCGTTGCGGAGCAAGCGGGTCCGCCGCTGACCCGAGCACCATCACGCTCGCAACTCCCACGGCACCCCCTGTCGCGCCTGCGACAGGGGGTGTTCGTCGGACTCGTGGCTGACCGAGGCGATCAGGGTAGCCATCAGCACACGTCCAGGAGTTCGATCGGGGCCGCGGTAGGCACTGATCATCTGCTGGTAGCTCCCCCCAGGCGGGGAGCATGCGCGTGTGGGGAGTGGCAGCGGATCGCGTCCCGTGTGCGGTCGGTACGGGGGGAGTGCTCGGTGGTCGCGGTGGTGGGCCGTGTCACATCTGACGCGGGGTCATCCACCCTCTCGACCTGGCTGCCCCAGTGGCGCAGCGTCTCGGGGTTGATCCCGAGCTGCTCACCGGCTCGGCGCAGCGCACCGGTCCTCGTCGCTGGGTCACGCCGCAGATCGACCGCCATCCGGATCGTCCGCTCGCGAAGCTCGTCGGGGTACTTCCTCGGTGCCCGCCATGACTCTCATCCTTTCGTGGATGAGAGGCCGAGCCCGGCTACGTCGTCAGTCGCGCAGGTGCACCACGACGTCGTCCACTCCGGCCCGCGAGGTTCGGAAGGCGTTCGCCGGGTGCTCGAGATCGGCGTACCCGAGCGACACGGCGCAGACGACCAGCCGGTCTGCTGACAGGTTGAGGAAATCGCGCACTTTACCGGAGTGCATGGCGATCGCTGCCTGCGCGATCGAGCCGAGCCCTAGCGCGGTGGCGGTGCTCGTCAGGGTAGCGACGTAACCGCCGCAATCGATGGCGCCGTACGTCCCCTGGTCGCGATCGGTGGTGATCACCGCGACGTGGGGGGCTCCGAAGAAGCTGAAGTTGAGTAGTGCCTGGGCGCCGCGGCCCGGCTTGTCGCCGTGCGCCAGCCCGACAGCGTCGTAGAGGGCGTGACCGGACTCCCGCCGTCTTTCGGCGTACACGCCGCCGTACCCGGCCGGCATCTCCAAGTCTGCGCTCGGCGACGCTTGGGAGAGGACGTGGTGGATCAGTTCGGCCGAGAACCGTTTGATCGCCGGCCCAGAGACCAGGTGCACCTGCCAGGGTTGGGTGTTGCACCACGACGCGGTGTGCTGGGCCAGCTCGAAGAGCTGGTTCAGGGCTTCGTCGGGCACCTCCGCGCCCTGGAACGCACGGCAGCTGTGGCGGGCGGCGATGACGTCGACGAACTCCATGCCGCTGATCCTCCCAGCACGCCGAGTCGGAGCAGGGTGAGCCCCGCTCGGGGAGACGGCGGAGGCGCCTCAGCTCGGTTGTTGCACGAATGCGTGACTCGTCCGCCATGTCGGACTGTGCGGACAGGCTGACGAGATCGCTTCCGGGGAGAAGGTTGCGGAGGTGACGGACCCAGACTTGCTTCCATCAAGCTCCTGTACAGTTACTCAAATCGTGATAATGGTTTAAGCCATCCTGTAGGGGCTCAGCACCCTGCGCCGACGCGGACGGGACCATCTTGAGTCAGTCGAGAAGAGGGCGTAGCACGGTAGACGTGGCCGGGGCGGTGCGCGCATGAGCATCGTCCTGGTCACCGGCGGAGCCCGCGGCATCGGTGCCGCCATCGCCTCCCGGCACGCAGCGGCGGGTGACTCGGTGCTGGTCGCCGACGTCGACGACGCCGCGGGGAAGCAGCTGGTCGAGACGCTGGGTCTGCGGGCGCACTACGTGCACTGCGACGTCACCTCCGAGGACGACGTCCGCGCCGGCGTGGTCCACGCCGAGCGGCACCTCGGCCCGCTGGACGTCGTCTACGCCAACGCCGGGGCGGTCGGCGTCACCGGGCGGCTGGAGGGCACGTCGCTCGAGGACTGGCGACGGACGATGGACCTGCTGCTGACCAGCGTCTTCCTCACCGTCCGGGAGGCGGTCGCGGTGATGCGCCCGCGCGGACGAGGGGCGATCGTCTGCACCGCCAGCGTCGCCGGCGTCCGCGGCGGCCTCGGTCCGCACGCCTACACCGCCGCCAAGCACGGGGTTGTCGGACTGGTGGAGTCGGTGGCGGTCGAGGTGGCGCGCTACGGCCTGCGGATCAACGCCGTGGCACCCGGGGGTGCGGTCAGCTCGCTCACGGCCGGGCTGATGTCGGGGGACGTCGATGACCTCCAGCTCGCCCACGACCGGCTGGCCGCCTCGTCCGCGAGCGGGGTGCCCACCACCGCCGAGGACGTCGCCGACGCGGCCTTCTTCCTCGGCGGCGCGGGTTCGTCGCGGATCAACGGCACCTGCCTGGTCGTCGACGGAGCCGACTACGTCCCGTCCCAGAAGGGTCTCTCCTACTACTCCTGAGGACGTCGGCACGCACAGGCGCCCCGGACCTGCAGCTCGGGGTCCGGGGCGTTCCGGCGTCGGCTCACTCGTCCTTCGGCGGGAGCGCGGCGACGAAGGGGTGGTCCCGGTCGCTCACGTCGGTCCGGGCGGCTCCACCCGGGGAGCCGATCTCGTCGAAGAAGGCCACGTTCGCGACGTGGAACTCCTTCCACTCCTCCGGGGTGTCGTCCTCGTAGAAGATCGCCTCCACCGGGCAGACCGGCTCGCACGCTCCGCAGTCGACGCACTCGTCGGGCTGGATGTAGAGCATCCGCTTGCCCTCGTAGATGCAGTCGACCGGACACTCGTCCACGCAGGCGCGGTCCTTCGTGTCGACGCATGGCTGGGCGATGACGTAGGTCATGAGGTCTCCTTCGGTCGTGACGGGATGAGGACGAGGCTGAGGACGGCGGTGCCGAGCCAGAGGGCGACGTTGACCCACACGGTGAGGCGGAAGGCCTCCGCGTAGTCGGGACGGCTCGCGGCGAGCAGGGCGAGCACGGAGGTGGCCAGCGTGCTGCCGGCCGCGAACCCCAGGAACCGCAGCAGCACGTTGAACGACATCGCGCTCCCGGTCTCCTCCAGCGGGGTGGAGCGCAGGACCAGCCCCGGCATGGCGGCGAAGGTGAAACCGCTGCCGATGCCGGCCACGCCCATCACCACGGCAACCACCCAGACCGACTCGTGGGAGAGGGCGAACAGCGCCGTGGCCAGGCCGTAGAGCGTCGCACCCACCGGCAGCACGAGGTCGAGGCCGATCCACGCCCCGAGGGCCGTGCTCAGCCGGCTGCCGACGACGCTGAGGACGGCGTACGGCGCGAGCACGAGACCGGCGACCGTGACGGGCTGGCCGAGCCCGAAGCCGGTCGAGGTCGGGAGCTGGACCTGGATCATCACCAGGGCGATCAGCATGTAGACCGCGATCCCGGAGGTCAGGGCGGAGATGTTGGCGGGCAGCACCTGACGGTGCCGCGCGAGTCGAAGGTCCACGAGGGGGTCGGGGTGGCGCAGCGTGCGCCACACCCAGAGCACCAGGGACACCGCGCCGGCGATGACGAGCGCCCACAGCGACGGGGCCCGCCAGCCGAGCACGGGCGCCTGGGTGAGAGCCAGCAGCAGCAGCAGAGTGCCTCCGCTCAGCAGGGCCGCGCCGACCCAGTGGACGGTGTCGTTGCCAGTGGTGCTGGCGTCCGGAACGGTCCGCCAGGCGAGGAGCAGCGTCAGCACGATGATCGCGAGCGCGCAGCAGTACGCCGCGGGGATGCCGGCGGTCTGGGCGATCCAGGCCGACAGCGGGTAGCTGATCCCGGCGCCCATCGTGGTGGTGACCGAGAGCAGGGCCAGCGCCCCCCGCACCCGCGCGCGAGGCAGGTTGTCACGTGCCGCGGCTAGGGCCAGCGGGAGCAGTCCGATCCCCACCCCCTGGAGCAGCCGGCCCACCACCAGGCCGAGGAAGCCCGTGGGCAGGGCCGTGAGCACGAGGCCCCCCGCCACGACGACCAGGCTGGCCAGGATCACCGTGCGCCGGCGGCCCGTTCCGCCCAGGCGCCCCAGGATCGGCGTGGCGACCGCGCCCATCAGCATCGGCCCGGTCAGGATCCACTGGGCGCTGCCCAGGCTGACGTCGTGCTCGACCGCGACCATCGGGACCAGGGAGCCGCCGAGACTGCTGATCACCGACGTCGAGGTGGTCAGCATCACCAGCGTCGCCAGCAGCGGACGGTAGGACGGTTGCTGTCCCCGGTCACCGTCCTGGCGCTCGGTCAGCCCACGTGCCGGATCGAGCGGTGGGTCGAGCTCAAGCATCCACGGTCCACACGTCCCCACCGTCGATCAGCGCCTGCAGCTGGTCGAGGCTGCCGCGTCCGCTGTCCACCTGCGCGCGGGCCTGGTCGTCGTAGGTGGTTCGGTCGACCTGTCGGAAGATGCCGATGGGTGACTGGTTGAGGTAGCCGGAGTCGGTGAGTCGGCTGATGGCGAAGGCCATGGTGGGGTCGGGGCTGTGGGCGTCGTGGACGAGGATCGCCTCTGCCTCGACGTCGGCGGCGAGGGCGGCGCGGACGCCGCCGGTGACCTCGTCGCGGACGAGGACCTTGGTGCCGAGGCCTGCGTCGTCGTGGGGGCCGAAGCGGACCTGCTCGCCGTGGACGAGCGGGATGATGGCGTCGGCCTTGGTGTCGGGGTTCTTGATGGCGTCGAAGGCGCCGTCGTTGAAGATCGGGCAGTTCTGGTAGATCTCGACCAGGGAGGTGCCGCGGTGGGCGGCAGCGGCGGCGAGCACGCCGGTGAGGTGCTTGCGGTCGGAGTCGATGGTGCGGGCCACGAAGGAGGCTTCGGCGCCCAGGGCCAGGGAGACGGGGTTGAAGGGGTGGTCGAGGGAGCCCATGGGGGTGGACTTGGTGACCTTGCCGGCCTCGGAGGTGGGGGAGTACTGGCCCTTGGTGAGGCCGTAGATCCGGTTGTTGAACAGCAGGATCGTCATGTTCACGTTGCGACGCAGCGCGTGGATGAGGTGGTTGCCGCCGATGGAGAGGGCGTCGCCGTCTCCGGTGACGACCCAGACGGAGAGGTCCGCGCGGGCGGTGGCGATCCCGGTCGCGATCGACGGCGCGCGGCCGTGGATGGAGTGCATCCCGTAGGTGTCGAGGTAGTACGGAAACCGGGAGGAGCAGCCGATGCCGGAGACGAAGACGATGTTCTCGCGGCGCAGGCCGAGGTCGGGGAGGAAGGACTGGACGGCCTTCAGGACGGCGTAGTCGCCGCAGCCGGGGCACCAGCGGACCTCCTGGTCGGAGGTGAAGTCCTTGCCGGTCTGCTTCTCGCCCTCGGCGATACGCGGCACCCCGTCGGTCCCGGAACGGGTGGGCATGGGCAGGGCGACGCTCATCGCAGGGTCTCCTCGAGGTGGGGGGTGTCGTCAGGGGCGGGCACGAGGCCGAGGTCGGCGAGAGACTCCAGGAGGATGCCCTCCATCTCCTCCGCTCCGAACGGCATGCCGCGCACGTTGGTGCGCGACTCGGCGTCGACCAGGAACCTGCCCCGCAGCAGCAACGACAGCTGGCCCAGGTTCATCTCCGGGACGACGACCTTGTCGTAGCGGGCCAGGATCTCCCCCAGGTTGCGGGGGAACGGGTTGACGTGGCGCAGGTGGACCTGGGCCACGTCGAGCCCACGCTGGCGCACGCGGCGGACGCCGGCCCCGATCGGGCCGTAGGTGGACCCCCAGCCGATCACCAGCATCCGGGCGCTTCCCGAGGGATCGTCGACCACGAGGTCGGGGATCGTCCGGGCGATGCCGTCGACCTTGGCCTGACGGGTCCGGACCATGAAGTCGTGGTTTCCGGCGTCGTAGGAGATGTTGCCGTGGCCGTCGGCCTTCTCCAGGCCGCCGATCCGGTGCTCGAGGCCGGGGGTGCCGGGCGGCGCCCACGGGCGGGCCAGGGTCTCCCGGTCGCGCAGGTAGGGCCAGAAGTGGGCGGTCTTCTCACCGCCCTTGCCGGTCGTCTCGTGGTTGGGGCCGGTGGAGAAGTCGGGCTCGATCCGCGCCAGGGAGGCCACGTCCGGGAGCTCCCACGGCTCGGAGCCGTTGGCCAGGTAGCCGTCCGAGAGCAGGATGACCGGCGTGCGGTAGGTGACCGCGATCCGGCACGCCTCGACCGCGGCGTCGAAGCAGTCGGCGGGCGACTGGGCCGCGATGATCGGCAGCGGCGCCTCGCCGTTGCGCCCGAACATCGCCTGCAGCAGGTCGGCCTGCTCGGTCTTGGTTGGCAGCCCGGTCGAGGGGCCGCCGCGCTGGACGTCGACGACGACCAGGGGGAGCTCCAACATCACGGCCAGGCCCATCGCCTCGGACTTCAGCGAGACGCCGGGACCGGAGGTGCTCGTGATGCCGAGGTGGCCGGCGTACGACGCCCCGATGGCGGCGCCGATGCCGGCGATCTCGTCCTCGGCCTGGAAGGTGGTGACGCCGAACTTCTTGTGCTTGCTCAGCTCGTGCAGGATGTCGGAGGCCGGGGTGATCGGGTAGGCCCCCAGGAAGACCGGCAGGTCGCTCAGGGTGCCGGCAGCGACCAGGCCGTAGGAGAGCGCGGTGTTCCCCGTGATGTTGCGGTAGCGGCCGGCCGTGGCCTCCATCGGCTTGACCTCGTAGGAGACCGCGAACGCCTCGGTGGTCTCACCGAAGTGGTAGCCGGCCTTGAACGCGGCGATGTTGGCGTCGCGGACGTCGGGCTTCTTGGCGAACTTGGTGGAGACGTAGTTGAGCGTCCCCTCGACCGGGCGGCCGTACATCCACGACAGCATGCCCAGGGAGAACATGTTCTTCGAGCGGGCAGCGTCCTTGCGGGAGAGGCCGAACTTCTTGACCGACTCGACCGTCATCCCGGTCAGGTCGAGGCTGTGCACGTGGAAGTCGGCGAGCGAGTCGTCCTCGAGCGGGTTGCTGATGTAGCCCGCCTTGGTCAGGTTGCGCGGCGTGAAGTCGTGGGTGTCGACGATGACTACCGCGCCCGGCCGCAGATCGTCGGCGTTGGCGCGCAGGGCTGCCGGGTTCATCGCGACCAGCACGTCGGGGTGGTCGCCGGCGGTGAGGATGTCGCGACTGGCGAAGTGCAACTGGAACGACGAGACGCCGAGGATGGTCCCCTGCGGCGCGCGGATCTCAGCCGGGAAGCTGGGGAAGGTCGCCAGGTCGTTGCCGAAGACCGCGGTCTCCTGCGTGAACCGGTCGCCGGTCAGCTGCATGCCGTCACCCGAGTCACCCGCGAACCGGATGACCACGCGCTCGACCTGCTCGACCGGCTTCACAGCCTCCGTCTTCATGGTCACTCCGATGCTCGTGGCGGAACCGGACAGACCGGCCTAATGCTGATAATCAATCCTACGGTAGGACTGGGGTTCGTCAAGGCGCAGGAGTGCGGGTTCCCTCATGGCAACATTGCTTCTAATAGTTACTACGTAATCACTCGACCGAGGGAGCCCTCGCACATGACCCAGCAGGAGACCGACGACCTGGCCGCGAGGCTGGTCCGGCTGGAGGAGTGTGGGCGGGCCGCCGACATCCTCCACACCTTCGCCGCCTCGCTCGACGACCCCGACCTGGCGACGGTGCTGCCACTCTTCCGTGAGGACGCCGTGCTCGTTTCCCCGCGGCGGACAGCACGGGGCCGCGCGGAGATCGCCAGCTTCTTCACCGAGGCCTGGTCCGCCGACCCGTCGGTGAAGCGGCACTTCGTGATGAGCCCGCGCGTGACGTGGCTGGGGCCCGGCCGGGTGCGGCTGGAGACCTACTTCACCTTCATCGGCCGGATGCCCGACTCGTCGGTGCTCGGGTGGGGCACGTACGACGACGTCGTCGACGTCACCGGTCCCGAGCCGAGGTTCGCCGAAGTGAGGATGGAGAGCCACCTGCGCACCGATCTCGACCAGGGGTGGGCGGCCGCTCCCGTCACCGCAGGAGCCCAGCGGTGAGGGGCCTGGCCGGGAAGGTCGTCGTGGTCACCGGAGGCGCCAGCGGCATCGGCCGGGCCTGCGTCGAGCGCTTCGTCGAGGAGGGGTGCACCACCGTGGTCGCCGACCTGCAGCGCGAGCCCGGTGCGGCCGTTGCCCGCGAGCTCGGCGACCTGGCCGACTTCGTGCACGTCGACGTCACCGACGAGGAGAGCATCGCCGCGCTGGTCGACACCGTCGTCGAGCGCCACGGACGACTCGACGTGCTGATGGCCAACGCCGCCGTTTTCGGGGCGATCGGGCCGATCGCGGAGCAGCGCACCTCGGACGTCGACCTCACCCTGGCGATCAACCTGCGCGGCGTCATCCTCTCCCTCAAGCACGCTGCCCGCGTGATGGTCCCGCAGGGGTCGGGCGTCATCATCACCACCGCAAGCCCCGGGGGGCTGATCGGCGGCGCCGGTCCGCACGTCTACAGCGCCACGAAGGCCGGGATCATCGGGCTGACCAGGTCGGTCGCCGCCGAGCTGCGGCCGCGCGGGATCCGGGTCACCGCCGTGGTCCCGGGCGCCATCGCCTCGGCGATGACCGCCTCCGCGCTCGTCGGCGACGCCGACGACCTCGAGGGCACCGCCGAGCGGATGGCCCAGGGTTCCATGCTCGGCCGCGCCGGGCTGCCCGAGGACCTCGCCGGCGCCGTGGCCTTCCTGGCCAGCGACGACGCCGGCTACATCACCGGCAGCGAGCTCTTCGTCGACGCCGGCTACACCCACGCCGGCGGGTCGGCCTCCTTCGCCGGCGAGCAGTACGCCGGCTCCGGCGCGCTCCTCGAGGGTGGCCGCCGTACGTCCTGAGCCGCGCGCTCGACGAACCACCCTCAGCACACCACCGACCCAGCAGCAGGAAAGGCACGCACATGCTCGGAGACAAGCGGATCCTCATCACCGGCGCCGCCAGCGGGATGGGTCGCGAGATCGCGATCGAGGCGGCCCGGCAGGGAGCCAAGCAGGTCGGGATCGCCGACCTCAACCGGGCCGGCCTGGAGGAGACCAGGGACCTGGTCACCGCCGAGGGCGGTGACGTCTGCCTCCTGGAGACGGACCTGCGCTCGGGCGAGTCCATCGCGTCGATGGTCGCCACCTTCGCCGACTGGGCCGGCGGGATCGACACCCTGGTCAACAACGCCGGCGTGCTGGACAGCAACTTCGTCCCCGCCGACCAGGTGGGCGTCCACCAGCTCACCGACGACGCGTGGGAGGCCGTCATGGACGTCAACCTCAAGGCCGTCTGGCTCGCCACCAAGCACGCCTCGCCCCACCTGCTCGAGTCGACCCGCGGCCCCGCGGTGATCAACGCGGCCTCGGTCAGCGGCATGGCCGGCGCCGGGATGACGGCGTACGCCGTGTCGAAGGCCGCGGTCATCCAGCTCACCCGGGTGACCGCGGTGAGCCTGGCGCCGAAGGTGCGCGCCAACTCCTTCTCGCCCGGGTCGATCAAGACCCCGATGAGCGACGCCCACTTGGAGCGCGCCACCGACAAGCTGGCGACCGCGAAGGCGATGTACGGCTCGCACCTGATCAGTCGCCGCGGCTACGTCAGTGAGATCGCCAAGGTGGTCTGCTTCCTCGGCAGTGACGACTCCGCGTTCGTCAACGGCGCGAACGTGCCGGTCGACGGCGGGATGATGGCGTGGCGCGGGTCGCGGGAGGTCCAGCCCGACTGGGAGTGACGGGCGGCCGGGCCCCGCGACGAGCGGGGCCCGGCCCGGTCGGGTCAGGTCACTCGGGCTTCGGGAACTGCGGTCGCCGCTTCTCCAGGAACGAGGTGGCCCCCTCGATCATGTCGTCGCTGCCCACGGCCTGCACCAGCATGCCCAGACCGGTGCTGAACGAGTCCCGGGCGGCGTTCCACCAGACGTTGGAGCTGATCTTGGTGATCTCGAGGTAGCGGGGGCTGAGTGCCGCGAGCTCGTCCACCAGGGCGTCGACGGCTGCGACCAGCTCGGAGTCCGGTACCACCCGGTTGACCAGGCCGAGATCGAGGGCCTGCTCGGCGGAGTAGCGACGGCAGAGCATCGCCATCTCCTTGGCGCGCTTCTCGCCGATCTGCAGACCCAGCACGTTGGTGGCGCCGGTGACCGGAGAGCTGCCGACCCGGGGGCCGGTCTGGCCGAAGGTGGCCGACTCGGCGGCGATGGCCAGGTCGCAGGCGATGACGAGCTCGTTGCCGCCGCCGGCCGCGGGCCCGTTGACCGCCGCGATGACGGGTCGCGGGTGCTGCCGCACCGCGTCGAAGAGGTGCAGGGAGCCGCGGTAGAGGCCACGCATCTCCGCCAGTGACGGGGTGCCGAGCATGTCCAGCGCGCCACCGGCGCAGAACGCTCCCGGCGCGCCGGTGATCACCACGGCACGCGACCCGGTGCTTCCCTCCAGGGCCTCGACGGCCGCCGCGGACATCTCCGGATCGAACGCGTTGCGGCGCTCGGGCGCATCCAGGGTGATCCAGGTGGCGTCCCCCCGCTGCTCGACGTGAACGTGTCCCATCAGTCGTTCCTCTCGTAGGTCGGCCCGAGGGCCAGCGTGATCTTTCCGGTCGCCCGGCGCGAGTCGAGCTCACGCAGGGCGTCGCCCGCGTCGGCCAGCGCGAAGCTGCGGCCGTCGACGGGTCGGATGAAGCCGGCGGCATGCCACTCCATCAGGTCGGCCCACTGTCGGGCAGGGTAGTTCGGCTCGTCCTCGATCAGGCTGCCCCAGGCGACGCCGCGCAGGTCGACGTTCTTGAGCAGCAGCCGGTTGGCCGCGATGCTCGGGATCGTGCCGGAGGCGAAGCCCAGGACGAGCACGCGTCCCTCCTTGGACAGGCAACGCACGGAGTCCAGGAGCGCGTCGCCGCCGACGGTGTCGGCGACCACGTCCACGCCGCCCGGCCCCAGCAGGTTGCGGGTCTCACCGAGCCAGCCGTCGGTCGCGACGGTGTCGTCGGCGCCGCACCGACGCGCGAGCTCCGCCTTCTCCGGCGTCGAGGTCACCGCGACCACCCTGGCGCCCAGCGCCTTGCCGACCTGCACGAGCGCCGTGCCGAGGCCCCCCGCGGCGCCGTGGACCAGCAGCACCTCGCCCGCCGCGAGCCCGCCGCGGCGGGTCAGGGCGAGGTGGGCGGTGAGATAGTTCATCGGCATCCCCGCCCCGCTGCGCAGGGAGATCTCGTCGGGCAGGGGGAAGACCATCTCGGGAGACGCGACCACCTGCTCGGACCAGCCGCCGACCCGCAGGAACGCGGCCACCCGGTCGCCTGCCCGCACGTGCGCACCGGGCGGGGCCTCGCGGACCACGCCGGCGACCTCGACCCCGGGGGTGAAGGGAAGAGGCGGCTTGCGCTGGTACTCACCGCGGCTCATCAGCAGGTCGGGGAAGGCGACCCCGGCGTGGCGGACCTCGACCAGCACCCCCGCACCGCGCTCCGGGACGGCGACCGTGACGACATCGAGACCGTCGGGACCGGTCAGCCCGGTGACCTGGACCGCCCGGCAGGTACCCGTCGCAGCGGTCACGCGCGCCCCCGCGCGGCCTCGCGGTCATGGACGTAGGAGGCGGTGGCCGCCTCGTCCCGCAGCACGTTGCGCCGGATCTTCTCCGAGGGCGTCATCGGCAGCTCCTTGCGGAAGCGGACGTAGCGGGGGATGGCGAACTCCGGGACCCGGCCGCGGCAGAACTCCCAGATCTCCTCGGCGGTGACGTCCCCGTCGGGCACGATCACGGCCATCACCTCGTCCTCACCGGCCTGGTGGTCGGCGGGCACCCCGATCACCCCGCACTCGGCGACCGCGGGATGGGCGAGGAGCGCCTGCTCGACCTCGTAGGAGCTGATGTTCTCCCCGCGACGACGGATCGCGTCCTTGATCCGGTCGACGAAGTAGTACCAACCGTCCTCGTCGACCCTGACCGCGTCGCCGGTGTGGAACCACATGTTGCGCCACACCTCGGTGGTCCTCTCCGGCATGTTGAAGTAGCCGAGCGAGCTGATCCAGGGGTGGCGGGGCCGCACGCAGAACTCTCCGACCTCCCCGGTCGGCACCTCCATGTCGGTCTCCGGGTCGACGATGACGACGTCGTACCACTTCGCGGCGTTGAGGCCGGCGGCGCCGGCGGGGCGGTCCTCGCCGTACGGGCTGAGGATCGGCGTGGTGGTCTCCGTGGTGCCGTAGACCTCGACGAAGGCCTCGATGCCGAACCGGGCCCTGAAGTCGTCCAGGATCGCCGAGGCGGTGGGGGCGGCGAAGACGCACCGCAGCGGTTGGTCCGCGTCGTCGGGCCGCTCGGGCTGCTTCCAGACGAAGTCCATCATCACGCCGAGGAAGTTGGTCACCGTCACGTCGTGCTCGCGCAGCTGGTCGACCCAGCGGCTGGCACTGAACCGCGACCGGATGACGACGCGGCCGCCGGCGATCAACGCCGGGTAGACGGCCATGTACTGCGCGTTGCCGTGGAAGAGAGGCGTGACCGAGAGCCACGTGTCGTCCTCGGTGAACCGGGTCAGGCAGCGGGTGAGCTCGGAGAAGAAGTTCATCTGGGCATTCGGCATCGAGACGCCCTTGGAGAGCCCGGTGGTGCCGGAGGTGAAGAAGACCGCCGTCAGGTCGCGGGCGTCGGGCTCGGGGCCGTCGAGGCGTGCGGAGGCGGGCAGCGTGTCCCACGGCTCGGCGCGCCACCCGGCGGCGCGGAGACGCTCGACCGCGGCGGCGGCGCCGCCGTTGCTGTCGATCACCCAGAACGCCTCCACCTCGGAGAGCGAGTCGCGCAGCGCCACGAACCGGTCCGCCAGGTCGTCGTCGACGATGACCCAGCGCGCCGCCACCAGCTGGACCTGGTGGCGCAGGAACTCGCCCTCGTAGGCGGTGTTGACCGGAGCCTCGACGAGGTCGCCGACCGCCGTGGCGAACCAGGAGACGACGAGCTGGGTGGAGTTCTTCGCCATGATGACCACCCGGTCCCCGGCCTCGGCGCCGGCCCGACGCAGGCCTCCGGCGGTGCGGTCCGCCAGGTCCTCGACCTGCGCGAAGGTCAGCTTGCGGTCCTCCTCCGGGGCGATCAGGAAGACCTTGTCACCGCGCTCGTGGGCCTGTCGGCGGATCACGTGAGCCCCGGTCCAGCGCGTCCAGTCGGGGTCGGTGGGCTCGAGGTCCTCGTAGGTCCGGGCCATGCGTGATGCCTCCTGGTCGCTCGGGATGTCAGCGCGCTCACCATAGCCAAAATCACTGATTATGAATAGGATCGATTGGGCTAGGTTGTCGAGCGGAACGTCGTCGAGCAGTGGAGGTACGTCGTGGAGGGTGTGGACTCCTGGGTTCGGAAGTGGGCCACCATCAACGCGCAGGGCATGGCGGTCTCCCACCGCGACGAGCGGGTCACCTGGGGCGGACTGGACCGGCGCGTCGACGTGCTCGCGCACCGGCTGCGGGACCTGGGGGTGGGGCCCGGGGACCGGGTCGGGTGCCTCATGAACAACTGCGTCGAGTTCCTCGAGACGTTGCACGCCGTCTCGCGGGCCGGCGCGGTCTTCGTCCCGGTCAACGTGCGCTACGCCCCGCCCGAGCTGGCCTTCGCCGCCGAACACGTGGGCATGAGCCTCCTGGTGACCGAGGCGCACTTCGACTCGCTCGTCGAGCGGTCCGGGCTGGACCTGCCCCTGCTGCGCAAGGAGGAGTGGCCGGTCGACGACGGCAGTGCGCCGCGCAGCGAGCCTGCTGCGCGATGGGGCGACGACGGCTTCCTGCTCTTCACCTCGGGCACCACGGGCACCCCCCGCGCCGTGCTGCACGCGCACGAGGCGTTCATGTGGGGATCGATGGACGCGATCCTGATCCACGCCTACACCAACGAGGACCGGCTGGTCACCCCCCTGCCGCTCTGCTATACGGGCGGGATGAACGTGGCCAGCAGCCTGGCCCACTCCGGCGCCGAGCTGGTTCTGGCCGAATCGGCGGAGCCCGGTCACCTCCTGGAGCTGATCGCCTCTCGTCGGGCCACCCTCTTCCACGGCGTTCCGACCATGTGCCAGCGTCTTGCGGACCATCCCGACTGGGCCGCGTCGGACCTCTCCTCCCTGCGGCTGGCGCGGACCGGTGGCGCCCCGGTCCCCGCAGCCCTGATGGAGGCCTACGCGGCTCGGGACATCGCCCTGACCCAGGGGTACGGGCTCAGCGAGTCGGGCGGCACGGGGCTCACCCTGCCGCCCCGCGAGTCGCACAGGTTCGGCAAGGCCGGTCGGCCGTCCTTCTACCTCGAGGCCAAGGTGGTCGACCCGGAGACGGGGGAGGAGCGACGATCGGGCGAGGTCGGGGAGATCCTGCTGCGTGGGCGCCAGCTGATGCGCGGCTACTGGAACGAGCCGGAGGCGACGGCAGCCGCGATCCGCGACGGCTGGCTGTGGACCGGGGACCTCGGGACGGTGGACGACGAGGGCCTCTTCGCCATCACCGGTCGTTCCAAGGAGCTGATCGTCACCGGCGGGCTCAACGTCTACCCCGCGGAGGTCGAGCACGTGCTGATCGCGGCCGAGGGGGTCCTGGAGGCCGCCGTGATGGGCTCGCCCTCGGAGAAGTGGGGCGAGGAGGTGGTGGCGGTGGTCGTCGCCGAGTCGGGCGCGCCCGTGGACGAGGCGGGGCTGATCGCCTTCTGCCGGGAGCGGCTCGCGGACTACAAGTGCCCCAAGCGAGTGGTGCTGAGCCAGGAGAGCCTCACCCGCACCGCCTCGGGCAAGATCATCAAGCGTGAGGCCGCCAAGCGGCTCGGCTCGGTCGCATGACGTCCCCGGGCGAGGAGCCGAGCGGCCAGGGCCCCCTCGTCGGGCTCCGGGTGGTGGAGCTGGGCGGGATCGGACCCGGCCCGCACGCCGCGATGGTGCTCGCCGACCTCGGTGCCGAGGTGGTCCGGGTGGACCGGCCCACCGACGAGGCGGGCGCCGCCCGGGGGCGCGTGGACCAGCTGCTGCGGAACCGCCGCTCGGTGACCGCCGACCTCAAGGACGCGGATGACCTGGCGCGAGTGCAGGACCTCGTGGGCAGGGCCGACGTCCTGCTGGAGGGGTTCCGCCCCGGGGTCACCGAGCGGCTCGGCCTCGGGCCCGAGGAGATGCTGGCCGGCAACCCGCGTCTCGTCTACGGCCGGATGACCGGCTGGGGGCAGGACGGTCCGTCGGCGAACGCGGTCGGGCACGATCTGAACTACATCGGCATCACCGGGGCGCTCGCGTCGATCGCGCGTCCGGGACAGCCGCCGACCGTGCCGCTCAACCTGGTCGGCGACTACGGCGGCGGGTCCATGCTGCTGCTCGTCGGGGTGCTCGCGGCCCTGTGGGAGCGCGAGCGCTCGGGCCGCGGACAGGTGGTCGACGCGGCGATGGTCGACGGGGCCTCCCTGCTGGTCCAGGCGTTCTGGAGCCTGCGCGGCCGAGGCGAGTGGCGCGAGACCCCCGCCAGCAACGTGGTCGACGGCGGTGCGCCCTTCTACGACGTCTACCGCTGCCGCGACGGGCTCGACGTCACCGTCGCGGCCCTCGAGCCGCCGTTCTACGCCGCCCTCCTGCGGGGGCTCGGGGTTCCGCCGGGCGAGCTGCCTGCGCAGTACGACCGCGGCGGCTGGCCGGCGACGAAGGCACGGTTCGCCGACCTCTTCGCCTCCCGTCCGCGCGCGGAGTGGCTGGCCGTCTTCGACGGGACCGACGCCTGCGTCGCACCGGTGCTGGGTTTCGACGAGGCCGAAAGTCACCCGCACCTGGTCGGTCGGGGCACGCTCGTCGAGGTCGACGGGGTGCTGCAGGCCGCACCAGCCCCGCGCTTCTCGCGGACCCCCTCGGCCACCCCGCGACCGCCCCGGTCGACCGGGCAGGACAACGCGCAGGTCTACGAGGAGTCGTGGTGGACGTGACCCAGGGGTCCGGGACGACGGCCGACCGGACCACGTGGCCCGCCACGTGGGAGACCCTCGAGGTCGCGGTCGCCGACGGGGTGGCCGACGTGCGGCTCTCGCGGGCCGACCGGCTCAACGCCCTCGACGGCACGATGCGGGCCGAGCTGACCGTTCTCTGGTCGCTGCTGGCGGCCGACACCTCGGTGCGGGTGGTCGCCGTCACCGGGACAGGTCGCGCCTTCTCCGCCGGAGCCGACTTCACGGAGCTGGCAGCGGCTGCCGACCGCGATCCCGGCGCCCCCCGCGAGGATTACCTGCCGAGCCCGGTGCTCGAGGTCCCAGTCCTGGTCGCCGTGAACGGGCTCTGCCTGGGTGGGGCTCTGCGCTTCGTGGCGGACGCCGACATCGTGCTGGCAGCCGACGACGCCTGGTTCTCCGACCCGCACGTCTCCCTGGGCCTGACCAGCGGTCCCTGTGCGGTGGAGCTCGCGGCCCGCGCCAGCTCGGCGGCGGTCGCGCCGTTGGTGCTCGCGGGCGCCACCTACCGGATGGAGGCCCGCCAGGCCCTGGCTGTGGGCCTGGTCAGCGAGGTGCTGCCCGCCGCGTCTCTTCAGGCGCGGACCCACGAGCTGGCGCGGATGATCGCCGCGCAGTCGCCGACCGCCGTACGCCGCACGCTCGCCCTGTTGCGACGGCGTACCCGGTCACAGGTGGAGGACCTTCTTCCCGAGGCGTGGGCCGCGATCGACGAGATGTGGAGCGCCCCCGACGTGGCCGAGGCGACCGCCGCCCGCGCCGAGCGGCGGGCCCCGGTCTGGACCGACCCCGGGTCCGACACACGAGGCACCGCCACCGATCAGGAGGAACGAGCATGAGCAGCACGCAGACCCAGGAGATCTCCTTCGGGTTCGGGATGGTCACCGCGCAGCGCGATCCCCGGGACCAGCGGTCGGACGCGGACCTCTACGCCGACGTGCTCGACCTCTGCGTGCACGCCGAGGAGCTGGGGTTCGACTCGGCCTGGCTCTCGGAGCACCACTTCGTCGACGACGGCTACATGCCGAGCCTGCTGACGGTGGCTGCGGCGATCGCGGCGCGGACCAGCACCCTGCGGATCGCCACCGGGATCCTGGTCGCGCCGCTGCACGACCCGGTCCGGCTCGCCGAGGACGCCGCGACCGTGGACCTGCTCTCCCGCGGGCGCCTCCTCCTGGGGGTCGGGGCCGGTTACCGTGACGAGGAGTTCGCCGGCCTGGGCCGGTCTAAGGAGGGTCTCGGCGCGACGATGGATCACGTGCTGTCCACCCTCAGGGACGCCTGGGGCGACGGCACCGTGCAGACAGGTCCGGCGTCGGTACCCGTGCGGGTCACCCCCAAGCCCTTCCGGTCCGGCGGGCCCGAGGTGTGGATCGGTGCGCGCACCCGCGCGGGGATCAGGCGTACGGCGCGTGCCGCGGACGGGCTGCTGGCCGCCCGAGTGACGCCCGACGAGCTCGCAGTCCAGGTCGCGATGTTCACCGAGGAGGTGAGGGTCCGGGGCCGGGACCTGGACGAGGTCAGCGTGGGGGTCCACTGTCCCGTGCTGGCCTGGACCGACGGTGACGCGTGGCCCGTGCTGGAGCCGCACCTGCACTACTCGGAGTGGAAGTACCGGGACATGACCGGCGAGCCGTTCGGCGGGCGGAGCGGCGGCCCCGGGCTTCCTCCGTCGCTGACCGAGGAGGTTCGGGACCGGCTCCGGGCCGGCGCCCTGGTCGGCACTCCCGACGAGGTGGCGTCGGCGGTCCGCGCCTACCACGAGGCGGCCGGCGACCTCCGGTTCACCTTCATCCCGCGGCTCTACTGGCCCGGGATGGAGCCCGCGGTGCAGCGTGAGGCGATGCGCGTCTTCGCCGAGGAGGTCATCCCGCGGGTGCGGGCCCGTTGACCGGGCGCCAAAGATAGATAATGATTAGCATCAATAGTGCCGAGGACAGTAAGGACCAGGGTGTACATCTCCTATACGCGCGAGCAGGAGGAGTTCCGCCGGGAGATCCGGGACTACTTCCGCCGGCTGATCACGCCCGAGGTCCGGGCCGCCTTCGACAACTACGAGGACGCCGAGGACCCTGCCTACCGCGAGGTCATCCGGCGCATCGGGCAGGACGGGTGGCTCACCGTCTCCTGGCCGGAGCAGTACGGCGGCCGCGGACTGTCCCAGGTGGAGAGCTACATCTTCTTCGAGGAGACCCAGCACCTCGGCGTCCCGATGCCGTGGCTGACGCTCAACACGGTCGGCCCCACCCTGATGGCGTTCGGGAGCGACGACCAGAGGACGTTCTTCCTGCCCAGGATCGCCTCCGGCGAGATCCACTTCTCCGTCGGCTACTCCGAGCCCGGCGCCGGCAGCGACCTGGCGTCGCTCAAGACCAGGGCCGTGCGCGACGCCGACGAGTATGTGATCAACGGCCAGAAGATGTGGACGTCCCTGATCCACCACGCCGACTACGTGTGGCTCGCCACCCGCACCGATCCCGACGCCCCCAAGCACTCCGGCATCTCGATCATCATCGTGCCGACCGACAACCCGGGCTTCAGCTGGACGCCCATCCACACCCTGCGCGGCGGCTTCACCAGCGCCGGCTACTACCAGGACGTCCGCGTCCCGGTGAGCAACCGCGTGGGGGAGGAGAACGAGGGCTGGCGGCTGATGACCTCCCAGCTCAATGCCGAGCGGGTGGCGATCTCCCCGGTCGGTGCGGTCTCCCGCAAGCTCGAGGCAGTCCGTGAGTGGGCGGCCGGGGTCAGGACCGACGACGGGCGCCGTCTCCTCGACGAGGAGTGGGTGCAGCTCAACCTGGCCCGGGTCCACGCCAAGCTGGAGTTCCTCCAGCTGATGAACTGGAAGGTCGCCTGGGAGACCGACGGCCACGAGGTGCGGCCCGCCGACGCCAGCGCGGTGAAGGTCTTCGGCACCGAGTTCTACGTCGAGGCGTTCCGGCTCCTCATGGAGGTCATGGAGTCCGACTCCCTGCTGGTCAACGGGTCGCCGGGCGCGGAGCTCCGCGAGTCCCTGGAGTCGGCGATGCGCTGGGCCGTGCTGATGACCTTCGGCGGCGGTACCAACGAGGTGCAGCGGGAGATCATCGCGCGCACCGGCCTGTCCCTGCCCAAGCAGCGACGCTGAGCGCGGAGCAGAAGGAGACACCGATGGACTTCACCCTGAGCCCCGACGCCGAGGCGCTGCGCGACCTGGCGACCGAGATCCTCGACGACCTGTCCACCCCCGACCACCTCGGCGCCTTGGCCCGCGACGGCCGGTGGTGGGACCTGGAGACCCATGGCCGCCTGGCCGACGCGGGACTCGTCGGCGCGGTCGTTCCCGAGGCGCTGGGCGGTGCCGGGCTCGGCTACCTCGACCTGCACCACGTGCTGCTCGCGGTCGGCGCGAACGTGGCGCAGGTGCCCCTGTGGGAGGACGTCGTCCTCGGCGCCCTGCCCCTGGTCCGGCACGGCAGCCCCGACCAGCAGCAGCGGCTCCTCGCGGGGCTCGTCGCCGGTAACAGCCACCTGACGGGCGCGCTGCTCGAGCCCGGCTCCAGCGACCCTCTGCGACCCGCGACCACCGCCACCCCGGTCGGCGGCGGCTGGGAGGTCACCGGCACCAAGACCCAGGTCACTCTCGCCTCCGAGGCGACCCGGGTGCTGGTCACCGCCCGGCTCGCCGACCGGCCCGGCACCGCGGTCCTGCTCGTGGACCCCACGGCCCACGGCGTGACTCTGGAGGACCAGGAGACCGTCGCCGGTCGCCCCGCCAGCCGGATGACCTTGGAGGGGGTGCGCGTCGGCGCCGAGGACGTGCTCGGCGCGGTCGGCGACGACTCCCCGCTCGAGGACGTGGTGCTGCACGCCTCCGCCGCGCTCACCGCGATCGCCGCCGGGGTCGCCGGCCGCGCGCTGCGGCTCGCCGCGTCGTACACCTCGGGGCGCGAGCAGTTCGGCCAGCCGCTCGCCACCTTCCAGGCGGTCCGGCAGCGGCTCGCCGACGCCTACATCGACGTCGAGGCCATGCGGCTGACCTCCCTGCAGGCGGCCTGGCGGCTCGACGCCGACCTGGACGCCCACGACGCCGTGCAAGTGGCGAAGTTCTGGGCCGGGGACGCAGGCCACCGGGTGGTGCACACCGCCCAGCACGTCCACGGCGGGATGGGGATCGACCTCGACTACGAGCTGCACCGCTGCTACCGGATGGCCAAGTGGGTGGAGTTCACCCTCGGATCCGGGAACCAGCAGCTGCGCCGCATCGGACGACGTCTCGCCGAGCAGACCGCATGAGTCGCGACCTGGCGGTCCCGGACCGGACCGACCGGCACGACGAGAGGACGACGCGATGACCTACGAGACCGTGGAGGTCGAGACCGAGGGTGCCGTCGCCACCATCACCCTCAACCGGCCCGACCGGATCAACGCCCTGAGCCCGCAGCTGCGCGACGACCTGGAGGCGGCGCTGGCGGAGCTGAAGCCGGGCGACTCGGTCCGGGTGATCCGGATCCGCGGCGCCGGGCGCGGGTTCTGCTCCGGTTACGACATGGGCAGCGGGTCGTCGATCTACAAGATGGCCCCCTCCTCGGGCGAGCAGGTCGAGACGCCCGAGCCCGGCTCCCGCCCGATGGTCGAGCTGGGCGAGTCCTCCGCGGTGCTCGACCGCGAGCGGGTCCGCGAGGGGATCGAGCGGTGGCTGGCGATGATGAGCTACCGCAAGCCGATCGTCTCCCAGGTGCACGGCCACTGCCTGGCCGGAGGGCTGGACCTGATCGGAGCCACCGACGTCGTGTACGCCGCCGAGGACGCGAAGTTCGGCCACCCGGCCGGCCGCGGCCTCGGCATCCCGCCGACCCTGGGCCTGCTCCCGCAGAAGATCGGCCTGGCCCGCGCCAAGGAGCTCTTCTTCACCGGCGACACCGTCGACGGCGTCGAGGCCCAGCGGCTCGGGATCGTCAACAAGGTCTTCCCCGCCGCCGAGCTGGGGGACGCCACGATGGCGCTGTGCCAGCGGATGGCGCTGGTCCCGCTCGACGCCCTGACGCTGCACAAGAGCGTCATCAACCGGTGGGGCGAGATCATGGGGATGCGGCTCGGCGCCCTGGAGGGCGCGGAGTTCGACGCCCTCTTCCACGTGACCCCGGCCAGCGTCGAGTTCGGGAAGATCTCCGGCTCCCAGGGGCTGCGCGAGGCGCTCGCCTGGCGCGACGGTCCCTTCCGCACCTGACCCACCCGCTCCACTTCACCCGGCACCCACCCGGGCGCCCGCCAGCCACACCCGTCCAGCACACCGGAGGAACCATGGCCCTCAAGTTCGGCCTCGCCCTGCAGAACGACTTCCCCTCGGAGGTCTCGCCTGCGTCCAGGATGGGAGAGCTGCGCGAGCAGGTTCGTGCCGCCAGTGCCTCTGGCATCTCCTCGGTCTGGGTGCTCAACCACTACCTCGGCAACATGCAGACCTTCCAGCCGGTGCCGATCCTGGCCGCGCTCGCGGAGCACGCCGGCGACATGATGCTCGGCACCAACATGTTCATCCTCCCGTTGCACCACCCGGTGGACGTGGCGGAGCAGTTCGCGTCGCTCGACCAGATCAGCAACGGCCACGCCGTGGCGGGGTTCGGCATGGGCTACCGCAGCAACGAGTACGAGTCCTTCGGGCTCTCGATGGACGACCGCGTCGGCCGCTACGAGGAGGGCGTCGAGCTCATCCGCGCCCTGTGGTCGGGGGAGGAGGTCGACTTCTCCGGCGAGCACTTCACCGTGAAGGGCGAGAGCATCGGCATCCCGCCGGTCCAGGCCGGCGGTCCGCCGATCTGGGTCGGCGCCGGTGTGCACAAGGCCGGGGCGCGGCGCGCCGCCAAACTCGGCGACGCGTGGATCGTGCCGCCCCACGCGGAGCCCGAGAAGCTCCGCACCATCCTGGCCTACTACCAGGAGGAGCGGGAGAGACTCGGCCGCGGTCGGGCCCCGGAGGTCGTGGTCCGCCGCGAGCTCGTCCTCGACCCCGACGCCGAGAAGGCCCGCGACGTCGGCCTGACCGCCCGCGGTGCCAACACCGCGGCGTACTCCGCCTTCGAGGCGCCGGACAAGACGGACGCCTACCGGCACCTCAAGGGCCAGGACGGTCTCGAGGACGTGGCCGACAAGTCCTACCTCTTCACCGACCCCGCCGGCGCGGTCGAGTCGCTCAAGGAGCTGGAGGAGATCGGCATCACCAAGGTGATCCTGCGGATGCAGTGGTACACCCTGGAGACCGACCGGATGCTGGCCACGCTCGAGCAGTTCAAGAACGAGGTGCTGCCGCACTTCACCTGAGGCCGTGCATCGCCCCGACGCAGCAGGACCCCCGGCCGGCGGCCGGGGGTCCTGTCGTGTGCGTGGGGATGCGGTCCCGGATCACCAGGTCCCGACGAGCTCGTACGCCTGACGCGTCGCCCAGACCAGGCGGCGGGGGGCGTAGGCGTCACCGAGCACGTGGGACTCGACGCCCGCGGCCAGCAGCTCGTCGTGCAGACCGGCGACCGGGGTGCCGCTGCAGGAGAGGACCACGGAGTCCACGCCGTCCAGCGTGCGCTCCCGGTGTGAGTAGACGTGGCGGACGACGACGCGTCCCTCCTCGATCCGACTGACCTGCTCGCTGGTGCGGATCTCGACGCCGTGCTCGTCGAGGCGGCCCAGTGCCGAGCCGAGCAGGTAGCGGCTGACCAGCGGCGCCGGCGTCGACGTGCCGTGGACCAGCGTCACCCGGTGGCCGCGCTCGCCGAGGAAGTCGGCGACAGCCAGCGGTGCCAGGTGGTCGTCGTACGCCACCACCAGCACATCTCGGCCGAGCTCCGGCGTGTCGGTCAGCACGTCCACGGACTGGTGGACGTGCGGCAGCTCCTCGCCCGGGATGCCGGGGAAGCGCGGGGTGGCGCCGGTGGCGACGACCACGGTGTCGGCGCCGTGCGCCCTGACCTCCTCGCCGGTGCCCCGCCGGGCGAGCCGGACCTCGACGCCGACGCGGGTCAGCCGGCGCTCCTGGTAGGCCAGGTAGTCGGCGTAGTCGTCGTACTTCGGGGCCCTGGTGGCGACCGCGAGCTGGCCGCCCAGCCGGGGGGTGGCCTCCCAGAGCTCGACCTCGTGGCCGCGCTCGGCGGCCAGGGCCGCGGTCTCCATGCCGGCGGGCCCGCCGCCGACGACCAGCACCCGGCGGGGGCGCGTCGTCGGGTCCGGGAGGGCGCTCTCCCGCCCGGCGGCGGGGTTGACCGCGCAGGAGAAGGTCAGCTTCTCCATCAGGAGCCTGCTGATGCACTCGTTGCCGCCGACGCAGGGGCGGATCTCCTCCTCCCGTCCCCCCTGGGCCTTGCGGAGCAGCTCCGCGTCTGCGAGGTGCGCCCGGGCCATCCCGACCAGGTCGGCGTGACCTGCGGCGAGGACCTGCTCGGCCACCTCGGGGGAGGTGACCCGGCCGGTGTAGACGACCGGCAGCGAGACGGCCTTCCTGACCTCCCCCGCGAGGTGGGCGAAGTCGAGCGCCTTGTGGTGGTGGGACTGGATGTAGCTGGGGTTGCCCCACGGGCTGCCGATCGCGCAGCTGAGGTAGTCCACGACGCCGCTCGCCTCCAGCGCGCGGGCGATCTTCACCCCGCCGGCGACGTCGTACCCGCCGGGCTCCTCCTCGCGCAGGTTGAGCCGGACGCCGACCACCTTGTCGGGCCCGACCGCCTCGCGCACGGCGCGCAGCACCCGCAGCGGGAACCGGAGCCGGTTCTCCAGGGAGCCGCCGTACTCGTCGGTGCGCTGGTTGGTGAGCGGGGAGATGAAGTACTCGAGCATGTCGTCGTGGTTGAGGTGGATCTCCACGCCGTCCGCGCCGGCGGCACGCACCTGCTCGGCGCCGTGCCGGTACTCCTCGACGAACCAGTCGATCTCGTCGGCGGTCAGGGGGTGCGGCACCAGGTTGATCACCGGTCCGCTGAGCGTCGGGGACGCCCCGTGCGGCATGCCGCCCTGGAGGATCATCTGGACGGTCAGCACGGTGCCGTCGGCGTGCAAAGCCTGCGCCAGGCGCCCCACCCGGTCCACGAACCAGGGCTGCCGGAAGTGGCCGGGCACCTGGGCGCCGACGCCGGTCGGCTCGAAGCCGGGCGGGAGGATGTTGCGCACGTGCGCGGAGACGCCGTCGACCCAGCCGGCGCTGGTCCGGGCCGCCCAGTAGGCGATGTGCCGCTCCGCCTCCTCGTCCGTGCCCCAGAGGCTGGAGACCACGTGGCCGTGCGGGGGCAGCACGACCCGGTTCTTCAGCTCGACGGGGCCGAGGCGAAACGGGGTGAAGAGGTGCTCGTAGGTCATGCGGTGGTCTCCTGTCGGGTGGCGGCGAGGACGAAGTCGACGAGCTCGCGGGCGTAGCGCGAGCGGGCGGCGTCCGCCGCGCCACGAAGCCGCTCCGGGACGGCGACGGGCCGGAGCATGGCCGCGCCGCAGAGGGTGTCGATGATGAGGGTGACCGGGGCGTCCGCCGGCAGCTCCCCGCGGTCGACCGCGCGCCGGACGATGCGGCGGGCGGCCGCGACCTGGGCGGCGCGGACGTCGCGCCAGCGCTCGGCGATGCCGGGCGTCACCTCGGACTCCACGGTCATCCGACGCGCGGCGAGACCGTGCCGGCCCTCGTAGAGGTCGAGGAGCAGCTCGGCCAGCGCGAGCAGGTCGTCGCGGACCCGGCCGGTGTCGATCTCGGCGATCGGGTCGAAGGCGTGCGCGACCGCGTCGGTGAGCAGCTCCTCCTTGCTGCTCCACCGCAGGTAGACCGAGGCCTTGCCGACCCCTGCCTCGCGGGCGACCGCCTCGATGCTGAACCCGGCCCACCCCCGGCGGGCGAAGAGGGTGAGCGCGGCCTCCTCGACCCGGCGGTCCACGTCGGGGTCGCGGGGGCGACCCACGCGCTCGGGGCGGCGCTCGCTGGTCATCGGCGGCTCGGCATCGGCAGCTCCCAGGTGGTTGACAGTGTCGCCCTCCGGCGCCCACTATCTATGATCATGTACGAGAATCGTTCAGGAAGTCAACGGTCTGACCACGACGCCCGGAAGGCGCAGCAGGAGGCGGTCCGTGACTTCGCCACCTCGGTGGCCGGCACCCTCGGAAGCGCCGGAGCCGGCCTGTGGCCGGACGCGGTCGCCGCCCCGACCGGGGACCTGCTCAAGCTGCACGAGGCGGCCGCCGAGCAGGGCTGGTTCGAGCTCGGCTCGGAGAGCGCCCTGGACTTCCTGGTCGCCGCCTCCCGCGAGCTGGGGAAGCGGGCCTGCCCGCTCCCGCTCGCGGACGCCTACGTCGCCATCCAGGTGCTGCCCGAGGAGCTCGCCGCCCGGGTCGGGGAGGGCGAGCTGCGGGTGGTGCTCTCCGAGGTCGCGCCCGACGGGGCCGGTGGCCTCGGCCCGCTCGAGGGCGCCCAGCACGCCACCCACGTGCTGGTCCTGGACCGTGCGTCCGGTCGTGGCGAGCTGCGCCCGGTCGCGAGCGCCGCCTACGAGGACGGTCTGGCGGTGCCCGCCTGGGTGCGCATCTCGACCGGCGACGCGGTCGCTCAGGTCGAGGTGGAGCCCGCCCGGCTCCGGGTCCTCCTCGACGCGCAGCGGCTCGCGGTCGCGGCCCGTGCGGTCGCGGCCGGCGCACGGATGCACGAGCTCGCGGTCGCCCACACCGTCGTGCGCCGCCAGTTCGGCAAGCCGATCGGCGCCTTCGGTGCCGTCCAGCAGCGGACCGCCGCGACCGAGATCGACGTCATGGCCGCCACCGCGCTGGTGGACCAGGCCGTCCAGGTCGCGCTCGCGGAAGCCGCCGACGCCGACACGGGCCACGTCGCCGGGCTGGCCGTGGACCTCGCGGTGCGACTGGTCGTCGACACCGCCACCGGGATCGGCTTCGGCGCCCAGCACACCCTCGGCGCCATCGGGTTCTTCGAGGAGCACGAGGCCTCCTGGCTCTTCCGCCGGGTGCATGCCGACAAGCTGCTGCTCGCCCGCGGTGCCCGGGACGCCGTCGCCCGGGCGCTGGTGCACGAGGGACGCAGCCTGCCGCGCCTGGACCTCGGGGAACGGGCCGAGTCCTTCCGCGAGGAGGTGCATGCCCAGCTGGCCAGACACACCACCGACGGCGTGACCGACCCCGAGGGTCTGCGCGCCGAGATGAGCAGGCTCGGCTGGTTCGCCCTCGGGTGGCCGGAGGCCGACGGGGGGCTCGGGGCCAGCACCGAGGAGCAGGTGGTCCTGCACGAGGAGCTGAAGTACGCCGGCGGACCCGTCGACCGTGCGATGAGCGCAACCATGCTGCTCGGTCACTCGTTGCTGCGGCACGGGACGCCCGAGCAGAAGGAGGCGTTCCTGCCGTTGATCCGCGAGGGCCGGATGGCGTTCTGCCTCGGCTACTCCGAGCCGGAGGCCGGCTCCGACCTGGCCTCCCTGCGCACCAAGGCGGTCCGCGACGGCGACGAGTGGGTGATCGACGGGCAGAAGAGCTGGACCACCCGGGCCCAGACGGCGAGCCACGTCTGGCTCGCAGTGCGCACCGACCCCGACGCCACGCCACGGCACGCCGGGATCACGATCTTCCTGGTCCCGATGGACACGCCGGGCATCGAGGTGCAGCCGCACGTCGCGCTCTCCGGTGAGATCTCCTGCACGGTCTTCTACGACGGAGTCCGTGTCCCCGACTCCGCCCGCGTCGGTGAGGTCGACGGCGGCTGGAAGGTGATCACCGACGCCCTGGCGGCCGAGCGGGTGGTGATGGGCGGGGTGGCGGCCACGATGCGACGCAACCTGGACGCCCTGCTGACGGTGCTGCGCCGTGCCCCGCACGAGGTGGCGGACGCCGATCTGGCGCGGCTCTCCTCCCTGGCCGCCCGCCTCCAGGCCGCACGCGTCCTGGTGGTCCGCGCCACGCGGGCGATGGAGGGCGCCGAGGCGCGCACCGTCGGACCGGTCGCCGCGGTGCTCAGCGGGGAGCTGGCCGAGGAGCTGGCCGAGGCGTCGATCGAGCTGCTCGGTCCCGCCGGGGCGCTGGCCCCGGGCACGCCCGACTCGCCGCAGGCCGCCGGCGCGGTCAGTTTCGACGCCGCGCTCCGGGTGGCCCCGATGTACGTGATCGGCGGCGGCACCAACGACATCCAGCGCGGCATCATCGCCCGTGCGCTGGGCCTGCCGAGGGAGTGACCATGAAGACCGTGCTCACCGAGATACTCGGAATCCGCCATCCGCTGGTCGGTTTCAGCCGCTCACCGGGGGTGGTGGCAGCCGTGAGTAGGGCAGGCGGCCTGGGCGTCTTCGCGGCCACGGCGTACCGGCTCGAGGAGCTGGACGCCCAGCTGACCTGGATCGGGCAGCAGGCCGGCGGGCGCCCGTACGGCGTCGACCTGCTCGTGCCCCCCGCCACCGAGGGCGGCGCCGACCTGCTGGCGGCGCTGCGTGCACAGATCCCCGAGCGGCACGTGCGGTTCGTCCAGGACCTGCTCGCCGAGCACGGGATCGACGCCCCGGACCTGGCGCAGGGCACCGGCGCCTCCGACGACACCGTGCAGGGCCTGTCGCCCGAGGGTGTCCAGCAGATCCTCGACGTCACCTTCGCGCACCCGGTGGCACTCGTCGCCAACGGCCTCGGCACGCCCCCGCCCGCGATGCTCCACGGGGGACGCACCCACGGGATCCCGGTGGCGTCCCTGGTCGGCGCCGGAAAGCACGCGGTGGCTCAGCTCGAGCTCGGCGTCGACGTGCTCGTCGCCCAGGGCACCGAGGCAGGCGGCCACACCGGCACCATCGCCACCATGGTGCTCACGCCCGAGATCGTCGACCTGGCCGGGGACGCACCGGTGCTGGCGGCCGGCGGGATCGCCGATGGGCGGCAGATGGCCGCGGCGCTCGCGCTCGGGGCCAGTGGCGTGTGGTGCGGCTCCGTGTGGCTCAACAGCCACGAGGACATCACGACGCCGGTGGTCAAGCAGAAGTTCGTCGAGGCGACCAGCGCCGACACCGTGCGCTCGCGCTCGCGCACCGGCAAGGCGGCCCGGCAGCTGCGCAGCGCCTGGCACGAGGCCTGGGAGCGCCCCGGGGCCCCGGTCCCGCTGCCGATGCAGCAGCAGGTGCTGCTCGCCAAGGACGCCTGGACCGAGATCGACCGTGCCGCGGAGACCGGCCACGCCGGGGCCCGGGAGCTGGAGTCCTTCTTCGTCGGCCAGGTCGTCGGCTCGTTCGGCGAGCTGCGCTCGGCCGAGGAGATCACCGAGGAGATCGTGGCGGGCTGTCGCCGCCGCCTGGTGGAGCTCTCCCTGCTCGCGCAGGGTTGAGCCCCGACCCAGGCGACGGCACCGCCGGCTCAGGGCCGGTGGGGGAGCAGGATCTCGTCGTAGAACGACTCGGCGTACGCCTCGGCGTCGACCTTCTCCGGGGTGTACCAGGTCCCGAACTCGTTGTAGTCGACCTCGTCCTCGTAGCCCAGCTCGCCGACCTTGGACCGCCACGTGTCCGAAGCCTCGCGCGCGGCCTCGACGAAGGCCTCGCCGTCGGCGACCGCTCCGGACCCGGCCAGCTTGGTGAGGATCTCCTCGTTGGTCCGTTCGAGCGCCTTGCGTGCGTCGTCAGCCAGGGGGCTGAACGACCCGCCGGCGTCGATCACAGCGGCCGAGGCCTGCGCCGTGCTGGTCCAGATCTTGTCCGCGACGTTGCCCTTGACGAAGGTGTCCAACCGGTCCCACAGCAGCTGCTGTGCCGCCAGCGGCAGCGACTCCCAGGTGGCCTGGCTCATCGCCATCGCCCCGGGGGAGAGGGCCAGGCCGACCTCCGGGTCGAGGGCCACGTGGGGTGCGGCCTCGATGATGCCGCCGAGGACGGCCACGTTCATGCTGGTCATCGAGCAGTCGATCACCCCGCGCTCCAGGCTCTCGAACAGCTCGGTGTACTGCACCGAGACCGGGCTGGCGCCCAGTCCCGAGGCCTGCACGCCGACCGAGGCGCCCCCGACGCTCACCTGTGCCCCCTTGATCGAGCCCAGGTCGCTCCGGGCCTCGGAGCACAGCAGTGCGTTCGAGCCCGAGGTGTAGAACGGCAGCATCAGCTTCATGTCGTGGTCGGCGAACTCCGAGAGGATCTCGGGGGTGTCGAAAGCCAGCTGGTTGGGCCAGGCGTTGTGCTGGAGCGTGCCGGTGACGGGGGCGTGGTCGGAGAGCACCGACACCTCCATCAGGGCCGCGTTGGCCGGGTACTCGGACGGCTCGTAGATCGGCAGGACGAGGCCGAGGTCGAGGCGGCCGTCAGCCAGGGCGTCGTCGATCTCCTCCGGCGGGGCGATCGCGTTGGAGTAGGCGGTCTCGAAGGTGATCTTCCCGTCGGACCACTCCTCGATCGCCTCCAGGTAGAGCTCCATGTAGGAACCCGTGACCGAGCCCTTGGGGGCCGGGGTCTGGGTGTTGAGGACGATCGGGTCGACGTCGGCGAACGCCTCGGCGTACTCCGCCTTGGACGCGCCGTGCTCGACGCCCTCGCCACTCGCGGTCTCGGTGTCCGGGTCCGAGGCGCAGCTCGCCAGAGCCAGGGCGGGTAGCAGGGCCAACGTCGTGAGCCACGTGGTGCGGGAGCGATGAGACGGCATGCAGGTAGCCCTCGTTCTTCAGGTGATGTGACGGAGATTACGTTCTACCATTGTCATCATTAGCAGGCAATGGTTGACTGCGCGAGTCCAGCCAGCTGAAGGAAGAAGCGAAAATGACGCAGCAGAGCGGTTGTCCGGTCAGTCACACCAACTACCTCCAGCCTCGTCCGGCCCTCGGTCACTACACCGTGCTGGACCGCGAGCGCGAGGACGGTGCGCTGCTGGTCAACGACTCGATGCCCTGGGACTTCACGATGGTGACGCGGTACGACGAGGTGCGCGCGGCGCTGCAGTCGCCGGCCTTCTCGTGCGAGGTCACCAACGCGATGAACGTGCCGCGGCAGATCGACATCATTCCGAACATGCTCGACGGTGAGGAGCACATCAAGGTCCGGAAGGTGATCAACCCGTTCTTCTCGCCCGCCGCAGTCAAGCGGATGACCCCCTTCGCGTTGGAGCGGGTCACCGCACTTCTCGACGAGCTGCAGCCCAAGGGCTCCTGCGACCTGGTGGCGGACTTCGCGATCCGCTACCCCACGGAGATCTTCCTCGAGCAGATGGGCGTGCCGCTCTCCGACGCCGACATGTTTCTGCCCTGGGTCGAGGCGGTCTTCCGCGGCTTCATGGGTTCGGAGAAGGAGGCCTCCCAGATCGCGAGCGCCAAGATCGAGGCGTACTTCGACGCGACGGTGCAGGACCGGCGCGCCAACCTGCGTGACCCCGAACTCGATCTCGTCTCACGCCTGATCGAGGCGCGGATCGACGGAGAGCCCATCCCTCACGGCGAGATCCTCACCATCTGCAAGACGCTGATGCTGGCGGGGCTCGACACGACCCGCAGCGCGCTCGGCTACATCTACCGCCACCTGGCCGAGAACTCACAGGACCGCCAGCGGATCGTCGACGACCCGGGGGTCATCCCGAACGCCGTCGAGGAGTGCCTGCGGATGTACCCGCTCGTGATCCAGGCAGGCCGGCTGGCCGCCGAGGACGTCGACCTCAACGGCCACCGGATCGACAAGGGGACGATCACCTGGCTCGGTATCGGCTCGGCCAACCGGGACCCGCGCAAGTTCGAGGACCCGGCGACCTACAACCCCGACCGTCCCGGGGTGAACCTGCACCTCGCGTTCGGGGCAGGCCCGCACCGGTGCCTGGGCATGCACCTGGCGCGCCTCGAGCTGGCACTGGTGCTCCGGGAGTGGCACGCACGCATCCCCGAGTACCGGCTCAGCGAAGGCGCCGAGCTCATCGAGCGTGGTGGTCAGCTCTCGCTGAACACGCTGCCGCTGGAGTGGGACGTGGCCTGAGGTGCAGAGCTCCCGGGGCCGGCTGTTGCCGGCCCCGGGATCCTCAGCTCCGGGGCCAGCCGGCGACCAGGTCGGTGTGGACGTGCGGGACGATCTGCTTGCGCTCGAAGCGCGCAGCCCCGTCCACCACCCGGATCCGATCCAGGTAGGTGCCCCAGCCGAGCGCCGAGCGGGTGTCCTCGCGTCCGGTGTAGATGAAGTACGAGGCCACCTCCACCAGGCCCGGCTCGAGGTGTCGCGTGCGCAGGTTGACCAGGAAGTGCCGCTTCTCCCCGTCCTCCGGGCTCAGGCGCGAGCGGTAGAACTCCGTGATCCCCGCGCGCCCCTCGAAGGTACCCGACGGCACCACCAGGACGCCGTCCTCGGTGAAGAGGTCGGCCACCGCCTCGGGGGTCGGGTCGTCGAGGGTCTCGGCGTAGGCGTGCAGGTGGTTGCGGGCGACCTCCGCTTCCTCGAGGCGCTCGATCCGCTCCAGCGCCACGGTCAGTCGCTGCTCGATGCTGCTCATGTGCTCACCTTCCTGGGCGCCCACGGCGCCCGCTCGACCAGCTCGTCCAGGCTCTCGCCGTCCGCCACGGCCTTGCGGCACCGGGCGAGCGGGGCGGGCATGTTCATCGCGAAGGCCGCGGTCACCCGTCCCTCGCGGCTGCACAGGGCGAGGAAGGAGTGGGCCCCCACCTCGCCGGCGACCACGTCGATGTGGTCCTCGGGGCTCGGCAGGCCCAGTCCCTGGATCTTCACGTCGTACTGGTCCGACCAGAAGTACGGGACCTCGGTCAGCGGCCTCCGCTGGTCGGGATCGGCGAGGAGGTTGTGGGCCACCACGGCGGCCGTGTCGCCCGCGGAGGTCCAGTGCTCGAGCCTGAGCGGGGTGGGCGAGCCCGGATGAACCATGACGGCAGCGTCGCCGACCACGTGCACCCGTGAGATGTCGGTGGCGCCGTAGGCGTCGCAGACCACGCCGTCGGCGAGGCGAACCCCGGACCCGGCGAGCCACGAGGTCTCGGCGACGGAGCCGATCGCCACCACGACCACGTCGGTCTCGATGGTGTGGCCGTCGGCGAGGAGCACGCGCTCGGCCCGGTGGTCGCCCTCGATCCGCTCGACGGCCACGCCGAGCCGCACGTCGACCCCGTGGCTTCGGTGGAGGTCCGCGACGCTGCTGCCCAGCGTGGGTCCGAGCACCCGCTCCAGCGGGACGGACATCGCCTCGACCAGGGTCACGTCCAGGCCCAGGGCGCGGCCGCTCGCTGCGATCTCGCCGCCGAGCACCCCGGCGCCCACCACCGTGAGGTGCCGGGCGGCTCGCAGGTCCTCGCGCAGGGCCAGGCAGTCCTCGAACGTCCGCAGCGTGTGCACGTTGTCGTGGTGCTCCCAGGCGGCGATGCGGCGAGCCCGGGACCCGGTGGCGATGACCAGCTGGTCGTAGCCCAGCCGGGAGCCGTCGTCGAGCTCGACGACCTGATCGGCCGGGCGCAGGGCGGTGGCCCGGAGACCCAGCCTGCGGTCCAGGCCGAGCTCCGCGTACTTCTCCTCCGCTCGCAACGACGGCGGCGCCGAGGGTGTCTCGTCCTGGACGAGCAGTGCCTTGGAGAGGGGAGGGCGGTCGTACGAGGGGTGGACCTCCTCGCCCACCAGGGTCAGCGGACCCTCGTGGCCGGAACGGCGCAGCCGTTCGGCGGTGCGCAGGCCACTGAGGCCGGCGCCGATGATGACGATTCGCTGCTGTGCTGTCATGAGGGCCCCTTGTGCTCGGTGTCACACCCTCATAAGATATGTTTCATTATCATCGAAAGCAACCGAGCGACCTGCGCGGCGGCGGCTCCCGGGATCTCCGGAGGATGCCCCGCAGGCCCACACAAGGAGTTCTTCAGGTGTCGATGACCGAACGCCCCGAGCTGTTCATAGGCGGACGCTGGGAGAAGCCTCGCAGCGGCGAGACGATCGAGGTGCGCAACCCGGCCACGGGGGAGCGGGTGGGCGAGGCGGCCCTCGCGGGGGTTGCCGACGTGGACGCCGCCGTCGAGGCTGCCCGGACCTCCTTCGACTCGGGAGTGTGGGCGAACGCCGCGCCCGAGGAGCGCTCGGCCGTGATGCACCGGGCCGCCGACCTGCTGGAGAAGCGCGCCGCGGAGCTGGCGGTCAGCATCACCTCGGAACTGGGCTGCCCGCTGTGGTTCAGCGAGATGGCGCACGTGCCCAACCCGATCCGGCACACCCGCTACTACGCGGACATGGCTCGCGACTTCTCCTACGACGAGTACCGCACGGACGGCACGAACCGGAGCCTGGTCACCCAGGAGCCGGTGGGCGTGGTCGGTGCCATCACCCCGTGGAACGGCCCGCTGAGCACCCCGTCACTGAAGATCGCCCCGTCGCTCGCGGCCGGCTGCTCCGTGGTGCTCAAGCCCCCGCCGGAGACGCC
This sequence comes from Nocardioides sp. W7, assembly GCF_022919075.1. Lineage (NCBI taxonomy): Bacteria > Bacillati > Actinomycetota > Actinomycetes > Propionibacteriales > Nocardioidaceae > Nocardioides > Nocardioides sp. W7. The sequence continues at coordinate 4,431,319 of NZ_CP095078.1, read as the reverse complement.
CCTGACCGCGTACGCGTTCGCAGACGCGTTCGCCGAGGCCGGGCTGCCCGAGGGCGTGCTCAGCATCATCCCCGCCGACCGGGCCGCGGGTGCGCACCTGGTCGACCACCCCGAGGTGGACAAGATCGCCTTCACCGGCAGCTCGGCCGCCGGCAAGGTGATCATGGCGGCCGCCGCCGCACGGATCGCCCGCGTCACCCTCGAGCTCGGGGGCAAGTCGGCCGCGATCGTGCTGCCCGACGCGGACCTCGACGACGTGGTGGCCAGGCTGCTGCCGATGGCGATGATGGTCAACGGGCAGGCCTGCATCGCGCAGACCCGGGTCGTGGTCCACCGCTCGATCGAGAAGCAGCTGGTGGAGGCGCTGGTCGCCGCCGTGTCCGCCCAGAAGGTCGGCGACCCGATGGACCCCAGCACCAAGATCGGCCCGATGGTCAGCGAGCGGCAGCGCGACCGGGTGACCGGCTACATCGAGCTCGGCCGGCAGGAGGGCGCCACGCTCGCCACCGGCGGTGGCCGGCTCACCCTGCCCCCGGAGCTGGACGGCGGCTGGTTCGTCACCCCGACGGTCCTGGCGGACGTGCACAACTCGATGCGCGTGGCTCAGGAGGAGATCTTCGGGCCCGTGATGGCCGTCATCGCGTACGACACCGTCGACGAGGCGATCGCGATCGCCAACGACTCCGTCTACGGACTCTCCGGCTCCGTCTGGGGCCCCGACGTCGACGAGGCGGTCGCGGTCGCGCGCCGGGTCCGGACGGGGATGCTCAGCATCAACGGCGTCCCGCAGGCCTACGGCTCGCCGTTCGGCGGCTACAAGCAGTCCGGGATCGGCCGGGAGATGGGTCCCGAGGGGTTCCGTGCCTTCCTGGAGACCAAGTCGATCGCGGTGGGTCTCTGAGATGGTGAGCCGCGAGGGTCTCGACGCCCTGCTGTCTCCCCGTTCGTTCGCCCTGATCGGGGCCAGTGACAAGTCGACGTTCTCGTTGCTGGTCCACGGCAACCTGGACGCGGCGGGCCACCGGGAGCGCACCTACCTGGTCAATCCGCGCAGCCCCCAGGTGCACGGACGCGACACCTACCCGACCTGCGTCGCCATCGGCCAGCCGGTCGATCTGGCGTTCGTGATGGTGCCGGCGGCGCGGGCCGCCGACGCCATCCGGGATGCGGCCGCCGCCGGCGCCAGGGCCGTGATGGTGCTGAGCTCGGGGTACGCCGAGACCGGGCCGGAGGGCCGGGCCCGCCAGGACGAGCTCGTCGAGCTCGCGGAGAGCCTGGGCGTCGCGATGCTCGGGCCCAACGTGCTGGGTCTGGTGAACGTCACCGCCGGGATCCCGGCGATGGCACTCTCCGACCCGCCCACCGAACCGGGGGGAGTGGCCCTGATCTCCCAGAGCGGCGCCAGCTGCGGGGCGATGAAGGACTTCGCCTCGATGGCGGCGGTGAACCTCTCCCACGTGATCACCGTCGGCAACGAGGCGATGGTGACCGTGGCGCACCTGCTCGACCACCTCGTCGACGACGAGTCGGTGCGGGCCGTGGCGATCTTCATGGAGGCCATCCGCGAGCCGGAGCTCTTCGCGTCAGCCGCGCGACGGGCGGCGCGCAAGGGGAAGGCGATCGTCGTCCTCAAGGCTGGCCGCAGCGAGCTGGCGGCCCGGGCCGCCGCCTCGCACACCGGTGCCCTGGTCGGCGACGACCGGGTGGTCGACGCGGTCTTCGCCGATCTCGGCGTGATCCGCGTGGACACCATCGAGGACATGCTCGTGACCGCGGGCATCGCCGCCACCACCGGTCGGATCGAGCGGCCGGGGATCGGCGTCGTCTCGATCTCCGGCGGGGCGTGCGACATCATCGCCGACCTCGCCGACGCCGTCGGCGCGCAGCTCCCCGAGCTCTCGGCGGCGACCACCGCGGCGGTGGCCGAGAAGATGCCGGACTTCGGTCACGCGCACAACCCCCTGGACGTCACCGGGGCAGCCCTGGTGGACACGGACCTGTGGGAGCACGCCATCGGCGCGGTGGGCAACGACGAGTCGGTCGGCGCCGTGGTGGTCGTCAACTCACTGCCCTGGCGCGAGGACGGCCGCCCGTTCTACGGGCAGAAGTACGTCGACGCGATCGGCCGGGGCATGAAGGCCTCCGCCGCTCCGGCCCTGTACGTCACCCAGGTCATGCAGCCGATCGGGGCGCAGACCCGTGAGGTGCTGCGGGCCGGCGGGGTCCCGCACGTGGTGCCGGGTATGCGGGCCGCGGTCGAGGGGATCGGGCGGGTCGTGCGCTGGTCCGCCGACGTGGCACGGGTGGGCCAGGAGCCGGCGCGCGTCGAGCCGCTGGCAGCGCGGCGCGGCGCGTACTCCGAGGTGGACGCGCGGGCCCTGCTGGAGCAGGCCGGCGTGCCGGTGGTGCCCGGAGTCCACGTGCACTCCGCGGACGAGGCCGAGACTGCGGCCGCCCGGTTCGACGGGCCGGTGGCGATGAAGATCGTCTCGGCCGACATCGCCCACAAGAGCGACCTGGGCGGGGTGCGGCTCGGTGTCACCGTAGACCGGGCCGGCGCCGTGTACGACGAGATCATCGCCGCGTGCAGCGGCGCCGCGGCTGGGGGAGCCGTCCTGGACGGGGTCCTGGTCTCTCCGATGAGACCGCCGGGGACCGAGCTCCTGGTGGGCGTGACCCGCTCCGCCGAGTGGGGCCTCGTGCTGGCCGTCGCCCTCGGCGGAGTCCTGGTGGAGGTCCTCGACGACGCGGTCCTCGCGCTGCTGCCCGTGGACCGGGACCGGGCGCGTGAGCTGCTGGGCAGCCTGCGGGGCGCCGCGGTGCTGGACGGCGTCCGTGGCCGACCGGCTGCCGACCTGGACCGGCTGTGCGACGCCGTGGAGGCCGTGGCCCGGCTGGCCGAGGGACTGGGCGACGACCTGGAGTCCCTCGAGGTCAACCCGCTGAGGGTGCACGGTGCTCAGGTCGAGGCACTCGACGCGCTGGTCGTCTGGCGCGGTCAATCTTAATTGATGCGCATGGACTCTTGACCCCAAGGGCAATCTAGGCGAATGATATGCACGCAGTGACACGCGTCACTGAACGTCGACCCAGGCACCGTATCGGGGCGGCCCGCCGCACGAGCGAAAGAAGTCGAAACATGGTCACGAAGCGCAGCATCAACAGGTCGGGCATCGCGGCGCTCGCCGTCACAGTAGTCAGCGCACTGACGCTCGCCGGGTGCGCCGAGGACTCCGACTCGGGCTCGTCGGGCTCGGGCGAGGGGCTCGACATAGGAGCCTCGATGGAGGAGTACCAGGAGGCGTTCGCCGACGTCGACCCGATCGAACTCAACACCCAGAGCCCCGGCCCCAAGGGAAGCGCCACGGGTGCCCCGATCGAGAAGTGGGTCGCAGCGGTCGAGGAGTGGTCCGACGGCAAGATCACCTTCGAGGTGGCCTACTCCAACGCCGTCGCCGAGCCGACCGAGATCGACGACGCGCTCACCGATGGTCGTCTCGACGTGGCCTCCACGCTCCCCATCTACGAGCCCAGCGAGTACCCCGCCAACGCCGCGCTGATCGAGACCGGCTTCATCTCGGACCAGACCGTGATCGCCGGGGCGCTCCAGTCGAACGCCTGGCCGAACGAGGTGGCCTTCAACAACGACGAGGTGATGGCGGAGTTCGAGGACCACGGGATCGTCCCGATGGTGCCGATCTTCAACTCCGGCTCCCAGATGCTGCTGTGCAGCGAGCCGCGCACCGGCCTGGCTGATCTCAAGGGCGCGGCGACCTCCGCCTCCGGCACCGCCCAGACCGAGCAGATCAAGGCACTCGGCGGCTCGCCGGCCACCGTCGCGTACACCGAGGTCTTCGAGTCCGTCGAGCGTGGCGTGGTGGACTGCGCGAACGCCACCCTCACCGTCGGTGTGCTGGGCGGCTTCATCCCCGCCGCTCCGCACGTCACCGTCAACTCCGAGGTCGGCTTCGCCCTGGCCCCCGGCGGCTGGTCGTTCAGCAAGGACACCTGGGACTCGCTCCCGCTGGTCGCCCAGCAGCTCATGTGGGACCGCCTGGACGTCTACATCGCCAGCAACATCGAGGACAAGATCTGGCCCAACACGGCGGAGGCGGCCAAGCTTGTGCGCGAGAACGACGGATCCTTCCAGGACTTCGAGCCCGACGCGCTGAGCGCCCTCGAAGCGGCCAACGCGAAGCTCCTCGACACGGTCCGCGACGGTGACGGTGTCTCCGACGGCGGGGCGCTGGTCGACGCGGCCGAGACGGCCGCGGCGAAGTGGTTCGACGAAGTCGAGGCCCTCGACATCCCCGCCGAGGTCGGCTACCAGGACTTCGACGAGAACTTCACGCCGGGCGACCTCGACATGACGGCGTACACCGAGCTCGTGATGAACGAGATCTGGTCCGCGCGCCGCCCCTCCTGACACCACACAACACCCCCGACTGCGGTCCGCCACGCGGACCGCAGTCGGCCCCTCATCCACCCACCGGAGGAAGCCATGGCCGAGAACGCCACGCAGTCCAAGGTCGCCTCTCGCGGCTTTGAGCTCCTCATCGAGGTGCCGGCGGTGCTCATCACCTTCCTGATGATGCTCCACGTCACCGCCAACGCCGTGATGCGGACCTGGTTCGACAGCCCCATCGACAACACCCTCGAGATGGTGGAGTACTGGTACCTCCCGCTCGTCGCGTTCCTCGGCTTCATCGCCGCCCAGCACCGCGGGCAGCACATCGCAGCCGACCTGGTCTTCGAGATGCTGCCGGCCGTCACCAAGCGCTTCGTCCTCGCGTTCGTCTTCGTGCTGTGCAGTGTCGTGGTCGCGGGCTTCGCCTGGTTCGGGTGGGGCGAGGCGATGCACGCCAAGGAGATCGGCAAGACGGCCGGCGTCAGCGACCTGATCGCCTGGCCCGCCTACTTCCTGGTCCCGCTGGCCTTCGGCAGCCTCACCATCCAGTTCCTCGTGGCCGCCTGGAGGGCCCTGCTCCACCCGGAGCAGGACCACTTCGTGAGCGACGTCGGCGACGCGGCCGTGCTGGACGCCCTGGCCAGCGACGAGGCGACGCGCGACGACGCCGTGCGCCTGGGCCACTCCCACAAGGCGGGAGGGGACCGATGAACCCCGTGGACACCCGCTCCCCAGACGACCGGGTTGGAGACGACCGCATGCAGACCCAGACCGCCACCCCGCCCCCGAGCAGCCCGGCGCCAAGGGCAGAGAACGTGGGCGGGCCGGTCAACGGTCGGCGCTCCTGGATCGCCTTCGCCATCACGGCGGTGGTGCTCGTGGGGTCCACCATCGCCATGTTCATGCCGCTCGTCCCCGAGGCGATCGGCGGCGCGGCCTGCGTGCTGATGCTCGGACTGATCTTCCTGCGGATGCCGATCGCGATCGCGATGCTGATCCCCGCGATGCTCGGCATGTACGCGATGCGGGGCGAGCGTCTGGTCGAGAGCACGATGACGACCCTGGCCTACGGCCAGATCGCCAACTGGACGCTCAGCGTCGTCCCGATGTTCATCCTGATGGGGCTGATGCTGTGGAAGGCCGGTCTGACCGAGAGCCTCTACAAGGCCGCCAGGTACTGGCTGGGCTGGCTGCCCGGCGGCCTTGCGGTCGGCACCAACCTCGCCGGCGCCGGGTTGGCCGCGGTGAGCGGCTCCTCGGTCGGCACCACCTACGCCCTCGCCCGCATCGGCATCCCCGAGATGCTCAAGGCGGGCTACGACAAGCGCCTCGCGGTCGGCGCGGTCATCGTCGCCGGTCTGCCGGGTCAGCTGATCCCGCCCAGCATCATGCTCGTCATCTATGCCGGCATCGCCGAGGTTCCGGTCGGCCCCCAGCTGCTGGCCGGTGTCGGACCGGGCATCCTGGTCGCCATCCTCTTCACGATCATGATCGTGATCTTCGCGCGCAGGTGGGCCCCGGTCGAGACCGAGCACACGCGTGAGGAGAACGCGAACGGCATCACCTGGAAGATGCGCTTCAGGGCGGTTGCGGACACCTGGCCGGTGCCGCTGATCATGGGCCTAATCATCTACGGGATGTTCTCGGGCGTGTTCACCGCCACCGAGGCCGGTGCCGTGGCCGCCCTGTTCTCGCTGTTCGTCACCGTGATCTGGCAGAAGCGCAATGCCATGCGCGCCATCATCGAAGCCTCCGTCGGCACCGTGAGCAGCGTAGGCGCGATCTTCCTGATGCTCGTGGGCGTCGAGGCGCTCTCCCGGATGTTCACCCTGACCGGGATCAGCACCGGGTTCGCCGAGCTGGTCGAGCACATGGACCTGGGTCGGGTCTCGTTCCTGCTGATGATGATGGTCGTCTACATCATCCTGGGCACGTTCATGGAGCCGTTGCCGATGATGGTGCTGACCGTCCCGATCCTGATCCCGACGCTCGCCTCGCTGGACATCTCGCTGCTCTGGTACGGCGTCTTCGCGGTCTTCATGGGCGAGCTCGCGGTGGTCACGCCTCCGGTGGGCATCCTGGCCTTCATCATCCACACCATCACCAAGGAACCCGAGGTGAACCAGGGCCAGAAGATCACCCTGAACGACGTGTTCATGGCCTGCTGGTGGTTCATGCCGATGGCCATCATCACCACCGTGATCCTGATCTTCTTCCCTGAGATCGCCACCTGGCTGCCGAGTCTCGGCGAGCAATGACCCTGCCGTCCCTTGCCCTCGGAGAAGAGAGATCCCATGACTGAGACACCGACCCAGGCCGACCGGGACCAGGGCCAGTCCCACCGGGGCTGTCCCGTCGTCCACACGGACTACACCCAGGAGACCGAAGTCTTCGGGCACTACGCCCTCCTGGACCCGGACCGCGAGAAGTCCCGCTTCCTGTTCAACGACACCACCGACCGCGGCTTCTTCATGCTGCAGCGCTACGACGACGTGCGCGAGGGGTTCCAGCAGCACGCGACCTGGACCACCGCGGTCCGCTCGGCGCTGCGCCCCGGCTCCTCCAACGAGCGCCTGCTCCCGCAGGACCTCAACGGCCAGGAGCACGTGAAGATGCGGCGCATCCTCAACCAGTATTTCGCCCCTGCCGCCGTGCGGCGGATGGAGGAGATGGCGACCGAGCGGTGCATCGAGCTGATCGAGGAGCTGAAGCCCAAGGGCGCCGACGACTTCGTCGCCGCGTTCGCGATCCGCTACCCCACGGACCTCTTCCTGGCGCTCCTCGGTCTGCCGGTGAGCGACGGCGAGTTCTTCCTGGAGTGGTCCGAGGACTACTTCAACTCCCTCCTCGCCGGGCAACCGGAGAGGGCTGAGGAGTCGAAGAAGAAGATCATGGACTACTTCGACCGGGCGGTGAACGAGCGCCGCGAGAACCCGCTGGACCCCGACGTCGACATGGTCTCGCGCCTGGTCACGGCCCGGATCGACGACGAGCCGATCTCCCAGGAGGACATCAGGACGATCTGCCTGACCCTCATGCTCGCCGGCCTCGACACCACCCGCTCGGCGCTCGGCTTCATCTTCGCCCACCTCGCGAGCAACCCCGAGGACCGGAGGAAGATCGTCGAGGACCCCAGCATCATCCCCAACGCGGTCGAGGAGTTCCTGCGCACCTTCCCGCTGGTCATCCAGGCAGGGCGCGAGGTCCAGGAGCCCGCCGACTTCCACGGGCTGGAGCTCGAGCAGGGCGACGTGGTGTGGCTGGGCGTGGCCCAGGCCAACCGGGACCCCCGCAAGTTCCCCGATCCCGACAAGGTCGTCCTCGACCGGGCCGGTGCCAACCAGCACCTCGCCTTCGGCGGTGGACCGCACCGCTGCCTGGGCATGCACCTGGCCCGGCTGGAGCTCAAGGTGGTGCTGGAGGAGTGGCACAAGCGGATCCCCGAGTACCGGATCGCCGAGGGGACCGAACTGCGCGAGCGTGGCGGCCAGCTGACGATGACCAGCCTGCCGCTGGAGTGGGAGGTCTGACATGTACATCTCCATCGATGAGGCCAAGTGCATGGGCCACGGACGCTGCTACGGCGTAGCCCCCGAGCTGCTCTCGGACGACGTGGAGGGGTTCGTCGCACAGAAGGGCGAGTGCTGGAAGGTGCCCGACGACCTTCTCGGCGAGGCCCAGGACGCCGCCGACGCCTGCCCCGAAGGCGCCATCGCCCTCCTCGAGCAGGCTCCGGCCTGAGGTTCCGCTCGGCGCCCCCGCCGACCACGCGTCGCCGGGGGCCCGGCCCGAAGGACGCGTGCTGACGACATGATCGAACACCTCAAGGTCCTCGACCTCACCGACGAGCGCGGGCTGCTGTGCGGCCGGGTGCTGGCCGACCTGGGCGCCGACGTGGTGCAGGTGGAGCCTCCCTCCGGCTCCACCGGCCGCCGCGCTGCGCCACTGGTCGGGGACGACGGTGACGTCTCCCTGGTCTGGCAGACGTTCGGCGCGAACCGGCGAGGCGTCTGCCTGGACCTCGACACCGCCGAGGGCCAGGACTCCTTCCGGAGGCTCGCACGCGCCGCGGACGTGGTGGTCACCTCGATGGCGCCGCAGTGGCTGCGGGACCGGGGCCTGGACCCCGGGACGCTGCGTGCCGAGGACCCCGCACTGGTTTGCGTGGTGATCAGCGGATTCGGCTGGGACGGGCCCAAGGCGTCGTACGCCGACACCGACCTCGTCGTCTGGGCCGCGGGTGGCCCGCTCGAGCCGCACCGCGACGGCGACCGGCCGCCGTTGCGGATCAGCGTGCCGCAGGCCTACCTGCACGCGGGGGCGGACGCCGCCGCCGGGGCCCTGACCGCGGTGCTGGCGCGCGCCCGGACGGGTGACGGCCAGGTTGTCGACGTCTCCGCCCAGGTCTCCACCGCGGCCGCGACCCTGGCCAGGGTGCTGGCCACCGCCGTCGGCGACGCCAACCCGGAGTGGCAGACGCAGCCCGTCGGCCGGACCGACCAGAGCGGCAGCGGCGCCGCCACCCCGAACTCGCTGAAGAAGTGGCACTGCGCCGACGGGATCGTCGAGCTGCACCTGTCGATGGGGCCGGCCGCCGGCGCGTTCACCAACCGCCTGTTCGCATGGATCGCCGAGGAGGGCGGGGTCGCGGAGCACGGTGGTCCGGAGCAGGGCGCCCTGCTGCCGGCAGACGTCGCCGCCTGGGACTGGCGCACGGTGCCGGACCGCTTCACCGACGGTGAGCTCACCGTCGAGGACCTCGACCGGGCCCGGGCCGCGGTCCGTGCCTTCCTGCTCACCCGCACCAAGGAGCAGGTCGTCGCGGCCTCCCTGGCCCGGCGGTTGCTCGCGATGGCGATCTACGACAGCGGAGACGTGCTGGCCAGCGACCACCTGGTCCAGCGCGGCTTCTGGCAGACCCTCGAGGTGGCCGGGGTCGAGGTCCGGGTTCCCGGGGTGCTGGCCCGCGTCGCGGGCGGGGTCTCGCCGTCGCTGCGCCGCCGTGCTCCCGAGCTGGGCGAGCACACGGACGAGGTGCTGACCGAGTGGTCGCCGCAGGCCCGACCCCTGACGGCCGGGTCCCCGGCCGCGGCTGCGCCCCTCCCCGCGGGCGACGGGGCTCTCGCCGGGCTCAAGGTGCTCGACCTCTCCTGGGTCGTCGCCGGGCCGTTGATCGGCCGCCAGCTGGCGGACTTCGGCGCCGAGGTGGTCCGGGTGGAGTCGAGCACCCGGGTGGAGACCGCGCGCCTCATGCAGCCCTTCCACCGGGGCGAGCAGGACAAGGAGAACTCCGCTCTCTTCGGCAACTGCAACGCCGGCAAGCTGGGCGTCACCCTGGACCTGAAGTCACCCGCGGGCCAGGCGGTGGCTCGCGACCTGGTGGCGTGGGCCGACGTGGTCATCGAGTCGTTCTCGCCGGGTCAGTTGGCCAAGTGGGGGCTGGACCACGCCACCCTCTCCGCCGACCGGCCCGACCTGGTCATGGTCAGCACCTCCATCGCCGGCCAGTCCGGGCCCTGGTCGCGGCTGGCGGGATACGGCAACGTCGGGTCCTCCCTCAGCGGGTTCCAGCACCTGGTCGGCTGGCCCGACCGGCTGCCGCTGGGGCCCTTCGGCCCGTACACCGACTACGTCGGCCCCAGGCTGGCCGTGCCGGCGCTGCTGGCCGCCCTCGAGCGCCGCCGGCGGACGGGGGAGGGCTGCTACGTCGACCTCAGCCAGGTCGAGGCCGGTGTCTACTTCCTCGCCCCCCAGATCGCGCACGCGTCGTACGACGGCACGGTGGCGGGCAGGCGGGGCAATACCGACGCCGCGATGGCCCCGCACGGCGTCCACCCGTGCCTGCCCGAGGATGGCCGCGACCGGTTCGTCGCGGTCGCGGTGCGCGACGACCGGGACTGGCTGGCCCTGGCCGAGGTGATCGGGCGGCCCGACCTGGCCTCCCGTCCCGACCTGGCCGACGCCCGCGGACGCCTGGCCGCCGGCGAGGAGCTGGAGGCCGCGGTCGCGGCATGGACGGCGGGCCAGCCGGCCGGGGAGGCGGAGCGGCGGCTCCAGCAGGCGGGGGTGCCGGCGCACGTGGCCTCCTCGAGCGCCGACTTCACGCACGACCCCCAGCTGGTCTTCCGCGGCCACCTCGTGCCGCTCCCCAGCGAGCGGCACGGCACGACGTACGCCGAGGGCCCCCGCTGGCAGCTCTCCGCGACGCCGGGCGGTCCGCGTCGCGCGGCGCCCGCGCTGGGCCAGGACAACGACCACGTGCTGCGCACCCTGCTCGGCTACGACGCCGCACGGGTGGCAGCACTGACCGACGAGGGAGTGCTGGCATGAGTCCGACCCCGACCGACCGCACGGCGACGAGCGACGAGACCTGGCAGGACGAGTGGCGCCCGGTCGTCGACGCGGTCGGCCGCGACTTCCTCGACGGCGAGGTGACCTGGGGCGGCGACCCGGTGGAGGCCGGGGCGATCCGGCGCTACCTGGAGCCGCTGGAGCTGGACTGCGCCCTGCACACCGACCACGAGGCGGCCCGGGCGGGCGGCTTCGATGACGTGACGATGCCATACACCGGCGTGATGCCCTGGACCCTGCCGGCGGCCTGGGAGCCGGGGCAGGTGCTCTTCGACTCCGACGACCGGGACGCCCAGCCGGTGCACAGCGCGATCAACGACAGCGGGCTGGGGATCGGCCCGCGCACGACCGGCTTCTTCGGCACCGACGTGGAGCTCGACTTCCTCCGCCCCGTGGTCGCCGGCGAGCGGCTGGGGCGACGCGGGAAGACGCTGGTGTCGTGCAAGCCGAAGGAGACCTCGGTGGGCCGCGGGGCGTTCATGACCTGGGAGAGCGAGGTCGTCAGCGACCGCGGTGGTGCCGAGCCCGAGGTGGTGGCGCGTATCCGCATCGGCACCTACGCCTACGTGCCCCGTGCCGTTGAACCGGCCCGGACGGAGGAGGCGCGATGACCCGGTGGTTCGAGGACGTGACCGTGGGGGAGCAGCTGCCGTCGGTCGCCTACCCCTTGACGGTCTACCGGCTGGTGATGGCCGCCGGCACCAACCGCGACTTCAACTCCATCCACCACAACTCCGAGTACGCGCGCAGCACCGGCGCGGAGGAGATGTACGCCAACACGTCGTTCCTGATGGGCACGTGGGAGCGGTGCGTGCGGGACTGGATCGGGGCGCAGGGCACGATCCGTGCGCTCCGCGGCTTCCGGATGAGGGCGTTCAACCACGTGGGAGACACCACCACGGTCCACGCAGAGGTCGTCGCGACCCGCGTCGAGGACGGGATCGGGGTGGTCGAGGTCGCGATCAGGTGTGAGAACTCGAAGGGCGTCACGGTGGGGCCCGGGCTGGTCGAGGTGACGCTGCCGCGTCGCGAGGAGGAGAGCTGATGGGCGTGATCACGCACGAGGCGTCGGGGGGAACCGCGATCGCGGGACTCGGCATCACCCAGATGGGCAAGGTCTACGGGAGGTCCGCCACCGACTTCGCGGTGGAGGCGATCACGCTCGCCGCAGCAGACGCCGGCCTGGCGCTCTCCGACATCGACGGGCTCCTGGTCAACCCGGGGGTGAAGAACGACACCGATCTGCGCCTGCAGTCCACGTTGCAGATGCGCGACACCCGGTTGCTGGCGACGATGCAGGGCTTCGGGTCCTCCGCCGGGCAGATGGTGCAGTACGCGTCGATGGCGATCGCCAACGGCATGGCCGACGTGGTGGCGTGCGTCTACGCCGACGCGCCGCTGACCGAGGGCAAGCGGGCGGGGGCGTCGTACGGCGGGCAGAAGCGCGCGATGGAGGGGGTCCAGTCCCTCCAGTTCGCGGCCGGCCTGCAGGCCGCCCCCGAGCGGTACGCCGTCGCCGCGCGGCGCCACATGGAGACCTACGGCACGACCAGCGAGCAGCTGGGGGCCGTGGCGGTCGCCGCGCGGCAGTGGGCGGCGATGAACCCCCACGCCCAGATGCGTGAGCCGATCACCCTGGCCGACCACCAGGAGTCGCGGACGATCGCCGACCCGCTGCGGCTGCTGGACTGCTGCCTGGTCAGCAACGGAGCCGTCGCCATCGTCGTGACCAGCTCCGAGCGGGCCGAGGCGCTCCAGCAGCCCCCGGTGCACGTGTGGGGCTGGGGGCAGGCGCACCCGGGCTACGTCAACCGCCGCGACAGCGAGTTCGGGCTCGTCACCGGCGCTGCGCGGTCCGGGGCCGGCGCCCTTGCGATGGCCGGGGTGAAGGTCGACGAGATCGACGTCCGCGAGCTCTACGACTGCTTCACCTACACGACCCTCGTCACGCTGGAGGACTACGGCTTCTGCGCCAAGGGCGAGGGTGGCGAGTTCGTCGCCAGCGGGGCGATCGCTCCCGGGGGCAGCCACCCGACCAACACCGGCGGCGGCGAGCTGTCCTCGTACTACATGTGGGGGATGACCCCGCTGTCGGAAGCCGTCATCCAGGCGCGAGGACAGGGCGGAGACCGCCAGGTCGACAAGCACGACCTCGTCATGGTCAGCGGCAACGGGGGAGTCCTGGACTTCCACTCGACGCTGGTCGTCAGTCCCCACCGGAAGAGCTGAGGAGACTCCCGTGCTGCACTCGCTCAAGGCCGTCGTCCGCGACGACCACTCGGCCCCCTTCTTCGAGGCCGCCGCAGAGGGCCGTCTGCTCCTGCGGTTCTCGCCGAGCAGCCAGGAGTGGTCCGAGCCCTCCGCCCGGGTCTGCTCGGTCAGCCAGGCCGCCGACCTGGAGTGGCGCGAGGCCTCCGGCACCGGAGCCCTCGTCTCCTGGACCGTGAAGCCCGGCCGTGCCACCGAGGACCGCCCGGCGGTGCCGACCGTGATCGGGATCGTCGAGCTGGAGGAGGGCCCCTGGCTGCCGCTGCAGCTGCCGGAGGTCGACCCTGCTGACCTGTCGGTCGGGCGCGCGGTGCGCGTCGACTGGGTCCAGCCCGAGGGGAGCGAGCATCTCCCGGTCGCCGTCCTCGCCTGACATCGCTCCGCCGGTGCGGAGCCAGGCGCAACCCCCGCTGCGGATGGCGGTGTGGACCGGAGTCCTCCTCGGCATGATCACGTTCGCCAGCGCGTCGGTGGCGGTGATCCTTCCCGACCTGGTCGACGGTTTCGGGCTCCGCGAGGGCTCGGCCTCCTGGGTGATCAGCCTCTACGTGCTGGTGCTCTCGGTGTGCACCGCGCTCTATGGTCGGTTGGGCGACCTCTACGGGATCCGGAAGCCGCTGGCGGTGGGGACGGTCCTGCTGGGCGTCGGCTCGGTGCTCGCCGCCCTGGCCCCGACGTTCGGCCTGCTGCTGGTCGCGCGAGCCGTCCAGGGCCTGGGTGCCGCGAGCCTTCCCTCCCTGCTGACCGCCGCTGTGGAGCGGTCCTACGCCGGCGGGCTGCGCAACCGCGCGCTCGCGGCGGTGACGGGCATCGCGATCTCGGTCGGCAGCATCGGACCGCTGATCGGCGGCAGCGTCGCGAACGTGCTGGGGTGGCGCATCGCGCTCGCCCTCCCCCTTGTCGGCCTGGTCGCACTGGTCCCGGTCTGGCGATGGTTGCCGACCGAAGGCTCCGGTGCGCGCATCGACTTCGTCGGCGCGCTGCTCGTGGTGACCTCTGCGGCTGGCGTGGTGCTACTCCTGCAGTCGCCCACCGCCTCGTGGCCGGCCGGGTGGGTGGGGGCCGGACTGGTCGTCGGTGGCACCCCGCTCCTGCTGCGCCACGTGCGCAGGGTGCCGGAGGGCTTCCTGCCACGCACGGTGCTCTCCGACGTACGGATGCTCGGCCTCGCCATGGGAGGGGCAGTGGTCCCGGGGGCCTGGTTCGCGCTGATGCTGGTGCTGCCCCTGACCCTGGACCGACTCGGGTGGGAGCCGTGGCAGGTGGGTGCGGCCATGGCGCCCAGCGCGCTGGCGGGGCTCCTCGCCTCGCGGACCACCCCCGGACTGCTGAGCCGCCTCAGCGGCGTGGGCTGCCTCCTCGTCGCGGGGACCGGAACGGGCGTCCTCATGCTCGTCTGCTCCGCCGGGGTGGCCGCCCACGACCGCGTGCTCACCCCGGCACTGCTCATGGTGACCAGCTTCGGCGTGACGGGCCTGGCCGCTCTGGCTCAGTCCGCGCTGATGTCGGAGGTGGGGCGCCGGTTCCCGCTCGACGTCCGCGGGGCCGCGATGGGGGTGATGACCCTGATCTTCATGCTCGGGGCGGCCTTCGGCTCGGCCGCCCTGGGCGGGCTCACGAGCGCGTTCGGGATGACGGTCGCGGTGTCGGCGATCGCCGTCGTCTGTCTGACCGCCTCACTCTGCGTCGCCGTGGGCCGGCGCAGGTCCGGCCCGCGCCGGCCCCGGCAGCCAGGGCCGGGAGGACCGGTCATCAGAAGGTGACGATGGTGCGCGCGGCGGACGCGGTGTCGATCTCCTCCAGCGCGTCTCCGACGTCGGCGAGCGAGACGGTACTCCCCATCAGCGGGTCGAGGTCGAGGCGACCCGACAGGTACATCTCGGCGTAGAGCGGGGCGTCCACGCGCAACTGCGTGCCGCCGAGGCGGGAGCCCTGGAGGCGCTTCTCCTGCAGCATCGCAGACGCCGGGAGCGAGAGTGTGTCGCCGGGATGGGGGAGGCCCACCACGGTGGCGGTGCCGCGGGTACGCAGCATGCCGAAGGCCTGCTCGATGGTGGCCGCGATCCCGACCACCTCGATGCAGTGGTCCACCCCACCGGTGAGCTCGAGCACGGCCTGCACCGGGTCGGTGGTGCTCGCGTCGACGACGTCGGTCGCACCGAACGTGCGGGCGATCTCCAGCTTGGAGGCCATCCGGTCGATGCCGATGATGCGCGACGCTCCCGCGAGGGCGGCGCCCTGGACGGCGCTGAGGCCGACGCCGCCGCAGCCGATCACGGCGACGGTGTCGCCGAAGCGCACCTGCGCCGAGTGCCGGATCGCCCCCAGTCCGGTGATCACCGCGCAGCCGAGGAGCGCCGCCTTGTCCAGCGGCATCTCCTTCGGGATGCGAGCCACTGCGGTCACCTGGACCAGCATCTCCTCGGCGAAGCTGCCGACCCCGACGAACTGGCCGACGCCGCGCCCGTCGAGGGTCAGGCGGTCGCCGAGCCCCGGGGCGCGCACCCTGCCCTGGTCCGAGCAGTGCTGTGGGTGGCCCTTGCTGCACCACTCGCACAGGCCGCACGAGGCGGCCGGGGCCACCACGACGTGGTCGCCGGGCCGGACGCTGGTGACCTGGCTGCCCACCTCGAGTACTTCGCCGGCCGCCTCGTGACCGAGGATCGTGGGGACCGGCATCGACGGGATGCCGCCGGTCTGGCCGTGACGGTCGGAGTGGCACACCCCGCTGGCGGCTGTCCGGACGCGGACCTCCTGGGGAAGGATGTCCCCGAGCGTCACGTCCGCGGCCTCGGGGCGTGCGTCGAACTCGGTCAGCACTGCAGCCTTCATGTCGCGGGGGCTCCTGTCGTTCGGTGTCTGGGGGCCGACCGCGGATCCGGGGACCCGACCTTGACCGGCTTCGAGGGCCAGCCTATATTGCTGATTATCAAAAGCATAGATCGAGATGAACGCTCGGTCAGTGCCGCGGCCGGTCAAAACGGCGGCCGTTCGAGCCCAGC
Source organism: Nocardioides sp. W7 (assembly GCF_022919075.1). NCBI lineage: Bacteria > Bacillati > Actinomycetota > Actinomycetes > Propionibacteriales > Nocardioidaceae > Nocardioides > Nocardioides sp. W7. The sequence continues at coordinate 4,415,290 of NZ_CP095078.1, read as the reverse complement.
AGCAAGGGACAGACTCGTGACCTTCCGCTACTACCGCGACCTGAAGCCGACCTTCGAGGACCGCGCCACCTGGGCGCTGCCCACCGTGCTGCGCCACCACGCCGCCAAGCGTCCCGACTCGGTCTGGCTCGACGTGCCGGAGGAGGCCGCCACCTGGACCTTCGCCGAGATGCTGACCGCCGCCGAGCGCGTCGGTCGCAACTTCCTCACCAACGGCGCCAGCCAGGGTGACCGGGTCGTGCTGGTCGCCCAGAACTCCTCTCGCTTCGTCCGCACCTGGATCGGCACCGCCGTCGCCGGTCTGGTCGAGGTCCCGATCAACACGGCGTACGAGCACGACTTCCTGGCCCACCAGGTACGCACCGTGGAGGCGCGGCTGGCTGTCATCGACGATGTCTTCGCCGAGCGGTTCATCGCGGTCAAGGAGGCCGCCTCGACGATCACCAAGTTCTGGGTCATCGACAACGGTCAGCAGGACAAGGCGATCGAGCTGCTCCGTGAGGCGGGCTGGGAGGCCGCCCCCTGGGACGAGCTCGAGGGTGAGGTGTCGTCCGGCACGAGCGTCGAGCTCCCCGAAGTGCAGCCCCAGGACCTCGCCTCGGTGCTCTTCACCTCCGGTACCACCGGGCCGTCCAAGGGTGTCGCGATGCCGCACGCCCAGATGTACTTCTTCGCCGACGAGTGCGTCTCCCTGGTCCGGCTCACTCCCGACGACGCCTGGATGACGCTGACGCCGCTCTTCCACGGCAACGCCCAGTTCATGGCCGCCTACCCGACGCTGGTCGCGGGTGCCCGCTGCGTGATCCGCAGCAAGTTCTCGGCCAGCCGCTGGATCGACCACGTCCGCACGAGCCGGGTGACGGTCACCAACTTCATCGGCGTCATGATGGACTTCATCTGGAAGCAGGACCCCCGCGACGACGACGCCGACAATCCGCTGCGGGTCGTCTTCGCCGCCCCGACGGCCGCCACCCTCGTGCAGCCGATGAAGGAGCGCTACGGGATCGAGGCCTTCGTCGAGGTGTTCGGCCTCACCGAGACCTCGGCGCCGATCATCTCGCCGTACGGCGAGGACCGCCCCGCGGGTGCCGCCGGACTTGTTGCCGACGAGTGGTTCGACGTCGCCCTGGTGGACCCGGTGACCGACGAGCCGGTCGCGGTGGGGGAGATCGGTGAGCTGGTCATCCGGCCCAAGGTCCCCTTCATCTGCTCGATGGGCTACTTCAACGCCCCGGAGAAGACCGTCGAGGCGTGGCGCAACCTCTGGTACCACACCGGCGACGCGCTGCGGCAGGACGAGGAGGGCTGGTTCTACTTCGTCGACCGCTTCAAGGACGCGCTGCGTCGTCGCGGTGAGAACATCTCCTCCTACGAGATCGAGACCTCGGTGCTCAGCCACCCCGCCGTCGTGGAGTGCGCGGTCATCGCCGTCCCCGCCTCCACCGAGGCGGGCGAGGACGAGGTGATGGCCTACGTGATCACCCAGCAGGAGGTGACCGCCGAACAGCTGTGGGAGCACTGCGACGGCCGGATCCCGTCGTTCGCGGTGCCGCGCTACCTGCGCTTCGTCGACGAGCTCCCCAAGACGCCATCCCAGCGGGTGCAGAAGGCCAAGCTGCGAGACCTCGGGGTCACCGAGGACACCCATGACCGGACTCCCGACAACCGCTGAGGAGCGCCCGTGCATCCCTACCGCTCGATCCTCTTCGTCCCGGCCCACAAGCCCGAGTGGGCACGCAAGGCGCTGGCCTCGGGTGCCGACTGCGTGGTCATCGACCTAGAGGACTCCGTGCCGGTCGAGCTCAAGGAGTCCGCGCGCGACACCGCGCGCCAGACCCTCGCGGAGCTGCGTGCCGAGTCGCCGCAGGTCGGGCTCTTCGTGCGGCCCAACGCGCTGGACACCCGGATGAGCGGGGCGGACCTGGAAGCCGTCGTCGGTCCCGACCTCACCGGTGTCTTCGCCCCCAAGATCCGCAACGCCACGGACGTGGTGCGCTGGGAGACCCTGCTCGACTGGTTCGAGGCGCGTAACGGCGGCGCGGGGCTGGAGATGATCGTGCCGGTCGAGATGGTCGACGCGATCACCAACGCCTTCGAGATCGCCGCCGCCTCCCCCCGGGTGGGCGCGATGATCGGGCCCACCTCCGAGCACGCCGACATCGCCCGCGCGGTCGGCTACCGGCAGTCACGGGAGGGCAGCGAGACGCTCTACCTCCGCAGCCGGATCCTGCTGGCCTGCCGACAGTACGGGCTGCACGCGCTCACCGGGCTGTGGGAGGACCTGGGTGACCTCGACGGGCTGCGGACGTTCGCCGACTACGGTCTCCAGCTCGGCTTCCGCGGCCAGGTGCTCATCCACCCGTCGCACGTGCCGGTGGTGCACGAGGTCTACACGCCCTCCGACGAGGAGGTCGCCTACTACCAGGACCTGGTGGCGACGATGGAGAGGGCCGTCGCCGAGGGGCACGGTGCAGTTCGCTTCCGCGGCTCCCACGTCGACCTGGCCCACGCGGAGAAGGCTCGCGACTGGCTCGCGCACGCCCGGCTGGTCCGCGGCGAGGCCGGCTGACCGCTGCAGGCCGGCCCCCGAAGCAACCGAGAGCGAGGAGATCATGGTGAATCGTGAGGTGGACCCTGTCCACGAGGACATCCGCCAGGCCGTCCGCACCCTGTGTGCGAAGTTCCCCGACGAGTACTGGGCCGAGCGGGACGAGAAGCACGAGTTCCCCTGGGACTTCTTCCACGCCGTCACCGAGGGGGGCTGGCTGGGCCTGACCATCCCCGAGGAGTACGGCGGGGGCGGTCTGGGCGTCACCGAGGCGGCCATCGTGGAGCGCGAGATCGCCGCCTCGGGCGCCGGGATGGGCGGCTGCTCCGCGGTGCACATCGGGATCTTCGGCTTCGAGCCGATCCTGCACCACGGCAGCGAGGAGCTGAAGCAGCGCTTCCTGCCCCGTGTCCCCGAGGGCAACCTGCAGATCTCCTTCGCGGTGACCGAGCCAGACGCCGGCACCGACACCACCAACATCTCCACCTTCGCCCGCAAGGTCGACGGTGGCTGGCTGGTCTCGGGCAAGAAGGTGTGGATCTCCAACGCCCAGCAGGCCGAGCGGATGCTGCTGCTCGCCCGCACCACCCCCAAGAACGAGTGCGTGAAGAAGACCGACGGGCTGACCGTCTTCTTCGCACCCATGGACCGGCAGAAGGTCACCATTCGGCCGATCCCCAAGATGGGCCGGAACTCCGTCGACAGCAACGAGCTCTTCATCGACGACCTCTTCGTGCCCGACGAGGACGTGGTCGGCGAGGTCGGCAAGGGCTTCAAGGTCATTCTCACCGGGCTGAACGCTGAGCGGGTGGTCGCAGCCAACGCGATGCTCGGCATTGGTGAGGCCGCGCTGCGCCGCGGTGTCCAGTACGCCAAGGACCGGGTCGTCTTCGGCCGTCCCATCGGGCAGAACCAGGGCCTGGCCTTCCAGCTGGCCGAGGCCAAGATCCGGATCGAGGCCGCGGACGCGGTGCTGCGCGACGCGACCTGGAAGGTCGACAACCAGCTGCCGTGCGGCGCGGAGGCCAACTACGCCAAGTGGCTCTGCGCCGAGGCCGGCTACTACTCGGCCGACGTGGCGCTGCAGGTGCACGGGGGCATGGGTTACAGCCGTGAGTTCCACGTCGAGCGCTACTTCCGCGAGGCCCGTCTCATGCGGATCGCGCCGATCAGCCAGGAGATGGTTCTCAACTACGTCGCCGAGCACGTGCTCGGCCTTCCCAGGAGTTACTGATGCGAGGTCTCTACTTCGAGGAGTTCGAGGTCGGCAAGGTCTACCGGCACACGTTCCGGCGGACCGTCACCGAGATGGACAACGTGATGTTCACGTCCCTGACGATGAACGTGGCGCCGATCCACCTCGACGCCGAGTACGCCAAGACCACGGTGCACGGCAAGCCGCTGTTCAACAGCCTCTTCACGCTGGCGCTGATCGGCGCCTTCCACGTCCCGGAGCTGACGATGGGCACCACCCTCGGCAACCTCGGATACGAGGACGTCCGCTTCCCGGCGCCGGTCTTCCACGGCGACACGCTGCGCGGGGAGACCACGATCGTGGACAAGCGCGAGTCGAAGAGTCGAGACGACTCCGGCGTCGTCTGGTTCGAGCACCGCGGATACAACCAGGACGACGTGCTGGTGCTGACCTGCAAGCGCGTCGGCCTGATGATGAAGCTGCCGGCCGACGGCGCGGTCTTCGGCGAGGAGAGGCCGGCGTGAGCGAGCAGTACCCGTCCCTGTTCACCCCTGTCGACCTGGGGCCGATGCGGCTGCGCAACCGGATCATGGTGCCTCCGCATGGCTCCGGCATCGGCAACCTGTGGGGCACCGAGGAGCAGGCCGAGACCCACATCGCCTACTGGGAGTCCCGGGTCCAGGACGGGGCCGCGTGGATCGACGGTGTCCGCGGCCGGGTCCGCAACAACATCATCCCCGGCTTCGAGACGGGCGGGTACGGCGCCGAGACGCTGGGCAACTACCGCCAGCCCAACTACGTCGAGCGGGTCGCGCGCCTCGCCGGCCGCCTGCACGACGCCGGCGGCGTGGTGACGAGCCAGCTGACGGTGATCGGCGGCGTACCCCAGGCGCCGAGCAACCGGCTCAGCTCGCCGCTCGCCGGCGTGCGTCCCCACGTGATGACGGCGGAGGACATCGCGTGGTACGTCGAGGAGTACCGGTTCTGCGGCGAGCAGGCCCGCAGGGCCGGCCTGGACGGCATCGAGCTCCACCTCAACCACGACGACATGCTCGAGTGGTTCCTCTCGCCGCTCACGAACCGGCGCGACGACCGGTACGGCGGCTCCCTGGAGAACCGGGCCCGTTTCGCGGTCGAGTCGCTGCAGGCGGTGCGCGAGGCGATCGGCGGCGACCTGGCCCTCGGCGTCCGGTTCAACATGCGCGAGGAGGTCCCCGGCGGCTACGACGTCGAGGCCGGCCTGGAGATCGCGCAGTACCTGGAGAAGACCGGTCTGGTCGACTTCCTGCACGCGGTCATCGGCTCCCCCTGGGGAGACCCCAGCTACATCCAGCCCCAGTTCTACGAGCCCGCCCAGTGGTCCGAGCTCGCCGGACAGGTGCGCAGCGCCGTCTCGCTGCCGGTGGTCTACGCCGGTCGTGTCACCTCGCTGGAGGTCGCCGAGCGGGTGGTGGCCGACGGGCACGCCGACGTCGTGGGCATGGCTCGCGCGTACCTGGCCGAGCGGGACCTGATCACGAAGTCCCGCAGCGGGCTCACCCTCGCGGTGCGCCCCTGTATCGGGGGCAACGACTGCATCAGCCGCCAGTACGTCGAGGGGCTGCCCTTCGGGTGTGCTGTCAACCCGCACGTGGCCACGGAGCACCGCGGTCGCTGGGGCGAGTCGTGGGGCGTCGCCTCGGAGGCGAGGTCGCTCCTCGTCGTCGGCGGCGGTCCGGCCGGCATGGAGCTGGCGGCCCTCTGCGCCGAGAGCGGCCACCGGGTCGAGCTCTGGGAGGCCACCAAGGAGCTGGGGGGTCAGCTGCGCACCGCCGCGCTGAGCCCGAGCTACGAGAAGTACGGCGAGTACCTGGACTGGCAGGCGGCACGGCTCGAGCGGGTCGGCGTCACGGTCCGGCTGGGACGCCGGGCGACGGCGGACGACGTGGTCGCGCACGGCGCCGACGTGGTCGCAGTGACCACCGGGGCGACCCCGCACCGTCCCGAGATCGCCGGCGTGGAGCTGCCGCACGTGGTGCAGGCCGCCGACGTGCTGCGGGGAGCGCCGGTCGGGGACCGCGTCCTGGTCGTCGCCCAGGACGACCACCTGGCGCCGCTCAGCGTGGCTGACGCCCTGAGTGAGGCCGGCAAGGAGGTGACCCTGGTCTACGGTTCCGCCCAGCCCGCGCAGCTCCTGGGGCGTTACATCCTCGGCGGGATCATGGCGCGGCTGCGCCGGCGCGGTGTGCGGTTCCGCCAGCTCGAGGAGGTCGTGGGGATCGCCCCCGACTCCGTCACCGTGCGCGACGTCTACAGCTGGGAGAGCAGCAAGCTCGAGGGCTACGACACCGTGGTGCTGGCGTGTGGTGCCGAGTCCGACTCGACGCTCTACGGAGAGCTTCGCGGCCGGGTTGACCATCTGCACGTCCTCGGCGACGCGTACGCGCCCAGACGCCTCTCCTTCGCCACCCGCCAGGCGGCGGCGCTGGCGGAGGTGCTGGTCGAGGCCTGAGCGGGTGCGTGCCTGGGAGTACGACGGCCATGGGGTGGCGCTGGTCGAGAGACCGGCGCTCGTCCCTGGTCCCGGCCAGGTCGTGCTCGACGTGACCGCGGCCGGGCTCTGCCACTCCGACCTCACCCTCACGGGCCGTCCGGCCGACAGCCACCCCTTCCCCCTGCCGCTGGTGCTGGGGCACGAGGTGGCCGGGACGGTGCGCGAGGTCGGCGGCGGCGTGACCGGTGTCGCCGTCGGTGACCCGGTGGTGGTGCACGGCCCGTGGGGCTGCGGCGAGTGCCGCCGGTGCCGGGCGGGGGAGGAGAACCTGTGCCCACGCGCCGCCCGTGAGCGGATCTTCCCGGTGGGGCTGGGCGCCGACGGGGGCCTTGCCGAGCAGGTGCTGGTGCCGAGCAGTCGACATCTGGTGCGGGCCGACGGCATCGCGCCGGAGCAGGCGGCCCCGCTGACCGACGCGGGGCTGACGGCCTTCACCGCGGTGCGGCTGAGCCGGGACGCCATGGTCGAGGGCGCCACAGTGGTGGTGCTCGGGATCGGCGGCCTGGGCCACCTGGCGCTTCAGCTGGTCAAGCACCTGACCCCGGCCCGTGTCGTCGCGTTCGACGTCTCGGCGGCGGCGCGCGAGCTCGCAGCCGGCCTGGGAGCCGACGTGGTCCTCGACCCGACCGTCGCCCCGGTCGCCGCGGAGGTTCGTGCCCTCACCGGTGAGGACGGGGCGGACGTCGTCCTGGACTTCGTCGCCTCCGAGCGGACGCTGGCCGACGCCGTCGCCTGTCTCGCCCCGGGCGGGGAGCTGTCGGTGGTGGGCGTGGGCGCCGCCACCGTGCCGGTCGCGGTCAAGACGATGCCGCTGGGCTCCACCGTGCGCACCCCGTACTGGGGGTCGCGCGGCGACCTGGACGAGGTGCTGGAGCTGTCGCGTCGCGGGGTTCTCTCGGTGCACACGAACACCTTCTCCCTGGATGAGGCGCACCGCGCCTACGAGCTGATGCGCACCGGCGGCCTGGTCGGCCGCGCGGTCGTCCTGCCCGCGAGGGAGTCGTGGTGACTCGGAAGGCGTTCGCAGCCGACGCCCTGGCGGGCAGGGTCGTCCTGGTCACAGGAGGTGCCGGCGCCATCGGGTCGGCCTGCGCCGACGCCGCTGAGCACGCGGGCGCGATCGTCGTCACCGCGGACCTGCCGACCGGCTCCCCGCGCCGGGGCAGACCCGTCCTGCCGCTCGACGTCACTTCGACGGAGTCCGTGGACCGACTTGTCGCCCAGGTGCTCGACGAGCACGGCAGCCTCGACGCTGCGGTCAACGTGGCCGGGGTCGGCGGCCCCAGCGCCCGACTCCACGAGTACTCCGACGAGGACTGGTCGCGAGTGCTGGGGGTCAACCTCGACGGGCTGTTCCGCTGCCTGCGCGCGGAGGTCCGCGCGATGCTCGCCTGTGCCGACGGGTCCGGGGTGACGGGTGGGTCGATCGTCAACATCTCCTCGGTGACCGGTCATGTGGGGCACCCCGGCGCCGCGGCGTACTCCACCAGCAAGCACGCGGTGGAGGGCCTGACGAGGTCGGCGGCGCTGGAGTACGCGGGCGACGGGATCCGGGTCAACTCCGTGGTGCCGGGCTTCATCGGCACCGAGCTGCTGCGCAGCCGTCGCAGCGAGGCGGAGGTGGCTGCCCTGGCGTCGCTGCACGCGGTCGACCGGCTGGGCACCGCCGAGGAGGTGGCCGCGTCGGTGGTGTTCCTGCTCACGGATGCCGCCTCCTTCGTCACCGGTTCGAGCCACGTGGTCGACGGGGGATTCCTCTCCGGCCGAACAGCACCCAGGCGTTGACAGAAATCTCTTATAACGATTAGGGTAAAAATCTGGAGCCCTTCGACGACGGGCCCGTTCCCTTGCAGGAGGCAGCACGTGAAGAACCGACCCAACCGCCTGGTCCGCGGGGCCCTGGCGGCCGCGGCATTCTCCCTGGCCGTGACTGCGTGCGCCGAGGACTCGGGCTCCGGCACGACCAGCGCCGGCGGCGAGAGCATCGAGTACGGGGCCGAGAAGAGCGAGTACGTGGACGCGCTGGCCGACATGGACCCGGTCGAGCTCGTCATCCAGTCCACGGGTCCCAAGGACTCCGCCACCGGCCGCCGGTTCGAGGACTATGCCGAGGCCGTCGACGAGTGGTCCGGGGGCAAGATCACTTTCGAGTTCATCTACTCCAACGCTGCCGCGGGCCCGACCGAGACCCACGAGGCGATCGCCGACGGGCGGATCGACATCGGCTCGGTCATGCCGTCGCTGATCCCCGACGAGTTCCCCGTCTCCAACAACCTGTGGAACCTCAGCCACCTGGGTCGCCAGACGCCGGTCGACTCCATGCTCCAGTGGCACGGCATCATCTTCGAGCTCGCCACGCTGACCGACGAGATCGACACGGAGTACGAGGACCACGGCATGAAGCTGTTGCTGCCGGGCTTCGGCTCGGGTGCCTACATGCCCTACTGCGGTGAGGAGTCCACGTCGCTCGAGGACCTGAAGAACAACGGTGTGGCGAGTCAGAGCCGCCACCAGAACGCGCAGGCCGAGGCACTGGGGATGAAGCCGTCCTCGATCGCCTACACCGAGATGTTCGAGAGCCTCGAGCGCGGCGTCGTCGACTGCGCGATCACCACCGTGACCGGCGCCGCGCTGGGCGGCTACATCGAGTCGGTGCCCTACCCGGTCTTCGACCCCGAGGTCGGCTTCAACAGCCCCGGTGGCTCCATCGCGATGAGCATCGACAAGTGGAACGACCTGCCGCTCCCGGCCCAGCAGCTGATGATCGACCGGCTCGACGTGCTGATGCAGGCGAACTTCGAAGGTGCCTGGGACAACGCCGCCGCGGCGACGCAGCAGGTGCTCGACGCGGGCGGGGAGTTCCTGAGCTTCGACGAGGACGCCAAGGCGGCCCTCGTCGAGACCAACGAGGAGCTGGAGGCCGAGGTCGCGAACAGCGACGCGCTCGGTGACGGCGAGGCGTTCCTGGAGGCCGCGAAGGAAGCGGAGGCCCGTTGGGCCGAGACCGTCGCCGGCCTCGACATCAAGGGCCTGGACACCTCCTACGAGGAGTTCCCCGAGTGGCACGCCAACGGCGTCCCCGACCTCCAGCCCTACTTCGACGTCCTCTGGGAGGACGTCGTAGCGGACCGCCGCCCCTCCTGACCCCTCCTGACCCTCCTGACTCGGCGACCCACCCCTCCCTCCCTCGGGTCGTCGATCTCACCGGCGCCGGGCCTCACCAGGCTCCGGCGCCGGTTCCTTTTCCATCCGGCGCGGCTCCTGGAAGGTGACCCCATGCGACACACGAAGCTCGGCAGCAGCGGTCTCGAGGTCCCGGCGCTGACCTTGGGTGCCTGAGCTGGGGTGACCGCGAGCTGGGCCGTCACCCCCGGGCGCTCGACGAGGACCAGGCGCGCCCGATCATCCGGCAGCACCTCGAGGACGCGCTCGCCTCCCTCGACGTCGAGCTGACCGACGACGAGGTGGCTGAGCTGGAGAGCGGCCACGAGCCGCACGCGGTCGCGGGTCACCGCTGACGCGGACCGCTCGTCGACGGGACTCGTCAACGCATGACTGCGACGTACCTACCCACCGCCTCGCCCCGGTGCAGCCGGTCGAGTGCGTCGGGGATGTCGTCGAAGGTGATGGGCGTGAGCTCGGGGGCCAGGAGACCCGAGGTGAACATGTCGTAGACGGCTGCGATGTCCTGGACCGTACCGCCGCGCGACCCCATCAGCGTGACCTGCTTCATGATCAGGGTGTTGGTCGAGATGGTCGACTCCAGCACGCCCATACCGACCTGGACGACCCGGCCGAAGGTCTTCACGGTCTCGATCGCGTCGGCGGTGGTCGAGCCGAAGCCGGCGAAGTCGACGACCAGGTCGAGCTCCTGGTCGGCGAACTCGGTGATCGACCTGGCCACCCCCCTGGCGCCGAGCTCCTCGGCCAGTGGCCACAGGGACTCCTTGACCTCCGCGACGTAGACCTCGGCGCCCTTGAGTACCGCGATCCGCGCGCCGATCTGCCCCAGCCCGCCGAGGCCGATGATGCCGACCTTCTGCCCGGCCTGGACCTCGCCCCTCACGACCACGGCCCGGTACGGCGCGCGTCCGGCGTCGGTGCCCATGGCGGCCAGCTCGAACGACAGGCCCTCGGGCATCGGCACCAGGTCGGCCGGGTGGGCGATGCACCGGTAGGAGTAGCCGCCGTCGCGGCCCAGGCCAGGGCGGGTGGTGCCGGCGGGGGAGACCCCGACCCGGTGGCCGACCGTCCAGCCCGTCACGCCCTCACCGACCTCGCTGATCGTCCCGGCCAGCTCGTGGCCGAGGGTGAAGGGTGGCTCCGCGAGCCCGGGCGCCCAGACCGGGTCGTGCAGGATCCCGACGTCTGTGTGGCAGAGCCCGGCGGCGTGGATGTCGACGACGACCTCCCCGGGGCCGGCGGTCGGCTCCGCGACGTCGGTGAGCACGAGCGGTTCGCCGGTTCCGTGGAACTGCCAGGCCTTCATGAGGAGTTCTCCTTGCGTCGAGATGTTCAGGTGGGGAGGGGCAGTCGGGTACGGCGACCAGGCGACCGGTCACGTCGCCGCGGTGCAGCCGGTCGAGACCGTCGGGGATGATCCTCGACGGTGCCGCCGCGGGAGCCGACCAGGGTGACGCGCCTCCGCCCGGACCAGCGGCTGTCCCACTCCCGTGAAGTGCCAGACCTTCATCGCGTGTCTCCGTCCGTGTCGAGGTCGTCCACCGGCAACACGGGCGGCGGTGTCCAACTGCCGTCGAGTACCGCCTCGCCGCCGAGGTAGGCGCGTAGCACCAGGTAGAACCGCCCCGGCGGGACGGGCAGCACGTTCGGCGCGGGGTCTGCCCCCGCCCGGCTGGTCAGGCGCAGCTCCACCGACCCGTCGTCGCCGCACACCAGCCCGCGGGAGTGGTCGTTGACGGAGTACCGCTCCGCCGGATTCTCGACCAGCTCGCGGGTCTGGACGTCGTACGCCGAGATCGACCAGAAGGCGTCCACCGGGGGCGGGGGGTCCAGCCGCAGCACGTAGGCTCGGCTGCCGTCCAGCGCCTCGCCGGAGCCGTCCACGAAGGTCGTGTAGGGCCCGCTCTCCTCACGGACCGTGGCACCCAGCCCCTGGTAGCTGGTGGCGGCGCGGTGCAGGTAGTTGAAGCCGTAGGTGCCGGACCGCAGGGTGCGCCAGCCGGCGTCCCCGGCGGGGATCCCGCGGCGCGTCAGCACCGAGCGCACGAGGGCGAATGCGTCGTCGTACCCCTGGCGCATCGCGTCGCGCCGCGACTCGCTCCAGGCGTCGCAGTCGAACGGGCGGCGCGCGCCGAGCCCGATCGCGGTGAGGTGGTGGACCAGCGCGTCCTCCTGCACGGGGTGCGGGGAGTGTCGCAGGCAGTGGTCGAGCACGGTGAGGAACTCCTCGGCGCCCAACTCCTCGGCCGGCCCGGAGAGGATCGGCCACGCGTCGTCGTCGGCCTCGGCACCGGTGGAGGCGGCGAGGGGCCTCAGGGTCACCAGGCGCTGCAGTGCCCGGGCGGTCGGCAGGTCGTCGGCGTCGCGGACGAAAACCCGCAGCAGCAGCCACAGGTACGGCGTGGCCACCCGCAGCACCCGGGTGCCCTCGGGCACCTCGCCGTCCCAGTCGGTGGTGGCGAGCCATGCCCGCCCGCCGTCCGGACCGAGGGTGCGGGTGCTGAGGTTGACGGCGTTGCTGAACAGGTCGAGGAAGTGCGCGGTGTAGTAGCGCGCGCCCATCGCCGGGACGTCGAGCTCGACCGGGCCGCCGGTCAGGTCCAGCCAGGCGCTGGAGTACAGGGTGTCGGCGTTCGGCGTCTTGAAGCCCGGGTAGCCCGGACCCGCCGGCGCGTCCTCGTGGCGCAGGGTGTTGAAGCCGACGTACGACGGGTGCTCGGGGTCCAGCGCCAGGTGGAGCAGGTGCTCGTACTGCAGGACCACCGGCAATCCGTAGACCACCGCGTCGCGTACCAGCGACCGGGTCAGCGCGTCGAGCTCTGGACCGTCGGCGGGGAGCACGTCGTCGACAACCGGGGCCTGGAGCAGCCCGACGTCGGTGGTCGCATAGCTCGGACGCGGTGGGTCCGGGTATTGGCCGAAGGCGGACGGCCAGGTGGAGACGCTCATGCGAGCCTCTCGATCGGTGCGGGCAGCCAGGAGCCGTCCAGCACCTCCGGCTTCGGGGCGAACAGCCGGAGCATCAGGTAGAAGGGCCCGTCGGGCGCTGGCAGCCAGCTTCCCTCCTGCGGCTGGTGGCCGAGCACGAGGGTGGCCGACCCGTCGTCCGCGACGACCCCGGGCGTCCGGTCGCCGAGCGAGTAGGCCTCGCGCTCGTTGGCCACGAGGAACCCCTCCGCGTCGTACATCGTCACCGACCAGAACGCGTCGACGGGCGGCAGCTGCCCCGCGGGGAAGTGGATCCGGTAGGCGTGCCGCCCGTCCAGCGGCGCGCCGTCGGCGTCGATCTTGCCGAGCGGGTAGAGGCCCTCCTCCGGCACGGTGACGAAGATCTGGTCGCGGGCGACCCCGGCGCGCAGGAGCGGGTCGTCGCCGAACCGGGGTCCGGCGTAGTTCACGGTCCAGCCGCCCGTCTGGGTGCCGAGCTTCCGGGCGCGCGCGGCGACCTGCTCCTGGCCGTCGACCAGACCGGCTGCGACCGCCTCACGATGAGCCTCGGAGAGCGCAGACTCGTCCAGGGCGTCGCCCCGCAGGCCCAGGGGTGCGAGGGCCGCCCAGTGCGCCTGCTCGGTGGCGGTCAGGTGCTCCTCGGTGACGACCGCGAAGAGCTTGTGGAGGAACGCCAGCCGTGGGTCGGAGCCGGCCGCCGGGTCCAGCCGACGCTGAGCCGGCACCGGGTTGGGACCGTCCTCGCCGGCGAGGTACTTCGACAGCGGCCGCAACCGGACGCCGTCCTGGATCTCGTGCACCCGCCTGTGGTCGTCGTCGCTGGTCGGGTCGACCAGGATGCGGCCGGGCAGGTTCACGTAGCGCGTGGTGGTGCGGACCGCGAGCATGCCCGCCGGCACCTCCCCGTCGTACCGCGAGGAGCACAGGAAGACCGGCGGCATCGTCTCGCCGTGGGTGCGGGAGCCGAAGGCGACCTCGCTGGAGCTGTCGGCGTGCCCGACCTGGAAGGAGTAGTAGCGCTTCTCGACCCGTGGCACCTCGAGCACGAACGGCTCCTCGGCGAGGTCGAGCCACGCAGAGGTGTAGAGGGTGTCGCTGTTGACCCCCACGCCGACCCGGTAGCGGGGGTCGGAGGTGCGTCGCTGTCGGCCGAGGTTGTTGAGCGCCGCGCCCGGCGAGGTCTCGATCCGCGGGGCGAACGGGTCGTCGGGGAGGGTGCGGCGCACCCGCAGGTGCGCCGCCTCCACCCACGGCATGCCCCAGACCCAGGCCCGGGCGGCGAGCTCGCGCATCCCGGTCCCGGTCGTGCCGGCGGCCACCGTCAGCGCCCGGTCCAGACGGGGTCGCGCTTCTCGACGAAGGCCTGTGCGCCCTCCTTGGCGTCCTGGGAGAGGCGGATCGGGTTGACGAACTCCTCCTGGCGGTCGAACCGCTCCGCCAGGGTCCAGTCGGCCGACTGCACCATGACCTGCTTGGAGGCGGCCAGCGCCAGGGGCGCGTTGGCGGAGATCTCCTCGGCCAGCTCCAGCGCGACAGCCAGCGCCTGGCCGGGCTCGGCGAGCCGGTTGACCAGGTGCACGTCGGCGGCCTCGGTGGCCGGCCACATGCGACCGGTCAGGACCAGATCCATCGCGAGGTGGTACGGGATCCGCTGGGGCAGCTTCATCAGCCCGCCCGCGGCGGCGGTGAGGCCGCGCTTGACCTCGGGGAGCCCGAACCTGGCGGCTGTCGAGGCGACGACGAGGTCGCAGGAGAGCACGATCTCGAAGCCGCCGGCGAGGGCATAGCCCTCGACCGCGGCGATCAGCGGCTTGGTCGAGGGACGCTTCACGATCCCGGCGAAGCCCCGCCCCTCGACGACCGGCCTCTCGCCGCGGGCGAAGCCCTTCAGGTCCATCCCGGCGCAGAAGGTCTCGCTGGCACCGGTGATGATGCCCAGGCTGAGGTCGTCGCGGCTGTCGAGCATGTCCAGGGCGTCGGCGATCTGGTGCGCCATGGACATCGACATGGCGTTGCGTGCTTCGGGCCGGTCCATGGTGAGCACCAGGGTGCGCCCGTGCTCGGTGACCTTGAGGTCCTGTTCCGTCATCTCTGCTCCTTGGTCAGGGCGTGTGGTTCGACGATCTGGTCAGCGCGGCGACATGCGGATGGCGCCGTCGAGACGGATGGTCTCGCCGTTGAGGTAGGGGTTCTCCACGACCTGCATCGCCATCATGGCGAACTCGTCGGGCTGGCCGAGGCGTGCCGGGTTGGGCACCTGGGCGCCGAGGCCGTCGCGGATCTCCTGGGAGAACCGGGCCAGGATCGGGGTGTCGAAGACACCGGGCGCGATGGTGTTGACCCGGATGTTCTTGGTCGCCAGGTCGCGGGCGGCGACGAGGGTCATGCCGACGACGCCGGCCTTGGCGGAGGCGTAGGGGATCTGGCCGATCTGGCCCTCCCAGGCCGCGACCGAGGCGGTGAGCACGCAGACCCCGCGCTCGCCGTCGACGACCTCGTTGGCCGCCATCCGGGTGGCGGCCAGGCGCAGCACGTTGAAGGTGCCGACCAGGTTGATGTTGATCAGCTGCTGGTAGAGCGCGAGGTCGCCGGGGGTGCCGTCCCGGTTGACCAGGCGGACGGTGCCACCCTTGCCGGCGCAGTGGACCAGCGCGCGCAGCGGACCCTGCGCCTCGGCGGCGTCGAGCGCCGCGTCGACGGCGACCGGGTCGGTGACGTCGCCGTGGGCGAAGGTGCCGCCGATCTCGGCGGCGAACTCCTGCCCGAGCTCCTCGTTGAGGTCGAGGACGAGGACGTGGGCGCCGGCCTTCGCGAGCCGGCGGGAGGTGGCGGCGCCGAGGCCGGAGGCGCCCCCGGTGACCAGGGCCGAGGCGTTCGTGAGGTTCACGGGAATCTCCTAGGGAAGGTGGGTGCGGCTCAGAGCCGCTCGATGATGGTGGCGTTGGCCATGCCGCCGGCCTCGCACATCAGCTGGAGCCCGAACTGCTGGTCGTTGTCCTCCAGCGCGTGCAGCATCGTGGTCATCAGCCTGCCGCCGGAGGCGCCGAGCGGATGGCCGAGGGCGATCGCACCACCGCGCGGGTTGAGCCGGGCCGGGTCGATGCCGAACTCGGCAAGCCAGGAGAGCGGCACGGGGGCGAAAGCCTCGTTGACCTCGACGTGGTCGATGTCGGAGAGCGACAGGCCCGAGCGCTCCAGCACTTGGTGGGTGGCCGGGATGGGGCCGGTCAGCATGAGCAACGGGTCGTCGCCGACGACGACCATGGAGTGCACGCGGGCCCGGGGGGTCAGGCCGAGTTCCTCGGCCTTCGCCCGGCTCATGACGAGCAGGGCGCTGGCGCCGTCGGTGATCTGCGAGGAGTTGCCGGCCGTCACCGACCAGTCGACGTCGGGGAAGCGCTCGGAGAACTCCGGGGACTCGAAGACCGCCTTCAGCCCGCCGAGCTTCTCCACGGTGCTGCCGGCGCGGATGGACTCGTCGCGGTCGAAGACACCGTGCGGGGTGGAGATCGGCACGATCTCCCGGTCGAAGGCGCCGGACTCCTGGGCGGCCGCGGCCAGGTGGTGGGAACGCACCGAGTACTCGTCGAGGGAGGCCCGGTCGAGCTTCCACCGGGCGGCGACCAGCTCGGCGGCCACGCCCTGGGAGACCAGGCCGGGGGAGTAGCGCTCGGCGACCATGGCGCCGTACGGGTCGGCGTCCATCCGTGCGGACCCCATGACCACCCGGCTCATCGACTCCACGCCGCCGGCGACGACGATGTCGTACTCGCCGGAGCGGATGCCCTGCGCGGCGAAGTGCACCGACTGCTGGCTGGAGCCGCACTTGCGGTCGATCGTGGTCGCGGGCACGTGGGCGGGGAAGCCCGCGCCGAGCCAGGCCATCCGGCCCGGCGTCGCGGACTGCTCACCCACTTGGGAGACGCAGCCGACGATGACGTCGTCGACGGCCCCGGGGTCGACCGCGGGGTGACGCTCCAGCAGCCGCTGGAACGTCTGCGCGAGCAGGTCGACCGGGTGGACGTCGGCCAGCGAGCCGCCGACGCGCCCCTTGCCGGAGGCGGTCCGGACGGCGTCGACGATCACCACGTCACGCGGGTCGGTGAGGTGCTGGGGCTTGTTCCCGGCCGTGGGGCCTTGCGCATCTGCCATGGATATTGCTTATCATGATTGTCATCGAGTGTCCACGGCCGTCCATCCGCCGGGAGCGCTTCGTTAACCACGGATTCGCGGTCGGGTCGGAACGCTTGACGGGGCCGCCCTCGGAATCTATGGTAATGATTACTACTGAGAGAGGGTGCCGTTCATGGTCGACACCGACGACTTCACCGAGATCCGCCAGCTGGCCGCCAAGGTCGCTCACGACGTCTACGGCCCGCTGGCCGAGTCGATGGACCGGGACCGCACGCCGGTCTCGCTCGAGCAGCGCCAGCGGCTGGGCGAGCTCGGCTTCCTGGGGATCGCCTACCCCGAGCAGTACGGCGGCTCCGGTGCGCCGCTGGGCCAGGCGCTGGCGGTGATCGAGGAGTTCGGCAAGGTTTGCCGCCCTGCCGCCTTCCAGATCTTCGAGGCCAACACCGGCCCGGCCCAGGTGATCAACCACCTCGGCACCGAGGAGCAGAAGCAGCGCTGGCTTCCCGACATCGTGGCCGGCAACAAGACCATGGCGGTCGGCATCTCCGAGCCCGACGCCGGGTCCGCGGCCACCGACATGCGCACCACCGCCAAGCGCACCGCCGACGGCAGCCTGGTGCTGAACGGCAACAAGCGGTGGATCTCCAACGGCGGCGAGGCCGACCTTTACCTGGTGTACTGCCGGCTCAGTGACGACCCGGGCGCCAAGGGCATCGGCGCCGTGGTCGTGGAGAAGGAGGCCGCGGGCTTCAGCTTCGGGGCGTCCGAGCGGCTGATCGGGTTTCGCGGTATCCCGTCGGCCGACCTCTACTTCGACAACGTCGCGGTTCCCGAGGAGAACGTCGTCGTCCCGGCGGGCGGCTTCAACAAGCTCTTCGGCATCTTCGCGATCGAGCGTCTGGGCAACACCACCATGAGCCTCGCCATCGGCCAGGCCGCCCTCGACGCCACCGTGCAGTACGTCCAGGAGCGCGAGCAGTTCGGCAAGCCGCTGATCGACTTCCAGTCGGTCCAGGTGACCCTGGCGGACATGCTGCTCCAGGTGGAGGCGGCACGGCTGCTGCGCGACCGCGCCGCGGCGACCGCCGCCCACGGGCTGCCCGACTCGCTCGAGGTCTCGCTGGCCAAGTGCACCGCCAACGAGATGGCCAAGCGGGTCACCGACCTGGCCATGCAGCTGCACGGCGGAAACGGCCTGACCGAGGAGTACGGCTTGGAGCGGATGCACCGCGACGCGCACGGCTGGGCCGTCGCCGGTGGCACGCCCACCATGCAGCGGATCCGGATCGCCACCGAGCTCACCGGCCGCCGGTTCGACCAGCGCCGCTGACCGGCCGCCCGCACACCCGAAGACACCGGAAGAGGTTCACCGTGGAAGATGGTCAGATGTTCGACCTCAGCGCCCGCCACCGCCAGATCCAGCAGGTCGCCCGCGACGTCGCGGCCAAGGTCGAGCCGTTCGCCGCCGAGGCGGACGAGGCCACCGAGGTGCACCAGGGATGCCTCGACGCGCTGCGCGACAGTGGGTTGGCTCGCTACGTCGTCCAGGCGGCGTACGGCGGCCACGACGAGGTCCTGGACCCCTTGACGATCGCCGTGGTGCGTGAGCAGCTCATGTACTCCTCCGCGCACCTGGACTCCATGTTCGGGATGCAGGGGGTCGGCAGCTACTCGCTTTCCGTGGGTGGCTCCGAGGACCTGAAGCAGCGGTGGCTGCCGAAGGTCGCGACGCTGGAGGCGATCGCCGGACTGGCGCTGACGGAACCCGACGTGGGCTCCGATCTGAGGGCCGTCACCACCACGATGGTCGCCGACGGGGACGAGCTCGTCGTCAACGGACGCAAGTCCTTCATCACCAACGGCGGCGCCGCGGACTTCTACTGCACCATGGTGCGCGAGGGCGAGGGCTGGTCGATGGTGCTGGTCCCGGCGGACACGCCCGGCCTGAGCGTCGAGAAGGGCGCCGACCTGATGGCGCCGCACATCCTCGGCGAGCTCACCTTCGAGGACGTCCGGGTGCCCGCCGACCACCGGCTCGGCGTGCCGGGCAAGGCGTTCTCGCTGATGCTGCAGACCTTGGCGGTCTTCCGCGTGACCGTCGCCGCCTCCGGCGTCGGCCTGGCCCAGGCGGCCCTCGACGAGGCGAAGCAGCACGCCATGACCCGGGAGCAGTTCGGCGCCCCGCTGATCGAGCTCGGCGCGGTGTCGCAGAAGTTGGCCCAGTCCTGGACGGACGTCGAGGCGGCCCGGGCGTTCGTCTACCGGGCGGCCGCGCTGGCCAAGGGCGACCCGCTCGGGCACCTGGACTACTCCTCGATGGCCAAGGTGCACGCCACCGAGGCCGCCGCGGCGGTCGTCGACCGGTCCCTGCAGACGATGGGCCGGTTCGGTCTCGTCCGCGGCTCGAAGATCGAGCGGCTCTACCGCAACGCGCGTCCGCTGCGGGTCTACGAGGGGGCCACCGAGGTGCTGCTCGACTCCCTGGCCCGACGTCTGGCTAAGGCTGCCCGCTGATGGACCTGCAGCTGAAGGACACCGTCGTCCTGGTGACGGGCGCCAGTCGCGGCCTCGGCGCCGCGATGGCGATCGCGCTGGCCAAGGAGGGTGCCACCGTGGTGGCGGCCGCCCGTTCGGTCGACTCCCTCGAGGAGGTCGCCACCCGGGGCGAGGGCCGGATCAGTGCGGTCAAGGTCGACATGCGGGACGAGGAGTCGGTCAAGGCGCTCGTTCCGGAGGTCGTCGCGCGGCACGGCCGGATCGACGGCTTGGTCAACAACGCCGGGATCGCCCCCGCCGGAAAGTTCGCCACCCAGGACCCGGAGATCTGGAAGGACGCGATGGCGGTCAACGTCATTGCCCCGATGCTGCTCGCCCAGGCCGCCGGCCAGCACATGATCGAGCAGGGCGCGGGGCGGATCGTCAACATCGCCTCCACCACGGGCGTGCGCGGCAAGCCGTTCCTGGTGCCCTACTCGACCTCCAAGGGCGCGGTCGTCCGCTTCACCGAGGCACTGGCCGCCGAGTGGGCGCCCAAGAACGTCCAGGTGAACTGCATCGCCCCCGGCGCCTTCGTGACCGAGGCGCAGAAGGCGGTCACCGAGTCCCCCGAGCTGCACGCGAAGCGGATCGCGAAGATCCCGGCCGGCCGGATGGCCGACCCCTCCGAGATCGTCCCGCTGACCTGCCTGCTCGTCTCCCCGTTGTCCTCGTTCACCACCGGCGCGATCTTCGTCGTCGACGGTGGCGAGTCCGGCAAGCTCTGACCTCCGAGAGGAACCTCGTGATCATCGACGCCCACACCCACGTCTGGCCCGACAAGATCGCCGAGATCGCACTGGGGGGCAACCGGGTCGAGGGACTCGAGGCTCGCGGCGACGGCACCGTCAGCGGACTGACCCGCGACATGCAGGCCAGCGGCGTCGAGGTCAGCTGTTGTCTGGCGATCGCCAACGAGGCCCGCCACGTCGACTCCGTCAACCGTTTTGTGGCCGGCCTGGCCGACGAGACCCACGTGGCGTTCGGCACCGTCCACGTCGAGCTCTCGGTCGAGGAGAACCTGGCCAGCCTCGAGCGGCACGGCGTCCAGGCGGTGAAGATCCACCCGCTGTTCCAGAAGTACGCCCTGGACGACCCACGCCTGTGGGAGATCTTGGAGGCGTTCGGCAGCGACTACGCCGTCATCACCCACGTCGGCGAGGGCGGTGACGCGTTCACCAACAGCCTGTCGAGCCCGAAGATGATCCGCGACATCACCCGGCAGTTCCCGGACCTGCGGCTGATGGCCTGCCACTTCGGCGGCTACAAGATCCTGGACGACGCCGAGGAGATGCTCGCCGGTGCCGACGTGGTGCTGGAGACCTCCTGGCCCCCGAGCCTGGCCACCCTGCGCCCCGAGCGCGTCCGCGACCTGATCCGCAAGCACGGCGCCGAGCGCATCGTCTTCGGCTCCGACTGGCCGATGACCAGCCCGGCGGAGGAGATCCGGGCGATCGAGGCGCTGGGGCTCACCGACGACGAGGTCAGGATGGTCCTCGGGGGCACGCTGGCCAGCGTGCTGGGGGACAGGCTGCCTGCCTGATCGCCCTGGCAGAGGGGTCGAGGCTCAGGCCTGTCCCCACACGATAGGAGCGTCCAGGACCTCGGGGAACTTCTTCTCCGCGTAACGCATGTACTGACGGATGTGCTCGTGCATCGAGGCGGCCGCGGCGGCGGGGTCCTTGGACTCGATCGCCTTGTAGATCTGCAGGTGGGCCTCGTGCACCGCCTCACGGCGGTACTCGGGGTACTCGATGCCGATGGCCGAGCCGTCGAGGATGCCCAGGAGGGCGTCGACCAGGTAGCCGAACATCGCGTTGCCCGACCCGTGCGCGATCACGTCGTGGAAGCGCTTGTTCTCCTCCAGGAAGATGGACTGGTTGTCCAGGTTGGCGTGCATGGTGTCCACGCTGTCCTTGAGGGACGCCACGTCGTCGTCGGTCATCCGCTCGGCACACAGCTGCGACATCATGGGCTCGAGGCCCAGCCGGGCCTCGGCGATGGTGCGGAACGGCGCGTTGGAGAACTGCAGCAGCAGGGTCAGCGAGGTGGCCAGACTGGTGGCGTCGGGGTGGACGACGACGGGACCTCCGCCGGGCCCGGGCTTGAGGGTGATCACGCCCTGGAGCTCGAGGAAGCGCAACGACTCACGCAGGGTGCCGCGACCCACGTCGTACTTCTCCAGCATCAGCCGCTCGGGGGGCAGCCGGTCACCCACCAGGTTGCCGCGGTCGTTGATGTCGGCGACGATGCGCTGGGCTACCAGCATCGCGGTCTTCATGGGCCGCAGTGGGTTGGTACTCATCGTGGGTGTCCCCCCTCGGTGGAACCTGTGACGTGGTGACGACAGATTCGTTGGATGATAGTCATCTAATCGGCGAACTGGCCCGCACGTTGGCTCTCACCAAGCACGCAGTCTGTCGTACCAGTTCGTCCCGTGCTGCGGAAGCGGCGGAGGACGCTCCGGTGAAGCGGAGGAAACCGTGGCACAGAGTGCCGTGGTCCACCAAGGCCACAGGGACGCCGCACTCGCGGAGCCGAGCCGCGTGGGCGACCCCCTCGTCGTGGAGTGGGTCGTGGCCGGCCACCACGACGAGCGCCGGGGGCATGCCGCTCAGGTCGGCGCGCAGGGGGGCGACCTCGGTGGACGCGCGGTCACCGTGGTCGGGGACGTAGAGGTCGAAGCAGTGCTCCAGATCGGCCCTGCCCAGCGGGAACCCGTGCTCACAGGCTCGGTAGGAGTCACGCCCGAAGTCGGTGTCGGACACCGGATAGACCAGGACCTGGAAGTCGACGCGCAGCCCGTCGGCGCGTGCTCGCAGCAGGCACGCCGCCGCCAGGTTCCCGCCGGCGCTGTCGCCGGCGATCCCGAGCGGCACGTCCGCGAACTCCCGGGTGGTCCAGACCAGCGCGGCCTCGGCGTCGTCCAACGGCAACGGGTAGGGGTGCTCGGGGGCGAGGCGGTAGTCGACGCTGACCACCCTCAGGCCTGCGTCCCGTGCGAGGAAGCGGCACAGCTCGTCGGGGTAGTCGAGGTCGCCGGTGAACCAGCCACCCCCGTGCAGGTAGACCAGCGTGGCGCTCACCTCGCCCGCAGGCGTGTAGACCCGCACCGGGACCGGCGGCCGCGTCTCCGTGCCGGGGACCTGGAGCTCCTCGACCGAGCCGACCTCGGGGCCGGCGGAGCAGAGCCGGTGACCGAGCACGATGCGCTCCCGGTTGTCGGCAACCGACGTCCGGGTCATCGGCGTGGCGCCGGAGGCGTCCCGTCCCCGGGCCAGCTCGGCCAGGCCGGCGTCCATCGGCTTCGAGGCGGCGGGCGAGGAGACCAGCGGGTTTGCCAGCCACGGAGCGGTCACGGCGTCAGCTCCCACTCACCACGCCGCGCTCCGCGAGATCGGCGACCGTCTCGGGCCTCAGCCCGAGCTCGTCGACGAGGACCTCGCGGGTGTGCTGGCCGATGCCCGGGACACCGTCGTAGACGGGTCCGTCGTAGTCCTTGACGTGCAGGATAGGGCCGGGCATCAGTGCCTGGCCGAAGACGGTGTTGGCCAGCTCCACCAGCGTCCGTTCGGCGAAGTGCGGGTCCTCGGTGACGTCCTTGGCGTCGTTCACCGCCGCCGCCACCACCTCGTGCTTGTCCAGGACGACCAGTGCCTCGTCGCGCGGGTAGGACCTCACCCAGTCGATGACGATCTGCTGCATGGCGTCGTTGTTCGCCATCCGCGCGGTGTTGGTGGCGAAGCGCGCGTCGTCCTTGAGGTCGGGCCGCCCCATCGCCTCGAAGAGCCTCAGGGCGATCGACTGGTTGGAGGCCGCGATCGAGAGCCACCCACCGTCCGCAGCCTCGTAGATGCCGCGCGGGGAGGCGGCACCGGAGGCGTTGCCGTGCCGCTTCATGATCGTCCCGCTGGCGGTGTAGTTCAGGACCGCGTCGCCCAGGATGAACATCAGGGGCTCGTAGAGGGCGACGTCGACCTCGGAGCCGTGGCCGCTGAGCTCGCGCCGGAACAGGGCCATCGAGGTGCCGAACGCCGCCGAGATTCCGGCGATGGAGTCCGCGAACCCGAACGGCGGCGCCGTCGGGGGAGTGTCCGGCCACCCGTTGAGGAACGCGTAGCCGCTGGCCGTCTCCGCGACCGTGCCGAAGCCGGGACGCTCGCTGTAGGGACCCGTCTGCCCGAAGCCGCTGACCCGGGTCATCACGAGCCGCGGGTGGTCGGCGCTGAGCTGGTCGTAACCCATGCCCCAGGCTTCCATGCGACCGGGACGGAAGTTCTCGATGACCACGTCCGCGCCCTTGATCAGCTCCTTGGCGACCGCGCGGCCCTCTTCGTGGCGCATGTCGATGCCGACCGAGCGCTTGCCGGAGTTGAGCCGGGAGAAGCCGATGGCCAACCCCTCGTGCGCGGGCTGCCACTGGCGGGCGAAGTCGCCGGAGGTGGGATCCTCGACCTTGATGACGTCGGCGCCGAAGTCGCGGAGCATCCGGCCGGCCGTGGGGGCGGCGTACATCGAGCCGAGCTCGACGACCTTGACCCCGGCGAGCGGGGCGTGCTGACTGGTCATGACGTGGCGAACCCTTCGTAGCTGTTGTCGGCGACCTTCTGGCAGATCTGCCGGTAGGCCCCGACGCCACCCAGGTACAGCGCGAAGACCCGCGGCTTGCCCGGGACGTTCGCGCCGACGTACCAGCTGTTGCCCTTCATGAAGAGCGTGGGCTGGGCGACCTCGTAGACGTGGTGGGTCCACTGCTCCTGGGGCTCGAGCTCAGCCTCCGAGCGCGTCAGCCCGTTCTTGGCCAGCCAGTTGATGTGGTCGGTGATCCACTCCACGTGCTGCTCGATGGAGATCAGCACGTTGCTGATCACCGAGGGGCTCCCGGCGCCCGCGACGACGTACATGTTGGGGAAGCCGTGGGTGCTGATGCCCAGGTAGGTCTGCGGGCCGTCCTGCCAGGCCTCCGAGAGTCGCCGGCCGTCCACACCCACGGGGTCGATGTGGAAGAGGGCGCCGGTCAGGGCGTCGAACCCGGTGGCGTGCACCAGCATGTCCAGCTCGTGCTCGGCGCCGCTCGCCAGGAGCACGCCGCGCTCGGTGATCCGGTCGATCGGGTCCGCGTGGACGTCTACCAGCGACACGTTGTCGCGGTTGTAGGTGTCGTAGTAGTCGATCTCGAGCACCAGACGCTTGGAGCCGAAGGGGTAGCCCTTGGGGGAGAGGCGCTCGGCCGTGCCGGGGTCGCTGACGAGCTGCTTGATCTTGTCGCGCACGAAGGCGCCGGCCCGCTCGGCCGCGACCTCGTTGGTGCGGATGTCCTTGTACGCCGCGAGGATGTCCGGCCCGCCTCGCTCCCAGTGGCCCTCGAAGGTCTCGATCACGGCCCCGGGGTCGACATCCAGGGCCGAGTCCTCGCCGATGTGCCGGTGGGTGCCACCCGGGTGGTTCCGGGCGATCTCGCGGTACTCCTCGAAGTTGGACTTGAGCTGGGCGGCGTACTCCTGGTCGAGCGGGCGGTTGCGCGCCGGGATGGCGTAGTGCGCGGTGCGCTGGAACACCGTGAGGTGATCGGCCTGCCGTGCGATCTGGGGGATCACCTGGACGCCCGACGAGCCGGTGCCGATCACGCCGACCCGCGTGCCGCTCAGGTCGACGCCCTCGTGCGGCCAGTTGCCCGTGTGGATGGTCTGGCCGCCGAAGTCGTGGACTCCCGCGATGTCGGGGAGCTGGGGCACGGCCAGCTGACCCGTGGCCATGACCACGTGGGCGGCGGTGATCCGGTCTCCCTGACTGGTCGTCACGTGCCAGGCGCGCTCTTCCTCGTCCCAGACCATCGAGACGACCTCGGTGTGGAACGAGATGCCGGAGCGCAGGTCGAACTTGTCGGCCACGAAGTTGATGTAGGCCAGGATCTCGGGCTGGGCGGGGTAGCGCTCGCTCCAGTTCCACTCCTGTACCAGCTCGGGCGAGAACGAGTAGCAGTAGTCGACGCTCTCGATGTCGCACCGTGCGCCGGGATACCGGTTCCAATGCCAGACGCCACCCACCTGGTCGGCGCGCTCCACCAGGTGGACCGAGTGGCCCATCTCGCGCAGGCGGTAGAGCGAGTAGAGGCCGGAGAAGCCGGCCCCGACCACCAGGGTGTCAAGCCGGGTGGGGGGTGCGATGCGATCTGTCACGGGGTTCCTCTCGAGCGCAATCAATGCATATGAATACTAACATTCATGAGAGGCGTGCCACAAGGGTGCGGGCCCGAATGCGCGATCCGGACCCGCGCCCCGGGAGTGTCAGTTGGTGTGGGCGACGTAGACGTCGCACGGGGCGTGTGCCGCGACGTCCCGGGCGATGCTCCCAAGCACCCGGGCGATGCCCTGGACCCGCTTGTTGCCGACCACGATGACGTCAGCCTCGAGGCGCTCGGCCTCTGAGATCAACACATCTCCCGGTCGCCCCTGGGCGGCCGAACTGCTGGTGCGGGCCTCGTCGTGGGTGATTCGCCCTGCTATCTCGGCTGCGATCGCAGCAGACTCCTCGGCGATGGAGACGCGCTCCGTCCTGTCACCGGCGTCGATCTCGGCGACCTGGTCGCGCGCGTAGGCGCAGACCACGTGCAGGTGCGCGCCGGTGGATCGGGCCAGATTGGCGGCCGTCCTGGCGGCGCGCTCTGATGGCTCGTTTCCGTCGACGCCGACAATGATCATCTTCATGGCGAACCTGTCTTCCGCTCAGCCCCCTCTGAATGAGGGCGCCATACTATGTTAACCATTGGCATGGTGCTTGGAAACTCCGTAGGGGGCGGCCGGCTCGGGCAAGACGCGGCAGCTCGCCGCGCAGCGAGCGCAGGTCGAATCACCGGTGGGCGGATGCTGGTCGTGACGCCGCCCAGGAAGGCCGCGCAGGTGGCGTCCGGGGAGGTCGGCGCGGCGGCGCACTCGGTGGCGTGGCTGCTGCACCAGCACGGCTACCGCTGGGATGGGGACGGTTGTGCGCGTGGGCAGGTGGCGGCGATGAGCGCGATCTGCGTCTGCGGCGGCGGGGGAGCAGACGGCGGCAGCTGCTCGTACCCGTGACCCGGCGAGGGTGAACCGCGGAGGTGAAGTTCCCCAAGATGGGGGTTGCGGGAACGGCCGGAGAAGTTCACCAAGTTGTGCGATGCGATGGCGACTGGCGGGGCGTTGGATGAGTGGCGTCGAATCCACCCAGAGGACCGTCCTGGGGTTCGCGTCCTCGTCCGGCGAAGGAAGAGTGACGATGAAATCGACCCGAAACCTGATCTGCCTGACGACTGCGGTGGTGCTCGCCCTCGGGGGCGTGTCGACGGCCTCCAGCGAAGCCCACACCGGCCACGTCCCCGGGGGCGATGCCAGCGGCGCCGCCGTACGAGCGTGGAACGAGATCGCGGTGAAGACCCTCATCGACCTGCCCGGCCCCGCCGGCGGCGCCCCGCCGGCCGCGCAGGTGCACGTGGCCATGGTGCAGGGCGCCGTCTTCGACGCGGTCAACGCGATCGGGCGCAAGCACTACAGGTCCTATCTGCTGACGAAGCGCTTCTCCGCGCGGGCCTCGAAGGACGCCGCGGTCGCAGCGGCGGCCTACGGGGTGCTCCGGGAGATCGTGTCGACGGTGCCGAACGTTCCCGAGGCCAGTCGTGCCACGGTGCTCGCCACGCTCGCCACGCAGTACGGGGAGGCGCTGGCCCTGATCCCCGACGGATGGAGCGAGACGAAGGGGACAGCCGCCGGCCAGGCCGCCGCCGCGGCGATGATCGCGGCTCGAGCGGACGACGGACGGTTCGGTCCCTCGCAGTGGGTGCCCAACCCAGCTCCCGGGCACTGGTGGCCGCAGACCAACCCGGCCACCGGGCAACCCGTTCTCGATCCCACCCCGTGGGTGGGTGGGGTGGACCCGTTCACCGTGAAGTCGTCCTCGCAGTTCCGCACCCGCGGCCCGCTCCGGCTCTCCAGTGCCAAGTGGGCCAAGGAGTTCAACGAGGTGAAGGCCATCGGCGCAGTGTCCGGCAGCACCCGGACGACGACGCAGACCTACATCGCCCGTTGGTGGCAGAGCACCCCGGTCAAGAGCTGGAACGACGTGAGCCGCGAACTCGCGATGCGCAACGGCCTGGGCGCGCTCGAGACCGCCCGGCTGCTCGCGCTGCAGAACCTGAGCGGGGGCGACGCGGCGATCAACTGCTGGAACGACAAGTACCACTGGGACTTCTGGCGTCCCTGGAACGCGATCCAGCGCGCCGCGGAGGACGGCAACCCGGCAACGACCCCGGACCCCGCCTGGCTGCCGCTGATCGCGGCGCCGTATCCCGATCACCCGTCGGGCCACCTCTGCCTCGACGGTGCGCACACCCGCATCCTGCGGATGTTCTTCGGTGACCGCGTCGCTGGCGGCTTCTCGATCACGAGCATCTCGCCGTTCCTCCAACCCGCGGATGCGACCACTCGAAGCTTCGACAGCTTCTCGCGGGTGCTGGACGAGATCGTCGAGGCCCGCATCTGGGCCGGCCTGCACTTCCGCACCGCCGACCTCCAGGGCAAGACGCTCGGCTTGAGGGTCGCGAAGTACACGGCCGCGCACTATCTGCAGCCGGTCCACCGCCACCATCACCACCACTAGCGTCCGCGAGGAGCTGGTGGTCCCCACCCCAGCGCCTCGGCCCGGGGAGCCATTGGCAGTCGCCGGTGATCACGATTCACTGAGCAGCCCCCGAGCGTATGGCGGGCACTCGCGGCAACGGGATGACACACCGACCTGGAACGTCCGCCCGTCGACCCGACGGTGATTGACTATCGGTCGTGGCCGAACCCACCGACGTCGAGCACTTGGTCAAGCAGCTGATGGCCGGAGCCAGTCCCGAGGAGGGCACGGCCCTCCTGGACGCACTGATGAGCGGGCATGTCTCCAGCATCCTCGAGAAGTTGAAGCGCGATGAGGCGCCGACGCTGCTCCCGATCCCGACCGAGATCCGCGGGTTCCGCGTGCGCCTGGACCTCCACGGAGCGAAACCGCCGGTCTGGCGCCGGGTCGAGCTGCCGGGCGACCTCACGCTGCCGCGGCTGCACGCCGTGATCCAGACGTCGATGGGGTGGTGCGACAGCCACCTGCACCGGTTCCGCACCCGCTCCGACCCCCGAGCGCCGTACTTCGCCACGGCCTTCGACCTCGACGAGGGCTACGACGACGAGGAGGGGATGCTGGAGGACGACGTGCGACTCGATCAGCTCCTCGCCGCGAAGAGCGACGAGCTCTGGTACGAGTACGACTTCGGCGACGGCTGGGACCACCGGCTGGTGGTCGAGGAGGTCCTCGCCGAGCCGCCGTCGGCGGTTCGCTGCACCGGGGGTCGGATGGCCTGCCCACCAGAGGACTGCGGCGGCATTGGAGGCTACGAGCAGCTGGCTGTCTGGGTCCGCAGCGGGTACGACGGTCGCTTCCTTCCGGACAATTTCGACGACGCCGCCCACGCCCACGAATGGCTGCCCCTCGACTGGCACCCCGACCACTTCGACATCGACGAGACCAACGCCGCCCTCACCGTCGCGGTGTCCGAGCCGGTGACGGTCACCGGGGAGCTGGCCGACCTAGCCGAGCAGTTGGACCGCCGCGGCATCCGCCTGTTGCGTGAGATGCTCGGCCGCCCGCTCTCTCACGAACCGACCGAGGTCACCGACGCCGAGGCCGCCCGCATCACGGAGACCTATCGGATCTTCCTCGACGTCGTCGGTGACGGCGTGACGCTCACCGGCGCCGGCTACCTTCCGCCCGCGATCGTAGAGCAGTTCGCCGAACGCAGCGGCATCACCGGCTGGTGGATCGGCAAGGCCAACCGGGAGGACCTGACGCCACCGGTCGCGGAGGTGCACCGGACGGCCCGAGCACTCGGGCTGGTCAGCGTCCGCAAGGGACGGCTGAGCCCGACCGCGGCCGCTGTCCGGTCCCGCCAGGACCCTCAGGCACTCCGGCGACACATCGCCGGTCGACTCCCGCTGGGCGCCAAGGACTTCGATCGTCAATCGGGCTGGATGGCGCTGGCCGCGGTCGGCAGCGGTACGCCGGCCCAGGAATGGCACAGCGAGATCGGCGACCTGATGTTCGCCCTGGGCTGGCGGGACGGGTACGACAAGACCTCACCGCCGCCGGCTCGCAGTGCGACCCTCGACGTCCTCGAGCACCTGGCCGGTGCGGTACGCACCCGATGGCGCAAGGTCGAGGGCGTCGACCCCTCCGTCGCAGCGACCGCCCGCGCGGCGATCCGAGAGACCTGACCACGGAAGCGCCGCAGAGCGACTGCTGTGCGTCGCCCACGGAGCGCACGCGACTCAGCAACGAGAGGACGTCGGTGACTCGCATACGCGTGCCTCGAACGGTGGGACGCCATGGACGACCTCGGGGTCGATTGAGATCGCGCCAGCAAGGCCATGCGCCAAGGGTACGGAGGTTCATGGTTCAGCGAGTCGAAGCCCGCGGGTCAGTCTGCTGAGCCGGTCGGTACCACGGACCCGCCAGCGATCGTTGCCCGTGATGTCGACGGCCGACTGCCACGCCTCGCGGATGACCTGCAGGAGCCTGAGGTCACCCCAGATGTCGACGAGAAGGGCCCGTCGAGCCGGTCGACGAGTTCCCCGGGCCGGTCGCGGCACAGGAGCAGCTCCCACCAGCGATGGCGCGGCGTGGACGTGCTCGTCGTCCTCACTGAGACCCGTCCGTCCCTATGGCGACAGATTCTCGTTCGGCTTTCACTACGATTGGGCCATGAGCCAGACCGTCGGAGAGCGCCATTCGGTGGTCGTCGCGCGCATGCGTGAGCAGATCCGCGCTCTCGCGGCACGCCACCACGCCACCGACGTCCGCGTCTTCGGCTCCATCGCGACCGAAGCCGACACCGAAGCCTCCGACGTCGACCTGATCGTGCACTTCACCGCCGATGCGAGCCTGTACGACCAAGCCGGCCTCATCGAGGAGTTGCGAGACCTGCTCGGCGTCGAGGTCGACGTGCTCTCTGACGGGGCGCCCGGCATCGAGAAGATCGCCCCGGTCATCGCGGATGAGCGTCGGCCCACTCGACGACCGGGTTCGCTAGTCGCTGTCCTACGTCCTGGGGTTTGCCGACGAGGTGCAGGCATACGTGGTCGCGCACGGGGAGCAGCACTTCTACGCCGATCGGCCCACGCAGCTTGTCGCTGAAGCTCTGCTCCACCGCATCGGCGAAGCCGTTCACGCCTCCCGGGCGACTTCATCGACAGTCACCCTGTGATTGCTTGGCGGTAGATGAAGGGCATGGGTAACGTCGTTGCCCACCAGTACGGCTTCATCGACTACCGCATCGATCGCAGCCGTGCGGTCATGGACGCCGCGCTCGGCGACGACGGCAGCCGGAAGGCGTCCCGGGAACTGGTGACAGAAAATCACTGCCACAGTAGTGCCGCAGTAACCCCTCTTGACTAGCGTCTTCGCAGGTCAGAGGGGGTAAAGCGGATGGGCTGACCTGTAGGCCGGGTTCTGTCCTCGGGCCCCTTGCGGGGATCCCGATGGGCGACCATCCATCTACGACGACCGTTGCCGGCCGCCTCCAGCAGTCCACCCGCGCACTCGGGCGGGTCGCCCTCGAACGTGCGCGCACCGTGGTCCGGAGACCGCGGCTTCTCGACCTTGCTCCAGGTGGGGTTTACCGAGCCGACCCGGTCGCCCGGGTCGCTGGTGGTCTCTTGCACCACCGTTTCACCCTTACCTGCACCTCTGTCGCCAGGGGAGCAGGCGGTCTTTTCTCTGTGGCACTGTCCCGCGGGTTGCCCCGGGTGGGCGTTACCCACCACCTTGCCCTGTGGAGCCCGGACCTTCCTCGCCGTCCTCCCGAAGGAGTACGCCGCGGTCGCCCGGCCAGCCCATCCGCGCATTCAGGATGACACACCCGGGCCCTTCGTGCGCACCGGGCTTGCCGGGGCCGGGATCGGCTTCCAGGGCGGTTTCGTCGACTCCGGCTCGCGCGCCATCAGATCGAGCTGGAAGAGCAGGGTGCCGAGGTCGCCTATCAGGTCGTGGACACCGTGGTAGGCGGCCTGGTGCTGGGGATCGCTCGAGTTCCGCAGGGATTCCATCGCGAGCAGCGCCTGGCATGCGTGCTGCGCGGCGGCCGCAACACTGTTCTCGAGCGTGGCGAACTGAGACTTGTCCATCGGTCACCTGCCGGGGTCGGAGTGTCTCCACTATGCGTGATGAAGATCACCTAGATTGCCACAGTCGGTCCCCAACTCGTCCACATCTCGACGGCACCCTTCCGGGTGATCGGTGCGGCGACCTGGCGGTTGAATGGACCACGTGATCCCTGACGGCTACGAAGTCCAGGTGCTGGCCGACGACCACGCGTCGGCACTCGCAGCGGCGTACGACCGCAACCGGGAGCACCTCGCGCCCTGGGACCCGGTGCGGCCGCCGGCGTTCTTCACCCCGGCTGGTCAGGCGGCCGACGTGGTGGCCCGCCTCGACGTCGTACGACGCGGGCTCGGAGCGTCGTGGGTGCTGCTCCGAGGCGGGGAGGTCGTCGGCCGGGTCAACCTCAACAACATCGTCCGTGGTGTCTTCCAGAGCGGCAGCGTGGGCTACTGGGTCGACCGCGACCACGTCGGGCGTGGCCTGGCGACCGCCCTGGTCGGCCACGCCGCGGAGCGGGCCGACGAGCTGGGGCTGCACCGGCTGGAGGCCGGCACGCTGACGCACAACCTCGCCTCGCAGGCGGTGCTGCGACACAGCGGGTTCGAGGAGTTCGGCCGCGCGCCGTCGTACCTCTTCATCGCGGGGCAGTGGCGCGACCACGTGCTGTTCCAACGGCTGCTGCACGACGGGCCGCCCGGGAATCTGGTCGATTGACGCATGGTTGACGCACCATGGACATCATGGACGAGGAGCAGATGAAGGCGCCGCCGATCGTGTTCCCGGGCCAGTCCGGGCCGGAGTCGGCCTATCGGATCGCCCACGACCTGCTGGTACGACGGGCGCCGGTCGAGGCGCTTCAGGTGCTGGAGCCGGCCCTCGCCGAGGACCCCCGCAACACCGGACTCCGCGCGCTGCGCGCCTGGGCCTACCTGATCCGGGTGCAGCTGCGGAAGGCCGAGACCGAGCTCCGCAGCCTGGTCGAGGAGACCCCCGACGACGTGTGGGCCCGGCACGCGCTCGGCCGCGCGCTCGAGCGGCAGTCGAGGCTGGAGGAGGCGCTGCCGCACCTGCGGCTGGCCTTCGCCATGAGCGGCGACATCGAGCACGAGCTCGCGGTGCTCCGGGTCGAGCGCCAGCTGATGGCCGGCTGAGGCGCCGGGACGGGGCCGGGGTCAGGCGAGCCTGGTGACGCTGACGGCGACCGACATCTGGGAGGTCTCGGCTCCGGAGTAGATGCCGCTGAGCGGCTTCACGTCCTGGTAGTCGCGACCGGTCGCGACCGCGACGTAGCGGTCACCGGGCTCGGTGTCGTTGGTGGGGTCGAACGGGTGCCAGCCGTCGTCCCACCACTCCACCCACGCGTGCGACTCGCCGCTGACGGTCTCGCCGACGACCGGGTCGGCACGGGGGTGGGAGTAGCCGGAGACGTAGCGCGCCGGGATGCCGACGGACCGGAGTCCTCCGATGACGAGGTGCACCATGTCCTGGCACACCCCGGCGCGCTGCTGCCAGGCCAGCGCCGCCACGGACCGCACGTCGGTGGAGCCGGGGAGGTACTCCACCTCGTCGTGGACCAGCGCGCACACGGCGCGAGCGGCCTCGCCCGGCCGGGCGCAGCCGTCGGCCAGGGCGCGGAGGCGCTTCGCGAAGTCGGTGGGCGGGGCGACGAGCTCGGGGCGGGTGAGGTACTCGGTCCACCGGTCGGCGACGGCGGTGTCCCAGAGCTCCGCCCAGCTCAGCCGGGGCGCGGGCGTCGGGGGCCGGTTCGTCTGCACCGTCGAGGTCACGGTGACCGTCATCGACTCGTGCGGGTCGAGGACCTCGAACGCGGTCACGAGGGTGCCGAAGTAGTCGCGGTACTCGAAGGTCCACGGCTTCGGCGTCACCTCCAGCCGCGAGTGCACCACGATCTGCTCGGGCGTCGTCTGCGGCGTCAGTCGGGCCTGGTTGTACGACGCGACCGCCTTGCCGTCGTACTCGTAGCCGGTGGTGTGCACCACCCGCAGCTGCATGCTCATCAGTTGGCCCCCTGCCAGGTCAGTGCCTCGGACCCGGCGAAGTAGCGGCGGGTGACCGCCTCGGTCGCGAGCGCGCAGGTGCGCTGCAGCCGCTCCATCTCGTTGGGCAGATCGGCCATCACGTCGGAGAGCGAGCGGTACTCGAACTCCGCTCGGGTCCGGCCGAGCAGCCGCTGCGCCTCGTTCTGGAAGCCCGCCCGCTGGCCGGACGACTCGAGGTTCTCGATGCACTGCTCCGCCCGGTTGAGCGAGAACACCACCGACCGCGGGAAGAGCCGGTCGAGGAGCAGGAACTCGGCCGCCCCGCGCTCGGTCTCCAGCCCCTTGTAGGTCCGCAGGAACGCCTCGTAGCCGCCTGAGGCCCGCAGCGTGCTGGTCCACTGGGCGCCGGTCCCGGACGACTGGGCCGCCGTGGCGACCAGCCGGGAGGTCATGTCGGCCCGCTCCACGCACCGGCCCAGCATCAGGAAGTGCCAGCCCTCGTCGCGGGTCATCGTGGCGTCGGCGGTGCCGTTGATCAGCGCCGCCCGCTCCCGGACCCACTGGAAGATCATCGGCGCGCGCATCGAGTCGAAGTGCCCCGACGGCAGGGCGCGGTACGTCGTGTTGATGGCCTCCCACATCGGCACCGACAGCGTCTCGCGGGCCCGGCGGGCCGACTCGCGGGCGGCGGCCAGCGCCGAGGCGATCGAGGTCGGCGAGGTGGGGTCGTAGCAGAGCCGGTCGAGGACCAGCGAGGTGTCGATGGCCCACTCGGGCTCCGCCTCCACGCCCATGATGGAGAGCAGGTTGGCGCAGGTCGACTCCTCGTCGATCGTCGCGTCCTCCAGGAGCAGCTGGGTCTGGACGTCGAGGATCCGCGCGGTGTCCTCGGCGCGCTCGACGTACCGTCCGATCCAGAACATCGACTCGGCGATCCGGCTCAGCATCGAGCGTCCCCCCGCTCGTCCCGGTCCTGCTGTTGCTGCTCCTGCTGCTGACTCGGCTCGCTGAGCGCCACTCCGGCGGGGGCGACCGGCGGGGGAGCGGACGGACCCGGAGGCGGCTCCTCCTCGACCGGCTCGGGCAGAACCGGCTCGGGCTCGACGGGCTCCAGGGTGACCGGCTCGAAGACCGGGTCGACGACGGGTGCCGTGGCCGGGGCCGGCCCGGCGAGCACCCAGGTGTCCTTGGAGCCGCCGCCGCGCGAGGAGTTCACGATCAGCTCGCCCTTCGCGAGCGCGACCCGGGTCAGCCCGCCGGGAAGCACCCAGACCCGGTTGCCGTCGTTGACCGCGAATGGGCGCAGGTCGACGTGGCGCGGGCCGAGCTCGCCGTCGACGAACGTGGGCACGGTCGAGAGCTGGACGACCGGCTGGGCGATCCAGGCCCGCGGGTCGTCGAGGATCTTCTCGCGCAGTACGTCGAGCTCCGCCTTCGAGGCGCGCGGGCCGATCACGATGCCCTTGCCGCCCGAGCCGTCCACCGGCTTGAGCACCAGCTCGTCGAGCCGGTCGAGGACCTCCTCGCGGTGGTCCGGCTCGCCGATCCGCCAGGTGTCGACGTTGCGCAGCACCGGCTCCTCGGCGAGGTAGTAGCGGATGATGTCGGGCAGGTAGGTGTAGACGAGCTTGTCGTCGGCCACGCCGTTGCCGACGGCGTTGGCGATGGTGACGTTGCCGGCCCGGGCGGCGTCGATCATGCCGGGGCAACCGAGCATCGAGTCGGCCCGGAAGTGCACCGGGTCGAGGAACTCGTCGTCCACGCGGCGGTAGATCACGTGCACGGGCTCGAAGCCCTTGGTGGTCCGCATCATCACCCGGCCGCGCCGGCACTCCAGGTCCCGGCCCTCGACCAGCTCGACGCCCATCGTGCGGGCCAGCAGCGCGTGCTCGAAGTAGGCGCCGTTGTAGACACCCGGGGTCAGCACCACGACGGTCGGGTCGGCGACCCCGGCGGGGGCGGCGGCCCGGAGCGCCGCGAGCAGCCGCTGGGGGTACGCCGCGACCGGCCGGATCCGGTGCTCGGCGATCGTCTCCGGCAGCGCCGCGGAGATCGCGCGCCGGTTGGTGATGACGTACGAGACGCCCGACGGCACCCGCACGTTGTCCTCCAGCACCCGGAACTCACCGGTGTTGTCGCGCACCAGGTCGATGCCGGACACGTGCACACGCACGCCGTTCGGCGGCCGGACCCCCGCGGACGCCCGGTGGTAGTGCGAGGAGGTGGCGATGACCTCGCGGGGTATCACCCCGTCGGCGAAGACCTGGCCCGCGTCGTACACGTCGGCGAGGAACAGCTCCAGCGCCCTGACCCGCTGCTGCACGCCCCGCTCGATGGTCGAGAACGTGTCCATCTCGATGACCCGCGGCAGGATGTCGAGCGGGAAGGCGCGCTCCTCGCCACCGATGTCGAACGTGACGCCCTGGTCGAGGTAGCTGGCCTGCAGCGCCTCGACCCGGCTGACCAGGTCGGGGGTGGTCATGGTCCGCAGCGAGCTGCTGAGCCGCTGGTACGCCGAGCGCAGGGACTCGCCGTCGAACATCTCGTCGTAGGCCGGGCCCGTGGAGGCGTAGCCCTCGAACATCGACGTCATGGGCGGACATTACCCAGATCGATGTAACAGCCATGTTGCCTTGGATTTCCGGTTCAGACCGCTGGCCGGGGGCGGCTCAGGGGTTGGTCAGCACCTCGGCGCCGGTGGCCGTGACCAGCAGCGTGTGCTCGAACTGGGCGCTGCGGCGCAGGTCCTGAGTGACGACCGTCCAGCCGTCGTCCCACATGGTCCACTCGTGGGTGCCGAGGTTGAGCATCGGCTCGATGGTGAAGGTCATGCCCGGCTCGATCAGGGTGTCGTGCGCCGGGTCGTCGTAGTGCGGGACGATCAGGCCGGAGTGGAACGACGTGCCGATCCCGTGGCCGGTGAACTCGCGGACGACGCCGTACCCGAAGCGGGCGGCGTACGACTCGATCACCCGGCCGATGATGTTGATCCGGCGGCCCGGCCGGACCGCCTTGATGCCGCGCTCGAGAGCCTCGCGGGTGCGCTCGACCAGCAGCCGGGACTCCTCGTCGACGTCGCCCGCGAGGAAGGTGGCGTTGGTGTCGCCGTGCACGCCGTGGAGGTACGCCGTGATGTCGATGTTGACGATGTCGCCGTCCTCGACCACCCGGCTGTCGGGGATGCCGTGGCAGACCACCTCGTTGACGCTGGAGCACAGCGACTTCGGGAAGCCCCGGTAGCCGAGGGTGGAGGGGTAGGCGCCGTGGTCGCACAGGAACTCGTGGCCGATCCGGTCCAGCTCGTCGGTGGTCACGCCCGGTACGACGTGGCGGCCGACCTCCTCACGCGCCTGAGCCGCGAGCCGGCCCGCCACCCGCATCCGCTCGATCGTCTCGGCGTCCTTGACCTCGGCGCCGGTGTAGCGCGCGGGCGCCGGCCGGTCGACGTACTCGGGGCGCTCGATCGAGGCGGGGACGGCGCGCCGGGGGGAGAGGGACGCGGGAGCCACGGGAGTCACGTGGGGGGAGTCTAGATGCGCTCGAGTCGACCCCGGCGGACGAGGTGGACCAGACCACCCGGGCCCGATGGGCGGCCCGCCGGGTGATTCCTGCCCGTTCCCGGTGCGCTGCGCACTCGTCGCGAAAGACTCCTCTTTATGTCCCCCACTTCGGTCGGCGCCCGCGCCACTGCCCTGATTCTGGCGTGCGGAGCCCTGCTCGCCGTCACGCCCCCCGACGCCGCTCATGCGGCCGCCCCCACCACCAACCACCTCTCGTGGACCGGGTACGCCGGGGGCGAGCACACCGCCGTCAACGGTGGCGAGTGGACCGTCCCCACAGGCGTGACGTCCGTGACCGTCGATCTGGTCGGTGGCAAGGGCGCCGACAACTCCATCGCCCTCGGGGGCCTGGGCGCCCACGTCACCGGAACCCTGTCCGTGACTCCGGGCGAGGTCCTGCGCGTCACCGTCGGCAGTGACGGCGGGTACCGGTTCGGCGGTGCCAACGGTGGTGGCTGGGGCGGCGGCGGCGCGGCCTCCGGTGGGGGTGGCGCCGGCTACGCCGGCGGTGGGGCGACCGACATCCGCATCGGCGGCGCAGGCCTCGAGCATCGGGTCCTGGTCGCTGGCGGCGGTGGCGGCACCGGGGTGTCCCCAGGGATCGACGGCGGGCACGCCGGCCTGGTCGGTCCCGGTGAGAGCGGTCAGGCGGGGGGCAACGCGCTGGCAGACAACGGCCCCAGCTGCGCCGACTCGACGGGCGCGGGAGGCGGGACCCAGACCGCGGGCGGCCCCCGGGCGATCGGGTGCGTCGTGAAGCAGTACTACCCCGACGGCCGGTTCGGCGAGTTCGGCGTGGGTGCTGACGGCGTCTCGGTCGGCACGGGCGGCGTCCCCGGCGCCAGCGGCGGTGGCGGCGGTTGGTACGGCGGCGGCAGCTCGTCGGTCTACGGCGGTGGCGGCGGCGGTTCGTCGTACGGCGACCCGGCGCGCTTCACCCTGGGGGCACAGGACGTCACCACGACCGGGCCACGGGCGAGCATCACCTACGCCGCGGTGCCGACGACGCTGGTGGTCGACGCGGTGGACACCCTCCCGGCCGACGGCTCGACGACGGTGGTCGACATCTCCCTGCTGGACCAGAGCGGCCGGCTGTGGGCGGGGCACGACGTGACGATCAGCGGCGACGACGCCGGGGTCGTGTTCGGCACCGTCGTCCCGCAGGGCAACGGGCACTACCGCGTCGGAATGCGGTCCTCGACGACGGTCGGCACGGTCACCTTGACCGCCGCGACCGGGGGGATCACCGGGACGACGACGGTGGAGCAGGTCAAGGCCCTCCAGCAGCTGAGCTTCACCACGTCCGGGAACTCGGCGTTCGCCGGGCAGACCCGGGCGGTGAGCGTAAGCGGCGGTACGTCGGGCAACCCCGTGCAGTTGACCAGCTCCGCTGACTGCTCGCTGAGCGGTCAGACCAGCGGCAACGCGACGGTCCGCTTCGACCACGCAGGCAGCTGTGTCATCACCGCGAACCAGGCCGGCAACGCGAACCACGAGGATGCCGAACCGGCCAGCCAGACGATCACGGTCGCGAAGGGCGCGCAGACTCTGGCCTTCACCAGCACGGCTCCTGAGGAGGGCGCGGTCGGCGGCACGTACGCCGTGACCGCGACCGGCGGCACGTCGAGCAGCCCCGTCACCTTCACCGCCGGGTCGCCGACGTGCTCGGTGGTGGGCAAGGGGTCGGGCTCGGCCATCGTGACCTTCCACCACGTCGGCTCGTGCGAGCTGACCGCGAACCAGGCCGGTGACGACGACTACGAGGCAGGCGCCGCCGCCAGCGAGGCCATCACCGTCGTCCGCGCGAAGCAGGCCATCCGCTTCACCTCGGCCCCGCCGACGAAGAGCGTCGTCGGCGGCGAGTACGTCGTGCGGGCGTCGACCGGACGTCTTCCCGTGGAGCTGTCCGCGGTGACCCCGGCCCAGTGCTCGGTCCAGGACCGCGGCGACGGTTCGGCGAAGGTCGCCTTCCGTGGCACGGGGTCGTGCGTCATCGGCGCCGCCCAGCCGGGCGACGCCGACCACGAGCCCGCGATGCCGGTCACGCAGGTCGTGAACGTGACCAAGCCGTCCGCGCAGAAGCTGCGCATCACGTCCAAGCCGGGCAAGGCGAAGGTGGGCTCGACGTACCGGATCAGGACCAAGGGCGCCGCCAAGGGACACAAGGTCACCTACGCGACCACGCCGCGATCGGTGTGCACGGTCAACGGCAAGGGTGTCGTGAAGTTCCGCAAGGCGGGTCGCTGCACCATCACGGCGAAGGTCGCCGGGTCGGGGACCTACCTGCCGGGCCAGGCCAAGCAGAAGGTGACGATCAAGCGGCGGAAGTGAGCGTCGGGGCCGGCCCGGGGCTTCCCTCGGGCCGGCCACGCGCCGGGCGGCCGGCGTACGCCTGCGGGTCACGAGCCGCGCGGTAGTTTCTGACCATGAGCGACAGCGCGGACACTCGAGAGTTCTGGTTCTGCCTCAAGCACCACACGGTCGAGGACCGCGAGGGCTGCCGCAACGCGGACCGGCTGGGCCCGTACGCCACGGCGGCCGAGGCGTCCCGGGCCCTGACCAAGGTCGAGGAGCGCAACGAGTCCTGGGACCACGACCCGGACTGGAACGACGAGCAGCTGGAGGACTAGGTGGCGGCACGCCGCCGGCGACGTCGTCCCGGCGACGCCTCGCCGTGGCCGTTCGTCGGCATGGCCGGCATGGCCTCGGTGCTCTTCCTGTACGGCGCCGGCGGGCTGATCGCACCCTGGTGGGCGGTCGTGCTGCTCCTCGGCGTCTGGCTGGTGCTCTTCGTGCAGGCCTGCCGGTGGTGGACGCCGCGACCGCGGCTGGTGCCGGTGCTGCCCGTCGTCGCCGTCCTGGTGTGGTTCGCGGTGATGGTCTCCGGCGGGCTGTGGCTGGGATGGGGCTGGTCGGCGTGACCGGGCGGGGGAGTTTCATCGGTTAGCCCGCTAGAACTCCCGCTTGGACGATGAACCTTTGTCGTCCCGGGATGAGGTTCATCGGCTAACCGATGAAACTCCCCGGCGCCGGTCCTCGCCCCTCAGCGCTTCGGCCGGACCGCCAGGATGGCGTCGTCCCCGCCGTTGTCGGTGGTGACGTAGATGACCGAGCCGGGGCCGTCGACGATCGTGCGGATCCGGCCGTACCGGCGCAGGGCGTCGGGCACGCGGACGTTCAGCAGCTTCTTGCCGCGCACGGTGAGGAACAGGACCCGCTCGCCCTTCTGGGCCGCGACGGCGAAGGTGCCGTCGTACGCGCCCCAGCGACGGCCGGCGACGAAGCCGCCGCCGGAGGTGGCGAGGGTGGGGGCGCCTGAGCTCCAGACCGCGCGGCGCTGGCGACCCGGCAGGCCCGGGTCGGTCA
This sequence comes from Nocardioides sp. W7, assembly GCF_022919075.1. Lineage (NCBI taxonomy): Bacteria > Bacillati > Actinomycetota > Actinomycetes > Propionibacteriales > Nocardioidaceae > Nocardioides > Nocardioides sp. W7. The sequence continues at coordinate 4,375,125 of NZ_CP095078.1, read as the reverse complement.
TGGCCACGCTCTCGTTGTAGCCGGGGACCGGGTGGTAGCCGTAGTCACCGCCGCGCACCAGCAGGTTGACCTCGTCGTCGCGGCTGGTGCCCTGCTCGACCGACCACAGCCGGCCGGTGCCGGGCTGGACGTCGAGGCCCTGCACGTTGCGGTGGCCGAAGGTGAAGACGTAGCGCTGGTTGCGGTCGGCCGCCCTGACGAACGGGTTGGTCCGCCACGGTTTGCCGGTGCGCGCGCTCAGTCGGAGCGTCTTGCCGCCCAGCGAGGTGAGGTCGCGCGGGTTGGTGCCGACCGCAGCGTCGCCGGTGCCGACGACCAGCGACCCGTCGGCCAGCGCGAGCAGCCGGCAGCCGCCGTGCCGGCCGCTGGTCGCCGGGAACCCGCCGATCAGCTTCTTGCCGGCCACCACCCGGGTCAGTCGCGCGTTGAGCCGCCACGCCATCACTCGTACGTCGTGCCCGCCGCCGGCGGTGCGACCGCCCTGGCAGGTGAAGAAGCGCCGGTTCTTCGCGAAGCCCGGATCGACGTCGAGGCCCATCAGTCCGGTCTCGCCGGACACCCACACCTGGCCGCTCGGGAACGCGACGCGACGGGTCCGGCCGCTCGCCCAGATCGACACCGTCGCCCGGTCGCGCTGGGTGAAGATCAGCCGGCCCCTGCCGATCGGCCGTACGTCCCACGGGTGATCGAGGCCGGTCACCAGGCGGCGTACCCGAAGGTCCGGCACCGTCCTGCGGGCCGCGGTCTGCTCGACGGATTGACGCTGGTCGAGGCCCGGAGCGGCCGAGGGATCCGCACCGCTCGGGACGGGTGCGAGGACCAGGCTGAGGCCGAGAGCGGCCGCGATTCCGAGGACGAGGGGACGCATGCCGAGACGGTAACCGGTGGGCTGGATCACAACCCACCGGTCACCGTCGACGCCTCAGAAGGTGTGCTCGGGGGCGGGGAAGGTGCCGCCCTTGACGTCCGCGGCGTACTCCGACGCGCCCGCGAGCAGGGCGCCGTGCAGGTCGGCGTACTGCTTGACGAAGCGGGCCATCTTGCCGGTGCGCAGGCCGAAGGCGTCTTGCCAGACGAGCACCTGGCCGTCGCAGTCGGCGCCCGCGCCGATGCCGATCGTGGGGATCGCGAGCTCCTTGGTGATCTGCGCGGCCACCTCGCCCGGCACCATCTCCATCACGATCGCGAACGCGCCGGCGTCCTCCATCGCGTGGGCGGCGTCGACGAGTCGGCTCGCGGTGTCGCCGCGCCCCTGGACCCGGTAGCCGCCGAGGCTGTGCTCGCTCTGCGGCGTGAAGCCGATGTGGGCCATCACCGGGATGCCGTTCGTCGCCAGCTTCTCGACCTGGGGCGCGACCTCCGCGCCGCCCTCGAGCTTCACGGCGTGCGCACCGGCCTCCTTCATGAATCGGACGCCGGTGTGGAAGGCCTGCTCGGGGGAGGCCTGGTAGCTGCCGAAGGGCAGGTCGGCCAGGACCATCCCGCGCCGCGCCGCCCGCGAGACAGCCCGCACCAGCGGGATCAGCTCGTCGACCGTGACCGGGATCGTGGAGTCGTAGCCGAGCACGTTGTTGGCGGCCGAGTCGCCGACGAGCAGGATGTCGATGCCTGCCTCGTCGAAGACCGACGCGGTGTACATGTCGTACGAGGTCAGCATCGTGATCTTCTCGCCGCGTGCCTTCATCTCCCGCAGGTGATGGGTGCGGACCTTGCCGATCGTGGGCCGCGGGGACGTGCCCGGGCCGGTGCCGTACGGCGCCGTCTCTTCGCTCATCGTCGAGCTCCGTTCCTAGACATCTCGCAGCTCCCTGACGGAGTCCACGGACTTGTCGCCCAGGCTATGCCGGAACCACCCGCGAAACAGGTGTGTCGATGCTCACGGCGGGCTCACGGGCCGTAGGCGCGCCCGACCGTGGCGACCCGGACGCGGTAGTCGGCGTACCAGACCTCGCGGCCGCGCTCTTGCGCGACGAGGTGCTCGGCGACCTGCTTCCAGGCGGCGGCCGCGGCGTCGTCGACCCAGTACGACACGGTGATGCCGAGCCCGCCGGGGTCGCGCGCCGCCTCGATGCCGAGGTAGCCCGGCTGCTCGGCGGCGAGCCGGTCCATCCGCTCGGCCATCGCGGCGTACCCGCGGTCGCCCTCAGTGCGCAGCGAGGTGAAGACGACGGCGGTGTACGGCGGGGCGGGGGTCGAGGCGATGCTCATACGGCTCCTGGTTCGGGCGGTCGGACGGGTCAGCCGGCGGCGTCGGCGGCGGCCTCCAGGTCGGCGACGACGATCTTGCGCATCTGCAGCATGGCCTGGGTCGCGGCGTCCGCGCGAGCGGGATCCGGGTCGGAGACCAGCTCGTAGAGCCGGGTCGGGACAATCTGCCAGGACAGCCCGAACCGGTCCTTGAGCCAGCCGCACATCGACTCCTCGCCGCCGTCGAGCAGGGAGTCCCAGTAGTAGTCGACCTCGGTCTGGTCGGCGCAGGCGATGCTGAACGAGACGGCCTCGGTGAACCCCGCGAGCTCGGGGCCGCCGTTGATGGCCCGGAAGGTCATCCCGTCGAGGGTGAACTCGCCGGCCATCACCCGACCGGTCTCCCCGTAGCCGGACTCGGTGTAGCGGGTGAGATGACCGACCGAGGAGTTCGGGAAGATCTTCGTGTAGAACTCCGCCGCCTGCTCGAGCTGGTCGTCGAACCACAGGCAGGGACTGATCGAGGTGCTGAGGGACATGGTGCAGGCTCCTTCGGGACGAGGTCGTGAGGATCTGACTCCGGCTCGCTGCTGAACTCATCGTTTTCGGCCCCAACCATCCGTGGCCGTGCGAGCGTTCTCCGGTCGAGGAGGCCGGATGGACGAGCAGGAGCTGACCGCCGAGTTCACGGCGTGGGCGGCGGGCGTTGAGCGTCGGCTGCTGCGCTCGGCGTACTTGCTCACCGGCGATCTGCACCGTGCCCAGGACCTGGTCCAGGAGGCGCTGGTCAAGGTGGCGCTGCGCTGGGCGCGGCTGCGCGACGGCAACCCGACCGCGTACGCGCGCACGATCGTGGTCCGCGACAACGTCTCCTGGTGGCGCCGCTGGCGGCGGGAGGTGGTCCTCGACGACGTCGGGGTCGGGGAGGCTGCCACTGTGTCGGCGGACCCCGAGGCGGCTCTCGTCGTACGACGCGCGCTGGCCCGGCTGACCCCGGCACAGCGGGCCGTGCTGGTGCTGCGGCACTTCGACGACCTGACCGAGCGCGAGACCGCGGAGGTGCTGGGCGTGGCCGTCGGCACCGTCAAGAGCCAGAACGCCGTCGCGCTGGCGCGGCTGCGCGAGGGCGCCCCCGAGCTGCTCGACCTGATCGGGAGGACCCGATGAACGACCGTTCCCTGCGTGACGTCCTGGACCGGGCCACCGAACTGATCGAGCCGCCCGACCTCGCGGCGGTCGCTCTGGCCGAGGCGCGGCGCCGTCGTACCCGTCGGCGGGGTGCGGTCGCGGCGCTGACCGCGGCGGCCGCCGTCGTGGTGCTGATCGTCTCGGCCCGGGTCATTACCGGCGACCGCACCACTGAGCCCCCGCCGGCCGACCCGGCCTCGTCGGGGACCACCCAGGTGCCGGTCGCCCCGGCGATCCCGGTCGACCGGATCCAACCGCTCTGGGACCCGCGCGGCGTCGAGGGCCTGCCGGTGCTCGACCTCGGGGTGCCGCAAGTGCTGCCGGTCGGGACCACCGGCGGGGTCGACACCGCCGTGGCGCTGTTGGACCGGGATGACGAGACTCTGCTGGTCGGATCCAACGGCGTGCAGACCACGTTCGACCTCCCCCCGGGACTGGGTGCCCGGCGCACGGTGTCCCTGTCACCCGACGGAACCAGGGTCGCCGCGGTGGGGATCAGCGGGTTCTTCTGGCGCTCGCTGGCGGGGGCGTGGACGCGAGTCGACGTGCCCACCTCGGTGCTCGGTGAGTGGATCGAGGTGACCTGGATGCCCGGGGCCCAGGCCGTCGTCCTCCGCGGCGACCTGGCTGGTGTCCGGGTGGACCTCAGCACCGGGATACAGCGTGAGCTCGGCTTCCTGCGGGGCTACGTCGCTTGGGGCCCCGCGCCGGACGGAAGGGTCGTCGCGGGCAGTGGCCCCGCCAGTGCATCCGCGCCTTCCGTCCGCGAGCTCGTGGGGGACCAGAGCGTCCGTCGCACCTATCTGGGACCGCTGGAGAACCTCCAGCGCCCGGTGGTCGGCGCCGCGTCGATCGCCGCCGCCCGGGCGAACACGTCCTTCCCCGATCCACCGGCCCCGGACGACCAGGACGGTCTGATCGCGCTCGAGCGGGGGTCACTGGCCACGCGCGCGTTCCTGCCGGTCCGCTACGAGGCGTCGTACTACGTGGACGGCGGCGCGCTCACCCCGCGCGCCTGGCTCGACGACGACACGGTGCTCTTCACCGTGCTGCCGAAGGGAGCCGCGAAGGAGTACCTCGTTGCCTGGAACGTGGACACCGGCCAGCTGTCCCGGGTCGCCTGCTGGCCGTCCGATTTCGACGCCACGTTCGCTGTCGCTCTACTCGCGAACCAGGCCTAGTCTGGATCCATGTGGACCGACATCGGTGCCGACGCGTACGGCCGCTTCATGGGCCTGTACGCCGAGCCGCTGGCGGACGCCTTCGTCGCGCTGGCGGACCTGCAGGCCGGCCAGCGGGCACTCGACGTGGGGTGCGGGCCGGGGACGCTGACGGCTCGTCTGGTCGAGCGGCTGGGCCCGCAGGCTGTGGCGGCCGTGGACCCGTCGCCGCCGTTCGTGGACGCCGCGAGCGGGCGCTGCCCCGGGGTCGACGTACGGCAGGCGCGCGCGGAGGAGCTGCCGTTCGAGGACGGTGCCTTCGACGTCGCGCTCGCGCAGCTGGTCGTGCACTTCATGGACGACCCGGTCGTCGGACTGCGGGAGATGGGCCGGGTGGTGGGCGGCGACGGGCTGGTCGGTGCGTGCGTGTGGGATGAGCGGCTGTCGGGACCGCTCGCGGTGTTCTGGGCGGCGGCGAGCGAGCTGGGTCCGGGGGTGCCGAACGAGCCACGGGCCGGGACGCGGGCGGGCCACCTGGCCGAGCTCTGCGACGAGGTCGGGCTGCGGGTCGTCGAGGACACCCGGCTCGACGTCACCGTGCCCTTCGCGTCCTTCGAGGAGTGGTGGGCGCCGTACACGCTCGGCGTCGGGCCCGCGGGGCAGTACGTCGCCGCTCTCGAAGACGACGCCCGCGACCGGCTGCGGGACCTGTGTGCGGAGCGGTTGCCGGACGGCCCGTTCGACGTCACGGCAGGCGCCTGGACCGTGCTCGCTCGCGCCTGAGCGAATGCCGCCCGGTCCGCGTGGGAAACTCCCGACCGTGGACTTCTTCTCCGCCTACGCCCACGGGTACGCCCGGGTCGCGGCCTGCACGATCCCGATCACGGTCGCCGACCCCGCCGCCAACGTGCGCACCGTCCTGGAGCAGGCCCGGGCCTGCCACGACGAGGGGGTCGCGGTCGCGGTCTTCCCCGAGCTGTGCCTGTCGGGCTACTCGTTGGACGACCTGTTCCTGCAGGACCCGCTGCTCGACGCCGTCCGGGCCGCACTGGCCGAGCTGGTCGCGGCGTCCGTCGACCTGTCGCCGGTGCTGGTCGTGGGGGCGCCGCTGCTGCACGGCAACCGGGTGCTGAACGCCGCGGTCGTCGTGCACGCCGGCCGGGTCCTCGGGGTGGCGCCGAAGTCGTACCTGCCGACGTACCGCGAGTTCTACGAGCGCCGCTGGTTCGCCCCGGGCGACGACGTGCAGGGCACCATCGTGCTCGCCGGCCAGGAGGCGCCGATCGGCGCCGACCTGCTGTTCGCGGCGACCGACGTGCCGGGCCTGGTGCTGCACGTGGAGGTCTGCGAGGACATGTGGGTGCCGGTGCCGCCGAGCGCGGAGGCGGCGCTCGCGGGCGCGACCGTGCTGGCCAACCTCTCCGGCAGCCCGATCACCGTCGGCCGCGCCGAGGACCGCCGGCTGCTGGTGCGCTCGGCGTCGTCGCGCTGCCTGGCCACCTACGTGTACGCCGCCGCCGGCCAGGGCGAGTCGACGACCGACCTGAGCTGGGACGGCCAGACGATGATCTACGAGCACGGCGAGCTGCTGGGGGAGTCCGAGCGCTTCCCCGAGGGCCCCCGTCGTACCGTCGTCGACACCGACCTGGACCGCACCCGCCAGGAGCGGCTGCGCACCGGCACGTTCGACGACAACCGGCGCACGATCGGTCCCGAGTTCCGCACCGTCGAGTTCGAGCTCTCCCCGCCGACCGGTGACCTCGGCCTGCGGCGCAAGGTCGACCGGTTCCCGTTCGTGCCCGACGACGCCGAGCGGCTGGCCCAGGACTGCTACGAGGCCTACAACATCCAGGTCTCCGGCCTGGAGCAGCGGCTGCACTCGATCGGCCAGCCGAAGATCGTCATCGGCATCAGCGGCGGCCTGGACTCCACGCACGCGCTGATCGTGGCCGCCAAGGCGATGGACCGGCTGGGGCGCCCGCGCACCGACATCCACGGCTTCACGCTGCCGGGCTTCGCCACCGGCGACACCACCAAGGGGTACGCCTGGGCGCTGGCCGACTCGCTCGGCATCACCATGGAGGAGCTGGACATCCGGCCCGCGGCCGGCCAGCTGCTGAAGGACCTCGGGCACCCCTACGCGGAGGGGGAGGAGGTCTACGACATCACCTTCGAGAACGTCCAGGCCGGCCTGCGCACCGACTACCTCTTCCGCCTGGCCAACCACCGCGGCGGCATCGTCCTCGGCACCGGCGACCTCTCCGAGCTCGCGCTCGGCTGGTGCACGTACGGCGTCGGCGACCAGATGTCGCACTACAACGTCAACTCCGGCGTACCGAAGACGCTGATGCAGCACCTGATCCGCTGGACGATCGCCACCAGCCAGTTCGAACCCGAGACCGACGAGGTGCTGGGGAAGATCGTCGCGCAGGAGATCACCCCCGAGCTGATCCCGACCCGCGAGGACGGCCTGCCGCAGTCGACCGAGTCCTCGGTCGGGCCGTACTCCCTGCAGGACTTCACGCTCTTCCACGTGCTGCGCTACGGCTTCCGGCCCTCCAAGATCGCCTTCCTCGCCTGGCACGCCTGGCACGACTCCACCACGGGGGCCTGGCCGCCGAACTTCCCCGACGACCGCCGGGTCGACTTCGACCTGGCCGAGATCCGGACGTGGATGGACGTCTTCGTCCGACGCTTCTTCGCCTCGCAGTTCAAGCGCTCGGCGCTGCCCAACGGCCCGAAGGTCTCCGCCGGCGGCACCATGTCGCCCCGCGGCGACTGGCGGATGCCGTCCGACGCCAGCCCCGCTGCCTGGCTCGCCGACCTGGAGCGGGTGCCGGAGAAGCGCTGAGGGCTGGTCCCTGTGTGCCGAGTCAGCACCAGTAGTGCTGACTCGGCCCACCACTTCTGCTGACTCGGCGTCAGGGTCCCACCTCGTCCAACGGATATGGCACGGTGGTCGACGAAGGTCTGTCAGGTGAAGGAGGAGCGGTGTCGTCGTGCTGTTCGGGGCCCGAGCGCGAGCCCACCGCGGCGGCGCGGCTGCCCGAGGTGACCTGGGAGACCGCGGCGCCGGTGGCCGCACCCCGGCCGCGGACGACCGCCGCGACGCCCACCACCCGGGGTCAGGTGCTGATCGGGGCCGGCCAGTTCTGGATGGGCGACACCCACGGCGAGGCCTACGAGGACGACGGCGAGGGGCCGGCCAGGCTCGTCGAGGTCGACGCGTTCCGCATCGACGCGACGGCGGTGACCAACCAGGCGTTCGCGGCGTTCGTGAAGTCGACCGGGCACGTCACGACCGCCGAGCGGGAGGGTTTCTCGGCGGTCTTCCACTCGGCGTACGTCGGCGACGGCACCGACGTCGTCGGGCAGCCCGAGGCGGCCCCGTGGTGGCTGGCCGTGAGCGGGGCGTCCTGGCGGCACCCCGACGGTCCGGCCTCGGACGTGACCCGGCGCCAGAACCACCCGGTCGTGCACGTCTCCCACGACGACGCCCTGGCCTACTGCGCGTGGGCCGGGAAGCGGCTGCCCACCGAGGCGGAGTGGGAGAAGGCGGCCCGCGGCGGGCTGGACCGGGCCCGGTTCACCTGGGGCGACGAGCTGCTGCCGCGCGGGAGGTGGCAGGTCAACATCTTCACCGGCACCTTCCCCGTCGAGAACACCGCCGAGAACGGCTACCCGACCACGGCACCGGTGAAGACGTTCGCCCCCAACGGCTACGGGCTCTTCCAGCCGAGCGGGAACACCTGGGAGTGGTGTGCCGACTGGTACGCCGCCGACACCTACACCGCCTTCGGGCCGCAGAACCCGACCGGTCCCGCGGCGGGGGAGACTCGGGTGATGCGCGGCGGGTCGTACCTGTGCCACGACTCCTACTGCAACCGCTACCGCGTCGCCGCCCGGTCCTCCTCGCACCCCGACTCCAGCTCGGGCAACCTCGGCTTCCGCTGCGCCAACGACGCCTGATCGTCGGCGGCTCCAGGGTCGGCGGCTCCAGGGTCAGCGCGCCGTGAACGTCTCCGTCTTCGGACACGTGCTGCCGGCGCAGTCGCGGTAGGTCCTGTTCATCCTCCGCAGCTTGCGCAGGGTGGCGGCGTACCGCTTCCGCTTCGCCAGGTTCCGCAGCTCGCCGGGGTCCGCGGCCCGGTCGAAGAGGACCTCCTGGCCGCCCTTGGTCACCACGTAGGTGAACCGGCCGTACCGGATGCCGGAGTAGATGCGGGACCGGCCGCCCTTCACCGGGTAGGCCTCGATGGGGACGACGCGGTCGAAGTCGGTGCTGGAGCGCCAGAAGTCGAGCATGTCGACCCCGTCGACGCGACGGCTCGGCCGCGCGCCGGCGATCGCGGCGATGGTGACCGCGACGTCGGGGTTGGTCGTCGGCGTCGCGACCTTCTCGCCCTTCGGGATCCCGGGGCCGCGGACGATCATCGGCACCCGCAGCGACCGGTCGTACGGGACCAGCTTGCCGTCCTTGTTGTGGTGGCCGACCAGGAAGCCGTTGTCGGAGGTGAAGATGACGTAGGTGTTCTTCAGCTCGCCGGTCCGGCGGAGCTTCGCGATCGCCGCGCCGACGGCGTCGTCGACCGACTGCAGCGACTCGATGCGCTGCTGGTTGCTCTCGCGGACCGCCGCTCGGTACGCCGCCGTGGTGGTGCGGGGAGCCCACGGGCTGCCGCCGCCGACCCACATCTCGGGGTCGTTCGGCAGGTCGAGGTTGCGGAACTGATTGCGGTCCCGGGCCGCGGGCATGGTCGTCTTCAGCAGGTCGACGGACGGGTCGTCCGACTCCTGGCTGCCGCCGTGGTGCGGGGCCACGAAGTTGGTCCACATGAACCACGGCCTCGAGGACCCGGCCCGGTCGCCGATCACCTCGGTGGTGAAGCCGTTGAGCACGTCGGAGTTGTGTGCGGAGCGCTTTACGACCGTGCCGTTGATGTTGTAGCGGGTGTTGTAGAAGCCGTACGTGCTCATGTCGACCGAGCCGCGCCACCCCGTCCAGCCCGGCGGGACGTACGTCGGGTCCTGCATGCCGTACCCGTTGAGGTACTTGCCGGAGAAGTAGGTGTCGTAGCCGGCGCGACGCAGCCACACCGGCAGCGTGTCGGCGTCCTCGAAGGACTTGAAGCCACCGCCGGCCCCCTCGATGGTCAGCGCCCCGTGGTTGTGGGCGTACTGGCCGGTGAGCAGGCTGGCGCGCGCCGGGACGCAGATCGGCGTCGGCGCGAGCCCCTGGGTGAGCTGGGTGCCCTGGCGCACCACGAGCCGGTTCAGGTTCGGCAGGTACGGCAGGTCGCCGACGGTCATGTCGTCGACGGTGAACATCAGGATGTTCGGCTTCGAGCGCGATCCACCCTCCGGCTTGCGCGCCCCGGCCCCGGCGCCGGCGTGCGCGTCACCGTGGGCGCCGGTCGACTCGTCGCTCGCGGCGCCGGACTCGACGTACGCGAGACCGGTGACCGCGAGGGCCCCCACGGCGATCGCCGCGACGGCAGGGACGACCTTCCGGCTGGGGCGGGAGTGCGTCACGGGCGCCTACTCGGTCGGTCGATCGATGGAGGGTGGTGCTGGTGTGGAGGGCAGGGACGAAACCGTAGTCGCTCCGGGCCGGGGCCGCGACGATTTCTGGCGTGTCGGCCGGCCGAGCGGGACCGCCTTTGCCTCGCCTTAGCGCTCGCCTGTTGCCGGCTTAGCGCGGAGCGCGGGAACGTGACCGAGTCAGAACCACACGAACCCGGGAGAGAACATGAAGAAGGCAGTGCTGGTCGTCGTAGCGGTCGTCGTGGTGGCGGTCGTGGCGCTGGGCGTCTGGGCGGTGTGGGGCGGCGACGAGGACGAGGTCGTCGCCCGCGACACCTGCGGCGGCAATGCCTACGAGCTGTCCGTCGAGGACGAGGACGGTGGCCTCGAGGTCACCTTCGAGCTCCAGTCCGCGAACGCCGACGAGACCTGGCAGGTCCTCATCGAGCAGGACGGCCGCACGCTCCTGGAGGGCACCCGCGTGACGGACGAGGACGCCGAGCTCGACGTCGACGTGCCGGCCCGCGCCGAGGACGGCGACGAGTTCACCGTGACGGCCACGCCCGCGGATGGCGAGCCCTGCGTCGCCACCCTCACCCGCTGAGGACGGCGCGGACCGCCGGGCGCTGACGGGGCTGCCCGCACGCTCAGGCTGGTGGGCCGAGCTCGACGACGATCCGCCCGCCGCCCTCGGGGGAGGACCCCCACGACAGACCGCCACCGGACTCGGTGGCGGTCTTGTCGACGATCGCGAGACCGAGACCGGTCGAGCCCGCGCCCGACGTTCCGCGGTCGGCGACGTCGACCCCGTCCGGGAAGCCCGGCCCGCCGTCGACCACGCTCAGCACCACCCCGCCGCCGGCGCGGCGGGCGCACGTCACCTGCACGGCAGCACCCTCCGGGGTGTGGGTGAAGACGTTGTCGAGGAGTACGTCGACCACCGCGCGCAGGTCCTCCTCCGCCGTGCGGACCAGCGCCTCGCCGGGGTCGACGTACAGCGTGAAGGTGCGGCCCTGGTCCTCGGCCAGCGGCTCCCAGAACCGGGCCCGGTCGGCCACCACGGTCAGTGCGTCGCAGGCGGCGACCAGACCCTCGCGCTCCGAGCGCCGGGCCTCGCGCACCACGTGCTCGACCATGGCCTCCAGGTGGTCCAGGTCGGTGCCGAGCCGCTCGCGCTCCTCGGAGTCGGTCAGGCTCTCGGCCCGCAGCCGCAGGGCCGTGATGGGGGTGCGCAGCCGGTGCGAGACGTCGGAGACGCTCGCGCGCTCGCGCTCCAGCAGCACCTCGACCCGCTCGACGAGCCGGTTCAGGGCACCGGCCAGCTCGCGGACCTCGGGAGGACCCTCGGGCACGACCGGCTCGGGCCGGCGCCGGTCGCCGAGCTGCTGGGCGTACGACGCCAGCGCGCGAACCGGCTGCACGAACGACCGCCCGATCCGGTCCGCGAGCAGCAGCGCCCCGACCAGTAGGGCCAGCCCCAGCAGCAGAAGGAGGACGAGGCTGCGGACGATCGCGGACTCCAGGCCCGGCGTGTGCACCCGGACCCGGATGACCGGGGTGTCGGCGGGGCCGGCGGAGCTGCCGCCGAGCGAGACCGGCACCAGGAACTCCGCCCCGCCGTCGACGTCGTCGACCCGGGCCTGGCCGGTGTTGCGGGCCTGGACGACGCGGTAGTCCTCGCCCGGGTCGGGGCCCACGTCGGTCGAGGGGTCCTCGCCCGGGTAGAGGACCGTGGTCTCGATCCCGTTCCCGCGGTTGATCCGGTCGAGGTAGAGCTGCACGTCGCCGCGGTCCCGGTCGGCGCCGGAGACCACTGTCTCGGTGGCCTGCACCTCCAGCGCGGCCCGGGAGAGCCGGTCCTCCAGTGCGTAGTCGCGCAGCAGCACCGCCATCGGCACCAGCATCGCCAGCAGCACCATCGTGACCGCGGCCGCCACGGTGAGGATGAGGCTGCGCCGCAACGCTCAGTCCTCCGGAGCGGCGAGGCGTACGCCGACGCCGCGCACGGTGTGCAGGTAGCGCGGCGCGGAGGCGGTCTCGCCGAGCTTGCGGCGCAGCCAGGACAGGTGCACGTCGACGGTCTTGTCGGAGCCGCCCCACGCCTGGTGCCACACGTCGGTGAGCAGCTGCCGCTTGGTGACGACCTCGCCGGCGTGCTCGGCCAGGTGCTTGAGCAGGTCGAACTCGCGAGGGGAGAGGTCCACCGACGCGCCGTCCAGGCTGGCTTGTCGCGCCGGGACGTCGATCGCGAGCCCGCCCACCTGCAGCGGCTGCCGGGCCGCGGCCGCGTCGGCGCCCGAGCGGCGCATCACCGCCCGGATCCGGGCCTCCAGCTGGGCGGTCGTGTACGGCTTCACGACGTAGTCGTCGGCGCCGGCGTCCAGGCAGCCGATCAGCGACGGGTCGTCGTCGCGGGCGCTGGCGACGATGACCGGCACGTCGCTGACGGCGCGCAGCATGGTCAGCACCTGGGTGCCGTCGATGTCGGGCAGGCCCAGGTCGAGGATGACCAGGTCGGGCCGGTGCTCGACGGCCATGCTGAGCCCCTGCATCCCCGAGGAGGCGGACGCGACGGCGTACCCCCGCTCGCCCAGCGAGCGCATCAGCAGCGGCCGGATCCGGACGTCGTCCTCGATGATCAGCACCTGCACCACGCGCCGACCGTAGCCGAGCACGTCGACTCCTTAGCGCGGCCTTAACCCGCCGCCCGGGACGATGGGCCCATGAGCATCCCGCGCGCGGTCCGGTACGCCGTGGCCTGGGTCCTGGCCGCCGGCCTCGCGGTGGGCGTCGGCCTGCTGGCGGTGAGCAGCGCGGGGGACGGGGTCCGCGGCCGCGGCCCGCTCGGCAACGAGGTGCTCCGTGACGTCGACCTGGAGCGCACGCCCAGTGCGGATCCATCGGCCGCGGTCGTGTCCCGCACCGTCGAGGACGAGTTCGGCTCGTTCGTCGTCGAGTGCCGCGGCTCGGTGGCGTACGGCGTGGAGGTGCGGCCCGACACCGCGTCCGGGTGGACGGTGGTGAGCTACGAGCGCGGTCCCGACGACGACGTCGATGCGGTCTTCTCCCGGGACCGGACCTCGGTCGAGCTGGAGGTCTTCTGCAACCGCGGGCAGCCGACGGTCTCCGACCGCGAGGAGCACGTGCTGCCCGCCGACGGCTGAGGAACCGCTACCCCTAGGCTGGCGCCATGGGCAAGCAGGAAGACTTCGTACTCCGCGCTCTTGAGGAGCGCGACGTCCGGTTCGTACGGCTCTGGTTCACCGACGTGCTCGGGTTCCTGAAGTCGGTCGCCGTGGCTCCGGCCGAGCTGGAGGGCGCCTTCGCGGAGGGCATCGGCTTCGACGGCTCGGCGATCGAGGGCTTCGCCCGGGTCTACGAGGCCGACATGCTGGCCAAGCCGGACCCGTCGACCTTCCAGATCCTCCCGTGGCGCACCGGCGAGGGCCCGTCGACGGCCCGGATGTTCTGCGACATCGTGATGCCCGACGGCTCCCCGTCGTACGCCGACCCGCGCCACGTCCTCAAGCGCACCCTGAGTAAGGCCGCCGAGAAGGGCTTCACCTTCTACACCCACCCCGAGATCGAGTTCTACCTGTTCAAGGACAGCCCGGTCGCGGGCGCCGATCCGGAGCCGGTGGACCGCAGCGGCTACTTCGACCACACCGCGCAGTCGCACGGCGCCGACTTCCGCCGCGAAGCGATCACCATGCTCGAGGCGATGGGCATCTCGGTGGAGTTCAGCCACCACGAGGGCGGCCCGGGCCAGCAGGAGATCGACCTGCGCTACGCCGACGCGCTGAGCACCGCCGACAACATCATGACCTTCCGCACCGTCATCCGTGAGGTCGCGCTGAGCCAGGACGTGTGGGCCAGCTTCATGCCGAAGCCGTTCACCACCCACCCGGGCTCGGGCATGCACACCCACGTCTCGCTCTTCGACGGCGACCAGAACGCCTTCTACGAGGCCGGCGCCGAGTACCAGCTCTCCCAGACCGGCCGCCAGTTCATCGCGGGCCTGCTCCGGCACGCGCCCGAGATCACGGCCGTGACCAACCAGTGGGTCAACAGCTACAAGCGGCTGATGTTCGGCGGCGAGGCGCCGTCGTACATCTGCTGGGGCCACAACAACCGCTCCGCGATGATCCGGGTCCCGATGTACAAGCCCAACAAGGGTCCGTCGACCCGGGTCGAGCTGCGCACCCTCGACGCCGCCTGCAACCCCTACCTCGCCTTCGCGGTGATGCTGGCCGCGGGCATGAAGGGCATCGAGGAGGGCTACGAGCTCCCGCGCGAGGCCGAGGACGACGTCTGGTCGCTGACCGAGCGCGAGCGCACCGCCCTCGGCATCGACCCGCTGCCGCGCAGCCTCAACGAGGCGATCGCCATCGCCGAGAAGTCCGAGCTGCTGGCCGACACCCTCGGCGAGCACGTCTTCGAGTTCTTCCTGCGCAACAAGCGCGCGGAATGGGACGAGTACCGCGGCCAGGTCTCCGCCTTCGAGCGGGACCGCATGCTCCCGGTCATCTGAGCACCATGCCGATCCTCGTCGTCCAGCACGAGGACGACTGCCCGCCGGCCCTGGTGGGCGGGTGGCTCGCCGACGCCGGCGCGCGCCTCGACGTACGACGGCCGTACGCCGGCGACGAGCTCCCGGCCACGCTCGCCGGGCACGGTGGGCTGCTGGTGCTCGGCGGCTCGATGGGGGCCGACGACGAGGGCGAGCACGCGTGGCTCGGCCCGACCAAGGAGCTCGCGCGGACCGCGCTGGCGGGCGGGGTGCCGCTGCTCGGGATCTGCCTGGGCCACCAGCTGGTCGCGAGCGCGCTCGGCGGCGTCGTACGACGCAACCCCGGCGGCCAGCAGCTCGGCCTGCTCGAGGTCGGCTGGACCGCGGAGGCGGCCCGCGACGAGCTGTTCGGCCCGCTGGCGGAGGCACCGGCCGCGGCGCGCGGCGTGCACTGGAACAACGACGTCGTCACCGACCTGCCTCCGGGCGCGACGCTGCTCGCGACGGCTCCGGCCGGGGAGGTGCAGGCGGTCCGCTTCGGACCGCGGGCCTGGGGGGTGCAGCTGCACCCCGAGGTCGACCACCTGATCCTGCGCCGCTGGGCGGCCGACGACGCCGGGTCCCATGCGGCAGCGGGCATCGACCAGGCCGCCCTGCTCGACGCCGTCGAGCAGGCGAGCGTGGAGCTGGAGACCACCTGGGCGCCGCTGGCGTCCGGCTTCGCGGCCGTCGTACGTCGGGTGGCCGGACAGTGACGCGCCCCACCACCAGCAAGGGCAACCTGCTCCGGCTGGGCTTCGAGGACACCGACGCGGCCCTGGTGGGTCTGCACCGCCTCGGAGCGGACGCCGCCGACTGCCTGCTCGCCTTCCTCGGCCGCACCGCCGACCCCGACCAGGCGCTGGCCGCGCTGGTCCGGATCGCCGACGAGCTCGACGACCCGGACGAGCTGCTCCAGGCGATCTGCGACGACGAGGGCACCGCGATGCGGCTGCTCTGCGTGCTCGGCGCCAGCCAGGCGCTCGGCGAGCACCTGGTCCGGCACCCCGACCACTGGATCGAGCTGACCGACCCGACGCTCGGCTCGACCCGGCCCGCGGCGTTCGCCTTGCGCGAGCACCTGCTGCGGGTCGTCGGCGCCGACCCGCACGACCCCGCCCCGACCGCGACCGTCCCCGACGGCGACGCCGTCGACGCGCTGCGGGTCGAGTACCGCCGGCTGCTGCTGCGCCTGGCCGCCCGCGACCTGGCCCACGACCTCGGTGTCGACGACGCGGCGGCCGAGATCGCCGACCTCGCGGCCGCCACCCTGGAGGCCGGGCTCGCGGTGGCCCGCCAGCGGGTCGGCGAGAGCGCGGGCCTGGCCCGGCTGGCCGTGATCGCGATGGGCAAGTGCGGCGGCCACGAGCTCAACTACGTCTCCGACGTCGACGTGGTCTTCGTGCACGAGCCGGTCGAGGGCGCGCCCGACGACGCGGCCCTGCGGGCCGCGACCCAGCTGGCCAGTCACCTGATCCGGATCTGCGGCGAGCACACCCGTGAGGGCACCATCTGGCCCGTCGACGCGAACCTACGCCCGGAGGGCCGGCAGGGCCCGCTCACCCGCACCCTCGCCAGCCACCGCGGCTACTACGAGCGCTGGGCCAAGACCTGGGAGTTCCAGGCGCTGCTGAAGGCGCGTCCCGTCGCGGGCGACCTCGCCCTCGGCGCGGAGTACGTCCAGATGGTCTCGCCGATGGTGTGGAGCGCGGCCGAGCGGGACGGGTTCGTCGAGGACACCCAGGCCATGCGCCGCCGCGTCGTCGAGCACATCCCGGCGAAGGAGGCCGAGCGGCAGCTGAAGCTGGGCTCGGGCGGGCTGCGCGATGTCGAGTTCGCCGTCCAGCTCCTCCAGCTCGTGCACGGCCGCGGCGACGAGTCGATCCGGACCGCGACCACGCTCAGCGCGCTGGCCCAGCTGACCCGGGGCGGGTACGTCGGCCGCGAGGACGGCGTCGCACTGCACGAGGCCTACACGTTCCTGCGCACGCTCGAGCACCGGATCCAGCTCTACCAGCTCCGTCGTACCCACGTGGTGCCGGCGGAGGAGGCGGCGCTGAGGCGGTTGGGCCGCAGCATGGGCTACCTCAGGGCGCCGGTCGAGACGCTGGAGAAGATCTGGGCGCACCACCGGCGCGAGGTGCGGCGGCTGCACGAGAAGCTGTTCTACCGCCCGCTGCTCTCCGCGGTGGCGGCGCTGCCCGGGCACGACGTCCGGCTCTCGCCGGAGGCCGCGGTGAAGCGGCTCGGCGCGCTCGGCTACCACGACCCGCAGGCCGCGCTGCGCCACCTCGAGGCGCTCACCAGCGGGGTCAGCCGCCGCTCCAGCATCCAGCGCGCGCTGCTCCCGGCGATGCTGCAGTGGTTCGCCGAGGGGCCCGACCCGGACGCCGGGCTGTTCGGGTTCCGGCGGATCAGCGAGGCGCTCGGGGACACGCCCTGGTACCTCTCGACGCTCCGCGACGAGGGCCAGGTGGCCACCCGGCTCGCGCACGTGCTCGCCACCTCCCGCTACGCGACCGCGCTGCTGGAGCGTGAGCCGCTGGGCGTACGGATGCTGGGCGAGGACCTGCACCCGCTGCCGGCGGAGGCGCTCACCGAGGAGATGCGGGCGGGCGCGGCCCGGCAGAGCGAGCCGGAGAAGGCGGTCCGCGCGATCCGGGCGGTCCGGCGCCGTGAGCTGCTCCGGATCGCGGCCGGGGACCTGCTCGACCTCACCGACGTCGCCGAGGTCGGTGCGGGCCTCTCCAGGCTCACCGACGCCACCTTGGAGGCCACCCTGGAGGTCGCCGGCTCGGCGGTCTGGGCGCAGCGGGGGCTGGACCGGGCACCGACCCGGATCGCGGTGGTGGCGATGGGCCGCTACGGCGGCTTCGAGCTGTCCTACGGCAGCGACGCCGACGTGCTGTTCGTGCACGACCCCGAGCCGGGAGCCGACCCGCAGCAGGCGTCGTCGTACGCCCAGGCGGTGGCCAACGAGCTGCGCCGGCTGCTCGCCCTGCCCGGGGGCGACCCGCCGCTCGTCGTCGACGCCGACCTGCGGCCCGAGGGCAAGCAAGGGCCGCTGACCCGCACGCTGTCGTCGTACGCCGCCTACTACGCGAAGTGGTCGAAGGTGTGGGAGGCGCAGGCGCTGCTGCGCGCCGACGCCGTGGTGGGCGACCTCGACCTGCGCCGGCGCTTCGAGGAGCTGATCGACCCGCTCCGGTTCCCCGTCGACGGCATCAGCGCCGACGACGTCTTCGAGGTGCGCCGGATCAAGGCCCGCGTCGACGAGGAGCGGCTGCCCCGGGGCGCGGATCCGAACACCCACCTCAAGCTGGGCCGCGGCGGGCTGGCCGACATCGAGTGGACCGTCCAGCTGCTGCAGATGCGGTACGCCGGGCAGGTGCCGGGCCTGCGCACCTCCCAGACCATGCCCGCGCTGGCCGCCGCGCGGGCCGCCGACCTGATCGGCGAGGACGACGCCGCGGTGCTGCAGCAGACCTGGCGCCGGGTCAGCCGGGTCCGCAACGCGGTGACCCTGGTGCGCGGGAAGCCCAGCGACCAGCTGCCCCGCGACCCCCGCGAGCGGGCGGCGGTAGCGAGCATCCTGGGCTACGGGCCCGGTGAGTCCGAGGCGATGCTCAACGACCACCTGCGCTACACCCGGCTCGCCCGCGCCGTCGTCGACCGGGTGTTCTGGCAGGACTGACTCTCCTGGGCGGACTGGTTCTTCGGCGCGGACTGGCTCTTCGGGGCGGACTGGGTAGCGTCGGTCGCATGACCAGCCCCGCCACCCGTGCCACCCGACTCCTCGAGCTGCACCGCGACCCGACCCTGCTGACCGTCGTCAACGTCTGGGACGTGATCAGCGCGAAGGTCGTCGCCGACGTACCCGGCAGCACCGCCCTGGCCACCGCCAGCCACTCGATCGCCGCGTCGTACGGATATCCGGACGGCGAGCAGATCCCGCGCGACCTGATGCTGGAGGCCGTCGGGCGGATCGTGCAGGCGACCGACCTCCCGGTGAGCGCCGACCTGGAGGGCGGGTACGGCGACCCGGCCGACACGATCCGTCGCGCCATCGGCCTCGGCGTGGTCGGCGCCAACATCGAGGACCAGCTGCGGCCGCTCGACGAGGCGGTCGCCAACGTCGCCGCGATCATGCGGGCGGCCGAGGCGGAGGGCGTCCCCGACTTCGTGCTCAACGCCCGCACCGACGCCTTCGTGAAGGCCGGCGACCGGGACCCGGCCGACGTACTCGCCGACGCCGTCGAGCGGGGCAAGGCGTTCCTCGACGCGGGTGCGCCCGTGGTCTTCGTGCCCGGCCGGCTCGACGAGGCCCAGGTGTCCACGCTGGTCGAGGCGTTCGGTCCGCAGCGGCTCACCCTGATCGGCATCCCGGGCCTCCCGTCCCTGGCCCGCCTCGAGGAGCTCGGCGTCGCCCGGGTCTCCTACGGCCCGATGTCGCAGAACGTCGCCCTCACCGCCCTCCAGGAGCTGGTCGAGGACGTGCACGCCGGCGGCGGCGTCCCCACCACCATGCGCCTCCTCAACTAGCCCACCCCACCCTCACCAGGCCGAGTCAGCACCAGTAGTGCTGACTCGGCCCACGATTCGTGCCGACTCGGCGATTCTCAGGATGGGCTGGGAGGATCCCCTCCATGAGGTTGGGGATGGACCCTGCCGTGCACTGGGCACGTGCGGTTCTGCTCGCCTCGGTGGCGGTGTTCCTGGGGGCGGCCGGGCACGTGACGGCCGACGGGCTGCTGCCCGGACCGGGCGCGCTGCTGGTCCTGTACGTCGTCGCGGTGGTGGGCGCGGCGGCGTTCCTCGCCCGCCCGGCGACCCCCCTGCGGCTGGTGACGCTGCTGGTGGGCGGCCAGACCCTCGTGCACGTGGTGCTCTCCGCGGCGGCCGGGCACGCGGGTGAGACCGCCGGTCCGGTGGCGGCGCCGGTCCGTACCGGGGGCATCACGCTCCCGACCGTCGACGGCCGACGGGTGGGCTCCCTGCAGGACGCCTGGGACGCCGGCAGCACGCACGCTGCCGGCCCGGCGCTGCCGGTCGGCCACCTCGTCGACCACCTCACCGGCAACGCGCCGATGATGCTGGCGCACCTGTTCGTCGCGGCGGCCGTCGGACTCTGGCTGGCCGTGGGGGAGCGGGCCCTGTGGACGCTCCTCGCACTCGCCGCCGCGGTCGTGCTGGCCCCGCTCCACGTCCTGGCGGCGATCGCCCGCGCCGGGTTGCCCGTCGTACGACGCCTCCGGGCCCGGGCCGTCGTGCCCGCCCGCCCGCCACACTCGCTCGTCCTCGCTCGCGCCGTGGTCCGGCGCGGTCCTCCGCTCGTCGCGCGCTGACCCGCCCGACGACCGCACCGACCGACCCGAGGACCGATGACCGACCACCTGACCCCACCGACCCCTGCCCCGACACGACCACCCCGACCACTCAGAGGACCCCGACCACCCCGGGAGCGCGCCAAGGGCAGCGGCCTGTTCCGCGCGATCTGGCGCTGGCACTTCTTCGCCAGCTTCCTGGTGATCCCGGTGCTGCTCGTGCTGGCCGTCACCGGCCTGATCTACCTGTTCCGCTTCCAGCTCGAGCCGCTGCTGCACCCCGACCTGATGAAGGTCGACGTCCCCGCGGCGGACGCCGTCCAGCAGCCGTACTCCGCCCAGCTCGCCGCCGTCCGCCAGACCTATCCGGACGTCTCGGTGATGTCGATGGCCGAGCCCCGCGAGGACGGCCGGGCGACGATCTTCTCGGTCACCACGGCCGACGGCGAGGCTCGCGACGTGTTCGTCGACCCGTACGGCCCCCGGGTCCTCGGCTCGATGGACCCCGACTCGACCCTCTCCGGCACCGCGGTCCGACTGCACGCCGACCTGATGAGCGGCACCCTCGGCGACCGGTTCCTGGAGCTCGGCGTGTGCTGGGCGATCGTGATGGCGCTGAGCGGCTACTACCTGTTCGTGCGCGGCTGGCGGGCCCGCCGCCGGATGCGCAGGGCCGACCGGAAGGGCGCGCGGCTGCGCTCGCGGCACGGCGTCGTGGGCGCGGTGGTCGGCGTCGGGCTGCTCATGCTGCTGGTCTCGGGCCTGCCCTGGACCGGACTGTGGGGTGCGAAGGTCCAGGAGATCGCCACCGACCGGGGCACCTCGATGTGGTCGCTGGACCACGGTGCGGCGTCGAACCCGCTGTCCACCCTCGACGAGTCGCTGCCGCACAGCCACGCCGTCGACCTGCCCTGGGCGCAGCAGAAGACGGAGGTGCCGACCTCGGCCCCGGAGGGCCACGAGGGCAGCGTCGCGAGCGTCGACACCGCGGTCGCCGTCGCCGCCGGAGAGGGGCTGCGGCACCCGATGACCGTGACCGTCCCGGGCGACGAGGGCGGGGTGTTCTCGGTGATCGGCTACGCCTTCGACGCGCCTTCCGACGAGCGCACCGTGCACGTCGACCAGTACGGCGGACAGGTGGTGTCGACGTACGGCTTCGACGACTACCCGGCGCTGGCCAAGGTGGTCGCCCACGGCATCGGCCTGCACGAGGGGCGCAGCCTCGGTCTGGCGTCGTTCTGGGGTGCGGCGCTGATGTGCGTGCTGATCGTCTTCATGTGCGTGAGCGGCCCGCTGATGTGGTGGCGCCGCCGGCCCCGCGGTGCGGGCCGGGTCGGGGCGCCACGCGGCAAGCTGCCGTTGCGCGGGTCGCCGCTGCTGCTGGTCGCGCTGGTCGTCCTCGGTGTGCTGCTGCCGCTCTTCGGGCTGTCCCTGGTGGTCGTGCTGGCGCTCGACCAGCTGGTGCTGCGCCGGGTCCCGGCGCTGGCCGGGTTCTTCGACACGGTCCGGTGAACCCGGGTGTGATCTTTTGCGGGTTCCTTGAGGGTTTGGACCGGCCGGCCTTGATGTTGGCGGGGCAGAGTTCGTGGAGTCGCCTCTGACCACCAGCGCCCACGCTGGTCACCGAATCCCGGGCGGCCGCGGCCTTTGCCCCGTGGCCGTCCGGGACATGAGGGAGGCACACGACCGCAAGGGGCCGGAGGAGTGGTGAGCGTGTTCGACCCACAGGCGCTGGCCAAGCTTGCGCACGACATGAAGGACCGGTCCTTCGCGCTCTCCTTCGCGGAGAAGTACGGCGCCCTCCTCGACCGCCGGGTCGCCCGGATCGCCGGCGCGCTGAGCGAGCTCGACATCGTCGAGGCGATGGACGCGACGCTGAGCCTGAAGGTCTCCTCGACCACCGTCGGGACCAGCGAGCTGGCGGACATCGCCCAGCAGATCGAGCTCGACCTGCGCCGCCAGGATCTGGCGGCGGCCCGGGTGCGGGCCTCGATGCTCCCCGACGCGGCCCGGCGCGCGCACGCCGCCCTTGATCAGTACCTCGCCGCGGCGTGATCGCTCAGGCGCCCGGGGACTCCATCCGGTAGCCCACGCCGCGCACGGTGCGGACGAACTTGGCGTCCTTGGTCTCGCCGAGCTTGCGGCGCAGGTTGCCGACGTGCACCTCGACCAGGTGGGTGTCGCTCGACCACTCCGTGCCCCACACCGAGCGCAGCAGGGTCTCGCGCGACCAGACCCGGGCGGGGCTGCGCATCAGCTCGGTGAGCAGGTCGAACTCGGTGCGGGTCAGGGCGAGCTCCTGGTCCTCCTTGAAGGCCCGGCGACCGTCGACGTCGACGCGCAGGACGCCGTGCCGGAGCACCTCGTGGGAGGACGTCGACTCGGCCTGGACCGCGGGAGCAGGAGCGGGAGCGGGCACGGCGGCCGACGGCCGGCGCGGCCGACGGAACATCGCGTTGACCCGCGCCTTCAGCTCGTGGGCGTCGAACGGCTTGGACATGAAGTCGTCGGCGCCGGTCTCGAGACCCAGCAGCCGGTCGATCTGGTCGGTGCGGGCGGTGATCATCACGACGTACGCCTCGGTGAGCTCGCGGATCCGGCGACAGGTCTCGATCCCGTCGATGCCGGGGAGGCCCAGGTCGAGGGTGATCAGGTCGGGGTCGAAGGTGCGCACGGCCTCCACGGCGGCGGTGCCGGTGTCGACGGCGGTCACCTCGAAGCCCTGCGTGCTCAGGGTGAACTCGATCAACGAGCGGATGTCCTCGTCGTCCTCGACGACGAGCGCGCGCCGCTCTGAGCCCGAGGCGATCACCATGTCGCAGATGTTGCCAGATGAACGGCCGCCGAGGGGGGATACCCCCGCCCCGGCCCGCCCCGCGGAGAACGGGGCGAGCCTCCCCGGACCCGCCGAGGCACACGGCGGTCCCAAATGCAGCCCGCCCCCGGGACACGGGCTGCGTAAGTCCGAGACGCGGGCGGTACTGGTGGAGCTAGTGCCTGATCGCTTCCTTACCCGGCGGGGTGTGTGGCAAAACCTGCGTTCACAGATTTGTTTCGCAGATCACTCGGCGGGCGCCGCGTCACTGACCCGGTCTGACCGCGCCGCCGTGACGGCGCGACAGCGTGCTGGCCAGCGCCGCGGCGGCGGCGCGCACCGCCGTCTCGTGCGCCTCGGGGCGGAATCGTCCGACCGGCCCGGTGACGCTGATCGCCGCCAGCGCCGTACGACCGTCGGCGTCGAGCACCGGCGCCGCGATGCACAGCAGACCGGGCGTCGACTCCTCCCGCTCGTACGCCGTGCCGGTCTCCAGCACCTTGTCCAGCTGCCGGCGCAGCAGGCCGGGCGCGACGACGGTGTGCGGCGTACGACGCTCGAGCGGTCGCGCCAGCACCTCCTCCTGTACGTCGGGTCCGGCGTGGGCCAGCAGCACCTTGCCGATCGCGGTGCAGTGCATCGGCATCCGGCCGCCGGCCCGGGAGGGGGAGCGGGCCTGCCGGTGCCCGCCGATCTTGGCGACGTACACGACCTCGGTGCCGTCCTGCACCCCCAGGTGGACGGTCTCGTGGGTGCGCTCGTAGAGGTCCTGCAGGAACGGCATCGCCAGCTCCAGCAGGGTGCGCTCCGATGCCGCGCGCATCCCGAGCTCGAAGAGCCCCCCGGCGAGCCGGTAGCCGTGCGGGGTCTTGTCGAGCAACCGGTGGTGCACGAGGTCGCCGGCGACCCGGTGCGCCGTCCCCTTCGGGAGCCCGGTCCGCCGGACCAGCTCCGCGAGCGGCAGCACGGTGTCGTCGACCCGGAAGGCCCGCAGCAGGGCGACCGCCTTGCCGAGGACGGTGTCGAGGCCCCCGTCGGGCTCCGGATCGGTCACGGAGATCAGCGTACCGGCCAGTGGAACGCGAGCATGGCTCCGCGTGGCGGCCGGACGACACAGTGGGCGCATGAGTGAAACCGTCTCCAGCGTCGATCTCGACGCCATCTCCGCGGCTGCGGACCGGCTGCGGGTCGCGGCCGAGACCGGCGTGCCGAGCGCGCCGGTGCGCGACCTGATCGGCCGCGACGACCTCGCGGCGGCGTACGCCGTCCAGCAGCGGCTCGCGGCGGACCGGATCGCGTCCGGTGCCCGCGTCGTCGGCCGCAAGATCGGCCTCACCTCGACCGCCGTCCAGGAGCAGCTCGGGGTGGACCAGCCGGACTTCGGCATCCTCTTCGACGACATGGCGTACGCCGACGGCGACACCGTGCCGACCGCCAGCGTGCTGCAGCCCCGTGTCGAGGCCGAGGTGGCCTTCGTGCTCAAGGACGACCTCGCGGAGGGGCCGCTCGACCTCGGGCAGGTCCGCGGCGCGATCGACTACGCCGTCGCCGCCCTGGAGATCTGCGGCAGCCGGGTCGCCGGCTGGGACATCAGCTTCGGCGACACCGTCGCCGACAACGCCTCGGCCGGTGCCTACGTGCTCGGCACGGAGCGCCGGACCCTCGACGAGGTCGAGCCCCGCGACGTGGCCATGACCATGAGCATCGACGACGAGGTGGTCTCCACCGGCACGGGCGCCGCCTGCCTCGGCGACCCCCTCCAGGCCGTCGTCTGGCTGGCCCAGCAGGCGCGCGAGTTCGGCGTACCGCTGCAGGCCGGGCAGGTCATCCTCTCCGGCGCGCTCGGCCCGATGCGGCCCGTCGCCGCCGGCAACACCGTCACCGCCACCATCACCGGCCTGGGCACCGTCACCACCACCTTCAGCAAGGAGTCTCAGCGATGAGCGCCAAGACCAAGGTCGCCGTCATCGGATCGGGCAACATCGGCACCGATCTGATGATCAAGGTGATGCGCACCAGCAAGCACCTCGAGATGGGGGCGATGGTCGGCATCGACGCCGCCTCCGACGGACTGGCCCGCGCGGCCCGGTTCGGCTTCGCCACCACCCACGAGGGCGTCGACGGGCTGATCAACCTGCCCGGCTTCGACGAGATCGAGATCGTCTTCGACGCGACCTCCGCGAAGGCGCACGTGCACAACGCCGCGCTCCTGCAGCCCCTCGGCAAGCGCCTGATCGACCTGACGCCGGCGGCCATCGGCCCGTACGTCGTGCCGGCGGTCAACCTCGACGACCACCTCGACGCACCGAACGTGAACATGGTGACCTGTGGCGGTCAGGCGACCATCCCGGTCGTCGCCGCCATCTCGCGGGTCGTGCCCGTCGCGTACGCCGAGATCGTCGCCTCGATCGCCTCCAAGTCGGCCGGCCCCGGCACCCGGGCCAACATCGACGAGTTCACCGAGACCACCTCCGCGGCGATCGTCGCGGTCGGCGGGGCCAAGCGGGGCAAGGCGATCATCGTGCTGAACCCGGCCGAGCCGCCGCTGATGATGCGCGACACCGTCTTCTGCCTGGTCGACGCCTCCGACCCGGCGGTGCACGACGAGATCCGGACCTCGGTCGAGAAGATGGTCGCCGACGTCGCGGCGTACGTGCCCGGCTACCGGCTCAAGCAGCAGGTGCAGATCACCGAGATCCCGGCCGACCAGCCGGTCGAGACGCTCGTCGGCGCCGAGGCCGAGACACGTCCCACCCACCAGGTGTCGGTGTTCCTCGAGGTCGAGGGTGCCGCGCACTACCTCCCGGCCTACGCCGGCAACCTCGACATCATGACCTCCGCCGCGCTGCAGATGGCCGAGCGGATCGCGGCTTCGAAGGCAGGGAACTGACCATGAGCACTCCGATCTTCGTCCAGGACGTCACCCTGCGCGACGGCATGCACGCCGTCCGCCACCGGATCACCCCCGCCGATGTGCAGCGCATCGTCGCCGCGCTCGACGACGCCGGCGTCGACGCCATCGAGGTCGCGCACGGCGACGGCCTCGCCGGCTCCTCGGTCAACTACGGTCCCGGCTCCCACACCGACTGGGAGTGGATCGAGGCGGCCGCCTCGGTGCTGAAGCGGGCCCGGCTGACCACGCTGCTGCTCCCCGGGGTCGGCACCATCCACGAGCTGAAGCGGGCCTACGACCTCGGCGTCCGCTCGGTGCGGGTCGCCACCCACTGCACCGAGGCCGACGTCTCCGCGCAGCACATCGCCGCGGCCCGCGAGCTCGGCATGGACGTCTCCGGCTTCCTGATGCTCTCGCACATGTCCCCGCCCGAGGAGCTGGCCCAGCAGGCCAAGCTGATGGAGTCCTACGGCGCGCACTGCGTCTACGTCACCGACTCCGGTGGCCGGCTCACGATGAACGACGTCGCCGCCCGGGTCCGCGCCTACCGCGACGTGCTCGACCCGACGACCGAGATCGGCATCCACGCCCACGAGAACCTCTCGCTCTCGGTCGCGAACTCCGTCGTCGCCGTCGAGAACGGCGCCCTCCGCGTCGACGCCTCGCTGGCCGGTCACGGCGCCGGCGCGGGCAACTGCCCGATCGAGGCGTTCGTCGCGGTCTCCGACCTGTCGGACTTCAAGCACGGCTGCGACCTGTTCAAGCTCCAGGACGCCGCCGACGACATCGTCCGGCCGCTGCAGGACCGTCCGGTCCGCGTCGACCGGGAGACCCTCACCCTCGGCTACGCCGGTGTGTACTCCTCGTTCCTGCGGCACGCCGAGAACGCAGCGGCGCAGTACGACCTCGACGTGCGCGACATCCTGATGGAGTGCGGCAAGCGTCGTCTGGTCGGCGGCCAGGAGGACATGATCATCGACGTCGCGCTGAACCTGGTCGCGGCCCGGGCCTGAGGCGTCCGGGCCTGAGACGTCCGGGCCTGAGGGGTCCGGGCCTGAGGGGTCCGGGCTGGTCCCTCGGATTACCTCACCTGCACGATGGCGGGGCCCGCGGTCCGGGGCTAGCGTCGGTAGCACCAGACCTGCCGCGGACCCCGCCGCGCCACGTGACGCCTTCTCGACGACTCTCGACGCCCTCGTGGCGCCCTCCTGTTGCCCGGACGCGACGGGCAAGTCATGAGGAGGGTCAGATGAGTGCACAGCTGGACACCCTGCGGGAGCAGACCCGCGGGCCCGTGATCGGACCGGACGACGCGGCGTACGACGAGGCGCGCCTGGTCCGCAACGGCATGATCGACAAGCGGCCGGCCGTGATCGTGCGGGCGGCGAACGCCGGCGACGTGATGATCGCCGTGCGGTTCGCCGCCGACCAGGGGCTCACCGTCGCCGTCCGCGGCGGGGCCCACAGCGTGCCGGGCTTCGGCACCTGCGACGACGGCGTCGTCGTCGACCTGTCGGCGATGCGCGACGTCCGGGTCGACCCGGTGACCCGCACCGCCCGGGTGTCGGGCGGTGCGACGTGGGGCGACCTGAACGCGGCGACGTACCCCTTCGGGCTGGCCACGACGGGCGGCATCATCTCGACGACCGGGGTCGGCGGCCTCACCCTCGGCGGCGGTATCGGCTACCTCGCCCGAGGGCTGGGATTCTCCTCCGACAACCTGGTGGCGGCCGACGTGGTCACCGGCGACGGCAGCTTCCACGTCGCCAGCGAGAAGGACGACGCGGACCTGTTCTGGGCGATCCGGGGTGGGGGCGGCAACTTCGGCGTCGTCACCTCCTTCGAGTTCCGGCTCAGCCCGGTCAAGGACATCTACGGGGGCCCGATGTTCTTCGAGCTGGACCGGGCGGCCGACCTGTTCCGGCTCTACCGCGAGTTCATCGCCGACGCCCCCGAGCAGTTCGGCGGCTTCCCGGCGTACCAGATCGCCCCGCCGCTGCCGTTCATCCCCGAGGAGCGGCACGGCACCACGCTGGCCCTGATGGTGACCTGCTGGGCCGGCGACCTGGACCGGGGGGAGGAGGTGCTGAAGCCGTTCCGCGACCTGGCGCCGACGGTGGCCGAGCTGGTCGGCCCGATGCCGTACCCGGCCCTGAACAGCGCGTTCGACGACCTCTACCCCTCGGGTCTGCGCCACTACTGGAAGGCCAACTTCGTCAAGGAGCTCACCGACGACGCGATCGCCGCCCACGTCGAGCACGGGGCGCAGGTGCCCGAGATGACCTCGACGATGCACATCTACCCGATCAACGGCGCCTGCCACCGGGTCGCGCCCGACGCCACCGCCTTCGCCTACCGCGACGCCAACTTCGCGACGGTGATCGCCGGCATGTGGCCCGACGAGAAGGACGACGAACGCAACATCGCCTGGGTCCGGGACTACTACGACGCCACGGCTCCGCTCTCCGAGGACGGCGGCTACATCAACTTCATGGCCGAGGACGACCAGGACCGGATCGGCGCCAACTACAAGGGCAACTACGACCGGCTGCGGCAGGTCAAGCGGACCTACGACCCCGGCAACCTCTTCCGGCACAACCAGAACATCCCGCCTGCGTGAGTCGGGCCGCGCCGGCCCCGACCGGCGCGCGCACCGGCGGTGCCGTCCGTAGGATCAGCCAACGGCCCGACTGATGCCGGAGGCGCCCGATGACCTATGACGAGGAGCTGGCCGAGAGGATCCGGACCTCGGTCGCGGCTGCCGCCGGCCCGGCCGGTTATCGCGAGATCAAGATGTTCGGTGGTCTGTGCTGGACGGTGAACACTTACCTGGCGGTCGGTACCGGCGACGACGACCTGATGGTCCACGTCGGCACGGACGGCGTCGACGAGGCCCTCGCGAACGGCGCTCGCACGGCGACCATGGGAGAGCGAACCATGGGCGGGGTCGTCCTGGTTGCGGCGGCGGACCTGCCCGACCCGGACTCCCTCGCCGCCTGGGTCGGCCCGGCGGTGGAGCGAGCGCGGGCGAAGCCCCCGAAGAAATCGAAGGCCTAGGCCGCGCCGAATCGCCTGGACGTCAGGAGCGACGAACGCGCCGGCTCCGTGCCGTGAGTGCCTCGCGCTCGGCATCTTCCGGGCCCAGCCGAGGGCGGCGGTGCGGTGCGGCAAGCGTGGGAAGGTGGAGGGATGCGACGACCCCAGCGCATCACAACCAGCGGAGTGCGCAGGCCGCAGAGCGAGCGGCTGCGCCGGCGTCAGCGCTGGTACTTCGCCCTGATGGGCGCGTGCCTGGTGCTGATCCTGCTGGCCTGGAACCTCGTCCGGTTGTGGTCGACGACGGCGGCCGTGGCGATGTCGGTCGTCGCTGCTGTGCTCCCACTGGTCGCTGTGGTCATCGCCAACTGGGGCGAGGACCGCTGACGGTGAGCGCCGGACCGACGTCGGCCGCGAGCCAGCCGGCGAGGGCGAGTCCGAGGAGCGCGGTGACCGCGTGCAGCGGGCTCACTTCCGCGTTCTCTTGAAGCAGGTCACGATGACGTTGGGCGGGGTGTGGCGACGGTAGGTGGACAACCCGGGAATCCGCAGCCTCTTGGCGCAGACCCGCGGGCCCTGCACGGAGATCCGCTTGTCGACGGCCCTGTCACTGCCCGTGGCCCTGACGAAGAACGCCGCCACCGCCCGGTGAGTGTGCCTCTCGGAGCAGGGCAGCCACCTCGCGAGCGTCGCGCATCGGGCCACCGCCGCGGTCGGCCTCTTCGTGAGCTTCCGCAGCGTTGTCGGCAGGTCGTAGAGCCCCTTGGTCCCCCACAGGGTGAGGTGGCAGCTGGCCCAGCGAGCGCCCGCGGCCCGCTGATCGGCAGTCGGGATGAAGCTGAAGCCCGCGTACATGGTGAGGGCCCTCCGCAACGGGTTCCGGCCGAGCAGCTTGTTCTCGCCGGCGTCGCACGCGATGACCTTCTGCACCTCGTCCCAGTCCGACACGTCGACGTCCGCCGGCAGCTGGACGACCCGGGCCGTCACCAGGGTGTGGTCGGAGCCGCACGGCACGTCGGCACCGTGAGGTGGTTGCCCTTGGCCTGATCGAAGGTCGCGTCGTGGCACGACCCGACGGCGGGAGCGCCGTACAGGAGGTCGGCCGCCCGGGCCGATGACGGGGTGGCGACGACGAGTCCGGTCAGCACGAGGCCGGCGGCGATCAACAGGCCCAGCAGGCGAGCGACGGTGGGGGTGGCTGTATGCACGGACGCTCCGGGGGTTGTCGAGGGATCGGCGGTGACACGCTAGGTGCCCGGGACCCCCTCGGAGCCGGAATGTCAGAACGTGCGCCGGCAGCGTCCCAGGTGGGGTTGGCGCGTTCGGGAGGCGCTTCTTCCTCTGCAGATCGCGTCCACCTTCACTACGCTCGCCACTGCGGCAACGGAATCGTTCGCCCACACCCGACAGACCGCGATGAGAGTCCAACACCTCGACCTCGTCGTCGCTGGCCCTGATCGGCGTCCCCGTTGCCTGGTACGCCGTCCACGTCCACGGCGGAAGGCTCGAACCGACGTCACCGACGATCCAACTCGATCTGCGTCGCGTCGGCGCGAGTAGCCCACCGAGCGGCCTACGTTCGTCGGTGGAATCGGACGCCGCCGTCGGGGAGTCGTTCCGACGAATAGCCCGGGTCGTGGGCTCGGTGGTGATGATGCGAGCAGAGCAGCATCCCGTCGGCCAGGTCAGTGCGGCCGCCGGCGGCCCAGGGGGTGCCGGCGTGATGGGCTTCGCACCATGGGGCGGGGATCTGGCAGCCCTCGGCGCGGCACTCGCGATCGGTCAGGGCGAGGGCGCGGCGTTGGGCGCGGGTGAAGAGGCGTTGGGAGCGGCCGAGGTCGAGGACCTCGCCCTTGCCGCCGAGGACGGCCGGGACGAGGTGGGCGGTGCAGGCCAGGCGCCGGGCTTCTTCGGCGGTGATCCGGTCGAGCGAGTCGCCCGGTGCCGGGTTGCCGAGGGTGGCGGTGCCGAGCTCGGCGCGGAGCGACTCCAGCGACATGGTCACGACGAGGGTGGTGGCGTCGCCGCCGTGGATGGGGAGCCGGGTGGGGTCCAGGGTCTCCAGGAGTTGGCAGAACGCGCGGGCGGTCTTGCGGCCGTGGGGAGTCCGCCGCGCTGCGGCCGGCTCTGGGTCAGCGTCGTCGCGGCGGGGATTGGTGAAGGCATGCAAGTACGTCGCGAGCCGAGCCGCGGACGCGTCCGGGATCAGTCCGGTGATGCGGGTGGTGCCGTCGCCGAGGGGCCGGAGTCCGAGGCGCATCCGCTGGTGGGCGGACGCCTCCAGGTTGGCGAGGTGGCGGGCCCCGACGGCCTCCGCGAGCTCGGGGGCGACGACGTCGAGGATTCGGCGGCCCAGGCGGCTTAGCTCGATGGGGTTGAAGCGGGCGGCGTAGGCCACTAGCGCGGTCTCGGCCCGGTCGACCACGGAGGGGTCGACGTCGGCCGGCAGCTCGGCGAGGGACGCCGCGATGGCCTGGGCCTGGTCGAGATTCACCCCACCTTCACGCACCGCCGTTGCCAACACCGGACGGTCGGCCAACGCCAGGGCGAGGCGAAGGTCGGCAGCACAGTCACCGCGACGACGCCGCGTCGCGGCCGCGGTCCATGCCCCGACGTCCCGCGCACCCGACTCCTCGGCCACGTCGCCCGCGTCGGCGGTGACCCGCAGTCGCAGCTCGCCCACCCGGGTCTCGATCGCGGCGAGCTCGACGAGGGCGGTGGCCTTGTCGGTGGTGGTCATGAAGGCCGGGTTCACGTCGGCGACCGACTTCAGGGCACCGTCAATGACCTGGGTGGCGACCCGGATCGGGTGGTCCATGCGAGCCTCCGAGAGCTCCACAACGGTGCGGGATGATGGGTTCCATTCTACTCGAACGCACGTTCGATCGCCCTGGCTCTTCCACAGGGCTCGCACTGCGATGTCTCAGGACTTCGGTGACACTTCCGGGGTTCTTCGGGCGGGGTCCCGGGCGTCGGCTGTTACCGATGTAGGTCACCCCGGGTGCGGGCCGGATGGGCGTCGGGTCCAGGGCTCAAGCACCGCCGCCGGCCCATCGACCAGAGCGCGCTTGCGTAGCTCGAAGAACGACTTGCGGGAGATGCCGTGCTCGGCGCAGAACGTCGAGACCGCGACCCGGGGTGCGTCACCGAGTCACTGCGAGATCGCGAGACGGACACGAGGATCAATGGGTTCATTGGCAGTCACCGCCCGAGCCTCGAGGCAGAAGTGTCACCACCAACCACCAGAAGCGTCACCGATGTCTTGATGCAGAACTGTCACCGATGTCCTGAGACATGACGCACGGGGTCGGGGTGCCAGGGCGGACAGAGCCCCGCGGGGTGGTGGGCTTTGAGGTGATCCTCGGTGCCTACGCGTCGCTGCTCTCGATGGCGGCGATTGGTTCAGTATCGCTGGTGGCGTAGAGCTTGGCCATGGATCCTTCGGAGAGGTAGCGGCGGTCCCCGGCGATCCACTCGTCGTGCATGTCGATCAGCACCGCGCCTACCAGCCTGATCACCGCCGCGGCGTTGGGGAAGATGCCCACGACCCGGGCGCGGCGCTTGATCTCCTTGTTGACCCGCTCGAGCGGGTTGGTCGACCAGATCTTGCGCCAGTGCTCGCGTGGGAATGCGGTGAAGGCGAGGACCTCGGGCTTCGCGTCGTCCATCAGTGGCCCGAGTTTGGGGAAGCGGGCGGCGAGCTCGTCGCGGGTCTTGTCCCACGCCACGTGGACGTCCTCGGCGGTGGGCTGGGCGAAGATCATCCGGAACGCAGCTGCAACGTAGTCGGCCTGGCCTTTGGGGACGTGGGCCAGGAGGTTGCGGGCGAAGTGGACCCGGCACCGTTGGTGCGCGACGCCCTGGAACGCGCGCTTCAACGCCTTGACGAGGCCGGAGTGTTGATCTGAGATCACCAGCTTCACGCCGGCCAGTCCGCGTTGTTTGAGGCTGAGCAGGAAGCTGCGCCAGAAGACCTCGTCCTCGCTGTCACCAACGTCCAGGCCGAGGATCTCCCGTTCACCGGTTGCGGTGACACCCGTCGCGACGACCACCGCCATCGACACGACCTGGCCACCTTTGCCAGGTGCGTTGCGGACGTGGAGGTAGGTCGCGTCGAGATAGATGTAGGGGAACTCGACGTGGTCCAGGGTGCGGGTGCGGAACGCGCCGACGGTCTCATCCAGGCCGGTGCAGATCCGGGAGACCTCGGACTTGGAGACACCCGTGCCGCCCATCGCTTCGACAAGGTCGTCGACGCTGCGAGTCGAGATCCCGTGGACGTAGGCCTCCATCACCACCGCGTAGAGCGCCTGATCGATCCGACGACGGGGCTCGAGGATGATCGGGAAGAACGAGCCCTTCCGCAGCTTGGGGATCCGCAGCTCGACGTCGCCGGCCTTGGTGGTCAGCACCCGCGGCCGGTGGCCGTTGCGCTCGGTGACACGGTCCTCGGTGCGCTCATAGGGTGCGGCGCCGACGCGTTCGATCGCCTCGAGCTCGATCAGCTCCTGCAACGCGACCCGGACCGAATCACGGATCAGGTCGACGCCATCACCGGCACGGAACGCGTCGAGGAGTTCGGACAGGGCAGACTGGGGCAAGGCCATCGGTGGACCTCTTTCGGTGAGTGCTTGGCCGTACACACCGAAGATCCCGCCGATGGCCGTCTACGTGCTGACGCCCCGCCGCTGGTCCCTCAAACCCCACCACTCCCGGGGACTCTTACCCAGGGGCGTTGACTGTCCAGGGAAACGCACCGTCGCCGCCACGTCGTACTTCTGGAGGGGGTGCGTCACTGGCGACGCGCCGTCTCGGCATGACCGCCAGCCGGCCCGCAAGTGTCCACTCAATGACCCGCACTCACTCGTTTCCGCTGAGCAAGACCGTTGCCCGAGTCGCGCACCGCGCGTCCCTAACGTGGCGTGACTGGCCTCACTGAGGTCCGCACCGGAAGGAACGTCATGAAGAAGCTCGGAGTCATCGTCACGAGCACGGTCGCTGCCCTGTCCACCCTCGCCGTGGGACTGCCTGCGTCGGCGGCGGCGGCACCGGATCCGCTGACTCGGCAGGCGGTCACCTCCTCCGCAGTCGCAAAGGCGGCGCAGAAGGCGGCGCCGAAGGAGATCGAAGTCGTTCGCACGGCCAGTGGCAGCTACGCGATCACCTGGGACGGCGCAGGCAGGCACCGCGTCTACGCCAGCACCAAGGCTCGCAACCCGTCCAGGAGCGGCAAGCTCGTCGGCACGAGCAAGTGGGGCTCGCTCAGCGTCAAGGGTCTGGACGACGGTGCGCGCTGGTACTTCGAGATCGCCTCACCCGAGGCGGCGAAGGCAGCCCGGGTGACCAAGAGGGTTCGCAAGAACGGCAAGACGAAGGTGATCAGGAGGACCAAGGACGTCCGGGGAGTCATCGCAGCGACCCGCGGCCTCGGTCTGGACAGCGTCAGCAACGCGCGCGATCTCGGCGGGCTCAAGACCGTCGACGGCCGGTCGATTCGCTGGGGGCTGCTCTTTCGCAGCGAGGCGGTGACGGCTCCGACCGTCCGCGACCAGGCGATCCTGGCGAAGCTGGGGCTGCAGCACTCTGCCGACTTCCGCGCCGAGTCCGAAGTGGCCAAGAACGGCGCGAACCGATACCCCGGCTCGCTCACCCAGCACTCGGTGGTCCTGCTCGACGCGGCGACCGATGCGCTGTCCATCGCCATCCAAGGGGCACTTCGCAGCGGTGACCCCCAGGTCGTCCAGGACCTCCTGGGCGACGGCAAGGCCGAGGAGATCGCGCGGGACGGTCTGGTCGACCTCGTGCTCAGCCAGGCCGGTCGGGATGGCTTCGCTCAGATCCTGCGGGTGCTGGCCCAGGACGAGGGGGCACCGCTGATCTTCAACTGCACCGCGGGCAAGGACCGCACGGGTGCGTTCGCCGCCATCGTGCAGCGTCTGCTCGGCGTCTCCGAGCGCAACGCCATGGCCGACTACGAGCTGTCCAACGTCTATCGCCGGTCCTCCAACGAGGCGACGTACACGCGTCTCGAGGGCATCGGGGTGGACCGCCGGATCCTCCAGCCGCTGCTGGAGCAGGACGGCGACAACCTGGCCGGCATGTTCCGCGCCATCGATGAGGCGTACGGCAGCTTCGACCGCTTCCTGGTCAAGGGCCTCGGCCTGGACGTCAAGACGATCAGGAAGATCCAGGCGAACCTCCTGGTCTGAACGACGAGCAGGATTTCACCACATTTGGGGAGGATCTGCGGTTCGAGGCCGATACCCCGACGAGAGCGGCGTCAACTTTCAGGTGACCGTATACCTAGCGTCATGAATCGGCGCGCTCTCTCGGAGGTATGGCATGAAGGTGGACGTGGCCCGGGCGGCCAATCGAGCCAAGCGTGAGCTGATCCATCGCGTCCCGGCCGTTCGAAGTCATGTCGAGGCCAGTCGGGCCACTCGGGTCGATGCCCATCGCCATCGGCTGCCGACCCTCGACGCCGCCCATCAGCGGCTGGTCCGCGAGCTGCGGGGGAGCGGCATGGTCGTCGCCCCGTGGGGCGCGATGGGGCTTCCCGGGGTGGACTCCCTCAAACCGCTGCTCCTCGAGCTGAGCGGGGT
The DNA here is from genome assembly GCF_022919075.1 of Nocardioides sp. W7. NCBI lineage: Bacteria > Bacillati > Actinomycetota > Actinomycetes > Propionibacteriales > Nocardioidaceae > Nocardioides > Nocardioides sp. W7. The sequence continues at coordinate 4,339,848 of NZ_CP095078.1, read as the reverse complement.
CCTGGCGGAGCGCTCGCCCGGCGGGTCGCACTCGGTGCTGCTCGGTCGGGACGAGATGCTCGAGGACGTCGCCCTGTGGCAGTGGGGGCTGCAGCCCCGGGTCCTCGACCTCGTGGAGAACTACCTCGGCGTACCGGTCCGCTACTTCGGGCCGCTGGTCCACCGCGAGTGCGGCGACGGTCGTACGGTCGACACCCGGCAGTGGCACCGCGACATCGAGGACCACCGGATGCTGAAGATCCTCGTGTGGCTCAACGACGTCGACTCCGACGGCGGACCCTTCACCTACGTCCCGAGGACGCCATCGACAGCTGCCGCGCGAGCCCTGCACTACGTCGGGGGATTCGTCGCGGACGAGCAGTTCGCCGCGACCGTGCCCCGAGACACCTGGCGTCAGGCCACGGGCCCGCGGTGGACTGCCGGTGTCCCGGACACCGCGCAGATCTTCCACCGCGCTGCGCCGCCCACGTCGCGGGACCGGTTCTCGGTGACCTTCACCTGGATGACGCGCTGGCCGTACGCCACGATCACCCCCGAGCCCTGGCGTCCTGACCAGGTCCGTCGGTGCCTGGCCGGGCTGGACGCCCGGCAGCGTGCCTGCCTGCCGCCGGCCATGCTCCGGGCTCTGTGAATAGGGCTCGCTGCGCCTCGATCAGCGCAGCAGCCTCGCCAGCGCCTCCGGGTCGCGACCGACCACGGCGGTGCCGTCGTCGGCGGTGATGATCGGTCGCTGGATCAGTCGTGGATGGTCGACCAGTGCCTGCAGCCACGCGCCACGGTCCTCCGGGGTGCGGGCGAGCCCCCGGACGGCAGCGGCCTCGGGCTCGCCGGTGCGGGTGATGTGCCACGGCTCGAGGCCGAGGCGGGCCAGCACGTCCTCGAGCTCGGCGAGGGTCGGCGGCTGGTCGAGGTAGCGGCGCACGGTGTACTCGACCCCGGCCTCGTCGAGCGCCTTCGTCGCGGCCCGGCACTTCGAGCAGGCGGGATTGACCCAGATCTCCATGGGGACACCTCACCAGAGCGGATGGGAAGGTGGCGACATGGCCCCGATCGAGATCCCCCGTCCCTGACGGGGCGGGACCGGGCGCGTTCGCGGGAGCGGTCCCTCGTGGAGGCCGCCCGTTGGGACTCGGCGGGTTCGCTCAGCCCGTCGTCGCGTCGTCGAGACACATGATGTTGCCCTCGCTGTCCTTGAACCAGGCGGCGCTGCCCATCCCCTCCATGGAGGCGACGTCGCCGTCCCACGTGGCGCCGGGCAGGTCGTAGTGCTCGAACGTGAGGCCCTTGGCCTTCAGCTCACGCACCTCGTCGGCGACGTTGCCGACATGCCACTGCGCGATGGTGTGGCCGGCCTGTCCGGCGTACTCCGTCTGGTAGAGGAAGAACGTCGTCCCGCCGCTGGTGGTGTAGACGAGCCCGCCGGGGTTCTCGTCGGCGGGGGTCAGGCCGAGCATGTCGGCGTAGAAGCTTCGCGCCCGGTCGAGGTCGGAAGCCGGAACGTTCGCGGTGACCACGCTGTCGTTCAGCATCGGTGCTCCTTACGGTCGAGAAGTGCCCGAGCCGCTTCCCTGACAACGTAACTCCGCCCGGGGTGCTCTGACCACGCCCGCAGCGCGTCGGTCCGTCGGTAGGGGCGAAAACTCCCCCGAATACGTCGGGCCGGGGTCGAGAAGTTGGGCCCGGACACCTGCCGGCGCCCGCTCAGCCCTCGGACGCGGGCGGCTCGGTCAGCACCCGGAGGGCCAGGTCGGTGGTCGCGCCGACGCCCAGGAAGTCGACGACGCGCGAGACCCGCACCCGGTCGAGGGGGAGCAGACCGGGGGAGCCGGGTACGTCGGGGGTCAGCCCCAGCTCGAGGTCGGTCTGCCCGGCCATGATCGAGATGTTGAAGTCGTAGCGTTCCCGAGCCCCGGGTGCGGTCAGCCGCTTCAGCAGGGTGGCGCCCATTCGGCGGGCGCCGGTCTCCAGGCACCACGAGTCGACGGTGGCCACCAGGTTCTCGCCGCCGCAGTGCTCGATGTCGGACCACACGGCCCGCATGGAGCCCATCAGGTCCAGCAGCACCGGCGCCGTCTTCTCGCCGATGCCGGCGACTCCGGGCAGATTGTCGCTGGCGTCGCCGCGGAGCGCGGCGAACTCCAGGTAGCGGGCCGCGTCGACGCCGTACAGCGCCCGCAGCCGCCGCTCGTCCAGCAGCGGGGAGCCGCTGATCCCGCCGTCGATGAGGCGCAGCACCCGGGTGTGCGCGCTGATGTTGGCGAACGAGTCGCGGTCGGAGGTCACGATCACGCAGTCCCAGCCCTCTCGACTCGCCCAGGTGGCCGCCGAGGCGTTGACGTCGTCGGCCTCGAGACCGGGCGGGGTCACCGTGCGGAAGCCCAGCGCGTCGAGCAGGGAGGCGGCGCGCTCGAGCTGCTCGACCAGGGTCGCGTCCTTGACGGCGCGGCCCGCCTTGTAGCCGGGGTAGAGGCCCTCGCGCATTGACGTCGTCCGGTCGTCCAGCCCGAACAGCAGGGCGTCGGGTGCGAACTGGTCGATCGCCTCCAGGATCTGGCGCAGCATCCCGTGCAGTGCCCACGCCGGCCGGCCGGTCCGGTCGCGCAGGTCGGTGTGCGCGCGGGCGTGGTGGTTGCGGTGCAGCAGCGAGGGCGCGTCGACGGCGAGGAGCAGGCGGCGGGCGCGCGGCGGTGGGGTCTGCATGGGCGGGCCCAGACTAGTTCCCCAGCGGTCGATCAGCCGCCGGCCTGGAGCCGCTGCCAGGTCTCGGTCGTGACGTTGCCGGTCCGGGTGAGCCGCTCGCGCTTCTGGAACCGGGCGACTGCCTTGCTGGTCCGCGGGCTCATCAGGCCGTCGACCCGGACTCGGATGCCGAGTGCGGCGCCGAGGGCGCGCTGCGTCCGGCGGACCGGGTCTCCGGTCGAGCCGACCTTCAGCAGCGGGCGGGAGCCGCGCGAGAGCAGCGCCACCCAGGTCCTGCGGTCCAGCCGGCCGGTCACCCGCACGTCGAGCCTGCGCTGCGCCTTGCGGACCGCCTTCACGGTGCCGGCGTCGTAGCGGCCGCTGGGCCTGGCCCGGGTGAAGCGCTGCTTGCGCAGCTGGCACTGCGCGGCCTTGACCGCGGCGCCGCGCGAGCCCTTGCGCAGGGTGGGGTAGCGGCGCAGGTCGACGTCGACGCCCGGGCACATCCGCCGGGTGGGGGAGCCGACCGAGCCGCGGCCGACGTCGACCCAGTTCAGGTCGATCTGCATCGAGGTGCCGGCGTACGTCTTGACGGTGTCGAGCTCGTACTGGTGGATCCGCGCGTGCCGGTCCCACCGCTTGCCCTGCACCCGGTGGTCGGTGCGGGTGTTGGCGCGGCCGTTCTCCCAGGCGAACCAGATGTCGTCGGGCATGGCGTACGAGCCGGGCGAGACCCGGTCGGCGAGGTCGAGCGAGGTGATCGCGGCGCCGATGCTGGAGTAGACGCCGGAGTCGAAGCCCTGGGCGTGCAGCTGCTTGGTCCAACCCGAGAGGAACGACAGCGCCGCCTGCCGGCAGTCGTCCGGCGCGAGGTCGTAGTCCTCGAGGTCGTAGTAGAGGATGCTGCCCCTGCGGATCGCCAGCGACCGGGCGGCCGCGACGGCGCTCCGGGCCTCGGCGCGGCCCTGGGCCCCGGCCGTCGCACGGTCCAGGGACATCTCGAGGGCGTACTCCTTCTTCGCGCAGCTGGCCTGTGGTCCGACGTGGATCGGCAGCAGGTGCCAGCCGCGGCGGGCCTGGGTGCGCACCCAGTCGGCGGTCAGCTGGTCCTGGGGGCAGGTCCGGAGGCTGCCGCTGATGTAGATGCCGACCGCGGAGTACGGCGACGCCACCCGCCACGCGTCCATCACCTGCTGGGAGGGGGCCGAGCAGGCGTCGAACCCGTAGCCGGTGAACGAGCCCGGGACCTGGACGGTCGACCCGGCGCGAGGAGCCGCTGCCTGGTCCGTGGCCTGGGCGGTGGGGACGCTCAGCGTCGCGAGCGAGAGCGCCGCGGCGCTCGCGAGGACGGCCAGGCGGGTCAGCACGTGGGGCATCGGGTTCCTCTCGTCGCGCCCGAGACGGGCGAGGGCGTCCGGTGAGGCTAACCGAACCCGCGGACACCCGGGTTCGGATCGGCGCCGCGCCAGTACGGTCGGCAGGGACGACCACCTGAAGGAGAGCAGCATGGAGAAGCGCACCCTCGGCACCCCCGGGCTGGAGGTTTCGGCCCTCGGCCTCGGCTGCATGGGCATGAGCCACGGGCTCGGCCCGGCCGGCGACCACGACGAGATGGTCCGGGTGATCCGCGACGCCGTCGAGCTCGGCGTGACCTTCTTCGACACCGCCGAGGTCTACGGTCCCTGGGTCAACGAGGAGCTGCTCGGTGCGGCCCTGGCGCCGGTCCGCGACGAGGTCGTGGTCGCCACCAAGTTCGGCTTCGCCTTCGACGCCGACGGCAACCAGACCGGCCTCTCCAGTCGGCCCGAGCACATCAGGGAGGTGGCCGACGCGTCGCTGCGCCGACTCGGCGGCGAGGCCATCGACCTCCTCTACCAGCACCGGGTCGACCCGGACGTCCCGATCGAGGAGGTCGCGGGCGCCGTCGGCGAGCTGATCGAGGCCGGCAAGGTGCGCCACTTCGGGCTCTCCGAGGCGGGCGCGGGGACGATCCGTCGCGCACACGCCGTCCAGCCGGTGACGGCGCTGCAGAGCGAGTACTCGCTGTTCTGGCGCGAGCCCGAGGAGTCGGTGCTGCCGACGCTCGAGGAGCTCGGCATCGGGTTCGTCCCGTTCAGCCCGCTGGGTCGCGGCTTCCTCACTGGCAAGATCGACGCCAGCACCAGCTTCGCCGAGAACGACATCCGCCGCTCCATCCCGCGCTTCCAGGCCGAGGCCCTGGCAGCCAACCAGGCCGTGGTCGACCTGCTCGCCCGGATCGCCGGGCGGTACGACGCCACGCCCGGCCAGGTCGCGCTCGCCTGGCTGCTGGCCCAGCGGCCGTGGATCGTGCCGATCCCGGGCACCCGTCGTACCTCCCGGCTGGAGGAGAACATCGGCGCGGCCGAGCTGGAGCTGACCGCGGCCGACCTCGACGAGATCCAGCAGGCCAGCGCGGCCATCGTCGTGCAGGGTGAGCGCTACAACGAGGCGATGCAGGCGATGATCGACCGCTCCTAGCCGGGCCGACCCGGGGCCGACCCGGGGCGCACGGGCCGTCGGCGGCCTCTGTCATGCTTGCCCATTGGTCGACACGACGTCCGGAGTGCACGTCGGGAGTGCAGGAGACGGAGCAGGATGGGCGAGATCGCCGGTGAGCTGGCCCGCGTCAAGGGCGCCTTCGCCCAGCCGACCCTCACCCTGCTGCACCAGCGGCAGGCGGCGGTGGTCATCACCATCTTCCGCGCCGCCTTCGGCCGCAACAACAAGCCGATCCCGACCGCGCGGCTGCACACGCAGGTCGAGGAGCACCTCGCCGGGATCCGCCTCGCCGGCGAGTCCGAGGTGCCCACCGGCAGCGGTCGCGACATCTGCCAGCGCTGGATGCGCGGTCAGTGGCTGGTGCGGTCGCTGGACGAGACCGGCAACGAGGTCTACTCGCTGACCTCGCACGCGCAGCAGGCCCTGGAGCTGGTCAAGAACCTCGCCCGCGACCGGGCCACCCTGAGCGAGCACCGGATCGCGACGATCCTCGGCAGCGTGCGCCGGTTCAACTCCGAGGCCAACCCCGACCGGACGTCGCGGGTCACCATCCTCAACGCCGAGATCGCCCGGCTGCAGGCCGAGCGGGATCGGCTGGTCGACGGCGCCGAGATGGTCGGGGCGACCGAGGACTACATGCTCGAGGGGTTCACCGAGCTGCTGTCGCTGATCTCGGCGCTCCCGAGCGACTTCGCGCGGGTCGAGGAGCGGTTCGCCACGATCCGTGGCGAGATCCTCGCGGCGTTCCGGGCCGAGGACCGGCCGGCGGGCGAGGTCATCGACGCCTACCTGGCCCGGGCCGACGCGCTGATGACGGCGACCCACGAGGGTCGGGCGTTCGAGGGCGCCTTCGCGCTGCTGCGCGACGACGCGCTCGTCGGCCAACTCCGCGAGGACCTCACCGCGCTCCTGGAGCACCCGATCTCCGGGCGGATCCTCAGCGACGCCGACCGGGCCGAGCTGCAGGGCACGGTCCGGCTCGTCCGCGACGGGCTCGACCGGGTGCTGGCCCAGCGCTCCCGGGTGACCGCGACGCTGAAGGAGTACATCGTCTCCCACGACGCGGCCCGCGACCGGCAGCTCGAGCAGACCCTGCGCCAGGTCGAGTCCGAGCTGATGGCCTGGATGGCCACGACCGGTCCGCGAGCGACCCACGACGTCCCGCTGATGCCGGCCCGCGCCGGTGTCGACCACCTGCGCGAGCGCTTCTACGACCCGGCCGACGACGTCCTGCCCGAGCGGATCGCCACCGCCGACCCGGACGACGCGCCGGAGGTCTCGCTCACCGCCCTGATGGCCCAGGGCGGCCCCCGGCTGAACTCCCTGCGCGAGCGCCTCGAGGAGGCGCTGACCTCGCTGCGGCCGGTCGGCTCGCTCGGCGAGCTCTTCGACCAGCTCGAGCCGTCGTTGCGCCGACCGGTCGAGATCCTCGGCCTGCTGCACCTCGCCGCCGACCGCGACTGGGGGACCGAGGACGTGCTCGACACCTTCGCGGCCGTGCGTCACGACGGGTCGCGGCGTGCTTTCGCCGTCCCGCGCACCCCGCTGCCGGACCCCGACCGACCCGCTGCCCGACCCGCCCGATCCGCCCGTTCCGAGAGTGAGACCCGATGAGCGTCGACACCGACACCGATCTCGACCTCGGGGACGAGCTCCTCGACGAGGGCTCGGTCTCGCTCTTCGAGGGCGACGAGGGCGGGCTCGAGTACGCCCAGCGCCGGGCGCTGGTCGCCCTGCTGAAGCAGCGCTTCATCAGCGCCCGCACCCACCCGCGCGACTGGCCGGTCCTGGTCGAGCACGAGCGGGTGCTGCGCTCGCGCCTCAACGACCTCTTCCTCGACCTGGCGATGGACCGGGAGCGCGAGGTCGCCTGGAAGCGGCAGGCGATCTCCGAGACCGGCGCGCGCTTCCCGACCCTGCTGTACGACGCCGCCTGGTCGCGCGAGGAGACGCTGGTGCTCGTGCATCTCCGCGACCGGCTCCGCGCCGGCCAGGCCGGGGGCGACGCGCGGGTCTTCGTCGACCGCGAGGACATCGTCGACTACGTCGCGAGCTTCCGTCCGCCGCACGCGACGGACGAGGCCGGCGACGAGAAGCGCGCCCGCAACGCGGTGGTCAGCATCGTCAAGTCGGGCCTGCTCATCGGTGCCGCCGCCGACGACCGCTACGAGATCAGCGAGGCCGTCGAGCCGCTGCTGCCGCTGGAGCTCCTCCAGGAGCTGCTCGAGGCCCTGCAGCGCGCCAACGGCACCGAGCGCGAGATCGAGGTCGAGGACCAGGACCTCTTCGACGAGAGCTCCGACGGGGAGCCCACCGACCGGGCAGGGGAGGAGTGACGATGCCGATCGACGAGATCCAGCAGGTCGACGACGCGACCGACGGCCTGTTCGAGCAGCAGGTCGTGGCGATGCCCTCCGACGACACCGTGCAGTGGCGTGCGGCGCTGCTGCAGCTGGTCAACTGGGGCGGCTTCGGCGGCCTGACCACGGTCCCGCTGCGCGGCGACACGACGATGATCTCCGGCGCCTCCGGTGTCGGGAAGAGCACCATCCTCGACGCCTACACCGCGCTGATGATGCCGTCGGACACCAAGTTCAACGGCGCCTCCAACGACGCCGTCGCCGGCCGCGCCCGGGGCGTCGGCCAGCGCAACCTGCTCTCCTACCTGCGCGGCGCCGTCGACGTCGTCGACGACCCGCGCACCGGGCGTCCGGTCGAGCAGCTGCTGCGCGGCAAGGGCGCGGACACCTGGGGCGCGGTGGCGATGACCTTCGTCAACGACCAGGGCGGTCGCTTCACCGCGCTGCGCACCTACTACGTCCCGCGTCGGGCCGCCCGCTCGAGCGACGTACAGATGCAGCTGGCCACCCACGAGGGGGCGCTCGCGCTCGACACCCTCGAGGTCGCCGTCCCCGAGCGCTTCCACGCCAACACGCTGAAGAAGCTCTACCCCGGCATCCGCGTGCACCGGACCTACTCCGAGTACTCCGCCGTCCTGCACGCGCGGCTCGGCATCGGTGCCAACGGCGACGGTGCGAAGGCGCTGCGCCTGCTGGCCCGGATCCAGGCCGGCAACCAGGTCCGCAGCGTGGACGAGCTCTACAAGGACATGGTCCTCGAGCGGCCCTCGACGTACGCCGCCGCCGACCGGGCCGTCGAGCACTTCGACGACCTCGACACGGCGTACTCCGCGATGCGCGTCGAGGAGCAGAAGCTGGAGCTGCTCGACCCGATCACCGACCTGCACGAGCGCCGGCTGGCGGCCCAGGTCCGGCTCACCGAGCTCGACTCGTACGGCGTGACCCGGTCCGGCGACACGCCGCTGCGGCGCTGGCTGCTGCGCACCCACCTGCGGCTGCTGGAGAGCGCCGTGGACGCCAACCGGGATGCGCGCAGGGCGACCGCCGAGGAGCTGACCCGCACCGGCTCGGCCGAGGCCGCGCTGCTGGGCGACCTCGAGGCGGCCAAGGAGGCGCACCGGGCCGCGGGCGGCTCGACCCTGCAGTCGCTCGGGCTGTCCCTGGAGCAGGAGGCGGTGGTCCGCGAGGACCGGCTCGGACGCTGTGCGGTGCTCCGGGAGCGGCTGCTGCCGCTGATCGAGGTGACCGGGGCCGAGAGCATCGACGGGGCGCTGGCCTCGGTCGAGGACTTCGCGGCGCTCCAGCAGCGCGCCCGCGCCTGGCTCGAGGGCTGGCGGCTGGAGCACGAGCGGCTCGGCGCGGAGCGCGACGTGGTCCGGGACCAGCGCTTCCCGATCCAGCAGCGGCAGAGCGAGCTGCGGCGCGAGCGCGCCTCGCTGGAGGACCGCGCGGGCCGGATGCCGGCGCGGATGCACGAGCTGCGTGCGGAGGTCGCCCAGGCGAGCGGGCTGGGGGTCGAGGAGCTGCCGTTCGTCGCCGAGCTGGTCGACGTCGCGCCCGAGGAGGCGCGCTGGCGCACCGCGATCGAGACGGTCCTGGGCGGTACGGCGCGGCTGATGCTGGTGCCGCTGGACCGGCTGGAGGCGTTCTCCGCGGCCATCGACGGGCTGCACCTGCGCGGGCGGCTGACCTTCGAGGGCGTCGAGCTCGACCTGCCCGACCGCGGACCCGGCGACCCGGAGCGGATCGCCGGGAAGCTGCTCTTCAAGGACTCGCCGTTCTCCGGCTGGGTGCAGGGGCACGTCGATGACCCCGCGCGCAACGCGCTGTGCGTCGAGACCTCGGCGGGGCTCACGGGTCCGGGCCTGCGGGTGACCCTCGCCGGCCAGACCCGCAGCGGTCGCCGCGGCGCCCACGGCCGCAACGACGCCCGCAGCATCATCGGCTTCTCCAACGCGGACGCCATCGCCGAGATCGACGCGGAGCTGGCGGCCCTGGAGAGCGAGCTCGTCCGGGTCGACGCCCTGGTCGCCGAGCAGGACCGGCAGCTGCGGGTGCTGGAGCAGTCGCGGACGGCGTACGAGGCGGTCGTGACCGCCCGCTTCGACGACCTCGACGTCACCGGCAGCGACCGGCGGATCACCGACCTGGAGCGGCGGCGCACCGAGATCCTCACCGCCGACGACCAGCTGCAGGTTCTCCAGGCCCAGGTCGAGGAGCTCGCCGAGCAGCTGGAGCAGACCCGGCGCACCCGGTTCGGGCTGGAGCGACGGCAGCAGGAGCTCAGCGACAGTCACGCCGAGCTGATCGACTCCGAGGACCTGGTCAAGGACCGGCTGGAGGAGATGGAGCGGGCCGGCCAGGTCGTCCTGACCGAGGCCCAGGACACCGCCTTGAGCGTCGAGTTCGCCGCCGCCGCCGCACCGGCCGACCCCACCGACCTGGACCGGTTCCACGAGAGCTCCCAGCGGCTCGCCGAGCGGCTGCGCGGTGCGGTCGCCGACGCCGACACGGAGACCAGGCGGGTCGAGGACGAGCTCGCCGGGATCTTCCGGCTCTACAAGCTCCAGTGGGACTCGCCGAACCTCGGCGCGACCGCGGAGTCGTACCCCGACTACGCGCGGATCCTCGACGAGATCCGCGGCAAGGGCCTGGCCCAGCGGCGCTCGGAGTGGCGGCGCCGGCTCACCGAGTGGAGCGGCCAGGACCTGGTGCCGCTCGTCGGCGCGATGGCCGCCTCCATCGAGGAGATCGAGGACCGGCTGGAGCCGATCAACGCGATCCTGCGGCGCCTGGAGTTCGGCGCCTCCCGCGACCGGCTGCGGATCCGGCTGCGCCGACTGGCCCCGGCTCACGTCCAGGTCTTCATGCGGGACCTGCGGGCCCTGTCGGCCGGTTCGTCGGCCGAGCTGGGCGACGCCGAGCTGGAGCAGCGGTTCACCGAGCTCAGCCGGTTCATGGTGCAGCTGCGCAAGCCGAGCCAGGTGGGCGACGTCGGGGTGGCCGCCACCGACCGGGACCGGCTGCTCGACGTACGCCGGCACGTGGAGATCAGCGCCGAGCGCTACGACCACACGACCGGTGAGCTGCGGGCGACGTACCGCACGCTGGGGGAGAAGAGCGGCGGCGAGAGCCAGGAGCTGGTCGCGTTCATCGTCGGCTCGGCGCTGCGGTTCCGGCTCGGCGACGAGACCCGGTCGCGGCCGCGCTTCGCGCCGGTCTTCCTCGACGAGGGCTTCGTCAAGGCCGACTCGGAGTTCGCCGGCCGGGCCGTCCAGGCGTGGAAGGGGCTGGGCTTCCAGCTGATCATCGGGGTGCCGCTCGACAAGGTGACCGGCCTGGAGCCGCACATGGACGAGCTGCTCGCGATCACCAAGAACAGCCGCACGCACCAGTCGTGGATCACGCCGATCACCTCCGTGGAGGCGCCTGCCTGATCCCGCGGCTGCGCACGTGCTCGGCATCCACGGGCCCGGCTTCCGCTCGGTGGAAGCCCGGCGTGGTGATCGTCCCGGCCGTCGTCGCAGAATCCGGGTCATGTCGCCCACGCCCCACCGCACCCAGGTCGCGATCGTCGGTGCCGGGCCGGCCGGCCTGATGCTGTCCCACCTGCTGGCCGGGGTCGGCATCGACTCCGTGGCCGTCGACCTGCGCTCGCGGCGCGAGATCGAGGAGACCCACCGGGCGGGCATCCTCGAGCAGGACTCGGTCGACCTGCTGGTCGACACGGGTGTCTCGGACCGGGTGCACCGCGACGGCTACCGCCACGACGGCATCGAGCTGGCCTTCGGCGGGGGCAGCCACCGCATCGACTTCGAGGGCCTCGTCGGGGCCGCGACCCAGCTCTACCCGCAGACCGACGTGTTCATCGACCTCGCCGACGCCCGCGCGCGCGACGGCGGGGACGTGCGGTTCGAGGTCACCGACGTCGAGGTCGACGACCTGGTCTCCACGACCCCCGTGCTGCGCTTCACCGACGCCGCGGGGGAGCGGCACGAGGTGCGTGCCGATTTCCTCGTGGGCGCCGACGGGTCGCGGAGCCTGTGCCGCCGGCAGGTGCCGGAGGCCGAGCGGCGCCAGTACTTCCGCGAGTACCCCTTCGCCTGGTTCGGGATCCTCGTCGAGGCGCCGATGAGCGCGCCCGAGCTGATCTACAGCCACTCGCCGCGGGGCTTCGCGCTGATCAGCCAGCGCACCGAGACCCTGCAGCGGATGTACTTCCAGTGCGACCCGGCGACGGACGTCGCGGACTGGTCCGACGACCGGATCTGGGAGGAGCTGCAGGCCCGGGTCGGCGCCAACGGCTACACGCTGAAGGAGGGCCCGATCACCTCCCGGACGGTGCTGCCGTTCCGCAGCTTCGTCCAGGAGCCGATGCACCACGGCCGCCTGGTGCTGGCCGGCGACGCCGCGCACACCGTGCCGCCGACCGGGGCCAAGGGGCTCAACCTGGCCCTCGCCGACGTCCGGGTGCTGGCCGAGGAGCTGGAGCGGGCCGTCGCCGCCGGCGACCCCGCCCCGCTGGCGAGGTACGGCGAGCGCGCGCTGGCGCGGGTGTGGAAGGCCCAGCACTTCTCCTACTGGATGACCACGATGCTGCACACCCTCCCGGAGGCGTCCCCGTTCGACCTGCGCCGTCAGGAGGGCGAGCTGGCCGCGGTGACCGGCTCGACCGCCGGCTCGACGTACCTCGCCGAGGCCTACACCGGCTGGCCCGGGCAGCGCTGAGCGAAACGCCTCGACGACACCTCGTTCGGGCTCGGGGGACTTGATAGTCTCGAAGAATCCGATGCCGCCACGGCCCTCGCCCGGCGCCCGATCACCGGCTCGGTAGGCGTCACCTTCTGCGGCTCCAACCACACAACGCACTCTCCGGCGGGCGGCAAGGCTCCGGGCTCTCATCGAGTACGGCGTCGAGTCTCGCGGCACCACGTGCCCGTCGCACCGGCTGAGCGTGACCCCCACGGTCGGCCCCCGGCGGAGGCGGTCCCCCCTTCCGTCGGGGGTCCCGGGCGCCGTCCTCCGGGAACCCGTGGAGGGACTCCCGGATACCCCAGATCATCGATGACGGGCGGACCACGACGGTGTTGAGTGGGCCGAGGGGCCCTCACCACCTCGTCTCCGGGAGCTCCAGATGAAGAAGACGCGTGCACTTCCCGTCGCCGCCGCGAGCACGGCCCTCCTCGTCGCCGCGCTGGTCCCACCCGCGGATGCCGTCCGGGACCGGGCGACACCGGGGGCCGACAGTGCCGGGGACGCCTACTTCCCGCTCGACGGCAACGGCGGGTACGACGTCGAGCACTACGACCTCCGCCTGCGCTACGACCCCGACGCCGATCTGCTCCGCGGGCGCGCGAAGCTGGAGGCCAAGGCCACCCAGCGCCTGTCGTCGTTCAACCTCGACCTGGTCGGTCTCACGGTCCGCGAGATCCGGGTCGACGGCGAGCGCGCCCGCTGGAGCCGCACCGACCACGAGCTCACCGTCACGCCGCGGCACCCGCTGCGCGACGACCGGCGGTTCACCGTGCGCGTGGTGTACGACGGCGTCCCCGAGATGCTCGAGGGTGCGGGCTTCATCGCCACCGACGACGGCTTCGACATCGCCGGCCAGCCGCACGTCGCCGCGAGCTGGTATCCCGTCAACGACCACCCGACCGACAAGGCGTCGTACACCTTCCGAGTGACGGTGCCCCGCGGTCTCGAGGCGGTGGCCAATGGTGACCTGGTCGCGAAGAGCTCTCGCCGCGGCTGGTCGACCTGGACCTGGCAGGCGCGCGACCCGATGGCCAGCTACCTGACGACGGTCGACGTCGGGGAGTTCGACCTGCACGCCTACCGCGCCGACGGCCGGCGCTACCTCGACGCCGTCGACCCGGACCTCTACGAGCCGATCGCGGCGCCGTCGACCGGCACCGGGTTCGCCGTCTCCCAGGCCGCGAGCTCGTCGTACAAGCGGCTGATGCACACCCTCAGCGTCCCTGCGGGTGGGGCCTCGGCCGCGTTCACGCTGACCCGCGACACCGAGGCCGACTGGGACTTCGTGCTCGTGGAGGTGCACACCGTCGGCGAGGACGACTGGACGACGCTGCCCGACCTCAACGGGCACACCACCCAGGCCACGGGCAACTCCTGCCTGCTGTGGCCGGACCTGCACCCGTTCGTCGCCGAGCACTACCAGAGCATCGACCAGGTCGCCGAGACCTGCAGCCCGACCGGCGCGACCGGCACCTGGTGGGCCGCGTCCGGCACCGGCGCGGGGCCCGAGGAGTGGGAGGTCGACCTCTCGCCGTACGCCGGAAGCGACGTGGAGCTGTCCATCAGCTACGTCAGCGACGACCTGGTCCAGCAGGCCGGCCTCTTCGTCGACGACATCGTCGTGTCGACCGGCGAGGGCAGCACGTCGTTCGAGAGCGGTCCGGACGGCTGGACCGTCCCCGGCCCGCCCGCCGGGAGTCCCGGCAACGAGAACGACTGGATCGTGGGCACCGCCGCCGACGTGCCGCCGTCGACGGGCGAGATCGTCGACGGGTCCTTCGCACGGCAGCCGGAGATCGTCGGCTTCCTGTCCGGCTACTTCGGCCCGTACCCGTGGCGCAGCGTCGGCGGCATCGTCGACGACGTGGACGGGCTCGGCTTCGCGCTCGAGACGCAGACCCGGCCGATCTACTCCAAGGCCTTCTTCACCGACCCGGTCTCCGGCGACGGTGTCGTCGTCCACGAGCTCGCGCACCAGTGGTACGGCGACTCGCTCGCCGTCGAGCGGTGGCGCGAGATCTGGCTGAACGAGGGCTTCGCGACGTACGCCGAGTGGCTGTGGTCCGAGCGGGAGGGACTCGGGACGACCCAGGAGACGTTCGACTTCTTCTACGACAACGAGTTCATCCCGCCCGGGGACCCGTGGTGGGACGTCGTCATCGGCGACCCCGGCCCGGACCAGCTGTTCGAGTTCCCCGTCTACTTCCGCGGGGCGATGACCCTCCACGTGCTGCGCGCCACGATCGGCGACGACGACTTCTTCAGGCTGCTGCGGGTCTGGGCCCGGTCCCGGGCGGGCGACAACGTCACCACCGCGCAGTTCATCCGGCTCGCCGAGCGGATCTCGGGTCAGCAGCTCGACGACCTGTTCGAGACCTGGCTCTACACCCCGGGCCGGCCGGAGCTGGCGCCGTCATCCGGGTCGAGCGCCACCGAGCGCTCGGCACGGCGGGCCACGGAGCCGCCGGCCTCCGCGGAGGTGACGCTGGGGCTGGCCAGGCGGGAGGGGCGGTGGGGCCGCTGAGCCCGCGACGCGCGGACCGGGACGGCCGTCGGGACCGTCCCGGTGTTCGGGAGACCTGGGGGCCAGTCGTGCTGGCGGCGCCTAGCGTGCGACGAATGCGTACGCGGCGAACCGGACAGTCCTTCTCCCACCTGCTGGCTCCCGGGCGGATCGGCCCGATCACGCTGCCGAACCGGGTGATCATGCCGGCGATGGACATGAACGTCTGCCATGACGGCGTGATCGTCGATGAGGACATCGAGCACTACGTCGCCCGCGCTGCGGGCGGCACCGGGATGATCATCACGTCGGCGTCGGCGGTCGCGTTCCCGATCGGTGCGACCAGCATGAAGGAGCCCGGGCTCTCCGACGACAAGTTCATCCCCGGGCTGAAGGCGCTCGCCGACGCGGTGCACGACGCCGGCTCGCTGCTGTGCGTCCAGGCCACCCACCACGGCAAGGTGGCGCGGGTCGACACCGCCAACGGCCGCCCGCTGCTGGTGCCGTCGGAGCCGAACGAGCCCCGCGACCTCTCCTCCCTGCGCGACAACACCCCCGACGAGCTGGCCAAGATGGGGTCGGTCACCAAGGGCATGCCCACGACGTACAAGGAGGCCACCGAGGAGGACATCGCCTGGGTGATCGACCAGTTCGCCCAGGCGGCGCGCCGGGTGATGGAGGCGGGCGCCGACGCGTTCGAGATCCACTGCGCCCACGGCTACCTCCTCGGCGGCTTCCTGAGCCGCGCCGACAACCGGCGTACCGACTCGTGGGGCGGGTCCCTGGAGAACCGGGCCAAGCTGGCGTGCGAGGTCATCGCCGCGGTACGCCGGACGGTCGGCGACCGGCTGGCCCTGCTGGTCCGGGTGGCGGGGGAGGAGTACGGCCCCGAGGGCGCGCTGACCACCGAGGAGACGATCCAGGCCGCCCGGCTCTTCGAGGCGGCCGGTGCCGACGCCATCCACGTCACCGGCTGGGGCCGCAACCCGTTCGCCGACTTCCTCAAGGGCCCGCTGCCGAACGAGGTCGGCGCCTACCGCGACTACGCGCGCCAGGTGAAGGCGGCCGTGAACATCCCGGTCATCACCGTGGGCCGGGTCCTCCCCGAGGTCGGCGAGGAGATCATCGCCGCCGGGGACGCCGACTTCGTCGCGATGGGCCGCCAGCTGCTGGCCGATCCCGACCTGGTCAACAAGCTGAACGCCGGCCGCCGGGAGTCCGTGCGGCCGTGCATCAACTGCTACGTGTGCGTCGAGCAGAACTTCTGGGACGACACCCCCGTGTGTGCGGTCAACCCGGCGCTGGGCGACGAGCAGGCCGCGACCTTCCTGCCCGTGCCGTCGCCGCGCCACGTCGTCGTGATCGGCGGCGGGCCGGGCGGGATGGAGACCGCGCGGGTCGCACGCGAGCGCGGGCACCGGGTGACCCTGGTCGAGGCCGGTGACCGTCTCGGCGGGTCGGCGTGGTTCTCCCAGCTCACGACCCCGCCCAACGGCCCCCTGCTGGAGTGGCAGCAGCACGAGCTCGAGCGTCTCGGGGTCGTGGTGCTCCTCGGGCAGAGGGCCACCGTCGAGTCGATCCTGGCGCTGCGGCCGAGCACCGTGGTGCTCGCCACCGGGGCGCACCGCGGCCTGCCCGCCGTCCCCGGCGCCGACCTGCCGCACGTGCAGACCGGCGACACGCTGCGGGCGCTGATGACGGGGACCGGTGACGCCGGGTCGTCCCGCGGCGGGCGCACCATGCGGTGGGCCGCCCGTGCGGGCCGCTTGACCGGGGTCACCCGGCACCCCGAGCTGATCCGTCGGGCGACCCGCACGTTCCTCCCGGTGGGCAAGGACGTGGTCGTCATCGGCGGCTCGCTGGTCGGGCTGGAGCTGGCCGAGTTCTTCGCCGAGCGGGGCAAGTCGGTGACCGTGCTGGAGACCGGCGCTCAGCTCGGGCTGCCGATGGCGCTGCCGCGCCGGTGGCACGCGGTCCGCCGGGCCGCCGAGCACGGGGTGCGGCTGGAGCGGAAGGCGACGGTCGAGGAGATCACCGCCACGACCGTCCGCTACCGCGACGGGGACGGGCACGAGCAGACCGCGTCGGCCGACCTGGTCGTGGTGGCCTCCGAGGTCACGTCCGGTGCCCCGCTGGCCGAGCAGCTCGCCGACCGTGGCGTCACGGTCGAGGTCGTCGGCGACGCCGCCGAGGTCGGCTACATCCAGGGCGCCGTCCACTCCGCCTGGCGGGTCGCCCGCACCCTCTGAACAGACGACGAAGGGGGCCGACCATGGTGGTCGGCCCCTTCGTCGTGGAGAGGAGATGCGTGGTGGACCTGCCTCAGCCGGCCTCGCCCAGGATATCCAGCGCGATGTCGACGATCATGTCCTCCTGACCGCCGACCAGGCGGCGGCGGCCGACCTCGAGCAGGATCGTGCGCACGTCGATGCCGTAGCGCTCGGACGCGGTCTCGGCGTGGCGCAGGAAGCTGGAGTAGACGCCGGCGTACCCGAGGGTCAGCGTCTCGCGGTCCACCCGGACCGGGCGGTCCTGGAGTGGGCGGACGATGTCGTCGGCGGCGTCCTGGAGGGCGAACAGGTCGGCGCCGTGCTTCCACCCGTTGAGGTCGGCGACGGCGACGAACGGCTCGATCGGGCAGTTGCCGGCACCGGCGCCCTGGCCGGCCAGCGAGGCGTCGACGCGGCGTACGCCCTCCTCGACGGCGACCACGGAGTTCGCGACCGAGAGCGAGAGGTTCTCGTGGGCGTGGATGCCGAGCTCGGTGTCCGGGTCGAGTACGTCGCGGTAGGCCCGGATCCGGTCGCGGACGCCGTCCATGGTCAGCCGGCCGCCGGAGTCGGTGACGTAGACGCAGTGCGCGCCGTAGGACTCCATCAGCTTGGCCTGCTGGGCCAGCTCCGCGGGCGGGGCCAGGTGGCTCATCATCAGGAAGCCCGAGACGTCCATGCCGAGCTCGCGGGCGGTCGCGATGTGCTGGGCGGCGACGTCGGCCTCGGTGCAGTGCGTGGCGATGCGCACCGAGCGCACCCCGAGGTCGTAGGCCGTGCGGAGCTCGGCGATGGTGCCGACGCCGGGGAGCAGCAGCGTGGTGAGCCGGGCACGGGTGAGGTTCGCCGCGGCGGCCTCGATCCACTCCCAGTCGCTGTGCGAGCCGGGACCGTAGTTCAGGGTGCCGCCGGCCAGGCCGTCGCCGTGCGCGACCTCGATCGCGTCGACGCCGGCTGCGTCCAGGGCCGCGACGATCCGGCCGACGTCGACGGGGTCGATGCGGTGCCGGATGGCGTGCATGCCGTCACGGAGGGTGACGTCCTGCAGGAAGATCTCGGTCATGCGGTGGCCTCCACGAGGGTGTTCTCGGCGATCCGCTCGGCGGTGCGGAGCGCGGCCGAGGTCATGATGTCCAGGTTGCCGGCGTACGCCGGGAGGTAGTGGGCGGCGCCCTCGACCTCGAGGAAGACCGACACCTGGTGCGTCACCGGGGCGGTGGGGTCGGCCAGCAGCGTGTGCACGGGCTGGTCGTCGGGGACCGGGACGATCTGCACGACCTGCTTGAGGCGGTAGCCCGGGACGTAGGCGGCCACCTGAGCGACCATCTCCGTCACCGAGGTGCGGATCCGCTCGTGCGTGGCCGGGTCCGGGTCGCCGATCAGGCAGAGCACGGTGTCGCGCATGATCAGCGGCGGCTCGGCGGGGTTGAGGACGATGACCGCCTTGCCGCGGCCGGCGCCGCCGACGGTCTGGATCGCGTGCGAGGTGGTCTCGGTGAACTCATCGATGTTGGCCCGGGTGCCGGGGCCGGCCGACTTGGAGGCGATCGAGGCGACGATCTCGCCGTACGGCACGGGGGTGATGCGGGAGATGGCGGCGACGATCGGGATCGTCGCCTGGCCGCCGCAGGTCACCATGTTGACGTTGGTCGCGTCGAGGTGCTCGTCGAGGTTCACCGCGGGCACCACGAAGGGGCCGATGGCGGCGGGGGTGAGGTCGATGAGCCGCTTGCCGTACGGCGCGAGCTTCTCGGCGTTCGCGACGTGCGCCTTGGCGCTGGTGGCGTCGAAGACGATCTCGATCTCGTCGAAGCCGGGCAGCGCGATCAGCCCGTCGACGCCATCGCTGGTGGTGGCGAAGCCGAACCGCTCGGCGCGGGCCAGGCCGTCCGATGCGGGGTCGATGCCGACCATCGCGCCCACCTCCAGGGTCTCGGACAGGCGCATCACCTTGATCATCAGATCGGTCCCGATGTTGCCGGACCCGATGATCGCGATCTTGGTCTTCTTCACTTCGCCTCCTCGGCGGTGGGGTTGGAGACGGGGCTGGAGAACCGTGCGGTGACGCTGCCCAGGCCGCTGAGCTCGGCGGTGACCGTCGCGCCGGGAGGCACGTCGCGCATCGGGCCGAGGGCACCGGACAGCACCACCTGGCCGGCGCGCAGCGGCTCGCCGTACTCGCGGGCGGTGCGGGCCAGCCAGGCCAGCGCGTTGAGCGGGTCGCCCAGGCAGGCGGCGCCGTCGCCGGTGGAGACCTCGACCCCGTCGATGCTCATCGACATCGTGACCTCGACCGGCTCGACCTCCTCGAGCGTGCGGCGCTCGGTGCCGAGCACGTAGAGCCCACTGGAGGCGTTGTCGGCGACGGTGTCGCCGAACGCGATGTCCCACCCGGTGATCCGGCTGTCGACGATCTCGAGCGCGGCCACCGCGTAGTCGACGGCGGCACGGAGCTGTGCGTCGTCGAGCGGGCCCTCGGCGAGGTCGGCCTTCAGCACGAAGGCGATCTCGGCCTCGGCCTTGGGCTGGAGCAGCCGCTCCATCGGGACCTCGGGCGCGCCGGTGAGGTCCATGTCGTCGAAGAGCCAGCCGAAGTCGGGCTGGTCGACACCGAGCTGCTGCTGGACGGCGAGGGAGGTGGCGCCGATCTTGCGGCCGACCACCGTGGCGCCGGCGTCGCGGAGGGCCTCGATGTTCCGGGACTGGACGGCGTACGCCGCGGCGAGGTCGTCGGCGCCGATCAGGTCGCGCACCGGGGCGCAGGGGGTGCGGGTCTGCGCCGCTCGGTGCAACCGCTCGGCCGCTTGGGCGATCGACGCCTCCGTCACGGAGGTGTCGGGTGCGGTTGGAGTCATGGCGCCAGCGTGGTCGGCACGGCCCGCGGGCGTCGGTCGCCCTCCCACTGACCGGAACCCGACCGTAGCGGTTCCGGTCATCGGGAGTACGGCGACCCGGCCCGCGGGCGGGCTCCTACCGTGCCCGGACAGCCACCCAGTCATCGCAGTTCGAGAGGAACCCGCATGCCCGTGCCCGTGATCGTGGATGCCGCCCGGACGCCGTACGGCAGGCGCGGAGGTGCCCTCAGCGGCGTACACGCGGTGGAGCTGCTCGGCGGGATCCAGACCGCGGTCCTCGAGCGCACCGGGATCGACCCCGCGCTGGTCACCGAGGTCATCGGCGGCTGCGTGACCCAGGCGGGGGAGCAGTCCAACAACGTGGCCCGCTTCGCCTGGCTGCACGCGGGCCTGCCGGAGGAGACCGGCGCGACCACCATCGACGCGCAGTGCGGCTCCGCGCAGCAGTCGGTGCACCTGGTCGCCGCGCAGATCGCCGCCGGGATGTACGACGTCGGGCTGGCCTGTGGCGTCGAGGCGATGTCGCGGGTGCCGCTGCTGTCGAACCTCGGCGAGGTGGGCCGCCCCCGCCCGGAGAGCTGGACCGTCGACCTGCCCGCCCAGTTCGAGGCGGCCGACCGGATCGCCGGTCGCCGCGGCCTCGACCGCGCCACGCTGGACGCCTTCGGGCTCCGCTCGCAGCAGCGGGCCCGGGCCGCGTGGGACGCGGCCCGCTTCGAGCGGGAGGTCGTCCCGGTGAAGCTCGCCGACGGCACGGTCGTCAGCCGCGACGAGGGCCTGCGCGCGACCAGCACCGAGGCGCTCGCCGGTCTCAAGCCGATCCGCGAGGGCGGGCTGCACACCGCCGGCAGCTCCTCGCAGATCTCCGACGGCGCGACCGCGGCCGTGCTGGTCGAGGAGACCCGGGCCCGCGAGCTCGGGCTGCGCCCGCGCGCCCGGCTGGTGTCGCAGGCGCTGGTGGGCGCCGAGCCGGCGTACCTCCTCGACGGCCCGATCCGGGCCGCCCAGCGGGTCCTGGACCGCGCCGGGATGACGATCGGCGACATCGACCTGTTCGAGGTCAACGAGGCGTTCGCGTCCGTGCCGCTCTCCTTCGCGCAGGTGCACGAGGTCGACCCCGAGCGGCTCAACGTCAACGGCGGCGCGATCGCGCTCGGCCACCCGGTCGGCTCCACCGGCATCCGGCTGATCGCCACGATCGTCGACGAGTTGGAGCGGCGCGACCAGACGTTCGGGCTGGTCGCCATCTGTGCCGGCGGCGCCCAGGCGACCGCCGCGATCATCGAGCGGCTCTGAGGTGGGCCCCCTCAGTCCGGAGACCTTCGCCGAGATCGTCGCCTCGCGTCGCGGGGACGATGCGGTCGGGCTGCGCTTCGAGGACCGGCAGTGGACCTGGGACCAGGTCGTGCAGGAGAGCGCGGCGCGAGCGGCGCTGCTCGCCGATCTCGCGCCGGTCCCCGCCGGCCGGCAGGTGCACGTCGGGGTGCTGCTGGAGAACGTCCCCGACTTCGTCTTCTGGATCGGCGGCGGGGCGCTCGCCGGCGCGGTCGTGGTCGGCATCAACGCCAGCCGCAGCGGGCCGGAGCTGGCCCGCGACATCCGCCACGCCGAGATCGACCTGATCGTCACCGAGGACCGGCTCGCCCACCTGCTGGAGAGCGGCGACCACGGCGTCCCGGCCGAGCGCGTCCTCGACGTCGACCACCCGGCGTACGCCGCGCTGCTGGCGCCGTACGCCGGCGCCGACCTGCCGACGCGGGTGGTCTCGCCGGACGACATCGCCATGCTGCTCTTCAGCTCCGGGTCCACCGGCGCGCCCAAGGCCGTGGTGGTCGGGCAGGGTCGGCTCGGCCGACTCACCGAGGCGCTGGTCGAGCGGGTCCGGATGCGCCGCGACTCGGTCGCCTACCTGTGCATGCCGCTCTTCCACGGCAACGCGGTGATGCTCAACCTGGCCACGTCGATGCGGGTCGGCGCCACCGTGGCGATGACCCGCAAGTTCTCCGCCAGCGCGTTCGACGAGGACGTCCACCGCTACGGGGCGACGTTCGTCAACTACGTCGGCCGGGCGCTGTCGTACGTCCTGAGCCGGCCCGAGGACCCGCGCGACCGCACCTCGACCCTGGAGCTCGCCGTCGGGACCGAGGCCTCGGAGGCCGACGCCGCCCGCTTCTCCGAGCGCTTCGGCTGCGAGGTCTCGGAGGGCTACGGCTCCAGCGAGGGCGTCTTCCGCATCAACCGGACGCCCGACACCCCGAACGGTGCTCTCGGCGCCGCGATCGGCGTCGACGTCCGGGTGCTCGACGAGGCCACGGGCCAGGAGTGCCCGCGCGCCCGGTTCGACGAGGTGGGGCGGCTGCTCAACCCCGAGGCCGTGGGCGAGCTGGTCGCGATCGGCGGTGCCGAGCGCTTCGAGGGCTACTGGCGCAATCCCGAGGCGATGGCCGACCGCACCCGGGGCGGAGCGGACTTCTGGTCCGGCGACCTGGGCTACCGCGACGAGCAGGGCTTCTTCTACTTCGCGGGTCGCTCCTCGGACTGGCTGCGCGTCGACAGCGAGAACTTCGCGGCGGCACCGGTCGAGCGGGTGCTGGCCCGGGTGCCCGGCATCCTGTCGGCCGTCGTGTACGCCGTGCCCGACCCGGCCACCGGCGACCAGGTGATGTGCACCCTGGAGCTGCAGCCCGGGGCGTCCTTCGACCCGGACGCGTTCGGGGCCTTCCTGTCCGACCAGCCGGAGATGGGCGCGAAGTGGTGGCCGCGGTTCGTGCGGATCACCGAGCGGATCCCGCTGACCGCCAGCAACAAGGTCAACAAGGCGCCGCTGCGTGCGGCCGCCTGGGTGTGCGACGACCCGGTCTTCGTGCGGGTGGGCCGGACCGCGTCGTACGCCCTGCTCGACGCCGAGACCTGCAGCCGGCTCGAGCAGGAGTTCCTCGCCCACGATCGCGCCGCCCTGCTCCCCGCCTGACCCCCAGTGCCGACCCGGCGCGAACTCGCGCCGGGTCGGCACTGCATTCACGCCGGGTCGGCGGGGATGGGGGGGAGGTGGGGGCTACGCGGGGCGGAGGACGGCGGGGTCGCCGAGGGAGATCCGGATCTCGAACCCGCGCCGGGTCAGGCGCCAGCCCGCGGCGGTGCGGACCCAGCGGTCGTCGTACTCGCCCAGGCACTCGTAGAAGGAGTCCGCCATCGGGCCGGCGCCGACGTGGTGGACCCGACCGTAGGTGAGGGCGCGCGCCTCGTCACCGGTGACCGTCACCCGGTGGTTGCCGAGCAGGTGCTGGGTCGGCCCGACGCCGCCCAGGTGGTCCTGCATCCGCCGTACGACGGCCTGCGGACCGCGCGCGCCGTAGGCCACGCAGTCCTCCGTGAGGAGCGAGGTGATCGTGTCCCAGTCGCGGGCGTCGGTCGCGGCCGCGAAGACGGCGAGCAGCTCGACGAGTGCGGTGCGGTCCTCGCTCACGGGAGCTCCGGCGCCCAGGCCACGCCGTTGATGTGCGCGCCGCCGTCGACGAAGAGCGTGTTGCCGGTCAGGTAGCGGCAGTCCTCGCTCGCCAGGAACACCGCGACCGGCGCGACATCGGCCAGCGGGTCGCCGATCCGGCCCATCGGGTTGCCCCGGTCGGCCATGTCCTCCAGCTCGGGGTGCGCGCCCATCACCCGGCGGAACGCGGCGCTCTTGGCGCCGGGACACATCGCGTTGACCACGACCCCCGTGGGCGCCCACTCGCGCGCGGCGGTGCGCGTGAGCGTGCGCAGCGCCTCCTTGGTCGTGTTGTACTCCACGCTGCCGATGTGGGCGTTGACGCCGTTGAGGCTGCACATGTTGACGACCCGGCCCCAGCCGCGCTCCTTCATGTGCGGGAACGCGGCCTGCATGGCCCACAGCGGGCCGCGGAAGCCGACCGCGAAGGCGATGTCGATCATCTCGTCGGTCTTGTCCTCGACCCGGCACATCGTGGTCGAGCCCCAGGCGTTGTTGACCAGGACGTCGATCGAGCCGTAGCTGCTCACGGCGGCGTCGATCATCGCGTGGACCTGCGCCTTGTCCGAGACGTCGGTGCGCACGAACAGGCCGTCGACCTCCTCGGCGACCGCGCGGCCCTTCTCCTCCGACAGCTCGGCCACGACGACGCGCGCCCCCTCGGCGGCGTACGCGCGAGCGACCGCGGCACCGATGCCGTCACCGGCGCCGGTCACGACGGCGACGCGGCCGGCCAGCCGGGTGCTCACGGACGCTTCCCGAGCGCGCCCGCGGCCAGCAGGGCGGGGGACTCGGGTCGGCCGTCCAGCACTCGGTTGGTGCGGACCGTGGCCCGCCAGCCCTCGGGGGTACGACGCAGCTGCCAGTGGTTGGCCGTCGCGCGGCGTACGACGAAGCCGTCCTCGGTGTTCACGACCATCAGCGAGTGGCCCACGGCGACCGCGTCGTCGCCGTCGACGGTGACCCGGGCGGGCCCGACGAAGTGGGCGCAGCCGCCCCGGATCCAGCCCTGGTGGCCCTTCGAGAGGACCATCGCGCGGATCGCCTCCTGGTTGCCGAGGAAGACCTCGTCGACGTCGTAGACGCCGTCCTCGGTCCACAGCGCCGCCACCTCGTCGGCGGCGCCGGCGTCGACCAGCGGGCCGTAGCCGGCGATCAGGTGCTGGATCTCCCGCTCGTCCTCGAGCTGGCGCAGGCGGCCCTCCAGGGCCGCCAGGCGGGTGGTGACGTCGGTGTCGATGCTCATCCGATCTCCTTGCCGATGGTCGCGAGCGCCTCGAGCTGCTCGCAGTAGTGGTCGGTCGACTCCGCGTGCACGGCGGTGCTGACCATGGTCGCGCCGGCGGCGCGGACCTTGCGGATGCGCTCGGCGGTCCCGTCGGGGTCCGCGATCGCGTCGGCCGGGCGGCCGGCGGAGAGCACGACCTCGAAGCCGTCGGGGAGCTCGACCTTGCCGAGCATCTCGGTGAGCGCGTCGAGGCCGAGGCCGAAGGGCACCCAGCCGGTGCCGAGGGTGACCGCGCGCCGCAGCGAGCGGGGCGTCCGGCCGCCGATCCACAGCGGCACCTGCTCCCGGACGGCGTGCGGCTCGACGACGAGGTCGTCGAACGAGAAGTGCGGGCCGTGGTAGCTCGGGGTGCGCCGGCCCCAGGCGGCGCTCAGTGCGGCGAGGGCGTCGTCGGCGATCGCCCCCCGGCCCTCGAAGGTCGCGCCGAGCAGCTCGAACTCCTCCTCGAGCGAACCGACCCCGAGGCCCAGGACGACGCGCCCGCCGCTGATCAGGTCGAGGGTGCCGTAGCGCTTCGCGATCTCCAGCGGGTGGTGGTAGCCCAGCACCAGCACCTGGGTGGCCAGCCGGATCCGCTCGGTGCGGGCGGCGAGGTAGCCCAGCGTCGACAGCGGGTCCCAGTACGTCGCGCCACGCTGCTCGGCGACCGCGGTCGGCACGCCGACGTGCTCGCTGCAGGTCAGGTGGTGGAAGCCCAGCCGGTCCGCGGTCTCCGCGATCCGGGTCAGCTCGGCGATGCCGGCACTGGCCTCCCAGGCGCTGTGGGCGCCCGGGTTGGCGGTGACGATCGGGCTCACGATGCCCAGCTGCACAGGTGTCTCCTCGTTGCCGGATGGTCCTCGACTAAGGACCCAGCATCCTCAACCGTGCCGCGGGGGGAGGGGAGTGGTCCCGGTCATCGGAACCGCCCCGAAATGTCGAGTCGGCGCAGCCCTCCTGGGAGGACTGCGCCGACTCGGGGTCGATCTGCGGTGCGTCAGTCGGACGAGGGCGGAAGCAGCTTCTTCATCGCCTCGTGCGCGCCGAGGACGAGCTTGCTGCGGTCGGTGCCGCTGCGGACCTCGACGGCCTTCTCGTTGCCGGCGGCCACCTGGACCGGACCGTCGCCGAGAGCGGCGAGCGCCTGCCGGGCGACGTCGTCGGGCTCGGAGACGTGCAGGCCGGGGATGTCCATCGACAGGCCGGCGCGGGCCATGGCCGGGGTGCGGGTGACGCCGAGGACGAACTCCAGCACCTCCACGTCGTACTCCCGCATCTCCAGCCACAGGCCCTCGGCGAAGACCCGGCAGAAGGCCTTGACCGCGGAGTAGATCGAGATCTGCGCCTGACCCATGAACCCGGCCAGCGAGCCGACCAGCAGCAGGCCGCCGCGGCGGCGCTCCTTCATCGGCTCACCGAAGTGGCGCACCATCGCCATCTGGGCGGTGATGTTGAGGTCGATCACCTGCTGGAACCGGTCCAGGTCGCCGGTGACGAACTCGTGGCCGTAGGTGTTCGCGCCGGCGTTGAAGACCAGCAGCCCGACCTCGAGGTCGTCGGTCACCTCGACGATCTTCTTCATCGCGCCGGCGTCGGTCAGGTCGACGGCGAGCGTCCGCACCTCGACGCCCAGCGCTCGGGCCGCCTCCGCGGTCTCCTCCAGCGGCCCGGGCTTGCGCGCGAGCAGCACCAGGTTGAGGCCGGCCTCGGCGAGCTGGGTGGCGAAGGACGCGCCGACTCCCTCGGAGCCGCCGGCGATCACCGCCCACGGCCCGTGGCGTTCGACGTCGATCATGCGTGGGTCACCTCATGTTCGGGGTTCTCGGGATTGGTGGGCAGCGGGGCGCCGTCCTGGACGGGCAGCTCGCCGCGTACGGCGGCGGCGCGGATGCTCTCGCGCAGCGCCTGGCAGCCGGGGAAGGCAGCGCCGTTGGTGCCCGGCCGCGGGCTGGAGGCCCGACGCTCGAGACACCGCTGGACGGAGTCCTCGTGCCACTGCACGCTGGTCTGCTCCCAGCTGCTCTTGCGGGCCTCGACCGAGGCGCCGCAGGTCGCGCAGCCGACCGGCGTCATGGGGCCGTCGGCGAGCCGGTTGTCGGGTCGGACCGTCATCAGACGGGCTGGCCGCTGGCCTCGGCGTTCTTGCGCGCGATGTTCGCCTCGACCTCCAGCTGCCAGGCCTCGTTGGGCCGGGTGGTGTCGATCTCGAACTCGAAGCGCTCGGTCATCTCGGGCGTCACGTCCGCGGCGTCGACGTAGAACTGCTCGTACCAGCGGCGCAGCTGGTAGACCGGGCCGTCCTCCTCGCAGAGCAGCGGGTTGTCGATCCGGGCCTTGTTCTTCCAGATCTCGACGTCCTGCTCGAAGCCGATCCGGATGAAGTCGCCCTGGCGCCGCGCCATCTCCACGGCGGTCGCGTCGTCGACCCCGGGCTGCTTCTTCACGATCACGCCGTACTGCAGGATGAAGGAGTTGTTGTCGATCGGGTAGTGGCAGTTGATCAGCACGCTCGGGACGTCGCCGTCCTCGTAGTGGTACGTCAGATCGTCGATCATGAACGACGGGCCGTGGTACGACGCGACCGAGCTGTTGCCCAGTGCGGCGCGGGCGCCGGCCTTGGACCGCTGCGGGCGGATGTCCTCGCGGCCCACGCCCTTCATGTACTGGGTGGCGACGTGCCCCTCGAAGACGTTCGAGAAGAACGTCGGGAAGGAGTAGTGCACGTAGAAGAAGTGCGCCATGTCCACGACGTTGTCCACGATCTCGCGGCAGTTGGCGCCCTCGATCTTCGTGGTGTACCAGACCCAGTCGGTCCACTCGGGGTCGCCGTACCCCTCGATGTGGGGGATGGTGACGTCGGCCGGCGGGGCGTTGCCCTCCGGGTCGTTCCAGACGAAGAGCATGCCGTTCTGGACCAGCGTCGGCCAGGTGGCGGTGCGGGCCCGCAGCGGGACGCGGCGCGCGTAGGGGATCTGCTTGCAGCGGCCGTCGCCGCCCCAGCGCCAGTCGTGGAACGGGCAGGCGATCTCGTTGCCCTTGATCTCGCCCTGCGAGAGGTCGCCACCCATGTGGCGGCAGTAGGCGTCGAGGACGCTGATCTCGCCGTCCTCGCCGGCGAAGACCACGAGCTTCTCGCCGAAGGCGGTGACCTGGTGCGGCTTGCCGTCCCGGAAGTCTCGTTCGAGCCCGAGGCAGTGCCACCCCCGGGCGAACCGCGTGGGCGCGGCTCCTGACTCGATCGTGCGGACCTCGTCCTTGGCGACGCTCATCTGCTTCTCCGTTTCTGCCGTGATCTTCGTGACACGCGGCCGGTGGGCCGAGTGTCCGCCCGAGGCTGCGAGCGGGGCGTATCGAGGTCCCACTCACCGGAAAAATTTGGCCAGAATGAATTTCAGTTTCGACTTCCGTCAGACCCCGTCGGGGGCTAACGTGGCACTCGTCACCAGCACTAGAATTCATTTCAGTTCTTGTTTTCGGAGGAGCCCCATGTCCGTCGTCATCGCCGAAGCCCCCGAGCGCCGCGAGCTGCCCCCGTCGATGGTCGAGCGGATGACCCTGATCCTCGACGCGTTCCCCGGTCGCACGGCCCGGCTCACGCTCGAGGACGTCGCCCGGATCACGCACCTGCCGCGCTCGACGGCGCACCGGATCCTCGACCAGCTGCTGAAGGCCGACTGGCTGGAGCACTCGGGATTCGGCTACAGCCTCGGCCCGCGCGCCCTCCACCTCGGTGGGGTCGCCGACGACAACTCCGAGCTGCGCGCCGCCGCGGCCTCGCACCTGCACTCGCTGATGGTCCGCACCGGCCTGACCGTGCACCTGGCCGTCCTCGACGAGGGCCGCATCCACTACCTCGACAAGATCGGCGCCCGGTTCGCGACGTCGGTGCCCTCCCGGGTCGGCGGCCGGGCCCCGGCCCACTGCACCGCCCTCGGGCGCGCGATGCTGGCCTGGCTCTCCGCGGAGGAGGTGGACGAGCGGGTCGGCACGGACCCGCGCGCGATGACCGGCCGCACGATCGCCGACCTCGAGGTGCTGCACCAGGAGCTGAACCGGGTCCGCGCCCGCCACGGCCTCGCCGTCGAGCGCCAGGAGTGCTTCGAGGACATCGCGTGCGTGGCCGCCGCGATCCGTGCGCCCGAGGGCCCGATCGGCGCGATCTCCCTGGTCGGCGACTCCTCGACCCCGCTGGAGCGGATCGCCCCGCTGGTCCTCGACGCGGCGCGACAGGTCTCCCTGGAGCTCTACCCCGGCCTCGACGGACGCCGGGGCCGCGGTCTGCGCTCGGTCTGAGTCGCTCGGGTCCGCGCCGCGACGCGGACCCGACCGGCAACCTCGGGGCTCAGCCCCAGTGATCGCCCCAGCCCCACAGGTTCGGGGCGATCGCGCTGTCCGCGTCCTCCACCCCGAAGCGGCCGCGGAAGAACAGCATCGGCTGCCTCCAGGGCGGGGTGGTCTCCAGCTCGAGGACCCGGCCGATCACCACGTCGTGGTCGCCGGCGACGTGAACCGCCTCGACCTCCGCGTGGACCCGCATCAGCACGCCGGGCAGCGACGGGGTGCCCCAGCGCGACAGCTCCCAGTCGAGCCCGTCGTACTTGCGACCCCGGCTGGACCCGAACCGCTGGCACAGCTCGTCCTGGTCCTCGCCGAGCACGTTGACGGTGAACCGGCCCGAGCGCCGGATGTCCGGCCAGGCCCGACCCTTGTGGTCGGCGCAGAACATCACCAGCGGCGGCTCCAGCGAGACCGACGCGAAGGACTGGCAGGCGAAGCCGACGGGCTCCTCGCCGTGGCCCGTCACCACGGTGACCCCGCTGGCGAAGTAGCCCATCGCGCGGCGCATCTCGACCGCGGTGGGCTCGCTGACGACGGGCTGCTGCTGCGTCTCGCTCATGGCCGCGACGGTACGACGGCCCCGCGACGCCGCAGTCGGGCGGGTCCCGGTCACCGGTCGGTGATCCGCGACTCCCGGTCATCGGGATCCCCGGCAGTAGGTGAGGTGGGTGGTTCCTACCGTGACGTCGTGAGCCTGACCCACGATGCGACCCTGCGCGAGCTTCCCACCGAGCACGGCGTGCTGCGCTACCACGAGGCCGGCGATCCCGGCGCCCCACCACTGCTACTGCTGCACGGCTCCGGCCCCGGCGTGACCGGCTGGCGCAACTTCGGCGCCAACCTGCCGCTGTTCGCCGAGCACTTCCGCTGCCTGGTGCTGGAGTTCCCCGGCTTCGGGGTCAGCGACCCCACCGACCAGCACCCCATGGTCGCCGCGCTGCCGGCCGTCGGCCGGTTCCTCGACGCCCTCGGCCTGGAGCAGGTCGACGTCATCGGCAACTCGATGGGCGGGGTGGTGTCCACCCGGTTCGCCCTCGCCCAGCCCGACCGGATCCGGAGGATGGTGACGGTCGGCGGCATGGGGCGTGCGATCTTCAGCCCGTCGCCGGGCGAGGGTCTGAACCTGCTCATGGAGTTCACCGAGGCACCGAGCCGCGAGCGGCTGATCGAGTGGCTCAACTCCATGGTCTTCGACCGGGCCCTGGTCACCGAGCAGATGATCGAGGAGCGCTGGGCGCAGGCGACCGAGCCGAGCACCCTGGCCGCCGCGCGGCGGATGTACAGCCGGGCCGCCCTGGAGGGGATGGCCAAGGCCGCCAGCACGTCGCCGGAGCCGCCGTACTGGGCGATGCTGCACCAGGTGCGGGCGCGCACCCTGATCACCTGGGGGCGCGACGACCGGGTCAGCCCCCTCGACATGGCGCTGGTGCCGATGCGCACCATCCCCGACGCCGAGCTGCACGTGCTCCCCAACTGCGGCCACTGGGCGATGATCGAGCAGAAGTCGGCCTGGGAGGCCGCCGTGCTCGCGTTCCTGACTCGGAAGGACTGACGACATGACTGCCACAGGCACCGGCTGGGACCACGAGGTCGACTTCCTGGTCGTCGGCTCCGGCGGCGGCGGCATGACCGCCGCCATCGCCGCGCACGACGCCGGGATGTCGACGCTGGTCGTCGAGAAGGCCAAGAAGTACGGCGGCAGCACCGCCATCTCCGGCGGCGGGATCTGGATCCCGAACAACCCCACCCTGCGGGCCGCGGGCCACGACGACAGCCGCGAGTCGATCCGGCGCTACCTCGACGTGCTGACCGAGGGCAAGGTCGCCCCCGAGCGCCTCGACGCCTACGTCGACCACGGCCCCGCCACCATGGAGCTGCTCGGCAAGAGCAAGTGGTGGAAGCTGGCCTGGACCAAGGGCTACTCCGACTACCACCCCGAGTGGGACGGCGGCCGCCCCGCCGGCCGCTCGGTCGAGCCGAAGCCGTTCGACACCCGCAAGCTGGGCGACGACGAGCGCTTCCAGCGGCCCAACAGCATGAAGGGCCCGCTGGGGCTGTGGATCACCGCCGCCGACTACCGCGACCTGGCCATGGTCAAGCGGACCTGGCGCGGCCGGTGGCGCTCGGTCGTGGCGGCCTGGCGGGTCTCCTCCAACGTCGTACGCCGTCGGCACATGGCCACCGGGGGCCGGGCGCTGGTCGCCCGCCTGCGGATGGCCATGAAGGACGCCCGGATCCCGCTGTGGTTGGAGACCCCGATGACCACGCTGGTCGTCGAGGACGGCGCCGTCGTCGGCATCGAGGTCACCCGCGAGGGCGAGACCCAGCGGGTCCGCGGCCGGTACGGCGTGCTGCTCGCCTGTGGCGGCTTCGACCACGACCCCGAGCTGCGCGAGACCTACCTGCCCGAGGGCGGGCGGGCCAACCACAGCCTCGGCGCTCGCGAGAACACCGGCGACGGCATCGTCGCCGGCCTGCGGCTGGGTGCGGCGGTGGACTTCATGGACGACGCCTGGTGGATGCCCAGCGTCGAGCACCCCAGCGGCGCGACCATCCCGCTGGTCTCCGAGCGGGCGATCCCCGGCCAGGTGATCGTCTCCACCGACGGGCGCCGCTTCACCAACGAGGCCTCGCCGTACGTCAACTACGTCCACGACCAGCTCGAGGGCAAGCACCTGGAGACCTGGTGCGTGATGGACTCCCGCGCCCGCTCGCGCTACCCGTTCGCCCAGATCCTGCCGGGCGCGCCGTTCCCGAAGTCGTTCTACGAGGCGGGCATGGTGCACCGCGCCGACACGCTCGCCGAGCTGGCCCGCTCCACCGGTCTCGACGAGGCGAACCTCCTCGCGACCGTCGAGCGGTTCAACGGCTTCGCCCGCAGCGGCGTCGACGAGGACTTCGGCCGGGGGGAGTCGGCGTACGACCACTACTACGGCGACCCGAACCTGAAGAACCCCAACCTCGACGTCATCGACAAGGCGCCGTTCTACGCCATCCGGATCGAGATCGGCGACCTCGGCACCAAGGGCGGCCTGGTCTGTGACGAGCACGGCCGGGTGCTGCGAGAGGACGGGTCGGTCATCGACGGGCTCTACGCCACCGGCAACGCCAGCGCATCGGTGATGGCCAACGAGTACGCCGGCCCGGGCGCGACCATCGGCCCCTCCATGGTCTTCGGCTACATCGCCGCGCGCTACGCCGCTGCGCGCCGGAACGGCTGAGCATGGCCACGGTGCGCGTCCTGGAGGTGGTCCGCGAGACCGCCGAGGCCCACACCCTGGTGCTCGAACCGGTCGGCGGCGAGCGCTGGGACTACCGGCCGGGTCAGTTCCTCACCCTCCGGGTGCCCTCGGACCGGCCCGGGGGAGCGGCCCGCTGCTACTCCCTGTGCTCCTCGCCGGTGCGCGACGAGCCTCTGAAGGTGACGGTGAAGCGGACCCGCGAGGGCTACGCCTCCAACTGGCTGTGCGACCGGGTCGAGGCGGGTGACGAGCTGGAGGTGCTGCCTCCGGCGGGCACCTTCGTCCCCGCCGAGCTGGACACGGACTTCCTGCTGCTCGCGGGCGGCAGCGGCATCACCCCGGTGCTCTCGATCCTCAAGAGCGCCCTGCACTCCGGGACCGGCCAGGTCGCCCTGGTCTACGCCAACCGCGACGAGTCGTCGGTGATCTTCCGCGACGAGCTCGTGGCGCTGGCCGCCGCGTTCCCCGACCGGTTCACGGTCCTGCACTGGCTGGAGTCGGTGCAGGGCCTGCCCACCGAGGCCGGCCTGCGCGCGCTCGCCGCGCCGTACGTCGGGCGCGAGGCGTTCGTCTGCGGCCCCGGCCTGTTCATGGACCTGGCCGCGGGGGTGCTGAGGGACCTCGGCGTCCCCCGCGACCGGCTCCACCAGGAGGTCTTCACCTCCCTGGCGGGCGACCCGTTCGCCGAGGTGTCGGTGCCGGTCGACGGCGGGGACGGAGACACGGCCGAGGTCGTCGTGGAGCTCGACGGCGACACCGCCGTACTCGCGTGGCCGGCCGGCTCCAAGCTCCTCGACGTGCTGCTGGCCGCCGGGCTGCCGGCGCCGTTCTCCTGCCGCGAGGGCGCCTGCAGCGCCTGCGCGTGCCGGCTGACGGAGGGCACCGTCGAGCTGGAGCACAACGAGGTCCTCGATGAGGTCGACCTCGCCGAGGGCCTGATCCTGTCCTGCCAGGCACTGGCCACCTCACCGGTGGTCAAGGTGTCGTTCGACGCCTGACCCCCCGCCCTGACCTCGGGCCCCGCCCTGCGTGCGCGACCCTCCCGGTGACCGGGAAAAGGGCGACGGTAGGGGCGGGGCCCCTGGCACCGTGACGTCATCCCATCAGGAGGCACCATGACCAACCCCGCTCTTGCGGCCGTCGAGGAACGAGCCGACGAGATCGCCGCACTGGCCGAGTCGAACGAGAAGCTCGGCCGCCTCGACGACGCAGCAGCCAAGCTGCTGCGCGACACCGGAGTGATCCGGATGCTGCAGCCGGCCAAGCACGGCGGCGCCGAGGCCCACCCCCGCGAGTTCGCCGAGACCGTCATGCGGATCGCCTCGCTCGACGGCTCCACCGGATGGGTCGCCGGCATCGTCGGCGTGCACCCGTGGGAGATGGCGATGTGCGACGAGTCGGTGCAGGAGGAGATCTGGGGCGAGGACCAGGACACCTGGATCGCCTCGCCGTACGCCCCGATGGGCGTGCTCCGCCCGGTCGACGGCGGCTACATCTTCAACGGCCGCTGGCAGTTCTCCTCCGGCACCGACCACTGCCAGTGGATCTTCCTCGGCGCTTTCATGGGCGACGCGGAGGGCAACCGGGTGATGCCGCCGCGCAACTACCACGTGATCCTCCCGCGCTCGGACTACGAGATCATCGAGGACAGCTGGGACGTCGTCGGCCTGCGCGGCACGGGCTCCAAGGACATCATCGTCAAGGACGCCTTCATCCCCGAGAACCGGGTCATGGCGTTCTCCGGCTTCCTCGACGGATCGCATCCGCGCAACGCCGGGCTGACCAGCCCGACCTATCACATCCCGTTCACCACGGCGTTCCCGATGGGCATCACGAGCGCCGTCATCGGCATCGCGGAGGGCGCGCTCGCCGCGCACCTGGCCTACCAGCGCAACCGGGTGCAGGTGACCGGCATCAAGGCGACCGACGACCCCTACGTGCTCTCGACGATCGGTGCCGCCGCCGAGGAGATCCGGGTCTCCCGCCTGGCCATGCTCGACAACGTGAGCCGCTTCTACGACGCCGCGGAGGCTGGGCGCGAGATCAGCTTCGCCGACCGCGCCGAGTCCCGGCGTACCCAGGTCGCGGCCGCGTGGCGCTCGGTCCGGGCGATGGACGAGGTCGTCGCCCGATCCGGTGGCAACGGCCTGCGCATGGACAACCCCATCCAGCGGTTCTGGCGCGACGGCCACATGGGCCTCGCGCACGCGATCCACGTCCCGGGCGCGGTCTTCCACGTGTCGGCGCTGACCGACATCGGTGTGACCCCGCCGCCCGGACCGCTGCTCTCGATGATCTAAGGAGTTCCCCATGACTGACATCCGCGGACTCGGCTACCTCCGGGTCCAGACCACCGACGTGCCGCGCTGGCGCGAGCTCACGGTGGACGCGCTCGGCCTCGCCGAGGCCACCGGTCCGGTCGACGGCGGCCTCTACCTGCGCATGGACGAGCGTGCCGCCCGGCTGATCGTGCTGCCCGGAGAGTCCGACCACGTCCTCGCCGTCGGCTGGGAGGTGCGCGACCAGTTCGCGCTGGCCCGGGTCGGCCGCGCCGTCGAGGCTGCGGGCTTCGGCGTCAAGGAGCTCACCCAGGAGGAGTGCGACGAGCGCGGCATCGAGGCGGCCCTGCGCTTCGACGACCCGGCCGGCACCCCGCTGGAGGTCTTCTTCGGCCCGGTGCTCGACCACAGCCCGGTGCGCACCAAGTGGACCCAGGACTTCGTCACCGGCGACCAGGGCATGGGCCACGTGGTGCTGCCGACCATCGCCTTCGACGAGACCTACTCCTTCTACGCCGAGGTCCTCGGCTTCCTGCCCCGCGGCGCCATCCGGGTCGGCCCCAAGAAGCCGGTCCCCGGCCAGCCGGTCCGCCGGGTGCGCTTCCTCGGGGTGAACGAGCGTCACCACAGCCTCGCCCTGGCCCCCGCGCCGCACGGTGAGGCCCCCGGCCTCGTGCACCTGATGATGGAGGTCGACTCGCTCGACGCCGTCGGTCAGGCGCTGGATGCGGTCAACAAGCTCGGCTTCTCGGTCTCCTCGACCCTGGGCCGGCACACCAACGACAAGATGGTGTCGTTCTACGTCCGCGCGCCGGGCGGCTGGGACCTCGAGTACGGCACCGAGGGCTCGCTGGTCGACGAGAGGTACTACACCGCCGAGGAGATCACCGCCGACTCCTACTGGGGTCACGACTGGTCCGGCTCGGAGCCGCTCGCGGCGTTCATCCCCCGTCAGGCCTGAGTCCTTGAGCGGCCCCGCGGCCGCGGCCCACACCCGCGACGTCCTCGTCGTGGGTGTGGGCTGCGCCGGTGCG
This sequence comes from Nocardioides sp. W7, assembly GCF_022919075.1. Classification (NCBI taxonomy): domain Bacteria; kingdom Bacillati; phylum Actinomycetota; class Actinomycetes; order Propionibacteriales; family Nocardioidaceae; genus Nocardioides; species Nocardioides sp. W7. The sequence goes on along the minus strand of NZ_CP095078.1, from coordinate 4,304,259 downwards.
ACAGCGGCGATCGAGGCGGCCGAGACCGGCGCCGCGGGTGCCGCGCGATGAGCGCGGGACTCCAGCGCTTCGACGGGCGTCGCGTGCTGATGACCGGCGCCGCCTCCGGCATCGGCCGGGCCACGGCCGTCCGGCTCGTCGCCGAGGGTGCGGCCGTCGTCGCCGTGGACCGCGACGAGGACGGCCTGGCGCGCACCGCCGAGCAGTGCGCCGGACCGGGACGGATCAGCACCGCGGTCTGCGACGTCACCTCCGAGGCGGAGGTGGTCGCGACCGTCGCGCAGGCCGTCCGCGAGCTCCGCGGTCTCGACGTGCTGGCCAACGTGGCCGGCATCCACCGGACCACGCCGATCGAGTCGCTCACGGTCGACGACCTGCACCTGCTCTTCGAGGTCAACCTCGTCGGCACCGCGCTCTTCTGCCGCGAGGCCGTCGCCCACCTGGGCCGCGGAGGCGTGATCGTCAACGTCGCCTCCAGCGCCGCTGCCCACGGCAACCCGTACATGTCGGCGTACTCCGCCTCGAAGGGCGCGGTGCTGGCCTTCTCGCTGAGCCTCGCCGCCGAGCTGGTGGGGCGCGGCATCCGGGTGGTGCCGGTCTCCCCGGGCACGGTGGCCACGCCGCTGACCGCCGGGGTGACCCCCGGCGACCTCGACTTCGGCTACTACGGTCGGATCCGCTCCCTGATGGGGGAGGCCTCACCGGAGCAGGTCGCCGGCGTCATCGCCTTCGCCGCCTCCGACGACGCGTCGTACCTCACCGGTGCCGAGCTGCGCGTCGACGGCGGCTCCCACACCTGACCCACCCTCACCATCCCCTGGAGGACCCCATGTCCCGTCTCGTCGTCGTCACCGGTGCCGCCTCCGGCATCGGCGCGTCCGTCCGCAGCCTCTTCGAGGGTCGGGGCGACCGCGTCCTCGGCGTGGACCTGAAGGACGTGGAGGTCTGCGCCGACCTCAGCACCGCCGAGGGCCGGGCCGCAGCGGTCGCCGGCGTCCTCGAGGCGTCCGGCGGCGTGGTCGACGCCGTGGTGACCTGCGCCGGACTCTCGGGCTCGTCGCCGGCGCTCCCGCCGGTCAACTTCTTCGGCACCACCGACCTGGTCGCGGGCCTGCGCCCCGCGCTGGCCGCAGCTCCCGCGCCGCGGGTGGTGCTGGTCGGGTCGATCTCGGCGACCCAGCCGGTCGACCAGGCGCTGGTCGACGCGCTGCTCGCCGGTGACGCCGCCGAGGCGGCTCGGCTCACCGACGCGGCCATCGCCGACGGCCGCCCCCAGCAGCTCTACCCGTCCTCGAAGTCGGCGCTCACCCAGTGGGCCCGGAGCACCGCCGTCACCCCGGGCTGGGCCGACGCGGGCATCGCGCTCAACGTCGTCGCGCCGGGCGTCGTACTGACCGCGATGACCGCGGCCCTGGTCACCGACCCGCGGATGAAGCAGGTCATGGACGCCGCCGTGCCGATGCCGTTGCACGGCTACTCCGCCCCCGAGGACGTGGCCCGGGTGATCGGCTTCCTGGCCTCGCCCGAGGTCACCCACGTCACCGGTCAGGTGCTCTACGTCGACGGCGGCGCCGAGGCCACGCTGCGCCCGGCCACGGCCTTCTGATGAGCGCACCGGAGGGAGCACTGGCCGGACGGGTCGCCCTGGTGACGGGAGCCGGGCAGGGCGTGGGCCAGGGGATCGCCCTGGCCCTCGCGGGTGCCGGCGTCTCCGTCGCCGTCCTCGGCCGGACCGAGGCCAAGCTGGAGGAGACCTGCCGTCTGGTCCGCGACCGGGGCGTCGAGGCCGAGCCGTTCGCGTGCGACGTCGCCGAGACCGAGGCCGTCCCGGCGCTCGTCGAGGCCGTCGTCGCCCGCTTCGGGCGCCTCGACATCCTGGTCAACAACGCCTGGGCCGGGGCGTACGGGCCGCTGCTGGACCTCAGCGACCGGGCCTTCCAGAAGGGCTTCCGCACCGGGCCGTTCGCCTCGTTCGCGTTCATGAAGGCCGCCCACCCGCACCTGAAGGCCAGTGGCGACGGCTCGATCGTCAACCTGGTCACCTCGGCCATGGTGCGCTGGGACCCCACGACGTACGGCGCCTACGCGGCGGCCAAGCAGGCCGTGCGGTCGCTGACCCGCACGGCCGCGGTCGAGTGGGCCCCGGACGGCATCCGGGTGAACTCCATCGCACCGCACGCGCTGTCGCCCGGGCTGCGGCAGTGGACCGAGAGCAACCCCGAGGAGGCCGCCGAGTTCGTGGCCAGCATCCCGATGCGGCGGATCGGCGACTGCGAGGAGGACATCGGTCGGGCGGTCGTCGCGCTGGTCGGACCCGACCTGCGCTACCTCACCGGGGCCACGGTGCCGCTCGACGGAGGGCAGGCGTTCTTCGGCTGAGACAGCTGTTCGGAGCTGTTCGGTCCGGCTTCACCCGCAGGCCACCCCCCGGGGGCGGCGGGACTCCTAGCTTCGAGAGGTCAGCACCACGACTCTCGGAAGGCTCCCCATGTCCCGCCTGCACCACCTCGTGCCCGCCCTCGCGGCCGCCGCCGTCCTCAGCGCCCTCCCGACGCTCGCCTCGAACGCGGTGGGCGCCCCGGCACCCTCGGCCCCGACCGCCAAGCAGGACCAGCCGCGCAACCCCGTCGTCGCCCACCGCGGAGCGTCGCGGGTGGCACCGGAGGAGACGCTCGCCGCGTACCGAGCGGCCATCGCGGAGGGCGCTGCGGTCCTCGAGGGCGACGTCCAGCTCACCCGGGACGGGGTGCCGGTGCTCGTCCACGACGACACGCTCGACACCACCACCGACGCCGAGCAGGTCTTCCCCGACCGCGCCCCGTGGCGCGTCGGCGACCTCACGCTGGCCGAGCTGAAGCAGCTCGACGCCGGCTCGTGGGTGAACGAGAAGTACGCCGGCGAGCGCGTCCCGACGCTGGCGGAGGTGCTCCGGCTCGGCCGCGGCCGGGTGGGCTTCAACCTCGAGCTGAAGTCGCCCCAGAACAGCCCCGGCGTGGCCACCCGGCTGGCTGAGGTGCTGCGCGCGCACGGGTACACCGACGACCGGGTCGACCGGCGCACCGGCATGCTCCGGATCGCCGTGCACTCCCGCGACGAGGCGGCGCTGCACGAGTTCGCGGGGGAGCTGCCCTACGTACGGATCTCCTGGCTCTCGGGCGGCGCGATGCTCGACGACGCGCGCCTGGCCGAGCTCGCGCCCTGGACCGACGCGGTCTACGCCTCCCCGACGCGGACCAGCGCCGTCGACGTGGACCGCGCCCACGCCGTCGGCCTGGAGGTCTACAGCGACCCGGTCGACAGCCCCGCCCAGATCGGCATGGCGCTCAACCAGGGGTACGACTACCTGGTGACGAACGTGCCGACGGTGGCGCGACGGGTCCTCGCCGGCCGGTCCCCGGGGATCGGCGCCGGCCGCGTCGTGATCGACCACGTGCTGGAGAACCCCAGCGGGGTCGACGAGCAGGCGGAGAACGGCGAGTACGTCGCGCTGCGCAACACCACCGCCCGCCCGCTCGACGTGTCCGGGTACCGCCTGACCGACTACGCGGGGAACGTCTGGCTGACCACCGGCGACGATGCCGTCATCGGTGCCGGCGGGCTGTTCAAGGTCTACGTCAACAGCGGCACCGACCGGCCCGACGCGCACTACAACGGGCACCCGAAGGGCATCTTCGACAACGCCGGCGGTGACACCGTCTACCTGCTGGACGAGGACCAGCGGCTGCTCGACGTGGCGTCGTACCTCCGGCCGTAGCGGAGCGGACCCCGGACCGGCGGAGCGACCGACCGGGCTCGGGCCGCCCGCCTCCGCAGCACCTGGCGTCACATCGTTGTCGAGGAACTCGCGGCTGTGTCGAGATGCTTCACGACACAGCCGCGAGATTCACCGCCCAGGCGGAGAATCTCTCTCGGCCCACCCACCTCAGCGGTTGAGCGGCTGCACCCCGGTGGTGTCGAGCTCGGCGACGGAGTAGGCCGCGTAGTTCTGGCGAGGCGAGCGGTCCGCGAAGTGCGGCACCAGCTGCTCGTCGAGCTCCTCGACGGTGAACGTGCCGGTCGTCGAGGTGAACTTCCGCTCCACCGTGGGCGCCGCCATCAGCGCGACCATGTCTCCGTAGACCACGAAGACCTGGCCGTTGACGGTGGCGGCCGCGGGGGACGCCAGCCAGGAGACGAACGTCGCGACCCGCTCGGGGGCGAGGATGTCGAGCTCGTTCCCGTTCGGGTCCGCGTCGAAGACGTTCGCCGTCATCTCGGTCCGGGCGCGGGGGCAGATCGCGTTGGCGGTGACGCCGTACCGGGACAGGCCCTGGGCGCTCGAGAGCGTCAGCGCGGTGATGCCCGCCTTGGCGGCAGCGTAGTTGGGCTGGCCGGCGGAGCCGAAGAGGAAGGCCTCGGAGGAGGTGTTCACGATCCGGCCGTAGACGGGCGCACCGGCAGCCTTGGAGGCGTTGCGCCAGTGCACGGCCGCGGCCCGGGAGACGGCTGCGTGGCCCTTGAGGTGCACGGCGATGACGGAGTCCCACTGGGCCTCCGTCAGGTTGAACAGCATGGTGTCGCGGGTGATGCCGGCGTTGTTGACCACGACGTCGAGGCTGCCGAAGGTCTCCACGGCCGCCGAGACCAGGCGGTCACCGAGGCTCCAGTCGGACACGTCGCCGAGCACCGCGACCGCACCCACGCCGAGCTCCTTGATCTCGGAGACGACGTCCTCGGCGGCCGGGCCCATGTCGTTGACGACGACGTTGGCGCCGGCGGCAGCGAGGGCGAGCGCCTCGGCGCGACCGAGACCGGCTCCCGCGCCGGTCACCACGGCGGTGCGTCCCGCCAGGTGGGTGCTGCTCATGTGTGCTCCTTGCGAACTCATCGGATGGGGTCGTCGCACGCTAGGTCGGCGCGCGACGGCCGCCCGCGGCAGATCCGACTGGGTGGGACTGACCTCCCTGGCACACCCTCCCGGGTCCCTAGCCTGCGAGCGCTGCCACCCAGACAGGAGAGCACCATGCCCGAGGCTGTAATCGTCGAGGCCGTCCGTACGCCCGTGGGTCGCCGGTACGGCGCGCTCGCCGGCCTGCACCCGGCCGAGCTGCTCGGCGCCGCCCAGACCGCGCTGGTCGAGCGGGCCGGCATCGACCCGGCGAGCGTCGGCCAGGTGATCGGCGGCTGCGTGACCCAGGCGGGGGAGCAGGCCAACAACGTCACCCGCAACGCCTGGCTGCACGCCGGGCTTCCGTACACCACCGCCTGCACCACCATCGACTGCGCCTGCGGGTCCTCCCAGCAGGCCGTCCACCTGGTCGCCGGCCTGATCGCCGCCGGGGCGATCGACGCGGGGATCGGCTGCGGCGTGGAGGCGATGAGCCGGGTCTTCCTCGGCGCCGCGCTCGCGCCCGGCACCGGGCTGCCCACCCCGGACTCGTGGAGCCTCGACCTGCCCGACCAGTTCACCGCCGCCGAGCGGATCGCCGACCGCCGCGGGCTGACCCGCGAGCAGCTCGACGCGTTCGGCCTCGCCTCGCAGCGCAAGGCGGCCGCCGCCTGGGCCGAGGGACGCTTCGACCAGCAGGTCGTGCCGGTCACCGCGCCGCTCCTGGGCGCGGACGGCCCGACCGGCGAGAGCCACGTCGTCAGCCGGGACCAGGGCCTGCGCGAGACCAGCGCCGAGGCGCTGGCCGGGCTGAAGCCGGTCCTCCCGGACGGCCGCCACACCGCCGGCAACTCCTCGCAGATCAGCGACGGCGCGGCCGCCGTACTCCTGATGAGCCGGGAGCGGGCCGAGGCCGAGGGGCTGCGCCCACGGGCCCGGATCGTCGCCTCGGGCATGGTCGGCTCCGAGCCGTACTACCACCTCGACGGCCCCGTCGACGCGACCGCGCACGTGCTGCGCGCCGCGGGCATGAAGCTCGGCGACATCGACCTGGTCGAGATCAACGAGGCGTTCGCCTCGGTCGTGCTCTCGTGGGCGCAGGTCCACGACGCCGACCTGGACCGGGTCAACGTCAACGGCGGCGCCATCGCGCTCGGCCACGCGGTCGGCTCGACCGGTGCCCGGCTGATCACCCAGGCCCTCCACGAGCTGGAGCGACGCGACGCGTCGACCGCGCTCGTCACCATGTGCGCCGGCGGCGCGCACGCCACCGCCACGATCATCGAACGGATCTGACGATGTCCCGACCCACCAGCACCGGCACCCTCGGCCTCGACCAGGACCATCTCGACCTGCGCGACTCCGTGCGGACCCTGCTCGCCCGCCACGTCACCGAGGCGGTCGTCCGCGACGCCGTCGAGGCCAAGCACGAGGTGCTGCCGCCGTTCTGGGGCGAGCTCGCCGAGCAGGGCCTGCTCGCGCTGCACCTGCCCGAGGAGGTGGGCGGCGTCGGCGGCACCCTGCTCGACACGGCGGTCGTGCTGGAGGAGCTCGGTCGCGGGATGGCCCCCGGCCCCTACCTCCCGACCGTGCTGGCCTCCGCGGTCCTCGACCGCGCGGGCCACGCCCGCGAGCTCCCCGGCCTCGCCGGGGGTACGACGACCGCCGCGGTCGCCCTGGAGCCCGGCACCCTGCGCGGGACCCCGACCGCCGACGGCGGCCTCGAGGTCACCGGCGAGTCGGTCCCGGCCCTGGGTGCGCAGGTCGGCGACCTGTTCCTCTTGCCGGTGGCCGTCGACGCCGCCGTGCGCTGGGTGCTGGTCGGGCGCGACGCCGTCGAGACCGACCGCGAGCCCAGCCACGACCTCACCCGCCGGCTCTCGCCGGTGCGGGTGACCACCACCGTCCCGGCCGGCGACGTCCTCGACCTCGACCCGCAGCTGCCGCTGGACCTGGCGGCGACCCTGTTCGCCGCTGAGGCCTCCGGTCTCGCCGACTGGGCCACCTGGACCGCCGCGGAGTACGCCCGGGTCCGGCGCCAGTTCGGCCGGCCGATCGGCCAGTTCCAGGGCGTCAAGCACCGCACCGCCTGGATGCTCGCGGTCTCCGAGCAGGCCCGGGTCTGCGCCTGGGACGCCGCCCGGGCCCAGCACGCCGGCGTGGACCGGGACGAAGCCTCGCTCGCGGCCGCCGTGGCCGGCGCGGTCAGCGTCGATGCCGCCTTCCGCACGGCCAAGGACTGCATCAACACCCTCGGCGGCATCGGCTTCACCTGGGAGCACGACGCGAGCCTCTACCTGCGCCGCGCCCAGACCCTGCGGCTGCTGCTCGGATCGTCCAGCAGCTGGCAGCGCCGGATCGCCGAGCTGACCATCGCCGGCGCCCGACGCGAGCTGGGCCTGGAGCTGCCGCCGGAGGCCGAGCAGGTGCGCGCCGAGGTGCGCGCCGAGCTCACCCCGGCCGGCGACCTGGAGGGCGCCGAGCAGCGGCGCTACCTCGCCGAGCACGGCTTCACCGCCCCGCACCTCCCGCGGCCGTGGGGCCGCGGGGCCGACGCGATCGCCCAGCTCGTCATCGCCGAGGAGCTGCGCACCGCCGACCTCGCGCCGCACGACATGGTCATCGGCAACTGGGTGGTGCCGACGCTGATCGCGCACGGCGACCAGCAGCTGCAGGAGCGGTTCGTCCCGGCCAGCCTGCGCGGTGACCTCGTCTGGTGCCAGCTCTTCAGCGAGCCCGGCGCGGGCTCGGACCTCGCCGGACTGTCGACCCGCGCGGAGAAGGTCGACGGGGGCTGGCGGATCAACGGCCAGAAGGTGTGGACCTCGATGGCCCGCGAGGCCGACTACGGCATCCTGCTCGCCCGCACCGACCCGACCGCGGCCAAGCACCGCGGACTGTCGTACTTCCTGCTCGACATGTCGTCGGCCGGTCTCGACATCCGCCCGCTGCGGGAGCTGACGGGCGAGGCGCTCTTCAACGAGGTCTTCCTCGACGACGTCTTCGTCCCCGACGACCTGCTCGTCGGCGAGCCGGGCGAGGGCTGGAAGCTGGCCCGCACCACGCTGGCCAACGAGCGGGTGTCGCTGTCGCGCGACTCCGCGCTCGGCAGCGGGGGAGAGGCGCTGCTCGCGCTCGTGGAGGCGGGCCCCGCCCCCGACGCGCAGCGGCTCGCGCAGCTCGGCAAGATCCTGAGCGACGCCCAGTCCGGCGGGCTCTTCGCGCTGCGCACCGCCCTGCGTCAGGTGACGGGCGCCCAGCCGGGCGCCGAGGCCAGCGTCGCCAAGCTGCTCGGCGTCGCCCACACCCAGGAGGTCTGGGAGACCGCGATGGAGTGGCAGGGCGCCGCGGCCGTCCACGGCGCCCCGCAGCGTCGTACGCCGACCTGGTCGTTCCTGTCCAGCCGCAACCTCTCGATCGCCGGCGGCACCACCGACGTCCAGCTCAACATCATCGGCGAGCGCATCCTTGGCCTGCCCCGCGACGCCGAGCCCGCCCCGAAGTCCTGAAGGAGTCCCATGCCGATCAACCGCGACGAGGCGCTGGCCGCCGAGCCGAGCGTGCGCGAGGTCTCCTGGACCAGCCGCGACGTGCTGCTCTACCACCTCTCCCTGGGAGCCGGCCGGCACGCCGATGCCGACCCCGAGCTGCGCTGGACCTTCGAGCGCGACCTGCAGGTGCTGCCGACCTTCGCGGCCGTCGCGGGCCAGGGGATCTCCGCCGGTGACGTCGCCGCTCCCGGGCTGAGCCTGCCGGGCATCGACATCGACCTGCGCCGGATCCTGCACGCCGGCCAGGCCCACACCGTGCACCGGCCGCTGCCGTCGGCGGGCACCGCCCGGATCGCCACCCGGGTGGCCGAGGTCTGGGACAAGGGCAAGGCGGCCGTGCTCGTGCTGGAGTCGAGCGCCACCACGGCCGACGACGAGCCGCTGTGGACGGGCCGGATGCAGATCTGGGCCCGCGGCGAGGGCGGCTTCGGCGGCGAGCCGGGTCCGGAGGAGCGGTGGTCGGTGCCGGAGCGCGATCCGGACCACGTGCTCGAGACGCCCACGGAGCCCGGTCAGGCGCTCCTCTACCGGCTCAACGGCGACCTCAACCCGCTGCACGCCGACCCGGAGTTCGCCGCCTCGGCGGGCTTCGACAAGCCGATCCTGCACGGGCTGGCGTCGTACGGCATCGTGGCGCGGGCGCTGGTCGACGGCGTGCTGGACGGCGACGCGAGCCGGCTGGCCTCGGTGGCCGTCCGTTTCGCCGGCGTACTGGTCCCGGGCGAGACGCTCCGCACCTCGGTGTGGCGCGACGGCTCCCGGCTGTCGTTCGTGGCGACCTGCCCCGAGCGCGACGACGCACCCGTGCTGTCCCACGCGAGTGCCGAGGTGCGCGCGTGATCGCCCCCGACCGGCCGACCCTGAGCGCGACCCCGTCGAACGAGGGGGTCGACGCCGCGGTCGCGGCCGCTCGCCGGGTGGTGGCCGCGCTGCTGCACGCCGGCGGGAACTCGGCCGCCGAGATGAACGGCGTCGCCGCCCGGCTGACCGAGGTCGCCGAGTACCTCGAGGAGCACGCGCCCAGCCGCGACGAGCGCCTGGTCGACATGTGGGCCGGCGAGGGCTTCACCCGGCACGACCCGGTCACCGGGCCGGAGAACGCGGTGGCCCCGCCGCTGCAGCTCCACGGGCAGGAGGACGGCTCCATCGAGGGGCGCGTCACCCTGGGGCTGCCGTACCAGGGTCCGCCCGGATGCGTGCACGGCGGCGTCTCGGCGCTGATCCTCGACCACACCCTGGGCGTCGCGAACCACTGGGCGGGCGACTCCGGCATGACCGGCACCCTCACCCTGCGCTACCACCGCCCCACGCCGCTGTTCGAGGAGCTCACCGTGCGGGCCCGGCAGGTCTCGGTGGAGGGGCGCAAGATCCACACCACCGGGGAGATCCTGGTCGGCGACGAGGTGTGCGTGTCCACCGAGGGGCTGTTCATCAACAAGCACCTGCCGCGGCCCCGCTGAGCGGGGCCGCGGCGGGCGCGGTTCAGCGCTGCAGGTCCTCCACGGCCCGCAGCGCGAAGGCCATCGCCGTGCCGATGGGCGCCCCGGGGCCGGGGTAGACCCGGCCGGTCAGCGAGGCGCTGGCGTTGCCGACGGCGTAGAGCCCGGCCAGCGGGCGACCGGTGCCGTCCAGCACCCGCGCCTCGGTGTTGGTCACCAGCCCGCCCTTGGTGCCGAGGTCGGAGAGCACCAGCCGGGCCGCGGTGAACGGTCCGTCGGTGAGCGGCACCAGTACCGGGTCGGCGAAGTAGCGGTCGTACTCGTCGCGGCCCCGGCCGAAGTCGGTGTCGTCCCCGGCCTCGGCCAGCGCGTTGAAGCGCTCGACGGTCGCGGTGAGCTCCGCGGCCGGCACCCCGATCGCGGCGGCCAGGCCGGCCAGGGTGTCGTTCCGGGCCCAGGTGCCGGCGGCCAGGTGCTCCTCGGGAAGCCCGCCGGGCAGGGAGATCGCGGGCAGGCGACCCCCGGTGCGCGCGTCGAAGACGACGTACGACGGCACCCGGGCCGGGTCGGCGGCCATCGCCCGACCGAACTGGTCGTAGGGCAGCGACTCGTTGGCGTAGCGCCGGCCGTTGCCGTCGACGACGATCCCGCCGTGGAAGCCCAGGGTGAAGGAGGCGCCGCCGTCCGGCATCGCGATGCCGGGGCACCACCAGGCCTCGTCGAGCAGCGTGGTCGCAGCTCCCAGCCGCACCGCCGCCGCGACCGGGTCGCCGGTGTTGCTGCCGGCGGGGGCCATCGTCCAGTCCGCCTCGCCCGGCACGCCGTTGGTCGTGCGAGCCGACTCGCTGCGCTCGAACCCGCCGGAGCCGAGCACCACGCCGCGGCGCGCGGCGTACCGGTGCCGCTCGCCGTCGACGACGGCCTCCACGGCGGTGACGCGGTCGCCGTCACTGACCAGCACGTCCACGTCCGCGCCGGTCAGCACGGTCCCGAATCCGGTGCGGTGCAGCGCGAGCAGCAGCCGCCCGATCAGGGCGCGGCCGGCCACGAGCGGCCCGTCGGGATGGCCGAGGCCGGCCCGGTCGCGGTCGACGGCCGGCCGGACCAGGTCGGCGAGGGTGTCGATCTCGTCGCGGGGCAGGTCGCACGGGACGAAGGACCGGCCGCGCGGCACCCGGCCGGGACGGTCGAAGTAGTCGGGGAAGGGGCGCCACTCGAAGCACAGCGCGGAGTCCTCCTCCAGGGCCGCGACCACTCGGGGCGCCGAGGTGAGGAACGCCTCGCGGCGCTCCTCCTCGTCGTCGCCGAGGAGGGCGTGCAGATAGGTGCGCGCCGACTCGGTCGAGTCGGGTACGCCGGCCCGCTGCTGGACCTCGCTGCCCGGCAGCCAGCAGGCCGCACCGGAGTAGGCGGAGGTCCCGCCGAGCAGCGGGGTCTTCTCGAGCACCAGGGTCCGCAGTCCGGCGCGGGCGGCCAGCACGGCCGCGGTCAGCGCACCTGCGCCGGATCCCACGACGACGACGTCGTACTCGGTGTCGGCCTCGGCGGGGCCGGGACGGTGGTCGGTGCTGGACGGCTTCGTCATGGTCTGTCTCCTCGGGCGCGGGTGCGAGGTCCACCTCAGCGGATGGCCGCGAGCGGCTCGGTCGCCCATCCCACTCACCGGTAGCGTGAGCGGCGTCACCAGCTCGAAGCCGGAGGATGGACGCAGTCGAGTCCAGGGGGAATGTCGTGCCGCGAGTAGCCGAGGTCCGGTCGCCGGCCGCGCCCAGCTCGCCCGAGCAGCGGGAGCGCTACCGGCGCATCCTGCGCGCCGCGGCGCGCCACGGTGCCGACAAGGGCCTCGAACGGGTCCAGATGCACGACGTGGCCCGCGACGCGGGCGTGGCGATCGCGACGCTCTACCGCTACTTCCCCTCCAAGACGCACCTGTTCACGGCGCTGATGCGCTCGCAGGTCGAGCGGCTGGCCATGGTGTCGGTGCGGCAGCGTCCGGGGGAGACCTCGGAGAAGGCCATCGCCCGGCTCCTGGTGCGCGCCGGCCGCGATCTGCTGGAGAGTCCGCTGCTCGCCCACGCGATGATGCAGTCGAACAACGCGAGCGTCGCGCAGTCCCCGACGATGGGCGTGACCGAGCTCTTCTCGGACCTGATGCTGGCCGCGGGCGGGATCGATGACCCCACGCCGTACGACATGCGGCTGCTGCGCCTGCTGGAGGAGGCCTGGTACGGCATCGTGATCACGGCCCTCAACCGGGCCGTGGATCCGGCCGCGCTGGAGTCGGACACCGAGCTGGTGTGCCGCCTGCTCCTGGGCGGGCGGGAGTCCGGGGAGGGCTGATTCGGGCGCGTCCCGGCCTCCGGCCGCGTCGATGGCGTCCACGGGTGGACCCGCACGTGTCTCCGCTGCCGGCAGCGGGTTCGCCGCGGCACCGGGGCGAACGACCTCGTCAGTCGGGTCGACCCCACGCCTGCCCGACGAACCTCTGCACCTCGTCACGGAGCTCGTCGTCCTCGGGCGCGCCCATGAAGCCACCGTGCGGCATGCCCTCGGACACGTGCAGCTCGACCGGCACGCTCGCTCGGCGCAGGGCTCGGTGCATCCGCACGGCGTTGGACAGGAAGAGATCGCGGGTGCCGGCCTGGACGAAGGTCCGGGGGAACCCCGGCTCGAAGTCGCCGAACAGCGGCGACAGATACGGGTGGGTCAGGTCGTGCTCCCGCGCGTAGAGCGCGATGGTGTCGGTCAGCCGGTACGCCAGCACGACGTCGAGCAGCTGGTTGGTCTCGAACGAGTCGCCCGACTCGGTGAGGTCGAGCTCGGGCGTGAGGAGGACGAGGGCCGCGGGGAGCGGCAGCCCCTCGTCGCGCGCCCGCAGGGCCAGTGCGGCCGCCAGGTTCCCACCCGCCGACGCACCGCCCACCACGATGTTCTCCGGTGCGTAGGTCTCCAGAAGCGCGGCGTAGGCGCCCAGGCAGTCGTCCAGAGCCGCGGGATAGGGGTGTTCCGGAGGCATCCGGTAGTCCACGGCATAGGCGGTCACGCCGTGCTGCTCGGCCGCGAGCATCGCCCTGAGCCGACAGGCCTCACCCTCGCCGTAGACCAGCGCCCCGCCGTGCAGCTCGAGGTACGCGCGATCGTCCGGGTACGGCGCCTCGGGGGTCGCCACGTGCACGACCGCTCCACCGAGCTCCACGGTGCTCACCCTCGTCGAGCCCGTGACCTGGGGCGCGTAGCGCCGGACGAGGGACTCGCGGACGAAGGCCTTCGCCCTCGTCCAGCCGTCGTGGTCGTCCGGGGCGATCGTCGGCTGGGGCGCGGGCCGACCATCGGGTCCGATCATCGCCGCGAGATTGCGTCGGGCCTCCGCGCTGATCGAGGTCGGGAACGGCACCCACCGTTCCTCCAGCCGCACGCCCCTGCCGGGGGTGTTCCCGTCCACGCCGTCTCCGTCGGCGCCGTGAGCGGGGCGCTCGCGATCCGTCGGCCTCCGGCTCACAGGCCGACCTCTCGGCGGATCACCTTGCCGGTCGCGTTGCGGGGGAGCGGGGTGGGGGCGAACCGCCACCGGGTGGGCACCTTGAAGTACGCCAGCTCGCCCGCGGCGTACTCGCGCAGCCGCTCCTCCAGGCCCGCCGGGTCCGCGCCGGCGGCGGGGACGATGACCACGCCCACCTCCTGCCCGAGCTCCGGGTGGCTGGCGCCCAGGACGATGCACTCGGCGACGTCGGGGTGGTCGACCAGGACGCCCTCGATCTCGGCGGGGTAGACGTTCTCGCCGCCGCGGATGATCAGGTCCGAGCGTCGGCTGCTGAGGCTGATCCGGCCCTGCTCGTCGCGCACGCCGAGGTCGCCGGTGTGCAGCCACCGGCCCTCGCGGATGGTGTTCGCCGTGGCCTCGTCGTCGTCCCAGTAGCCCAGCATGTTGTAGGCGCTGCGCACGCAGATCTCGCCCTCGACGCCCGCCGGGACCGGGTTGCCGTCCGCGTCGCGGACCTCCAGCTCCACGCCGACGATCGGGTTGCCCAGGGTCCCGGGCGCGTCGGCGAGGTCCATCGGGGTGGCGACGGCGACGCCGGTGCACGACTCGGTCAGCCCGTAGCTGTCCACCAGCGAGGAGGCGAACGGCAGCTGCGTGCGCAGCCGCTCCTTCAGCTGCGGCGAGGACGGTGCGGACGCCAGGGCGAACGCGGTGAGCGAGGAGGTGTCGTAGCCGGACAGGTCGGCGTCGAGCAGCCGGCTCGCCATGGTCGGGACGGCGCCCCAGTTCGTGACCCGCTCGCGCTCGACGAGGCGCATCACCGGGTCGACGTCGAAGCCGCCGAGGTGCAGGGCGACCTTGCTGCCGGTCGCGAGCCGCGGGACGGCGAGGTTGTGCAGGCTCGCGATGTGGAACAGCGGCATGGCGAGCAGGTAGGCCCGGTCGCGCGGGTCGGTCGGGTCGCCGAACGCGCCCAGGAGCGCGTCGCTCATCCGGTGGTACTCGACGACCGACAGCAGGTTGCGGTGGGAGTGGGTGGCGCCCTTGGGCCGCCCGGAGGTGCCGGAGGTGTAGAGGATGACCGCGGGGTCGTCCTCGTCGACGTCCGCGGACGGCAGGGGAGCGTCCGGGTACGCCGCGGCCAGCCGGCGGACGTCGGCGAGGTCGATGACCGGCACCTCGGCGTCCGCGAGCAGCTTGCGGCGCTTGTCGTCGGCCACCACCAGGACGGGTCGGGCGTGGGTGAGGCCGTAGGCCAGCTCGCGCGCCGACCACCAGGCGTTGAACCCGACGGCGACGGCGCCGATCGACGCAACGGCCCAGAACGTGACGATCCACTCGGCGGTGTTGGCCGCGGCGATCGCGACCCGGTCGCCACGACCCACGCCGTACTCCTCACGCAGGGCCAGGGCGAGCGAGGAGACCATCGCGCCGTGCTCGGCGAAGGTGATCTGTTCCTCCAGCGTGGCGATGTAGGTGCGCTCACCGTGCTCGAGCGACTCCGCGAGCAGCTCGTGCAGCGCGCGGCGGCGGTGGACGAACACGCTGACCGGCGCACCCAGCACCTGCTCGGTGACCAGCTCGAACGGCGCCCCGGGGGCGACGAGACCGGCGACGACCTGACGCGCGGCGGTGCGGGGGTCGGTCTGGACGGTCATGCGCACTCCTGCGGTGTTCGTGGGCGGGTGGTCTCAGCATGCGGCGGGGGGTGATCGCGACCACACGCAGGTACCGAAGAGCGGGACAAGGTGGGCCGTCCTGCTGCATCGTGCGGCACTGGTCCGGTCCAGCCGACCGGCCCCCGGGCCGCCAGGTCCCGCTCACCGGGATCGGGGCCGAGGGGGTGCCCGCGGTCACACTCATGCTCGGCCCCAAGGTCCAAGTCCCCGCATCGCCCGATCGGCTGGAGTGAGGGACGACCGGCCGTCGCTCTCGGGTAGTGCGACCACGCCCCGGAGCCGTTCGCCGCCACCAGGCGGCCGCGGGCTCCGACTGTCATCCCCTACCTGCCGCCGCCTCGGCGGTCAGCCCAAAGGAGAACCAACCAGATGAGAAACCTCAGGAGTTCGCGCGTTGCCGGGCTGGGCATCGCCGCCCTCACCCTGGCGCTCACCGCCGGCGCATGCGGATCGGACCGAGACAGCGAGGACGCAGGCGGGACCGGCGGCACCGAGTCGTCGCAGGGCGCCTCGGCCACCGCGTTCGGCGACCTCGAGTCGCCCTGCGGAGACGGTGACGCCGCCGGCGCCACCGACCAGGGGGTCACCGACGACGCGATCACCATCGGGTACGGCGACGACCGCGGCTTCGCCGCGGCGCCGGGCCTCAACCAGGAGCTGGGCGACGGCGTCAAGGCGATGATCGAGTGGTGCAACGAGCAGGGTGGCATCAACGGCCGCCAGGTCGTCGGCAACCAGTACGACGCCGCGATGACCAACGCCGCCTCCGTGATGCAGAAGTCGTGCGCGCAGGACTTCATGCTCGTGGGTGAGGGCTTCGCCTACGACGAGGCCGCCGAGCAGTTCCGCGTCGGCTGCGACCTGCCTGCCGTCGCCGCGTTCACGATCGGCTCCAACGCCACGATGGGCCCGAACAAGTTCGAGTCGGTCCCGCGCCCGGTGGACTTCTTCAACGGCACGCTCATGGACGTGAACATGAAGGTCTACCCGGAGATCGCGGAGGGTGTCACCGCCCTCGGCTCGACCTCGCCGCCCATCCAGCAGGGCGCCAGCAAGGTGATGGACATCGCCGCCAAGCTCGGCGCCAAGGTCGAGGACTGCGGGGTCACCCTCAGCCAGGACGGTGAGGCCAACTACGTGCCGTTCGCCGAGAAGCTCAAGGAGTGCGACGCGTCCGCGCTGTGGGCCTCCAACAGCCCCAGCCCGATCGCCTTCGGCCTGCTCGAGGCGCTCCAGCGCGTCGACGCCGGCATGAAGTACGCCTTCGAGTCCACCTGGTACGGCGACATCACCTCGCAGTGGAACGCCCAGTCGGGCGCCGCTGACGGCCTGATCGCCAGCATGGTCTTCCAGCCCCTGGAGAACGCCGACGTCGTGCCCGCCGTCCAGGACTACATCGACATCGTCGACGGCGCCGGTGTGAAGAAGAGCCTGATCGGCATGCAGGCGGTCTCCGCCTTCCTGCTGTGGGCGGACGTCGCGAAGGACTGCGGCTCCGACCTGACCCGCGAGTGCATGGTCGACGGCCTCTCGAACGTCCACGAGTGGACCGGTGGCGGCCTGCACGCGGCCTCGGACCCGGGCGGCAACATGCCTCCCCACTGCGCTCTCGTCGTCCAGCTCGAGGGCGACGAGTTCACGCAGGTCTTCCCGGAGAAGCGCGGCGAGTTCGAGTGCGACGAGGCTCAGGTGATCCCGGTCGACCCGGCCACCGCGGGCGTCAAGCTCGACGCTGACCGCATCTCCACCGCCTTCGCCAAGTAGCCAAGTAGTAGCCAGTCCGTTCCCCGTCCACGGCCGGCCGCCCCGCGCGGCCGGCCGTGGCGGGATCCCCGCGATCCGTCCGAGGTGACCCCCGAGGTGAGCCCCGCATGACCCTCTTCCTGACCTTCACCGTTCTGGGCCTGGTGCTCGGCTCGGTCTACGCGATCGCCG